>JAPLKO010000055.1 GCA_026388015.1 Candidatus Firestoneibacteriota bacterium | reverse complement strand
TATCTTTCCTCCAAATTCATAACGGCAATACTCTGCAAAGTCTTTTTGAAGACGCTCAGATCCGAAATCCTGTCTACTAATTTCTGCAGCGCTCCCGCTATATCCTCGTCCTTCCGGCATCTTTCCATATCCGCTATAATTATCTTCGACGTTTCTGCATCTATTATCCTTAGATTTACCAGATACACTTTACCCGTTAAAGTTACACTCCCTATAACCACCTGCTTTACGCCGGCCGCTCTGCCGATTTCCACCGCGCATTCCGCGCCGGCGCAGCCAGACAACTCCAGCTTCTTTTCTTTTAATTTCTCTTCCAGCTTCCCTCTTTCCAGAATATTGAATATTTTGGTTCTATTAAAAGCAGCTTCTACGGCTTCCGTAAACTTAAAGTCATATTTCAAAGCAGCCGCTTTTTCCGCTCCGGCCGCCTTAACGAAAACTGTTTCTTCTTTCTTAACAGGCGCCCTCTCTTCTCTTTTTTCTTCCCGCGCTTCATTCCCGCCGCTTTTCATAAATTCTTTGTAACTCCCTCTAAAGGTAATTGACGCCATATGCGTCCCGGAATTACCGGATACAAAATTAAGAGGAAACTGAAAACCGTAATCCACCTGCCCGCCGATATTCACTCCCGGAAGATTAAATCTGTACCCCAGCCCTGCCGTTACATTTAAATATCCGTTATTTCCCGCGCCGCCTCCCATCCTAAAAAGCAGCACTCCAAAATCTCCCGTCTTCAGGGAATCGTTCTCCCCGCCGAATAATACTTTGAAGTCCCGCCCTCTCATATAGCCTTCCAGAGTTACAAATGAGTTCTTTTCAATATTATATTTAAGGCCCCCGCGTATTGTCGCAGGCAACGTCTCTGCTTCAAGACCTACATCCGGAGTATTAATATTATCAATAAATATCCCCGCTGCCGTATTTTTGTCCAGCTGTGCATATATCGAAGCGCCAAAGGACAAACTGCTTTTTGACAGCCCGTAAACAGTGAAAAATGGATTAAAGACAGTCCACTCCGAGGAAGGTATATTGTAGGACATATATTTCCCGCTTATTCCCACCGCCGTCTTCTTAAATAACGGCACCAAAAGCGCATATCCAAAATATACCACACTCTCTTTATATCCGGGATCGGAAAAACTGTAATACCCTGCTCCTATTGCCCCTATTCCTTTAAGCGGCAACACCAGAGCTCCAAAGCCTTCTCCCATATCAGATATGCCCCAGTTTAGCTTCGTCCCGGTAAATGTCGCTTCTAAAGTATCCACATTTGCCAGCCCCGCCGGATTTCCCAGCAGACTGTTTACATCATCCGCTACACCTACATAAGCATTCCCCATTCCGAGTGCTCTTGCAGAGGAGTTTATCATAGGAAAATATCCGTATCCAAACGGCTTCATCATTAATATTATTATTAAAACCGCCAATAGTTTCTTTTGCACTTTTACCTTCCCACCACTATAGTTCCTCTTGCTCTCGAGGCTCCGCCTGCTGTTGCTTCATACATATATACTCCGCCTTCCACTATATTACCCTGCGTATCTCTACCGTCCCATTCTATCTGGCTTACTCCCTCCATTGTTAACTCTCTGATAGACGACCCGTTCCTGTCCCAGATTCTTAATACAGCCGTTCCCTGCTCTGTATTCGGAAAAGTAAACTTCGCCCTGCCAAATACAGGATTTGCGCTTGTCGGCGTAAACGGGTTTGGTTCTACTACCGCCTTTATTTCCGGCGAGGCCACCACTATCCCGTACGTTGAAAGATGATTTATCTTCGCTGATAAGAAAACTCCCGTACTATCCACACTCACTTTTGTTGATAACGGCACCCAGTGCAGACCGTTCCAGTAACCGATTGCCAGTGAGGTTGCCGCGTTTGCAGTCGCCACAGAGGTCCCGGTTACATTTCCTCCCGTTAATCCCCGGTGCAGCGTCAGGGTTATTGGTTTTGAAAATTCCGTAATACCGCCTCCCGTGTCGTCATCCTTCGCTGTTATATCATAAGCCACTACTGCTGTTGTCGGCGCTCTTGTTGATGTCGGCGCTGCTACAGGAGGCGTAAACGTAAACTTTGTATTCACTGTCAAAAGCCCCGCGGGGATATTTATTTTTGTCTTGTTGTTCGCAGTAGAATATATGTCCCCGCCTAAACCCGCAGGCAGTGTCTCTTGTACTACATCTGTATAAGTAAGCGTTACACCTGTTATCTTCGGCGTCCGCCAGACCCCGGTCATTTCCGCTTTCCAATATAATACATTGCCGGTATTTGTAATCGTGGCGGGAACTCCTTTTGTTATCGCCTGCCAGTTACCAGCTCCCGTACAGCTGACATAATAATTTATCGTCTGCCCTTTCGCATCATCTGCCGCGCTTAGAGTCACAGAGTATATTCTTCTTGCGGTATTACTCACTCCGGTCGTGCATACTATCGGAAGCGCGCTCGTTCCCGCATAAATCCCCGAGGCTTTATCAAGTTGATTATCATCTCCTCCCACCAGAAGCGCAGCACCGTTCCAACACATAGCATTTATCGCCCGCGCCGAGTTCCAGACAGTGCTTAGACTTGAAGATGACGCATTATAACCAATCGGCGTAAAATCAGCAGTAGTAACACTTGAGGTTTTCATATCGTAAATAGCAAGCCGGCCGTTAGTGCCTCCAATAAGCCAATCGTAGCCGTTCCAGACGATAGAATTAACTCCGTTTGTCAAGAAATTGCCTCCGTTAGCTGACGTAAGACTTGAAGTACAGGAGGAAAAATTCGTACCGTTATATCTGACCAATTTACCTGCGGCACTGGCGCTTCCTATAAGAAACTCAGAACCGTTCCAGGCAATAACATTAATAGCCGATGTAATAGTTATACCTGCCGTACCAAGAGCAGGCACAAGATTGGTAAAACTGCCGGCTTCATACTTAGTAAGCTGTCCTGCCGAGCCGCCTATAAGCCAATAATTTGAATTACAGGCTATTGCGGTAACTTTATCGGATAATGTCGTACTGCCGGTACCAGGTAGAAATTTTGGCTGGAAGGCAGCGGTGATATTGGAGGCGCAGCCCGCGGAAGTCTCGAACCCGTCCCAGCTGTTTAATTGCGGTCCAGCAACGCTTGCAGTTGTAGTTATGGTTACACCACCTGTGGCTGTAATTTTTGAAGTGACACCTCCGCCGATAAGCAAGTAACTTCCGTTATAACCCATGGCGTATATTCCGTTGTTTGTATCCCAGCTGTTTAAAACAGAACTGCATTCTTGAAAGCTGCCTGGCAGAATATATCTTTCAATTTTTCCCGACGGGTAGTCGTTTGCGACATAAAATGTGCCTTTGACAAATACTGCCGCGGTATAAGGTCCGGTAGTGGCAGTAGCGCTCATGTAGTTTCTCAGATCAACAAAACTGTTGCCGTCATAATTGGCTATTTGCCCGGAAACAAGAGTTGTCAAGCTTGGCAATCCGCCGGATACAAGAAACAAATTATTGCCGTAAGTTATTTGTTTAATCTTAGAGCCGGAGGGGGAAATATAGGTCAGACCGGAGGTTCCGGTGCGTGACAAATCTTCAAATTTTGAACCGTACGGCAGACTAACCACGCCATTAGCCGCCGAGGTTATTACCGTCAGATTTGTGGACAGCACCTTGCTAAGGGAAGTAAAAGACTCGGTAGCAGTATTTGTGAGGGAGGTCATCGGAAAAACATCGAAGGAAAAAGCAAGAAATATAATAACATGAATTATTCTTATCATTTACCATCCCTGTAACCGCTCTGTAGTTTTTTTAACTACAGGAGATAGATTACATATCCGTTTATTTGGACAGTGTTTAAACAGCAATAAACCGAAACAAGTTCCCTGGATTAGAAAAAATCAATAACTCGAAATATCTTTAATAAAAGCAAGCAGTAGCCGGAACGTCGTGACCGGCTACTGCCTCTTTCCTGAATTAATACGTTGTAAAAGAAGAACCTTTTGTATCTGTTGCGGTACTGTTGCAAAATACATTGCCGGTAAACGGTTGTCCTGCGGTAGCAATATAGGACCAGCCTACACCTGCTGTCGTAGGGACTCCGGTCTGCGCTGTATCTACAGTTGAAACGTTACCCAGCGGATTCGCCTTTGCAGGCGGAATCGGGTAGAGATAGCTGCTAAAGGAACTTGTCAAATCTGCAGGCCAAACACCCTCTTTTGAAGAGTAGTAAATTGACACCGCAGAGCGGATCGCTCCCAGGTTACCTTTTGTTGCGCCTTCCCTCGATTTATCAAGCATATTTGCAAATCTGGGGATTGCAACAGCAGCCAGAATACCGATGATCGCAACTACAATCATCAGCTCAACCAATGTGAAACCCTTTTTCATAGTTAACATTATATCACCTCCTATAGATTTTAAAATCTATCTAAGATATTATAACATGCTGTCTATGTTTTGTCATCAGCATTTTATGTAATATTTTACAGAAAACAGCGTCTATGCAGAAAATAAGCGCGGATAATGGTTTTTTCCCAATGGAGTAAATCAAAACAAGGTGTTTTTTGCTAGCTTTATGACGTTATTCCAAAGAAAACTCAGGAAAGTAAAAATATTTTGTCAAGATATCTCTGGTATTACATTCAATTAAGAGTATAATTGACAAAGGAAGCTGCCGGAAGATTATAAAACGGCTTCAATAAAAACGGAGGGTTAGTGAAAATATTCAAAATTGAAAAGATTAATCATAACAGCGAGAAATTCAACGAAACTTTCTATTTTAATCTCGAACAGGTCTCGAGAGTTAAGGTCACCGTCGAGGATGTTGAATTTTTTTTTGGTCCGAATGACACCAAGCGTTTCACAAAGAAAGAAATAGGAGACGTTGAGTTTCAAAGAGTTTCCGACGAACTCGCAAAGCTGAACTAAAATACTTTTTTTTGGGCGCTTTTCTGTATACCTGACCGGTCAAATAGGTTATAATCAAATATGATAAACGAAAAATTCACCTTTCATAATCTCGGCATTGATATTCGTATTTTGGAGCTTTTGGACAAGCTCGAATTTGTAATACCTACGCCTATTCAAAGAAAAGCAATTCCGGCTGCTGTTGCCGGTAAAGACATTATCGGCGTGGCCCAGACCGGTACGGGAAAAACACTTGCTTTTGGAATCCCCATGTTGCAACAACTTGCTTTGCACGGAGGGAAGGGTTTGGTCCTTGTGCCCACCAGAGAGCTGGCTATTCAGGTAAATGAGACTTTAGTGAAGCTGGCGCCTGCGTTTGGCTTTTACAGCGCGGTTCTTATCGGCGGAGTGTCTGTTCATTCTCAAATCAAAGCGCTGAAAAAAGAACCCACGATAGTAATAGCAACCCCCGGAAGACTAAATGACCTTTTAAATAGAAACCTCGTGCGCCTCAGCGAGTTCAAGCTGTTAGTTCTGGACGAAGCCGATAGAATGCTGGATATGGGCTTTCTTCCCCAGATTGAAATTATAATAAAACGTATTCCGAAAGAAAGACATACGATGCTTTTCTCCGCCACCATTCCGCAGGGCATAATTGAAATTGCGGCAAATTATATGAAAAGTCCCGTGCATATAGAGGTGGCGCCCTCAGGTACGGTCGCAGAGACCGTGACGCAGGAGCTGTTTGTTGTAAAAGGCGAGCACAAAGGAAAACTTCTCGGAGAGCTTCTAAAAAAATATTCCGGATCTATTCTTATTTTTACCAGAACCAAGAGAGGCGCAAGTAAAGTTACAAAACTTCTCAGGAGTTTGGAGTATAAGGCGGCAGAGATTCATTCTGACAGAAGCCAGTCCCAGAGAAAAGAAGCGCTCGACCGTTTTAAGGCCGGTAAATACAGAATACTTACAGCCACTGATATAGCCTCCCGTGGAATTGATGTCACCGGCATCGAACTTGTGATTAATTATGATATTCCTGAAGATCCTGAAAATTATATTCATAGAATAGGCCGGACGGGCAGAGCGGGAAAATCAGGCCATGCCATATCTTTTGCCACCCCGGAACAAGGCGCCGATATTAGAAGCATCGAAAAAATAATGAGAAGCAGTATTCCTCTTGCCGTGCACCCGATTATTCCGTCAGAAAAATTGTTTGGTTCGCATAGTTCCGGCAGACCCGAACACAGAGTCGCCGGCAATTATAAAGCGGCGCCTAAAAGTTTAACTCATGCGCCGGGCTCTTCTGCTGCAGGGCTTACGTCAATTTCTGCGGCTGCCGGGGAAACTGCTGTGAAAAGAATTTCTAAAAGCAGATATAATACAAAATCCTGGAAGGATTATCAGAGCAAACCTTTTGTACAAGGAACCTCGCGGCGCAGCGGCGCTTTTAAGGGCGAGGAAAAACCTTCTTTTCCGCATAAAGAGTTTGATAGAAATAAAACAACACCTAAAGCAGAAAACAGATTTGAAAGAAGTGAAGGCCGGGGAAGGCCAAGCCGCGGGGAGAGGTTTTCGCCGCGCAGGCCCGGAGCTGGATTTCCGCGCGCTTATTCAGACAAAAATCATATAAGGCCCAAATCGGGTAACAGATATGAAAGCAACGAAGGCCGGAAAAAGCCGGGGCACGAGGAGAGGTTTTCGCCGCGCAGACCCGGAGCTGGATTTCCGCGCGCTTATTCAGACAAAAATCATATAAGGCCCAAATCGGGTAACAGATATGAAAGTAACGAAGGCCGGAAAAAGCCAAGCCACGAAGGCAGCTTTCCCCGGAGGGCTCAAAAACCTTTTGCAGAAAAGACCTCGCTTCATAATGGCGCCTACCGCAGTAATGAACGTAAACCCTTTTACGGAAAGCGCTCCGGTAAGCCTTATCCGGGCAATATGGTTAAGAGAGAAGACGATCCTATACCCGGAAAATAGGCCATAATACAGCAATTCTTGAAAGTCTCATAAAGATTTCTTGACTTGACTTAAATAGCTTTTTTAGTATAATATTATAATAGTAGATTGTAGATTTTAATGCTTTATCTTATGCGCTTTATTTCATATCAACTAAAGGAGACATGATAATGCAAAAATTTGCCCTTGCTCTCTTTCTTCTCTTTCTGCCGGTTTTGGTTTGGGGAGCTCCTCAATTATCGGCAAAAGAGAGTACCAAAAAAACAAATAATGTAGTAGTCGCCCTGACCGGGATTCATTCAAAAACAATCTCAATTCATAAAACACATATTTTTACTACCACAGCCTATGCTGCGCTTAAAGAAATAAAAGGCATCTCTGTTATCCCGCAGCCGGTGATAGAGTCGCTTGTTTTGGATATTGAAGAGGACAACCAGGAAAGTATGGAAAAAGCGGCGCAGGTGCTTAAGGCGGACAGAATAATATCTTTCTTTATAGAACAAAATAATTTTGAATATACAATTGCCTTCTATGATATTGACGGTAAAACAGGAGAACAAAAATATACCAAGACCGTTAAGGCCGAAGACAGTATCGCCGTAGTCTGGATTATCAGAAGCATCATAGCCGAATCAAGAAGCAGCCTGGAAAAAGAAGTTGCCAAAAAAAAGGTTGCAAAGCCGGTTCCCGGTGAAACTACAACCCCTGAAGTTAAATTCGTAAAGCGGGAGAATGTCAAAACGGGAACAGACCGTATAAATCTCGAAGTTTCTCTTTATGATTTTGTTGATAAAAACGGCGGGGCGTTGCTCAAGAGCAGCGCAACGTTCAGACTGAATAACTTTCTCTTTGCGGCTAACTACAAAATATACGCGCCCTCAAAAAAGCTGGCGGTAGCTTTCGGACCTTTCTTTTCCCGGGCCGTAGATATGAATGACCTGGGCTTAAAAATCAGCGGCTATTACTATCAGTCTCCGGAAGAATTATTTACAATTTATGCTTCAATTGCCGGCGCCGGCGGAGTTACTCTCAAAAACAGCCAATTTTTTGCTTCCGGGGAAGTCAAGCTTGGAGGAGTAATATATTTAAAGAGCGTAGAGTTGTTTGGTGAAGGCGGCGTAGGTTTGAGAACCGGTACCACGCAGCTGAATATGATGATTAACTCCGGTATCAGAGTCTATATTTTCTAAGAATTTAATAAAACGCCTTACAAGGAGGATCTTTATGGCTGCCAAAAAAAATATTAAAAAGGCTGTAAAAAAGAAAAAAGCTTCCGGTAAAGGTTCTAATCCTGCGCAAAAGGCGCCCCGCTCTTCGTTTTTAGGCGCAGTAATAATAATAATAGCAGTAGGTATTTTGGCAATTGTCGTTATTGTTTCTACAAAGGCCTTTAATAAAGAAGGTAATTATGATAAACAAACCGCTTCTCTTCCCGCCGCTTCGGCTGTTTCCTCTTCCGATATGGGCAAGGTCTCGGACCCGGCAGAAAACAGCAAAGAAAAAGCAGCAAAAGCAGAAGAGGCGATAAAACAGGTTCAAGACTATTATCTCAACGCGAACAAAGAAACAATAAAACAATTGCTTGAACGAATTAATGACAGCTCGAATGTAATATACCGGGAAAAGAAAACGGGTCTGGAATCCGGCGCGCTTAAATGGAATGCGTTGCCAAGCGGCAATAACACCTTTACGGTAAAATGCGAGATGCGGAGTGAGTTTGGGGAGTTTACTTCGCTCGAATGGAATGTGGATGTTCAAAATAAGAAAACAACTCCAAATAATGATTCCGCAGTGAGTGTTATGGGTTTGCGTTAGGCCCGGGACACGCGGTAAAAACCAAAAGCACAGTAAGAAAAAACTCGGGAAGTTACCGTAAAAAAATAAAGTATTTGAAGAGTTTCTAATAAAATATTAGTCTGACCAAGGGAGGTAGTAATAATGCGAAAATTTGGAGTTATTCTCTGCCTGGCTTTACTGCCGGTTTTCGGCTGGAGCGCTGTTCAGCTGCCGGAAAATAAGACCGCTGAAAAACAAACGGTAATAGTTGCTATGACCGGGGTTCATTCAAAATCTCTTTTGTCCGTGAAAAAAGATTTTTTTACCGCCGCTGCATATACCGCGCTTAAAGAAATAACAGAAATATCCGTTATCCCTCAAGGAATAATAGACGCGCTTAAGCTGAATATAGAAGAAAACAACCGGCAGAGTTTAGAAAAAGCTGCGGAAGCGCTCAAGGCGGACAGCCTGTTATCTTTCTTTATTGAAATGAATAATTATGATTATTCAATCGCCTGCTATATTATTGACGGCAAATCAGGAGAACAGAAATTTACAAAGAAAGACAAGGCCAAAGACAGTTTTTCCGCCGTAGCAATCATAAGGAGCTATATAGCCGAATCAAAAAATCTGCTACTGCTGCCTGGTGTTCCAAAAAGAGCCGAAAAAAAGGCTGTTTTAGAAAAAGCAGTTGTTGAAAAGAAGCCCGTAGAAGAAGAATTAAGTAAAGAAATAAAAAGCAGTGAAATTGCAACCACCCTGGCAAAATCGCCCGCAGCCGTTAAATCCGAAAAACAAGAAAACCTTCAGAAAGAAAAAGTGCAAGGCTCGGGCAAAGAGCCTGTCGCGCCAAAAAGCGCTCCGATTTCGGAGGTTCTCGCAGAAAAAACAGCGCCTGACGGGAAAGCCTTAAAACAAAACAGCTTTCAGGCGGAAAAAGATCGCATTAACCTGGAAATATCTTTGTATGATTTTATTGACAAAAGATTTAAACTGGACGAACTTCTGCATGACAATGTATTCTTTTTTGCCGTTAACTATAAAATGCTCGCACCCTCAAAGAGTCTTGCGGCGACCTTCGGTCCTTTTTTCTCTCAAAATCATGGCGTTAATGATCTTGGTCTGAGAATCAACGGCTATTTTTACCCGTATCCGGAAAACGTTATGAAAATTTTCCTTTCGCTTTCGGGAGCCGGTGCGGTCAGTCTTGCAAATGGAGTGGTTTCTATAGCCGGTGAAGCCAAGATGGGCCTGGAAATATCAATGGGGCCGGTAGAGCTGTTTCTTGAAAGCGGCGCCGGTCTTAAAAATAATTCTAATTCCCTTAATCTTATGGTTAACTCCGGAATAAGAGCTTACGTCTTTTAATAACAGTTGTTTCTTTCCGGATACAGGAAGCCGGGTTTTAGTTGAAAAAATAAACTATGTTTCATGTCATATAGCAAGCTGTTCATAAGTGCTAGAATTTATCCCGCCAATGAAGGAATAACAGATGAAGCCAAGAGTGCTTATTATTGATGATGACGAGATGGTTACCGGCCTCGCAAAAGAAATACTGGGACAGGAATATGATGTTGAAAGCTGCGACTCGTCAGCAGCCGGAGCGGAAATGACAGGTGCGGGGAACTTTGATATTGTGCTCTCCGATCTTAAAATGCCCGGGCTTGACGGCATCGGGGTTTTGAAACGGGTAAAAGAACTTTCCCCGAAAACGGCTGTTCTAATTATGACCGGTTTTGCCAGCATTGATACCGCTGTTGAAGCCATAAAACTCGGAGCTTTTGATTATATTGCCAAGCCTTTTGATATTGACTATCTGAAACAAAAAATCGAGAACGCTCTGGGCAGGCAGAAGCTGAAAGAGGAAGTTGCGGACCTTAAGGACATTGTTTCCATTTATGAGGTAAGTAAGGCTTTGAGTTCTTCCATCGGGCTTCGTCAGATTCTTAAGCTTATACTGGATATCAGCTGTAAACAGCTTAAGGCTGACAGTGGTTCAGTTATGCTTATGGATGAAAGCAAACAGGAGCTTTTTGTCGGGGCGCATGTCGGCTTGAATGAAGCGGCGATAAATAATACCAGAGTTAAACTTGGAGATAAGATTTCCGGCTGGGTTGCAGAAAAAAAAGAAACCATTCTGCTTACCAATGGACTGAAAAACGACATAAGATTTAATATCAAGAGCACCCGGAGTGAAATAAAGAGCTCGATGGTAACGGTTTTAAAATCCGGAGATGAAGTCCTCGGAGTTCTTTCCCTCAACTCCTTCAAAAGCGTCGAATTTTTTAATGAAAAGACATTAAAGATATTTTCGATATTTGCCCACAACGCCGAGATTGCAATTAAAGAGGCCAGAACCTACGACCTGCTAAGCGGGCTTCATGCGGAAGTAGAGCGTTTGTCAAAAGAACGCTAGAGGCGAATCCGGAGAACCGCGCGGAGCGTCACTTAAAAAGAAAAAAGAGCAAAGGAGCCCGGGTAAAATGAAAAATTTTGAGCTTCTTTCGAAAATAGCTCTTATGACGGCCGGTGCGGATGATAATGAGTCTCAGCTTAATTATATACTGGAAAAAACAGCAGAGCATATCAACGTCTCGAGAGTTTATATTTTTTGGGACAATGAAGCAGGCACTGCCACCAGCAATATTTTCGAGTGGTGCAATGCGGGTATACTCCCCCAGATCGATAATTTACAAAACATACCGTATGAGTTAATTCCCTCCTGGAAAGATATTTTATTGCGAGAAGGCCGTATTTATTCGGAAAACATTCACGAATTACCCGCAGACCTTGTAGCCGTGCTGGAACCCCAGGGTATTATTTCGCTGCTTGTTTACCCTCTTCTTCTGGAAAATAAATATTCGGGTTTTATCGGCTTTGATGAATGCAAAATTTTGCGTAAATGGGAAGAGTCGGAAATCAAGCTTTTGAAAACGCTGTCAGATATAATATCGGCTCTCTATGAACGCCGGATTATGAAAAAATGCTACGAGGAAGAAAAGAAAGACCATGAAATCTTTTTCAATACCGTTGATGACCTTGCGATAGTTGCAGATAAAGAAGGCAGAATTGTCCATGTGAATACTGCGCTTGTTCATAAACTGGGTTATTCGCTTGAAGAATTAAAGCAGATGAGGGTGCTGGATTTGCATCCGGAAGACAAAAGAGCAGAGGCCGCTAAAATAATTAACGCAATGCTTCTGGGAGAGCGCACCACCTGTCCCCTGGAGCTTGGGAGTAAGGATAAAAGAAGAATACCCGTGGAAACCCGGGTTTGGTTCGGCAAATGGGATAATCAGGACTGTATTTTCGGTTTATCAAAAGATCTCAGCAAAGAACAGGAGGCTTTACAGAAATTTACAAAGTTCTTTGAGAATAACCCGGCGCTTATGGCAATCAGCAGTATGACGGGACAAGGATTCTTAGAAGTTAATAAGGCCTTTAGTGAAAAACTCGGTTATTCCAAAGAGGAAATACTCGGTAAAACAACTTCTGAACTTGGAATCTTTCTTGATCAGGAAAAATATAAGTCGAGGTTGGAGGAATTTACAAAAAATGGATTTATGAAGAGTGTTGAAATGCGGGTCGCATGTAAAGATGGCCGTATATTGAACGGGGTATTTTCAGGAGAGATAATAGAGAATCAGGGAAAAAAGTGGGTATTAACCGTAATGCTGGATGTTACCGCAGAGACCGCTCTTGCCGGAGAATTGCTAGAACAAAAACAGAGGCTTGAAAAATTCATTTCCGGCACCCAGCTCGGGACCTGGGAATGGAATGTTAAGACCGGCGCAGCCGTTTTTAATGAACGCTGGGCGCAGATTATTGGCTACACTCTTGAGGAACTGGCTCCTGTAAGCATAGAAACCTGGCAGAAATACTCTCATTCTGAGGACCTGAAAAAATCAAATGAGTTGCTCCAAAGGTGCTTCAGGAAAGAAACAGAGTATTACGAATTTGAGTGCCGTATGAGACATAAAAATGGAAGCTGGATCTGGGTTGCGGACCGGGGAAGAGTTACAGAATGGGAGGCTCCGGGGCGCCCGCTAAAAATGTTTGGAACGCACACAGATATTACGGAAAAGAAAAAATTGCAGGAAAAACTTTCAACTGCCGAAAAAAAGCTTATCAAGGAAAACTCTACACTCCAGAAGCAGCTGCGTCATGCGGTCAAGATGGAGGCTGTCGGGACCCTGACTGCGAATATTGCGCATGATTTTAATAATATGCTCGGAGTCGTAATCGGTTACTCGGACCTTTCTCTGAAATTGGCTGCGGAAAAAACAAAAATAGCAGATAATCTCAAGGAGATCAAGAAGGCGGCGGTAAAGGCGGCTAATCTAACGTCAAAATTGCTTTCTTTCACCCGCAAAGAAGAGTTTAAATATAAGGCTTTTTCCCTTAATCACTCGCTTTTGGATATACAAAATATGATAATGCTTATTGCAGGGACAAACATTGAGATTGAACTTGTTTTGGACGCAGCTTTAAAAGATATTGAGGGGGATAAAGACCAAATCGACCAGGTGATAATAAATTTGGTTACTAATGCTTCACATGCAATGCCGGAAGGCGGAAAACTGACCATCAAAACAGAGAATATTGCGCTTGATGAAAAGGTCTCTAAAAATATACCGGATTCAAGGCCCGGCAAATTCATTTGCTTGTCAGTTTTGGATACGGGAGTGGGGATGAATTCTGAACAGGTGAGCCGTATTTTTGAGCCTTTTTATACAACGAAAACTGACGGAGAGGGCACGGGACTCGGTCTGCCTATGGTCAGCGATATTGTCAAACAGCATAAAGGATGGATTAACGTTTGCAGCAATATTGGAAGAGGTACGGAGTTTAAGATATTTTTTCTGCGCCATAAAGAAAGCCTCCTCTAATTTGCCCGGGCTTTCGGGCTTTGCGCTGGCCTGAGAAATAAAAACGCTTAACCGGAAAATGAAGATTGTAATAACCAGCGGGCATCTAGAAAATAGAATTGAGAAAGATGCAATAAATAAAGAGAACTGCACCTTTTTGCCCAAGCCATATGACGCAGAAAAGCTGTTAGCGATAATTCCAAGTGTTTGAATAATAACTTTTGTCCGGCTTGCTTTTTGCGCATTTTTAAAATATCTGCGCTATAAGCCGTAAAAAGCAGTTAAATGAAGAAAGCCTGTTTGAGTGCATTTCTCACCCGCCGCGATAACTCTTTAACAACAGAAACATTTATATTTAAGCTAAAAGATGTTATTATATTCAATTAGTTGCCAATATTAGAAATAAATCCACATATAGAAAGAGCGGGGGAAGGGCATGAAATTATTTGATATAAAAAATATAAAAGGTCTTACTGCGGCGGAGGTAAAGGAACGCCTTTTTAAATTCGGGTACAACGAGCTGCCTTCCTCAAAACCGAAGACGGTGTTTCATATTGCTTTAGAAGTAATCAAAGAGCCTATGTTTATTCTGCTGGTTGTCTGCGGCAGTTTGTATTTGTTCCTCGGAGATTTTCAGGAAGCAATAATGCTTCTGGGCTTTGTTTTTGTAATTATGGGGATCACTTTTTATCAGGAAAGAAAAACAGAAAGAGCTTTGGAAGCTTTAAAAGATCTCTCCAGCCCTCGGGCGTTAGTTATCAGGGATGGAGCAGAAATCCGTATAGCAGGGCGCGAAGTTGTTAAAGATGATATGATCGTACTCCGGGAAGGGGACAGGATACCTGCTGATGCCTATGTTTTTGATTCAATTAATCTTAGCATAGAAGAATCTCTTCTTACGGGAGAATCTGTACCTGTAAGGAAATCAGACTGGGACGGAAAAACAGAAAAACAACAGCCGGGCGGGGATGATTTACCTTTTGTTTACTCCGGTACCCTTGTTACGCAGGGCCAGGCTTATGCCAAAGTGTTTGCCACAGGTATGGAAACCGAGCTCGGAAAAATCGGAAAGGCGATACAAAGCGTAAAGGAAGAGGAAACAAATCTAAAAAAAGAAACAAGAAAAATAGTAAAGATCGTTCTTATTGCCGGTGTTATCCTATGTGCTGTTATAATAACGGCTTACGGCATTACAAGAGGAAATATAGTAGAAGGGTTTCTTGCCGGGATAACCTTTGCCATGGCAATTCTTCCGGAAGAGTTCCCTGTTGTGCTTACCATATTTATGGCGCTTGGCGCCTGGAGAATCTCCAAAAAAAATGTTTTGACGCGGAGAATCCCGGCGGTGGAAACCCTTGGCTCTGCAACCGTACTTTGCACCGATAAGACGGGGACGCTGACGCAGAATAAAATGACCGTAGATACAATTTACGCAAAAAAAGAATATCTTAAGCTTGATAAAATATTAAATGACGGGCTGCCTGAAAGTTTCCACCAGCTGGTGGAGTACGGAATTCTTGCCAGTCAAAAAGACCCGTTTGATCCTATGGAAAAAGCCATAGCAGAGCTGGGCAGGTTAAAACTGGGCAATACCGAACATTTGCATCAAGATTGGGGACTTGTGCATCAATATCCTTTATCCAGAGAGTTGCTCGCGATGTCCCACGTTTGGATCTCTCCTGACGGTGAGGATTATTTTATTGCGGCGAAGGGGGCTCCCGAAGCAATTATGGAGCTGTGTCATTTTCCGGAAGAGAAGCGCAGGGAGACAACGGAAGCTATAGAAAAAATGGCGGCTAACGGTTTAAGAGTTCTCGGAGTTGCGCACTCTTTCTTCAAGAAAAAGAATCTGCCGGAAGTTCAGCATGATATTCATTTTGAATTTATCGGTTTAATAGGGCTGGCGGATCCGATAAGGCCCTCTGTCAAAAATGCAATAGCGGAGTGTTATAAAGCAGGCATCAAGGTTATTATGATAACCGGGGATTATCCTGTTACCGCAGAGAATATCGGGAAGCAAATAGGGCTTGGCAATCCCGAGAAATATATTACCGGCGCTGAATTGGAAAAGCTGACGGAAGAGGAATTAAGTAAAGGAATAAAAGATGTAAATATTTTTGCAAGAGTGGTGCCGGAGCAAAAACTCAGAATAGTCAATGCTTTGAAAGCCAACGGGGAAATAGTGGCAATGACCGGAGACGGGGTTAATGACGCCCCCGCTCTAAAATCCAGCCATATAGGGATTGCCATGGGCGGAAGAGGAACGGATGTTGCCAGGGAAGCTTCGGCATTGGTGCTTCTGGATGATGATTTTTCTTCTATTGTGGCCGCTGTAAGACTGGGCCGCCGTATTTTTGATAATCTCAGCAAGGCGATGGGGTATATCTTATCCATACACATTCCGATAGCCGGAATGTCGCTCTTGCCTGTGATATTCGGGGAACTGCCCATAGTGTTTTGGCCGATTCATATAGTATTTTTGGAGCTTATCATTGATCCGACCTGTTCTGTAATTTTCGAAGCGGAAACCGAAGAAAAAAATATTATGGATAAACCTCCGAGAAATATTAAAGAACCGCTTTTTAATAAGAAGAAAGTATTAATCAGCGTCCTGCAGGGTCTAAGTATTTTATTTATTATCTGCGCCGTATATTTTACGGCTCTCTATTTAGGTAAAACCCCGGGAGAAGTCCGGGCCCTGACTTTTACCACCCTGGTGATTTCTAATTTGGGTCTTATATTAATCAACCGTTCCTGGACAAAATCCATTATTGCGATGATGAAGGAAAAAAACGAGGCCCTTAAATTTGTTCTCGGCGGAGTTGCCGTAATGCTCAGTCTTGTTCTTATTGTTCCGGCGATAAGGAATCTCTTTCATTTTTCCGCCTTGCATTTTAATGATTTAGTAATTTGTTTCATCTGCGGAGTCGTAAGCGTCTCTTGGTTTGAGCTCTTTAAATACGCGACCGGGAAAAATATGAATAAACAAAGAGTGAAGAAATAGCGCAAATTTCGGGTTATTTTATTGCCTAAAAAATTAACCGGATATACGAGCCGGACCCTAGATGCCAAAAAAGGAGAACACATTATATGAGTAATGCTTCAGAAAAAGAATTGACCGGGACAGATAAACAGGCCAAAAATATTGTTATCAAGATTATAGAGGGAAAGGAGCTGAAGGGCGGTGCGCTTGAAAATGCTTCTGCTCTTGCCGGTCTTTTTGACGGGAAGAAAGACCTTTTTGAGGTGATTTGTGAAGTTGAAAATAAAAGCGGAAAGAGCATAGCCAATAAAGAGGAGTTAATAGAGTATTTCAGCAAACTGAAAATCGAAGGGGTTGTAAGCATAAAGTACAGACAGGCTGTAACGGAAGAGCGGCTCCTTGAGCTTTTTAAGAAAATTGGGCTCAAACCAAAAGATAAAATCATGGTGCATTCGTCTTTCTTATTGATAGGCGGTTACATGCTGAAAAACGGTCTTAACTGGAAAGAGGAGATGCAGAATTCCCCGGCTTTGTTTATTAAAGTCCTTATGGATTTAATCACCGAAGAAGGTGTCATAATGATGCCTTCCTTTAATCATGGCGCGCCGTATGAAGAAGGCGGGCCGGGGTATTACTCGCCTCTGGAAACACCGACAACAAACGGCGTAATGCCGGATTTGTTTTGGAGGATGAAAGGCGTGTACAGGTCGATAGATCCCACGCACCCTTTTGCCGTCTGGGGAAAGAATGCCAGGGATTATGTGAAGAACCAGCACAAACTTACTACTATGGGATATGATTCTCCTTTGCAGATGATAGAGAAGGGAGGCGGCAAAGTACTTATTATTGATGCTCCAAAAGGGAATACTTTTCACCATATCGTCGAAATGACGAATAATGCGCATTGTGTAAGCGTGCGAGGGGAAGAGTATCCTGTCAAGCTTCCTGACGGTAAAATCGTAAAAGTTCGCACCTGGGGTTGGAGAGAAGGCCGCTGCAAGATAACCGACCCTGTTTTGTATTTTAAAACCATGGAGGAAAGAGGACTTCTTAATATTGCCATGATAGGAAAAGCTAAAATATTCACTTTTGATATGAAAGATTGTAGAAAAGTTATAGAAGAGTATTTCGACGGGAAGTTTGAAGGCTATGGCTGTAAAATATGCCAGGTAATGCCGAGAGTGGTTCCCGAGACAGTGGAGTGTGACTGGGATTTTGCAGCAAAGAAAGTGAAGAGTAATACGACGGCGTTTATTGGAGAGTGCTTGTGAGCCGTAAATAATAAAATAAGCAGGCGGTTTTAGGCTTTTTGGGAGCGTTTATAGAACTTGACATAAACTAACAATATGTTACACTATATTAGTTGATTTGATTTATTTGCGAAGTCTTTTTACGGAAAAATGAGGAAAGGAAGAAATATGGAGGACTCAAATGTCAAATAAAATCAAACCAATTCAAGTATCACGTTCTTTTCCCAGCAAACTTTTCAAGAAACCCGTCGCCGCTGAAACTGCTTCACTATTCCGGGTTGTCGGTATTGGCGGGTCTGCCGGAAGTCTGGAAGCATTTCTGGAACTGCTTAAGAGCTTACCTTCTGACCCGGGTATGGCGTTTGTATTTATACTGCACCTTGCTCCGGGGGTCAAAAGCATGCTTGTGGAGTTGTTTAAAAGAAAAACCGCGATGCCTGTGATGGTAATAAAAAATGGATTGCAGCTTAAAATCAATACAGTTTACGTAATAGCTCCTGCATCTAATATTAAAATATCCAATGGCAGATTTGTTCTAACAAAGCAAACGGAAGCAAGGCATCTGCCTGTAGATATGTTTTTCACTTCGCTGGCAAAAGAGTACAAAACGCGGAGCGTCGGAGTTGTTCTATCAGGAACAGCAAAAGACGGTTCAGAGGGGATAAAATACATAAAAGACGCTGGGGGCTCGACCTTCGTTCAGGACGAAGAAACCGCAAAATTTCCGGAGATGCCTCGCAATGCTCGTATTTCAGGAAAGGTGGATTACATCCTTTCGCCAAAAGATATAGCTCTCAAACTCTGTCAGCTGGCGCTAACACCCGTAAACCCGCTGCCGCCGTCCGGCCTTTTGAAAAAACAAAGTATTTGTTCTTCAACCAATCTTCAAGATGTCTTTAGTCTGTTGTATAGAAGTAAAAATATAAATTTTGCGTATTATAAGCTTCCTACGATTTTACGCCGGCTCAAGCGGCGGTTGCATATCTTGAAGCTGAATAATATCAGCGATTATTTAAGTTACTTGCAAATTCATAAAGAAGAAGTAGATGCCCTTTATAATGATCTCTTAATAAATATTACCGGGTTTTTTCGCGATTCGGAAGTGTTTAGAGAATTGAAAGACAGGCTCCTGCCTTTTATTCTTAAGGGAAAGAAAAATAATCAGCAGGTCAGGATCTGGGTTCCAGCCTGTTCTACCGGAGAAGAGGTCTATTCTCTTGCTATTTGCCTCCTTGAAATCATTGGAAAAAAAGAAGCAAAAATCACGGTACAGATTTTTGCCACCGATATAAGCGCTAAGAATATTGATATTGCCCGCGCGGGTGTTTATGGAAAAGACGCAGTAAAAACTGTTTCTTCGGAAAGGTTGAAAAAATATTTTTATAAAGAAGGGGCCGGTTTCAGGGTATGCAAGACAATCAGGGAAATGTCTATATTTTCCACGCAGAACGTAATAACTGATGCGCCCTTCTCTAATATTGACTTATTAAGCTGCCGGAATCTTCTTATTTATCTTGAGTCGGCGGCGCAAAAAAAAAGTATTCAGGAATATTTATTACGCGCTCAGGCCCGGAGGCGTTCTTCTTTTGGGAAAATCTGAAACAA
>JAPLKO010000058.1 GCA_026388015.1 Candidatus Firestoneibacteriota bacterium | reverse complement strand
GATATCGATCAAAAGCCTGCCTCTCAACAAACCAAAGTAAAGCTCCAGGCGGTAGCAGAAACTGTGGTCGCCCTGTCAAACAGCACAGGCGGCTTTATTTACCTTGGGGTAAGCGATGACATTACCCGTACAGACGCAAGGTGATTTCCCGCATTTAGTACAGACTTCCGGCGCTATCGGCTCGCCATCCCAATCAGGATCAGAGAAATGTGAAGATGCATCTACAAAGTCATAAATCGTAAAGAATTCCTTGCCGTCAAACAATCTTGTCCCACGACCGATAATTTGTTTGAATTCAATCATAGAATTAATCGGTCTCATCAAAATGATATTTCTAATATTTCTGGCATCAACCCCGGTTGAAAGTTTCTGCGATGTAGTCAAAATAGTCGGGATAGTTTTTTCATTATCCTGAAAGTCACGAAGATGCTGTTCTCCCAGTTCTCCGTCATTCGCCGTCACCCTCTGACAATAACTTGATTCTCTGCTATCCTTAACTTGATTTACCAAATCCCTAACAGCCGCCGCATGATTCTGAGTAGCGCAGAAAACTATGCTTTTTTCTTTCTGATTTATCTGTTCCATAAATATTTTTACGCGTTTTTCTTCTCGCGCTTTAATCTCTATAATCCTATTAAAATCCGATTCCGTATAAAGTTTCCCTTCCTCTGCTGCCCCCTCAATAACAAAGTCATCAGACGTATAAACATAGTCATCTATTGTCGTTTTTATCCTCTTAACTTTAAATGGGGTAAGAAATCCGTCATTAACTCCTTCTTTCAGGGAATAAATATATACGGGTTCACCAAAATACCGATAAGTATCGGCGTTTTCCACTCGTTTTGGAGTGGCAGTAAGACCGAGCTGAACAGCCGGAGAGAAGTATTCCATGATATCTCGCCAGTTTCCTTCATCATTAGCGCCCCCGCGATGACACTCGTCAATCACTATAAAATCAAAGTAATCCTTGGGGTAATCGCCAAAATACGGTTTGTTTTCCGGACCACTCATAAAGGATTGAAATATCGTGAAGAATATACTCCCGTTGGTAGGAACCTCGCCTCTTCTTGCAATCTCACTCGGTTTAATTCTTACCAGAGCATCCTCAGGGAAAGCTGAGAAAGCATTAAACGCCTGATTCGCCAGAATATTCCTATCAGCCAGGAACAGAATGCGCGGTCTACGGGAACCATCACGTTTTAGATTCCACCTGGTATGATAAAGTTTCCACGCAATCTGGAAAGCAATGAAAGTTTTTCCTGTTCCGGTCGCTAAAGTCAGTAAAATCCGCTGTTTATTATCCGCAATCGCGTTCATCGTATTGTTAATCGCTATTTCCTGATAATATCTGGCTGTCTTAGTTCCGCCAATATCTTCAAAAGGAACATTGGCAAACTTATCCCGCCAGTCATTTTGCACCGCAAAGGTTTTAGTCCAAAGTTCATCAGGAGTCGGGAATGCAGAAACCTTACCTTCTTTTCCTGTTTCCATATTTACTTGATATATTTCTTTGCCGTTTGAAGAGAAGGCCGTCTCAAGATGGAGTTTTTCCGCATACAATTTCGACTGTCCAAGCCCTTCGGTGACACCGCAAATATCACTCTTCGCCTCAATTACCGCAAGCTTTCGACCCTTGTAAACAAGAATATAATCAGCAATAAGCGGTTTCGCCCGTCCAGAGCCTACCTGTATTTTCCCCGCGGTAATATGATATTCCCGCAAAACCTTCGAGCCCTCAACATCCCCCCACCCGCTCGCTTTAAGTTTCGGGTCTATGTATTCCGCTCTTGTCTCAGATTCGTTCATAATTATTCTCCACCTTTATTTGTCATGCCGGACTTAGATCCGGTATCCAGTGTCTTTGTAAAACAAACAACTTCATTTATTCTGCAGCCTTCACCTTGCGGGGCAGCTTGCAGGGTAACTTGCGGGGTCAAAAACCCTTCGCCTTTATTGACAATCCCTTTAATTCCAACTTTTTTCATAATTTATGAATCCTCTGCTTCTTTTTTTCTAATTTACCAAGGGTATTTCCCGCTATTCCTTTTTTTTCTGATTTAATACGCCTTTCTAATTTTTGAATGTCTGCTTCCGGAGGAAGTTCTTCCGGTTTTATCCCGCTTTTCCCTAGCAGGTGTCTGACATCTCTGTTATTTTTCACATGTTCTCCGGCAATAGCCGTTTCTCCCTGAAGATTATTCTTTTTCGTATTAAAACTTGTAATTTCGGCAGCAAGGTCTTTTGCTTTGATTGTGATTGTCGGCAAGAAATCAGCCAAAGGCCTTTTTTCAGGTATCCCCAGTTTCTTTTTCATTTGCAAAGTATTATAACCGCCAAATAATGCCTGGTCGCCTTTACTTCTAAGGCGGGCAAAACCCTGTCCGTCAACCCCTCTTTCATAAGCAACACCGGAAAGGTCATGTTCCGTTCCGGCCAATTTTTCCCTGGCTCTTATCCTCTCATTTAAAGCAATCCGCTCTTCAAGAAGTTCCTGTTTTCTCGTCTGAATAGCAAAATAGCTCTGAGCAAACGCTATTTTTTCTTTCCTCGGATCTCCGTTTTGCGCTATAAGATAACAAGCATACCGGGTAAGCATTATATCTTCTATTTCACGCTCAGAATCAGATCCAAGCTTGACCATTTTGTTGACGTCAACAAAATGGTCAGCGATTTTCTGTTTAGAATTATAGCAAGCTTCCTTTGCTTTCTCTATAACAACCAGAAAATTACGCCATTCAGAGTAATCAAGTAATACCTGCAAATCCCTTGCCATCCAATATTCAACACCATCCTGAAAGAACGCAGACCCTTCAAATGTCTTGTTTAACTCAACAATTATCTCTTTCTTCATTCACCTTCCCCCTTGTCATCCCGTCCCTATTGCGAGCGTCCCTATTGCGAGATGTAGTGATTATTATTAACGATTTTGCAGACCTTCCGTTCTCCGTTCTCCGCACTTACAACTCCCCGTTAAACGCTTTTTGAAGTATGGATTTCTTTAGTTCTTCCAAATCATCAAGTTTTTTTTGATATATGGCTTCGAGTTTTTTTGTTTTAGCTGAAATTTCATCAAGTTTTAACACTACATTTTGTTGCTCTTTTTTCGACAACACAGGAATAGGAGTGTTTTTAATTTTTATCTGTGAGATATTTGGTTGTGCTCCACCAACAGCTTGTGATATTAATTCATCTTTCTTTGATAAAAAACAGTAATAAATAAAACTGGGTATATAGTTTATATTTGGCAAAATTCCACATATTGCTTGATTTGTAGAACATTTAAATTTTAAAATACCAACCTGACCAGCAGTTGCTCCATACATTGCTATCAAAACAGTTTCCGACGGGAACAACCTTGCTGAAGAGTTTTCTAGTCCTTTTTCAGTAATATACATTTCAGATTCATATATTTCACCTTGACTGACTTCCCCACTACGAAGCCAGGGAATAGTTCCACCTTGATAATATTCTTTTTTTGCCTTAAGAGGAGTTCCACCAGCTCCAGTAGAACAAACATCCCCCAATTTTTTCTCTTCCCAACCATCGCCCGAATGGGCGAAAACATTTTGCAAATAGGATTCAAAAAGCTCACTGGCATTTTGTAGATTCTTTTCAGCATTCTCTTTCGCTTTAGCGATATCGGCAAACACTTTATCCAAAATCCCCACAATCCGCTTCTGCTCGATAATAGTTGGAATCGGAATTTCAACATTTCCCAAATTGCTTCTACTAATCCTTTGACGCGTAGCACCAGAGACATCTTCCGTGATTTTGTTTTGATAATCTCTAGATAGAGAATAATTGACAAACCATTCGGCTAAAATGTTTTTTTTAAAGCGCATAATTGTACAGTCAACTGCAGTTATCATTTTTTCATCAGTTTTTGGAATAATACAAGACCGACCTACTGGATCCGGCAATCTTGAAAGCAAACAATCGCCTGGCAAAACCTCTAAACATCTCAATCTTGTAAAAGTGGACTTTGAAATATATCTAGATTTGCTTAATCTGTCTAAGAATAAACCATTTCCAATATTTCCAGTCTGGATAAGCCTTATTCCATTTGTCGATTGATCCTTTTTTTCAATCCAATCGCCATCTGCGAATACGTCACATAATTCTATAAGCTTAATTACATCCCACCCCTTCTTCATGTCAACCCTCTGATTTTCTTCATTATCTCTTCACTTTCCTCATCTAACTTCTTCATTGCTTCTAAAATCTTTTTTGGCTCGCGAAGCGCTGCTTCTTCTTTTTTGTTTGGATTTTTTACTGACAGATCAAAGGTTTCCTGGTTAATATCAGCGACATTTATTGACCAGGAGTTATCAGAATTGGCTTTTGTTTTCTGGAGTTTGACGAACTCAGCTAAGTCATTTTCGTTTAGGGGGTTTGTTTTCCCGAGATTTCTGTCAAGATTAAGACTATAAAACCAGACCTTCTTTGTAGGGGCGCCTTTCTCAAAGAAAAGTACTACCGTTTTTACGCCCGCTCCCGTAAAGGTGCCGCCCGGCAAATCTAAGACCGAATGAAGATTACAGCTTTCTAAAAGTAGCTTACGCAATGAAACTGAAGCATTATCTGTGTTTGACAGAAAAGTGTTTTTTATAACTATGCCCGCACTTCCACCTGCTCTAAGGATTTTAATGAAATGCTGGAGGAATAAAAAGGCGGTCTCTCCTGTTTTAATCGGAAAATTTTGTTGGACTTCGGCGCGCTCCTTGCCTCCAAACGGCGGGTTGGCGAGCACAACATCATAACGGTCTTTTTCCTGGATATCTGCGATATTTTCGGCAAGGGTGTTTGTATGAACGATGTTCGGCGCTTCTATGCCGTGCAAAATCATATTCATCGTGCCGATGATGTATGCCAGCGACTTCTTTTCTTTGCCGTAAAAAGTTTTCTTCTGGAGAGTTTCCATATCTTTTGTAGTCAGCTTGTTATTGCCTTTTAGATATTCAAACGCTTCGCACAAGAATCCGGCAGAGCCCAATGCGCCGTCATAGATTTTATACCCGATTTCCGGTGCGACCACTTTTACAATAGTTTTAATGAGCGCTCGAGGGGTGTAATATTCGCCGCCGTTCCTGCCGGCATTGCCCATGTTCTGGATTTTACCTTCATAAAGGTGCGACATCTCGTGTTTCTCGTCATGCGAACGAAAACGAAGTTCATCTACTAAATTGATTACTTCCCGCAGATTATAACCGCTCTGAATCCTGTTTTTAAGCTCACTAAAAATCTCGCCAATCTTATACTCTATCGTATCAGGGCTGATTGCATCTACTTTAAACTTTTTCAGATAGGGAAACAGCTTATGGTCAACAAAATCCCTTAAATCATCTCCGCCAAGAGCTTTATGGTGGTCAAGTTTGCCATCTTTCCCCTTAGGAACCGCCCAGGTTTCCCATTGATACTCTTTGCTAATAATACCTTTATAAGCTTTGCCTGATAGTTCTGCCCCTGTTTTCTTTTCTTTTTCAAGGTCATCCAGATATTTAAGGAAGAGAACCCACGAGGTCTGCTCTACATAATCCAGCTCGCTGCTGCACCCTGCGTCTTTGTGCAGAATATCATCTATATTTTTAAAGGTTTGTTCAAACATTAAGTCCCCTCCTGAATTTTCACCCAAAAAATCCATAACTTTTTTGATTTTACCATAAATGGATGTTTTAAAGAAGTGGCAATTTGGGCTTTATGGACCTAACAATTTAAAATGTGCGACAGTCACACTTTTTTGTCAATTAATTGCTATTCATCCCCTGCTATTTTGTCTTCTCTGCAAGTGCTAACTTGAAGGCGGCCATCTCCTGCAAGCGCGGGGTGGTTCCAGGTTTTGCCTGTGATTGCGGGGAAGCGTCCGAGTTCTTTGAATTATTTGGTAACGGTGGATACATTTCAGTTCAAACTGTTACTTGTTTTTCTTTTTTATGGTTACAAGCTCGTACTCTCTGGTTCCGAGCCCCATCTTTTCGCCTATTTCCAAAGATAATTTTGTAGATTTTTTATTTACGGCGCCAAAAGTATCCCCGGGTTCGGTAACATCCAGATCCGACGCAAGACTGTTCGGAAGCGGGCCGGCTTTTGCAACTATATCTATGCAAGCCTGATCTACGGCTACGGGATCATCCGAGACAGCGATACCCTGATCATTTACCACAGGAACATCCGCAGTCGGCATACAGTCGCACTCCGGCTGCATCTCTATCATAAAGTTAATAAAGATAACTTTTTTAGGTTTGAAGGTGCTCATTACGGCTTTGGAGGCTTCGATTATGTGAGTGTTCAACCGCTCGGAGGTTATCGGCATATCAAGGGCTTTTTCTTTACAGATACGCGCGCACCTGCCGCAGCGCCAGCACATGTCATCTGTCAATTCAAAACTCACTTTCGGCTCAATTCTAATGGCTTCAACCGGACAAATATCTTCACATCTCCTGCACCAGTTACATTTATTTTTATCCCAGGCAGGAAGTTTATCGTCTACGGAATGGAGAAGACCTCGATTGCTCTTACCGTCATGCGTTTTTGGAGAAACCCCGCCCATACCTATATTTTTTATTGCCCCGCCAAAACCCGCCTGCAGGTGTCCTTTAAAATGCGAGACCACTATCATGGCATCCGCATGGTAAATTGCATTCGCCACGCTTATTTCGCTTATATGTTTATGCCCTTCCACTTTTACCGGAGTCGCGTCCATACCCTTGATTCCGTCTGCAATAATTACCGGAGCTCCGCAAGTCAAATGGGTAAGCCCGTTGTAGGCAGCTACTTCAAGGTACTCCAGAGATTCAATGCGGGTAGTATCCGTAATAAACGGCTTGGCTTTTAAAGCTTTTACCGCTTCAACAATTTTTCTTAAAAATACAGGGCGGACAATACGGAAAGCCCCTTGCGAGCCAAAGTGAGTTTTAACCGCAACTTTATCTTTAGGAGAGATGTACTTTGAAAGGTCAATTTGAGAGAGAAGTTCTTCGAGTTTTCCGGGCATAGAGTGGTCGTAATTCCAGATCTTACTTCTTGCGGAGGAGTAATATACTTTAACCTTTTGCATTTTCACGCTCCTTTTTTATCAGTCTTGCTAAACCTGAGACATGAGCATAAGCCGAGAAAGTCACATAATAGGCAAAGGCGGATATCTTTAGCGCGCCGGCGACATAAAAAAGAAATTGCAGCGAAAAGAAAACAACATAACCGGGTTTTCCCAGAACTGTAAGATTACAAAGAAAGAAGGCAAAAAGTAAAACACCAAAGAGCCCGTAAAGCAGTTCAAAAGATATAAACTGAAGAATAGTAAAGTATTTTTTTGCCCTAAAGAGCTCTTTAATACATTTAGCCGAAACAAGAGCCTTTTGCGTCGCCGCAAGCTTCCCTTCTAAATTTGCTTTTGTTTTAGTATTTATTGTTTTCAAAGCCTGCGCCAGCGGTTCATACAGGCGGGTTTTATTCGCATAAGAATACATTATGGGAACGGCTGTTTTGGCTTCCACTCCGTCATCTTTTAGATTAGTAAAATCCGCTTTTCTTAGAGCATAAAGTTCGGGATTTACGCTGATAACTCTTCTTAGTTTAGAGGAGCTTTGCTGGATAAATCTTTGAAATTCCAAAAATGCTTTCTCGCCCAAAACCAGAAAATTATTATCTTTATTCGCTATCTCAATATTACCCGCAACCAAACCTACATTTTTATCAACAAAATGCCTTGCCAAATTTTTGAGACTGTATTTTTCTATTATTGAAGAAGCGTCAGTGATAACAACCACTTCTCCCTTGGCTTCGGAAACAACCGCATTGACAGTCATATTGCTGCTTTTCTTCTCAACCTGAAAGAGAAGTTTGATGCCTTTACTGAAATAATCTTCTACTTTTTTCCTGGTATTATCCGCTGAATCTATGACTGCAACAATAATCTCAAGCTTTTCTTTGGGATATTCCAGACTGAGACAGTTGTCCAGCTTGGCTTTAATATTTTTCTGCTCATTTCCCGCAAGGATTATCAGAGAAACCTTGGGAAAATACTCCGGCCTGTCCTGAGCCTTCTTTTTTTTAAACATTGCCAGAAAAGCTAAAAACAGAGGGTAGCCGATAAAAGTATATAATACAAGCATTAGGAGGAGCCAGTACAAAGAAGTCGCAAGCAAATACAAATAATATATCATACTTAAGTATAGCAAATAATTGCGCTGTAATCAATGGAGAGTCAGAAACGGTCCGGCAGCTTTTGGGCTTGTTTTCACAGACCAGGACCGGATTGGCTTTGCAGGCTAAGAATGCCGCCGCCGTAATTAGCGCAAGACCATCCTCTTATTTTACTTCTATTTCGGCTTTTTCGTCAAAAGGGTTGGTGCGGACGGCAAGGGAAAACAGGTATGGATAGTCTATTCTTAAGTGCTTCATATAATTCAGCCAGTGAATAATTATCAATTTGTAGGCGCGGTTTATATCTCCGGCAAGGTGCTTGAGGTCCGGTTCGGCGGCGTTTTCAAAAGTTTTTCTGTGCGCCAGCTCATCCGTCAGGTGAAAGACCGCCCAGAGGAGTTCGGTGAATGACTCATGCTCAAGGAGATTGGGATTTTGAAGCAGCCCCAAAAGAAAAGCGCGTCTCTCCAGGAGGAATTTTTTCATATCAGGCAATCCGCCTTGAATGTTTTCTATGGCGACATCACCGGAAGATATATTTTTTATGGTTTCTGCGAAATCCTTATCCGACCAGTCCTTTGAAACCAGAAGTTTTTTACCGAGAGCAGGAAGGTCCCGGTCCATACGGGAGAACATTTTCATTGCTTCAACTCCGACTTCACTGAAAAAAGTACCGATGACCATATTCATTTTTTTCATTACGGCCTCTTTTTCCCGGTACTCAAGGAGGCGCTGGAGTATGAGAGTGACAATAAGGACATTTATAAAAACAAAGGCGAGATTATTGATAAACCAGTCAAGTATGGTCATCCCGTTACGGAAGATCAGATAGTGCGTAAAATAGAAGAGCGCGGACAAAAGAAGAAGCCCTGCCGCCAGCTTAAACTGCCAGTTAAAAAGTTTTTTCATTTTTTCCTATCGGATCAAATAATGCTATCAATCCTCGTTAATACCGCAGCATTTTTTGTACTTCTTTCCGCTCCCGCACGGACACGGGTCGTTTCTTCCTACTTTTGGAGCGTCTCTTTTTATGGGCGTGGTTCTCGGAGCCTGATTCATCACAGGGCGCTCTCCGAGTCTGCCGCCCATAGGATCCATCCCGCCCTGTTCTGCCTGACGCTGCATCTGCCGTTGTTTTGCCGCTTCTTCTGCGGCGCCAAACTGGTTCACTTCTCTGTGAGAATAGTTTACTTTTGAAACCCGGGAGTTGCCTGCTTTGGAGGCCTCTTCGAGCTCTTTTCTTTCTTCCTCTTCGCCTTTTCTAAGCTGTACCTTGTAAACCATTCTAAGCGTATCTTCCTTAATGCGCTCTATCATATCGGAGAACATATGAAAACCTTCTTTTTTGTATTCCAGAAGAGGATCTTTCCCGCCGTAGGCTCTAAGACCTATACCCTCTCTCAGTTGATCCATAGAGTAGAGATGATCTTTCCATTTACCGTCAATTGTCTGCAGCATTATCATACGCTCTACATACTTAAATATCTTGCCGTACTGCGCTTCCTTGGCTTCGTAAAAAGCCGTTACTTTCTCTAAAATATCCGCTTGCAGAGTCTCTCTTCTCATCCCGGCAAGCGCAGATTGCTCAACTTTATAATTAAGACCAAAGATATCATTCATCCGGAGGTTTAAATCCTCCAGCGCCCAGTCATAAGAGGGTATTTTCTCTCCGGCATACGCTTCCATAACGCCGTTAAGAACATCATCCACCCACCTTGTAATATTTTCCTTGAGATCTTCGCCTTCCAAAATCTTCTTTCTTTGCCCGTAAACCACTTCGCGCTGTTTGTTCATCACATCATCGTATTCGAGCAGGTGTTTTCTGGCGTCATAATTATAACCTTCCACTCTTTTTTGCGCGCCTTCTATTGCCTTTGTAATCCACGGATGCATAATTGGCTGGTCTTCTTCCATTCCGAGACGGTCCATAAGCTTAAATATTTTATCTCCGCCGAATATTCTCATTAAATCATCTTCGAGGGAAAGATAAAATTTTGTAGACCCGGCATCACCCTGTCTTCCGCAGCGGCCCCGCAGCTGGTTATCAATACGCCTGGCTTCGTGTCTTTCGGTACCAATTACGTGCAGACCTCCGAGATTTGCCACACCTTCCCCGAGAACTATATCCGTACCTCGACCGGCCATATTGGTGGCCACCGTAACCCCGCCGTTGGCGCCGGCCGCCGCTATAATCTCCGCTTCTTTTTCGTGAAACTTGGCGTTTAGAAGTTGATGTTTAACCCCTTTTTTATTCAGTAAAGAAGAAAGCTCTTCGTTCTTCTCAATAGATATAGTACCGACCAGCACGGGGCGTCCCTGTTTATTTAGTTCGGCAATTTCATTTACGACCGCTTTGAGTTTTTCTCTTCTGGTCTTATAAATTTCGTCCGGATGATCAGTTCTAACCATTGGTCTGTTCGTGGGAATAACGACAACATCCAATTTGTACGTATTCATAAATTCTGCGGCTTCCGTATCTGCGGTACCGGTCATGCCGGCAAGTTTTATGTACATTTTAAAGTAATTTTGAAGGGTGATTGTCGCCAAGGTCTGATTTTCTCTCCGTATCTTTACACCTTCTTTTGCTTCTACCGCCTGGTGCAGCCCGTCGCTCCAGCGGCGCCCGGCCATCAAACGGCCCGTAAACTCGTCAACTATCAGTACTTCGTTATCTTTTACGATGTAATGGTCTTCCCGTTTAAAAAGCACGTGCGCTTTCAAAGCATTATTAACATAATGCGCCCAGTCCATATTAATGCCTTCGTACATATTTTCGACACCCAGGAGCCTTTCCGCCTTGGAAACCCCGGCTTCGGTAAGGACTACCGTCCTGCTTTTTTCATCAACCTTATAATCGTTTTCCACCGTGAATTCCGGAACTATTCTATTGGCTCTGTAATATTTGTCGGTGGCTTCTTCCGTAGGTCCCGAAATAATAAGAGGTGTCCTGGCTTCATCTATCAGGATACTGTCAACTTCGTCAACTATGGCAAAATTTTTAGGGCGCTGCTGCACCAGGTCTTCCAGAGCTGTCGCCATATTATCCCGCAGATAATCAAAACCATATTCATTATTGGTGCCGTAGGTAATATCCGCGCCGTAAGCAACTTTCCGTTCTTCGTTGGAGGAATCATTTTTAATACAGCCAAAAGTAAGACCTAAAAACTTGTAGATATTCCCCATACCCTTAAAATTACCCTTGCCGAAACTGTCTCTTTCCGCCAGATAATCATTTACTGTTACCACGTGAACGCCTTTACCGGACAAGGCATTCAAGTAAACCGGCAGTGAGGCCACCAAAGTTTTACCTTCACCGGTACGCATTTCGGCGATCTTGCCTTCGTGGAGAACAATGCCGCCGACAAGCTGGGTATCGTAATGTCTCTGCCCGATAATCCGGACCGAGGCTTCCCGGACAACCGCAAAGGCCTCGGGAAGAAGGTCGTCAAGCGTTTCACCTTTTTCAAGCCTTGTTCTAAACTCCTGCGTCTTCAGCTTTAGCCCGTCATCAGAAAGTTTATGAATAACTTCTTCAAATTCATTTATTTTATTAACCATGAGCATAAGCCGTTTTATTTCACGTTCGTTTTTTGTTCCGAATATTTTCTTAAGATATTTAAGCATTTCCGTCTCCTAAAAGAATAGCCTGCAATTGGCCAAATAAGTAATGTTCCCGAATACGTTAACCATCGTCACCGGAATTGAAACTCCGCCTCCCAGCGCCACCTTTTCGTTCAGATAGAACTTTACACCTGTGATAACTCTTAAATTAGCGCTTTTTTGCAGGGTATAATCAGGCGCGCCGGTTGCTATTAGGTCGTTCAGGGCATCGGCGCCGCCGGAAGCATATTCAGCTTTGCTCTCAAAATAATTCTCTCCGATTAATTCTCCTACCAGCGAGAACTGTCTAATAATTGAAATTTCAACCCCTGCATTATACTGCAAGATTGCGCCGGGCATGAACCTTATTTCAGTCTCACCCGGTCTTATTGCCGGGATACCTTGACCTGCAAACTTTTGGGCGCTGCGGCCAAGCCTGTACCAGAAGGAGATATCCGAAAAGAGCAGGAGACCGCTGCTGTTTTCCTGCATATTCAAGACGACGCCCGCATCCCAGGTCCCCGTGCCGGCGGCTAAAAAACCCGGCTCTATATCAAAAACACTTTTCCCCGTCGGTATTTTTAGTCCCATCCCTACGGTAAGAAGGCCTCCGGAATTTTTATTTTCATTGGATTTCTTTCTGGCAAGGACAATTATATCTCCTGCGCCGGCCGCGGTAAAAAGAGCTCCGTTTGCCAGAGTATGAAGCTTGTTCACATACGGAATCGTAATGTGAAAATCACTGTCCCTGCCATTTCCATATTTCAGGTCAAAAACTATTCTGTAATCCAGTCTGGAAACCCCGGGAGCAAAAGCTGTATACGTTCCGCCGGCATCATAGGCTCCGGAAAATTGTTCGTAAAACAGATTAATCCTTACATCGTTATGGCCTTCTTCTGTAACGCCCCCGCCCTGTCCGATAAACGGGGTAGCTGCCGCAATTCCTGCCGCCGTTAGAACCGCCAAGACCAGAGCTGCTCTTTTTAACATTTCTTCTCCGTTTACTTTTTTAATGAACCCAGCATTTTCATTATATTCCGCATACAATATTCGCTTGATTCTTTTGCGCCAAAGGACCAGCCTGCGCCGCCGGGCTTTTCTATGGACATTTTTTTGATCTCTGCTTTATTTATTCTCCAATGCGTCTCTAAAGAAAGATAGCCGCTGTAACCGTCTTCTATAAGCGCCTTAAACTGCCCCCAGTAGTTAACCTGACCTTCTCCCATCGGCACGCACTCGGCTTTACCCTCGTACCCCATGGAGAGAGCATCCTTAAGATGAATATGTATTATTTCATCTTTTACGAGGCGGTAGCCGTTCGGGAAAGGCGCTATACCGTCCGCATCCATAACTTCATTACCCGGATCCCAGATAGCTTTGACTGCGGGAGAGTGTATTTTTTCTAAAAATATCTTCTGGGTTCTGGCGCAGCCTACAAAAGTTGCAGGCTCGTTCTCAATACCGAGAACCATTTTTGCTTTCTTCATCAATTTAACCGGCTCGGGAAAGTATTCCGCCACCCGGTCCAGATTTTCCTCAGCAATTCCCGTTCGCCAGAAGGTAAAACCTCTTATAATCTTTGCTCCGGTGGCGCCTGCCAGGTCAATACAGTTTTTCAAAATATCCAGATGCTGTTCGTACTCTTTTTTATTATCTATCGTACATTTAAAAAACGGACTGGCAATGGAACAGACCTTGATGCCGTTATCTTTTAAGACGGTTTTTATGAGTTTAATCTCTTCTTTTGAGAAATTATGAGGACCTTTGTTCAAAAGCGTTCTTATCTCTACGGCCTCCAGCTTCCATTTACGGCAAAAAGCCGCAACCTCTTTTACATTTTGTGACACTTCATCGGAAAATATTGCAAGTTTGAACATACTTTTATCTCCTTTATTAACAATCAGTATGTATTATGGTTTTTTAACGGCGAGCCTTCTTGCCTCCCGGCAATGAGAGCATTTTGCAAAATGCTCTTCGCTGTCCGTCAATAAAGCAGCTGAATCTTCTTTTAGCTTGTCGTAAACTATCTTCACAAAACCCGCGGCGTCTACAAGCAGGGAAGTTTCTTTGTTTAGGGATATTTCTTTTAGAAAACCTGCTTCCTTGAGCCATGGAATGGCTTTATCAAACATCTTGGAGCAACCCGGATAAGTTTGATATACATATGTTTTTACTTTTCCGTCATCATCTATGTATTCGGCCGTCGGTGTGAAGGCTGCAGAGAACGGTACTCCCAAATGAGGAACCTTGGCAACCCACTCGGCAACATGCCCCATAGTGCAGGCTCTTAAAGTACAGCCCAGCATAAGTATTTTTCCGTCTGTCTGACTGAACTTAAAAAAAGGAGAACCCTCACCTTCTGCATCCACCAGTTGATGTCCTGCCGTCAGCTCCTTAGCGCCTCTTCCCCAGGCCGCAACGCTATGGGAAGGATGCAAAGAACGCGAAACTCTCGGCAATCGCCTGAAAGCTTCAGTAATTGCGCCTACTGCTGAAGGAGTTCTTCCGGGATTAAACGGGGTGCCCTTAACTATTGGGCTGTGAGCCGGCATCACAAGGAGTCCTTCTTCGCTTATTGCTTCCATAAAACTCTTACACACTTCCTCGGGGGAACCCTCAAAATCTATTGATTTATATGAACTATGAACCACGAGTTTTGATCCGGGCACTATGCCGTTATTTTTTAATGCGCTTATTAAATCAGCTTTTTTCATTTAACGCCTCGCTTTGCTTCATTTTTATAACTTACCTATGGATTTCTATTATAAGACAATACAGGGAAAATATCAATTCAATTCATAACCCGGGTTTGAGTCTGATGTTATAGATAGATATAGAAAGCGCTTTATGTCTTTACAAAGGCTGATTGATTATTTCCATGATATTTTTATTGTTTTTCCCGCAGCCGCTTCCCGAAAACAACTTTCACCAGCGGTCTTTCCGGAACAGCTCCTTTAGTTCTTTTCTTGGCTTTTCGGAGGGCTCTTCCGCGGGAAAGCCTAACGGAGTCATTGCGACGATTTGAATATTCTCAGGCAGCTGAAAGAGGACTCTTGCCTTTTCATTGTTAAAGTTGGCTATCCAGCAGGTGCCAAGACCTTCATTCGTAGCCGCAAGCAAAAGATGGGTAAAAGCTATTGCAAGATCCACTTCTGCCTGATCTTTTTTATCCAAAGGTCTTTTCCATGATACGGAAGTATCCACACATCCTGCAATTATCACCGGCGCCGTGTAGAACCACTCCCGAGGATAAACATCCTTAAGTCCTGCTTTTACATCCGCATCCCGCACAATAATAAAACTCGACGGTTGGAAGTTTACCGCTGAAGGAGCAAGACGCGCCGCCCCAAGGATTCTTGCTATGAGTTCATCCGAAACCGGACGGGTCAAATCGTACTTGCGGACACTCCGCCGCCTCTTAACAACATCAATAAAATCCATATACCCCCCCCCTAAAAAAAAATACAGTCCCTAGGGTCAATATAGTCCATAAAAGTCTATAATCTCTTGCATTAATGAGTCTCTATTGTTTTTCCTTGCGCTTGCCTGTCCTTATGATTCCGGACACCATCCTTCCCGTGCCTTTTCCGTCACGGCGGTAGGAGAAGAACTTTTTTTTATCACAGCAAGTGCATATTTTTGTATCTGTTATATTTTTTTTTGGTAATCCCGCTTTTTTCAGCTGAAGCTTGACTATATCAGAAAGAGAGAAAAACACCTTCCCTTTCCTTCTATATATACCTGTTTTTCCGTAAGCGACTTGAAAAGCTTTAACAAACTCCGGTTTGACCTCATAACAGCACTCTTTTATGCGGGGGCCAAGGATAACCTTCAAATCCTTTGCTTTTGCACCTTTTTTTTTGAGTTTATTTAACGCAGTTATAACTATTCTTTTTTTTATACTTTTCCAGCCGCAGTGAAGAAGCGCAATAAAACCTTTTCTTAAATCGTACAGAAAAACAGGGAGGCAGTCAGCCGTAAAAATCAACAGCATGTATTTTTCCTTGCCGGTTAGCAGACCGTCAGCTTTCTGCCTGTTCTCAAATTGCAGGTTTTTTATTTCCATTGTTTTCCCGCCGTGCACCTGGGTAAGATATGCGGTGAACTCCGGCTTCAATTTAAGAGCCGCAAGTAGACGGGGGTAATTAACGGCCAGCCGCTCTTCTTTGAAACTCAAAGGTTTGAGCGAAGTGAAAGCAGAGATTTCCCTGTTTCCTATGGACCAGCTTCTAAAAAATTTCACTCTTCTTTAGCGCCTTCTTTTTTATGCTCTTTTGTCTGAACGTCCGCGGCGGGAGCGAGCTCTTCTTTTTCCGGATTCTCGGTTGCGCCGATAAAATCCTCCAGGCCAAAACAGATAGCCTTTGCTACGCTGTTTCTAAAATCGCCTTCTCTCAACTTTTTTTCTTCATCTTTATTTGTAATAAAAGCTATTTCTAATAGAACTGCCGGCATAGCAGAATGCGCTAAAACGTAAAAGGGCGCGCGAAGAATCATATTTTTGTTCCGGCTTTCCACATCCACATAGTTAACAATATTATCCAGGATATTACCCGCCAGCATTATGCTGAGATTATCATTGGAAGTCGAACCCAGTTCGCCCAGAATAGATTTTATACCGCCGGTACCGGGAAACTCAAAATTTTCTCTCAGCGCTATACGCCCCGACTTTTTATCGGAGGCCGCGATGTCGTATATATAAACTTCCGTGCCTTCCGCTTCGCGGTCAATATTCGCATTTATATGTATGGAGACAAAGAGATCTCCGTTGTGCTTGTCAGCTATCGCTGTTCGCTCCTGCAGACTTACATATTCATCCGTTGTGCGGGTAAGAATAACCTCTTTGCGGAGTTTTGTTCTAATCAATTCCGCAGTCTTAAGGGCAATATCCAAAGTAACTTCTTTTTCCTGAAGCCGGTTTTTGCCTACCGCCCCGGGATCTTTTCCGCCATGACCCGGGTCCAGGATTATTCTCTCTACCTTGAATTTCTCGCCTTTAAGAAGCGCAATAGTCCTGATGTTATTGTTTTTTATTTCAAATCCGGGTTTGATTTTTATTGCTTTTTTCGGCTTTAGCGCTGCCGTGTAATTTATCATAAGCATCTTTGATTTCTTATCTGTTGCCACGGTGCCTTTCATCAGGCCGGCAAAAACATGATTAAGCCCGCCTGCCGAGAGGTAATACTTTTTATCATAATACACGAAAAATTCCTTGAGCTTCGGCTCTCCTCCTACGGTAAGCCGCATGGAATTAACGCCCTTGTTCATTAATACTCTTTTTTTTGCCGGAACATAGGCGAAAGAGATATCAAAAGCCGTACAGATTCCTTTTAAATGATAATAAGTGTCAAAACCGCGGGTGAGGGTGGAGACATTAATTTTTCTCGGCTGTCCGTTGTCTAAAATCTTAACTTCAGAAAACGTAACATTTTCTTTGATGTTTCTGCCCCCGACACAGAGCAGGGACATACTTATCAAAATAAATATTTTAATCCGCGTATTCACGCAGATCGTCTTTGATGTTTTGTTTAAAGAGCTCAATAAAGTTTTTCATATTATGTACTCCTAACACACCTCTTCTCCGGAGAGCATACGGATTAGTCGTTATCGTATTTTTGTCCCATTGCACGGTGACCGAGGCTTTATAACCCGTTTCTTTAAGGAGACGTATAACCGTACTATTATATCCGCCGTAAGGATATGCAAAGTAATAAACTTTTTTGTTAAGTTTTTCTTCAATTATTCTTTTTGAATCTGCAAGCTCCTTTCTTATTCTGGTTTCATAGCCCTCTACACTCTCATTTTTTAATTTTCTGTTTAGATGCGGGTGAGAAACAGAATGCGACTCTATTTCCATAAGCCCTTCTTCATGAAGCCTGATTATGGTATCCCACTTCATAGCTGTTTTATCCAGGAGTAAGGAATTAATGTGTAAAAATAGTGTTGCCGGCAGATTGTATTTCTTTAAAATGGGATATGCCTGGCTGTAGACGGTTTTATCAGCCCCGTCAAAGGTAATTATCACAACATTTTCTTTAAAGGGCTCCTTTTTTTCAAGCTGCCTGCCGTAGTCTGACATTTTAACGCATTTAAAAGTCTTAGAAAGATACTCCATCTGTTTTTCAAACTCTTCGGTTGTAACTATCAGCAGCAGGTCAGAGGGCTTGCTGAACCTGTTTACGGCCGGGTCTTTGCTTTTTTTCACGCTTTCCGGGAAGATTTCATGGTAATTAAGTATCTTTATCCAGGGTTCGGCCGCTTCCCCTTCAACAGGCAGCCTTGCGTCCGTGTTCTTTATTTTTTTATCTTCCCGGGCTTCTGTTTTTTGCGCGTTTGCCGCTCCGGCTTCCGCGGGGCTTTTACTCTCCGGAGTTTTCCTTTCGGGAGTTGCAACGCTTTTTGAACAACCTTCTTTCCTTACTCCCGGCAGGCGGTTCTCCTGAAAGAAAATAAACATACCCGCAACCAGGAGCAGAAAGACAGCAAGCGCAATCTTAGCGGTAATCTTCATGCTCGGTCTCCAAAGATTTATCAATATTACTGTTTTTAAATATATCCGCAAAATCCGACAATTTATATCTGCCTGGAATTAACCGGCGCTTCAGATTCATAACAGCGGCGCTGGAGACATAATTTCTGTCCCAGGCTATGCCGGCGGCGGCCATATAACCGGCTTTTACCGCCTCAGCATCTACAACTTCGTTGTGTTTGCCGTAAGGATATGCCAGATATTTTACTTCTTTTTTTGTGATTTCTTCTATAGTTTTTTTAGATTCTGTCAATTCCTCTCTTAATCTTTTCAGGTATCCCTCTGCGCTTTCGCCTTTTAGCTTGACCGTAAGCAGAGCGTGTGTTTTCGTATGCGCGCCAAAGCATATTCCGTTTTCTGACATTTCTTTTATCTGCGCCCGGGTGATTCCGCCGTTACCCAGATAATTGGAATAATAAAATACTGTGGCCGGAAGGTTGTATTTTTTCAGCAAAGGATACGCATACGTATAAATACTCTCATCCCCGTCATCCAAAGTAATTACTATTGAATTAGCCGTGGGTGGGTTTTTTTCTTTAAGGCATCTGACCAGATAATCAAGCGAGATTACCTCGTAATTGGCTTTGATAAACTCCAGCTGTTCTTCAAAGGCAGAAATCGTTACATCCGGGTGCAGTTGTCTTTTTTTCACTATCCGGTGATAACCGAGAATCATGACCCAGGGTTCTTCAGCAATTAAAACGGAGGACAAAACCAGGGTCAACAAGATACGCTTAAACAAGAATGCTCCTTTCTTTGAAACCTGTTCAATTGACTGCCGGTAAGCATTCAATTGTTTTTCGCTTTCTTCTCTGCCCTTAACGGAGTTAACAGGCAGAGAAGAAAAGGCCGTTTTTTTTCCGGCCTTTTCCTTTCTTTTATTCCGTCCTTTTTCTTAAAAAGGTCGGAACATCAAAGTCTTCGTTCTGTAGATAGCCTTTCACCTTGGACTCAAGATTTGACATACCTATTTCTCCTTTTATTTCATCCAGGGAAAGTCTCTTTTGCGGAACCGCGACAACTGCCGTGACGGCAGTTTGCTCGTCCACAGGCTCAGGGTCCTTTTCTTCCGCCGTAATTTCGCTTGTTACTTCGACCTTTTCCATTACATCGGTTGTTTTCGGCGCAAAACCCGTGGCAATTACTGTTATTCTTATTTCATTTTTCATGTTTTCGTCAATTACAGCGCCGAAGATTATATTGGCTTCCTTATGAGCTTTCTCGTAAATCACGGAAGTAGCTTCATTAACTTCGAATAAACTTAAATCCGGACCGCCGGTAATATTAATTAGCACTCCTCTTGCGCCCTGAATATTTAGATTCTCCAGTAGCGGGCTGGTTACCGCCATTTCTGCGGCCTTGGTCGCTTTGTTCTCTCCGCTTGCAAAACCGGTGCCCATTAAGGCGCCGCCCATCTCTGCCATTATGGTTCTTACATCGGCAAAGTCAACATTGACCAGGCCCGGGATGGTTATTACATCCGAAATACTTTGAATAGCCTGCCGGAGCACATCATCCGCCATATTGAAAGCCTCTACCATGGGAGTCGTTCTTTCCACTATTGAAAGCAGCTTTTCGTTAGGAATAATAAGGAGCGTATCTACTTTTTCAGCTATTTCTTTTATGCCCGATTCGGAATGAATTTTTCTTCTGTAGCCTTCAAAACGGAACGGCCGCGTCACAACGCCCACGGTAAGCGCTCCATTTTCCTTGGCTATTTCCGCCACCACCGGAGCTCCGCCGGTGCCCGTACCGCCGCCCATACCGCAGGTTATGAAGACCATATCAGCGCCTGCCAGCGCTTCCCGAATCTTTTCTCTGTCTTCTTCCGCCGCTTTTCTCCCGACTTCGGGATTTGCGCCCGCGCCAAGACCTTTGGTGAGCTTGGTGCCTATCTGAATCTTTACCTGCGCATTGTTTCTCTTCAGCTGCTGACTGTCGGTATTGAGAGCTATGAATTCAACACCGGAGATGGAAGCGGCAATCATTCTGTTCAAGGCATTATTGCCCGCGCCGCCAATTCCGACCACCTTTATGTTGGCCGCAAAACTCGGATCGTTAGCAAATTCTATCATATTATTTCCTCCGTTTTTCCCGCTTTTCAGGCGGATTTTCAGTAATATAACTTTTTAATTAGTTCAGGGCTTATGCCCCGTTGAGTTTTAGAAAAGCGCTTTAAACCATTCTTTAATATTGCTAAAGGTATTTTCTATAGAGCTTTTGCTGCTAAACCTCATACCGCTTTTGCCTTCTGCTTTGGCTTTCGCTCCGTACAATGCCAGCCCCACGGCGGTCGCATACATAGGCGAATTTGCAATTGTTACAAGGTCGTTTATTCCGTGAGGGTAGCCGATCCTGACGGGCAGTTTCATGACCTTCTCCACTACCTCCTCTATTCCTGGAATTAGGGAAGCGCCTCCGGTTACGACAACACCTGAGGGCATTTTACCGTCCAAACCGTTAAGCCTGAGTTCTTGCGCAACAAACTCAAATATTTCTTCCATCCGGGGTTGAATTATTTCTGCAATAATCCGCTTTGGCACAACACGATCCGGCCGATCTCCGATAAGTTTTACTCTTACCTCCTCTGTTTCATTTATGATTCCTGCAAAAGCGCCGCCAAAAGATTTCTTTATCTCCTCTGCCGTTTCAATAGGAGCGCGCAGACCTATTGCTACATCATTCGTCACCTGCATACCGCCTATGGCGACTACTGCCGTATGTCTCACTCCGCCTTCGCTAAAAACAATGATATCTGTTGTTCCCCCGCCGATATCCACCATTACCACTCCGAGTTCTTTCTCATCTTGAGTAAGCACCGCTTCGCTGCTGGCATAGGGCTGTAATACTATATCCTCCACAAAATAGCCTGCTTTTTCTATTGACCTGACAATGTCTTGTGTCCTGGGTCCTGAGGCGGTAACCACGTGCACTTTGGCGCGCAAGCGCTGGCCATACATACCGACGGGAGCTCTTATTTCGTCCTGCTCATCCAGTATAAACTCCTGCGGAATAATATGGATAACTTCCCGGTCAGGCGGCACAGACTGTGTGGTGACTGCTTCGATAACGCGCTCCACATCCCCTTTGGTTACTTCTTTGTTTTTTCCGGCAACGGCCACTACTGCTTCGGTGTTAAGTCCTTTTACATGGCTTCCGGCAATACCCGCAAAAACCGAGGCAACTTCAACACCTGCCATTCTTGAGGCTTCATCAACCGCTTTTCTGACAGCTTCTACTGTAGTTTCGACGTCAACTACAATGCCTTTCTTAAGCCCCCGGGATACTGCGTGCCCAATACCAATAAAACTAAGACCGCCATTATCGTCAACTTCCCCGATAACACAACAAACCTTGGTCGTACCGATATCCAACCCGACCACTATTTTTTCATTTTCCTGTTTGGCCATTTTTTTCACCACCTTTAGATTGTCAATTAACCCTGCTGTTTTTAAATTGTACAACCGCTTCGTCTCTGAATCTTAGATCAACAGAAGCAATATCTTTTTTTCTTTCGTTCAGGTTCTTCAACAAACATAAGAGTTTGTCTATTTTTTCATCCCAGTTTCCTTCTCCTATCTTATAGACCTGTCGGGTATTTTGCACAACAAGAGCTAACTCTTCGGAACACGGAACATCTACCGTCATAACGTCATTCAAATAGGGTCCCCCGCGGCTTTCAATTTTTTTAACCATTGCAAGAGCCTGTTTTAGAGTCAGCAAAGTTGTCGGTTTACCCACTTCGCTCAAATTTACATTAATACCGGTAAAAGCGTAAAGCCGCTTACCGTGAAAAAAAGACTTGATAGCGGGGAAAACCACTCCGGCCGCATCAGCTTGATAAAATTTATTCTCTCCTATGCAGGCCACCGGCTCTCTTTCTTCCACGACCAACTCTACAACTCCCGGAAAAATCCTGTTAACGGCAACTTTTTTAAACCGGGAATTTGCTTTCAATTTTGCCTGTACTTCCCGTAAGTCAACCTTAAACATATTTTTTCCTGTTTCTACTTTTGCTAACGCCAATATCTCATTCTTGCTTACATATTTATTCCCGGAAACCTTCACCTCTTTTATTTCAAAATCCGGAGAAGAGGTTATTTTATCAGCGCCAAAGTAAAGCCCAAAACCTGCAGCCGCCGCAACCAAAACAAGCAGAAGCAGTTTTACCGCCCTTATAGAAAAAATATTGAGTTTTAATAGCGGCGTTCCGAACGCCTCGGTTTTTGATATTACCCGCGCCGTCCTATAGGTCTTCGCACCCTTAAGATCGGCATTCTTTCTATATTTAGAAAAGAGTATTTTATTGTCCATTCCTCACCGCGCCCGCAAGCATTTTAAGTACCAGCTCTTCAAAGCTTATTCCGGCATACCTTGCCGCTTCCGGCAGCAAGGAGGTGCCCGTCAAACCCGGAAGTGAATTTGCCTCGAGAATATACGGTTTATTGCTTTTCTCCTCTATCATAAAATCTATTCTGGAATAATCCTTAAGCAAGAGCGTCTCGTGAGTCAGAAGCGCCAGTTTTTGGATTTCCGCATAGAGTTTTTTTTCAAGTTTTGCCGGCATAATATGGACAGACATCCCCTTTGTGTATTTTGCGGCAAAATCATAGAAGGACGTCTTGGGTATTATTTCTATTACCGGCAGCACCCTGCCAAAAAACACCGGCACCGTCACTTCTCTCCCTTTAATATATTTTTCTATAAGGACTTTAGGACAATACTTTAACGCCAGTTTAACAGCTTTCTCAAAAGCCCTGCTGTTTTTTACAATAGTAACACCGACGGTCGAACCCCCGTCCGCCGGTTTTACCACCGCCGGCAGCTTAAATTTTATTTTTTTTCCGGCATATTCCACAAAAGCAGGCGTCGGAAGATTTTCGCCGAGCAGCAGCTTCTTGGCGACTATTTTATCCATAGTTACCGCGCTACCGAGCATTTTCGATCCTGCGTATTTTACTCCTATAATATCCAGAGCTCCCTGAATACGACCGTCTTCGCCGTAGGCCCCGTGTAAGCCCAGAAAAGCGACGTCCGGATTTGCTTTTCTTATCAAAGAAAATATATCCTTTCTGTTTTTTTCGTTAAAGTCAATTCTTGTGTATTTAAGCCCGAGATTTATAAGAGCTTTTTCCACGGCAGCGCTGCTTTTTTGCGCAATTTTTCTTTCCGAAGAAATGCCGCCGGAAATAAGGACTATTTTTTTATTTTTGAGCAGTCTGAAATCTTTTACAAACGAGTTGTTCACTTATCTTCCCCCATCAACTTAATTTCTTCCTGAAGCTTTACGCCGGTTTTTTTAAAAACCGTTTTTTTGACCAAAGCTATCAGTTTTAAAAAATCTTCCGCCTTTTTTCCGCGGTTAACAAAGAAATTACCGTGTTTAACGGAAACTTCTGCTTTTCCGGACTTACGGCCTTTTAGCCCGCACTCCTCGATAAGACGTCCGGCAAAATAACCTTTCGGATTCTTAAACACCGAACCTGCAGTGCCCCAGCAAGCCGGCTGGCTTTTTTTTCTTTTTTTAACATTCTCAAGTATTTTTGCTTTTACAGCTTCTTTTGCACTTTTTTTCAGCTTAAAAACAGCTTCGATCACTATTAATTTTCCGCTTCTTGCAAAAGCCGCGTCTCTATAAGCAAAGCCTGCTTTTTTATTGCTCAGCTTTTTAATCTTAGCACTTCTGTCTATGACGGTAAGAGAGGTCAGTACATCTTTTATCTCCCCGCCGTTTGCTCCCGCATTCATAACTACCGCGCCTCCCACCGTTCCCGGTATTCCGGCCGCAAACTCAAACCCTGCTAAACCTTTTGCCGCAGAAGAAATCACGGCTCCGGAAAGGGCAGCCCCTCCTCTGCAGATAACCTTGCTGCCTTTTATTGTTACCGAGGAGAAGTCCTCTTTCAAACGCACCACCAATCCGCGCACCCCGCCGTCCCTTACTAAAATATTGCTCCCGCCGCCGATTACCGTAAGAGGCATTTTTTGTTTTTTTGCAAACAAAAGAACTCTCTTCAGGCTCTGCATATCGACAACATCAATCATGCAATCCGCCGGACCGCCAAGCCCGAGAGTCGTGTATTTATCCAGCCTCTCATCAATCTTCATTAAAATACTAATTCTCCTAATTTGTATTGCGCAATGTACGCTATTCTGCTTTTATCCGTGTCATAAGCTTTTTGGCAAAAAACTCACCGGTCTTTCTTATGTCTCCGGCGCCGAGTATTATCACAAGGTCGCCTTTCCTGCAAATATCCAGAAGATAGGCGGGGATATCTTCTCTGTTTTTGATAAAAACAACATTTTTCCCGTTCTTCTTTATACTGTCTGCCACCAGCTCCGCCGTTACATTAACGATCGGGTTTTCTCCCGCCGCATAAATATCCGTAAGCACAACCAGATTGGCATCTTTAAAGGCCTTTCCGAATTTTTCAAAAAGCATTTTGGTTCTGCTGTATCTGTGCGGCTGAAATACCGCAATTATTCTTTTCGTTTTCAACGTACGGGCGGCTTTTAAAGTAGCCCTAATCTCCGTAGGATGGTGGCCGTAATCATCTATTACCAGGATTCCGTTTTTTTCGCCGAGTTTTTCAAACCTTCTCATCACTCCCGTAAATTTGGCAAGTCCTTTTTGCACGGCCTTTGGTTTTATGCCGGTCTCTATCGCCGCGCCTATCACGGCCAGGGCATTTAATACATTATGCACGCCGGGTACGTTAACCGTAAATCTGCCCAGCTTTCTGCCGCGGTAGAGTACTTCAAATTCACTGCCAAATTTCTTTGCTTTAAGTTTCTTTACGGTAATATCCGCTTTGTGTTTAATCCCGTAGGTTATATATTTTTTTTCCACGCTTGGAAGTATGCTTCGGACATTTTCATCATCGGCGCAAAGCACGGCCACCCCGTAAAAAGGGACTTTATTTATAAAACTTATAAAGAGATGTTTCAAATTTTCCATACTGTGATGGAAGTCCAGATGGTCATCGTCAATATTTGTAACCACGATAACCGCCGGGCTCAAGTGCATAAAAGAGCCGTCAGACTCATCCGCTTCCGCAACAAGATATTCACCTTTGCCGAGTTTTGCGTTACTGTTAATTACATTAAGTTTTCCGCCTATTACAATTGTCGGATCCAGCCCGGCTTCATTGAACACCACCGCTGCCATTGAAGTAGTAGTTGTCTTACCGTGTGTGCCGGCAATTGCTATACCTGTCTTAAGCCGCATTAACTCCGCAAGTATCTCGGCTCTCGGAATAACCGGAATATTTCTTTTCTTAGCCGTCAGCACTTCAGGATTGTCCGCCCGGATAGCGCTGGAGATTACTATTACATCCGGCGAGGCTTTAAGTACATTAACCGCGCTGTGACCCAAAGCAATAACCGCTCCTTTGGATCTTAAATTTTCCACCGCTTCAGACTCTTTTTGGTCGGAGCCCGAAACCTTGTACCCCAGATTCAGCAGTACCTCGGCAATACCGCTCATGCCGATACCGCCGATACCGACGAAATGAACTCTATAACTCTTCTTTTGTATACTCATAGCAGTTTTTCCAACTCCGTAAGCATTAATTTAGCGCTGTCTTTATTTATCGTTTTTTTGATGTTTTCTTTAATGGTTTTGACGCTTTCTTCGTTATTTAAAAGCTTTTCTATTTCTGCGGCAAGAATTACGCCGGTCAAGTTCTTTTCTTCGAGCATTAACGCCGCGCCTTTATCGGCAACGGATCTGGCGTTATAAACCTGGTGGTTGTTTGCCGCCGCGGGAAAAGGTACAAATATCGCCGGCACACCGCACCTAAGCACCTCGGAAACCGTCGTTGCGCCCGCTCTTGCTATAAGGACATCTGTTGCGCCATAGACTTCTTCCATATTGGAAAGAAACGCGCTGATTCTCACTTTAAGCCCGCCAAATTCTTTAAGCTTTGCCGTATATACTAAAGAATCCTTCTCTCCTGTCATCCAGATAACTTCGAGCTTATCGCCTTGCATTTTCTTGAGCGCTTCATATACTATCACGTTCAGACTTCTTGCGCCCTGGCTCCCGCCGATAATCGAGACCACCTTTTTTCCCTCTTGTATCTTTAATAGATTTCTGGCTTCAGCTCTCGTTAAGGAACCGAGTTTTTCCCTTATCGGATTTCCCGTAAAAACCACCTTTCCTTTAAAAGCATTATCTGTTCCCGTAAAACTCGCCAGGACCACGCTCGCACATTTTGAGAGCAGTTTATTTGTAAGCCCCGGTATCGCATTTTGTTCGTGCAGCGCCGCCGGCACCCGGAAGAACCGCCCGGCTATAACCACCGGAGCGGAGACATACCCGCCAAACCCAATTATCACAGCCGGTTTTTCTTTTCGTATAGCCAGACCCGAGGCAAAAATACCTTTTATAAAATTAGCAATATTTACAATGTTTTGTAAAGTAAACCTTCTGATAATTTTTCCTGCGGGGATAGGGAGAAACCTGAAGCCTTCCGCCGCAACTATTTTCTCTTCCATACCGCCCTTTCCGCCTACGAAAACCGTTTCATGCTTTTTTGCGGCTTCCCGGGCAAAAGCAATAGCAGGATAAATATGCCCGCCGGTCCCGCCCGCCGCTATCATTATCTTCATTGCTTATCTTCCTTGTTCAGCTTACCATAATTTATTCTATGTTCAGCCGTCCGTCAATCTTTTTGCAGTATTAGAATTATACGCTTCGTCCTTAGTATTTGCTTTTGTATTTATCTCCTTACCTGCTTTGCAAGGTTAAGCAGTATGCCGACAGCCATCATATTGACCAAGAGAGAGGAACCGCCGTAACTTATAAAAGGCAGCGTTAATCCTTTTGTCGGCAACAAACCGGTCACGACCGACATATTAATAAATGCCTGCAGTCCTATCCAGGAGGTAATGCCGACAGCCAGCATCTTATCAAATGTCTCATCCAGTTTCAGCGCTATATCTATCCCTTTCCAAATAATAAAACCAAAGACCAAGAGCACGCCGGTCGCGCCCAGTAAACCTGCTTCCTCGCCGACTATGGCAAAGATAAAATCCGTATGCGACTCCGGAAGATAGAATAGTTTTTGCGTGCCTTTGCCGAGACCCTTCCCAAACAAACCGCCGGACCCGAAAGCAATAAAGGACTGTACTATCTGATAACTAATGCCCTGCGAGTAGGCCCAGGGGTCCAGGAACGCCTGAATTCTTTTACTTCTGTAAGAAGCTTTCATAATAATGAGATATGCGGAAGGAATAAGCAGGATGCCTACCGCAAAAGCATGATATAGATTAACCCCTCCGGCAAATAACATTATGCAAAGGACAAAAAGAATCATCAGTATCGAACCCAGATCCGGCTGCAGTATCATCACTATCGCCGCTATCACAAAAATAAAAAAAAACGGAGCTATGCCGTTCATAAACGCCTTCATCACCTTTTCTCTTTTTTCTATTGCCGCCGCAACATAGATTATAAACGCAAGCTTTAAAAGTTCGCTCGGCTCAAAGGTAAAACCAAAGAGGCTTATCCATCTTCTGGCCCCTCCGGCCGATTTGCCAAAATACGGCACAAAAACTGTGATTACCAGAATCAAAGACGCTATAAAGAACGGCGTTGCAAACTCGCGAAGTTTATTCATATTAATATTTTTGAAAAAAATAAGTCCCATGCTTCCCGTCCCGATCCAAAAAGCCTGCTTCATAATGAGATAATACAGATTCTTGTACCGGTAATCCGAATAAATACCGGAAGAAGAAAATACCATTACCACGCCAAACGCAAGCAAAAGAATAAGCGCCGTAAGTATCACCCCGCCGTCATATTTTTTTCTTGGGGTAATCAGGTCCACTTGACTTCCTCGGCTCAAGGCTGCAACCTCCTGACTTCCGCCTTAAAGATGTCTCCGCGCTCGGCATAATCTTTGAACATATCAAAACTCGCGCACCCGGGTGACAAAAGAACCACGTCGCCCGGAACAGCAAGAGCATAAGCCTCTTTTACCGCCGCCGCCATATCTTCCGCCTCTTTGATAGACACAACTTTTCCGAGAGCTTTTTTTATTTCTTCTTTTGCTTCGCCCATAACCACTATATTTTTTACTTTTTTGCCGACTATTCCCTCAAGCACCGTAAAATCACTTCCTTTGTTACGGCCTCCGGCAATCAGTATTACCGGCGCCTCAAAACTCTGCAGTGATTTTTCTACCGCCAGCATATTGGTGCCCTGAGAATTATTGATAAACCTAATCCCGTTTATTTCCCCGGCAAACTCTTCTCTGTGCTCGACGCCTTTAAACTTTCTCAGCGCTCCGGCTATAGTTTCGCAGGCAACACCCATAATACTTGCCGTGAGCGCCGCCACCATAGCGTTTTCCACGTTGTGCTCGCCTCTGATAATGAGTTCTTTCCGGTTGAGCACGACAGTTTCTTTTTCAGACACATTGATAACAATATCTCCGCCGCGGAGGAACACACCTTCTTTAGCCGGCTCTCCGGAGGTTTTCTCGTTTACGTCAAAGTAGTAGATTTTCGCTTTTGCCTGCCGAGCAAAGAGCGGGGTAAACTTATCGTTTGCGTTAAGAATCAGGATCTCTCTCTCCGTCTGATTCCTGAATATATTGCCTTTTGCTTGTACATAGTCTTGCAGTCGAATATACCTGTCCATATGGTCGCTGCCGATATTTAAGATTGCCGCTACTTTTGGTTTAAATGTCTTAACGGTCTCGAGCTGAAAACTGCTCACTTCCGCCACATAAAAAGCAGCAGGGTCATTGCCCTTTGCTTTTACAAAACCTGTCAAAGGCTTGCCTATATTTCCGCCTACAATCGTTATTTTGCCGCCCTCTTTAAGCATTTCTCCTATAAGAGTTGCGGTAGTCGTCTTGCCTTTCGTGCCGGTAACGGCAATTAACGTGCCTCTTAAGAAAGCGCAGGCAAGTTCGAGTTCACCGATAATTTCGACTCCCTTTTCTTTTGCCTTCAGGAAGAGCGGTTTTTCCGTATCCACTCCGGGTGAGACCACAATAAGATCCGCCCCCAGAAGCGTCTCTTCTGAATTTCCGCCAAACTCCAGCTGCACGCCGGGAAGAAGCTCTAACGCCTCCTTCTCCTTTGCAAGCTCGCTTTCTTTTTTTATGTCCGTAACGGTTACCAGGGCTTTACACGCAGCTAGAAGACGTGCGGCTGTGACTCCGCTTCTCGCCATACCGACAACCGTAACTTTTTTTCCCGCTAAGTCCAAGTTTTCTCCTAACGCAGCTTAAGCAACGATAAGCTGGCAAGCGCTATTAAAATTGCAACAATCCAGAACCGAATAACGATCTTTGATTCCGGCATACCTTTTAATTCAAAGTGATGATGCAAAGGCGCCATCTTAAAAACCCGTTTTTTAAAGAGCCTGAAGGAAGTTATTTGTATGAGGACGGAGAAGGCTTCCATTACAAATATTCCGCCGATTAAAACGATCAGCAGCTCAAGTTTTACAAGAACAGAAAATAATCCCAGTACCGCACCAAGAGGAAGAGAGCCGACATCTCCCATAAATACCTGCGCCGGGTGGCTGTTATACCAAAGAAAGCCGAGGCAAGCCCCCACAATAGCCGCGCAGAAAATTACAAGTTCCGAGGCTTCGGGAACATAGACAATTTTTAGGTATTCCGAGAATTTAATATGCCCGACCACGTAAATAACTACCGCTAAAGCCAGCGTGGTAAAAAGCAGGGAGCCGGTGGCAAGACCGTCCAACCCGTCCGTGAAATTGACCGCATTAGACCAACCGATAATAACTACGGCTACAAAAACAAAATACAAAACACCCAGATTGACCGGGAACTTAACCAGAGGAATTTTTATATGCGTAGCCAAGCCCGCATGCACCGGATTAAAAAAGAGAAACGCAATAATCGCTCCGGCGCCAAGTATCTGCCCTATGAGTTTAACTTTTATCGAAAGACCTTTGGAATTCTTTTTCACAAGCTTGATATAGTCATCCAGCCCGCCAAGCACCGCAAAGAAAACAAAAGTAAAGAGCGAAAGCAGAATAAACCCGTTATCAAGTTTTGCCCACATAAGCACTGAAAATAAAACTGCGATAATAATTATTATCCCGCCCATAGTCGGAGTACCTGTTTTTAACTGGTGCGTCTTCGGTCCGTCCTCTCGTATAGGCTGGGAGGCTTTCATCTTATTCAATTTGTTGATTACAAATTTACCGATAAGAAAAGTAACAAGCACTGCCGTCAAGGCCGCATAGATGGCCCTAAAAGTTGAGTATTTAAATACATAAAACGCGCTCCAGTATTTAGCCAGCGGATATAAAAGATAATATAACATTAGCTCGACCTCACCATTTCCACGATTTTTTCCATTCCGGCTCTTCTTGAGCCTTTAATTAAGACTGCGTCGCCCTCTTCAAGAAATCTTCTTAAAAAAGCCCCGGCAGAAAGATTGTCAGAAAAGAGAAAGACCTTTTCCTCTTTCATTCCGGCTTTAACTGCGCCCCGCTTGTACCATTCCCCCGTCTTACCTGTTAGCACCAGGGCATCCAAGCTGTTTCTCGCCGCTTCCGCCCCGGTCTCCTCGTGAAGCGCTTCCGCAAAATCTCCGAGCTCTGCCATTTCGCCCAGCACCAGCACTCTTTTTTTTGCGGAAAAACCCAAAAGGGCAAGGATTCCTCCTTTTACCGAATCCGGATTCGCATTATAAGCGTCATCCAATATCTTTATTCCGTTAAAAACCGAAGCAGAAAGCCTGTGCGCCGAGACAGCCGTAAACTCCTGAAGACCTTTTGCAATACTTTTAATATCCGCCGCTAAACCGTAAGCAAGCGCTGCGGCGCATAAAGAATTACTCACGTTATGAAGCCCGAGAAGGTTTAATTTCACTTCTTCCTTTTGACCTGCGACGTTTAGAGTAAAAGCCGTTCCGCCTTCTTTAAGCTCCCTTAAATTTTCAGCCGCAACATCCGCTGCTTTTAGCGCGCTAAAAGTAAGCGTCTTTACTCCGAGCGAACTCCTTTTTTCTGCGATTAGGGCGTCATCCAGATTAATTACCGCCAGTCCGCCGGCTTTAATATTTTCAAAAAGTGTCCACTTTTCTTTTAAAATATTTTCACGGCTCTTAAAAAATCCTATATGCGCCGTTCCGATATTTGTTATTGCCGCAACCTCCGGTTTTGCCACTGCAGCGAGCTTTTGTATTTCACCCGGGTGATTCGTGCCGAACTCCAAAATAAGTGTTTTAAAAGAAGCGTCTGCTCCGAGTATAGTCAGGGGAATTCCGATTTCATTATTGAAACTCCCTTTCGGCTTGTGCGTTTTCCTCGAAAGCGATAGAATGTTCCATAAAATATCTTTTGTTGTCGTCTTTCCGTTGCTTCCGGTAATCCCGGCTACTTTAAGCTCAGTAAGTTTTGTCAGATAGCCCGCCGCTAGCTGCTTTAAAGCTTCGGTAGTGTCGGTAACAAGTATTGCGATCCTAAGAGTCTCAGACCCTTCCATCATTTTACTCACTACAGCTCCGAGAGCAGAAAGCTGTTTCAGATTTTTTACAAACCCGTGTCCGTCATAGCTATCACCCTTGATGGCCAGGAACAAGGCCCCGGGTTTTATCGTCCTTGTGTCTATAGAAACAGAGGTCAGCTCCTCCCGTGGATCTCCCCTGAGAAGCTTCCCGTTGGTCCAGGCGACTATTTCTTTAACTAATAGTTTTTCCATTGGTCCTTTTCTGAAAGTATGTTTTTAGCCGTTTCTTTATCGGAAAAATGAACTTTTTCGGTCCCTATAATCTGATAATCCTCGTGACCCTTCCCTGCAATCACAACAACATCATCTTTCCTTGCCAGAAGTAAAGCCGCTCTTATAGCTTCTTTTCTGTCCGGTATTTCAAGGTACGTTCCCTCGTTCATCCCTGCTTTAATCTCGCGGATAATGGCAAGGGGTTCTTCCGTTCTCGGGTTATCCGAGGTTATTACCGTGACGTCAGAATTAGTCAGCGCTATTTTGCCCATAATAGGTCTCTTCGATCGGTCCCGGTCGCCGCCGCAACCGAACACCGTAATTACTCTTGCCGGTTTTAGGTCCTTAACGGATAGAAGGAGTTTTTCCAGAGAATCCGGAGAATGCGCGTAATCAATAAGCACCGAAACCCCTTCTTTTGTATTATAAACTTCAAATCTGCCGGGAACGCCTTTTAAATTCTCGAGCCCTGCTTGTATATTATCCGGGTGAATGTTCAGGGCAAAACCGGTCGCTGCCGCAGCCAGGGCATTACTTACATTATGCCTTCCTCTCATCTGAAGCTTTACCGGAAAAAAATTGTTTTTATAAACTATGTCGAAAGAAAGCTCGAGGGCGCTCGAACGGATATTTTTTGCCGTTACCTCGGCTTCCGGGTTAACTCCGTACGTCAGCACTTTGACTTTTGAAACTTTTATAAATTCAGCTGCCTTCGGATCGTCCATATTAATTACGGCCGCTTTTGGAAAACTTTTCTTGCTGTTTGCGCCGAGTTTTTTAAAAAGCATAAGCTTTGCTTCAAGATAGTCTTCAAACGTCTTATGAAAATCCAGATGATCCCGGGTAAAGTTAGTAAAAACCGCCGCATCAAACTCGAGACCGTGGACTCTTTTTAATTTCAAGGAATGAGAAGAAACCTCCATAATGCAGGTCTCCACCTTTTTCAATACCATCTTTAAAAAAAGCTCTTCGAGGTCCAGAGCTTCAGGAGTCGTATTTTGAGACCTTATTATCTCTCCGCTAAACTCGTGGTTTATAGTGCCCAGAAGTCCTGTTTTTTCACCGTTCTTCTCAAAAATCGACCTTAACATATAAGTGGTGGTAGTCTTCCCTTTTGTTCCCGTCACCCCGATAAGCTTAAGTTTTCTTGACGGATAAGCATAAAAAGAGGCGGCTGCTTCGGCCAGCGCTTCTCTCGCATCCTTAACATAAAGCAATGTTGTGTCCAAAGGAACATTCTCCACGTCTTTTTCCACGACAAGAGCGACCGCGCCTTTTTTAACCACCTCCGCCGCATAGGTGTGCCCGTCCGCTTTAAAACCCGGAACACAGACAAAGAGCCCGTTACTCCCTACTCTTCTGGAATCATAAGAAATTCCGTCGATATTTTTTTCGACGGAGCCTATTATTTTTTCCAGTTTTATATTTTTAATTATTTCTGACAATATCATCGTGTTCCTTTCTTTCCAGATATCTCAACGCTCTTTTTGCAATTTTTCCAAAGGCCGGGGCCGCCACACTGCCGCCGTAATAAATTCCTTTGCTCGCATTCGGCTCATCCACCACTACTAAAATAGCCAGTTTCGGATTTTCCGCCGGGGCAAAACCCGCAAACGACGCGACATATTTACTGCCGGAATACTTTTTTATTACCGGGTCAAATTTTTGCGCAGTACCGGTCTTGCCGGCCAGCGACAAGCCGGAAACGGACGCTTCTTTTCCGGTGCCATTTTCCACTGCCGCCTTTAAAACCCGCATCATGCGCTCCGCCACTTCCGCGCTTACTACCTGCCTGACTTCTCTCGGGGCAAATTCTTTAACAATCTTTCCGTCTTTACTTTTTACGGCCTTCACAAGCATAGGCTGCATTAATTTGCCTTTATTGGCTATGGTCGCATAAAGTGAAACAACCTGCAGCGGCGTCGCCGAAATTTCCTGACCGATAGAGACGGTATAAATGGAAAGGCCTGACCATTTGTCGGGAGTACGAAGTTTCCCGTTTAACTCGCCGGCCAGACCTATCCCGGTCTTATCGCCAAAGCCAAAGTTACGCGCGTATTTAAAGAGCTTTTCTTTCCCGAGCATCTGTCCCACCTTGGCAGTGCCGATATTACTCGAGTTGGCTATCACATCCCTGAAATTCATTACTCCGTACTTTACATGGTCGCTTAGTTTATGCCCGTAAATTTGCCATTCTCCGTTCTCGCAATCCAGAAGGTCGGATTCACTAATAGTTTTCTCTGTGAAAGCCGCCGCCATGGTTACCGCTTTAAAGGTGGAGCCCGGCTCATAAACCGCCGAGACCGCCCGATTCTTTAAAGCAGCCGGCGGATATTCGTTAAAGCTGTTGGGATCATAATTTGGCCGGTTTGCCAGCGCCAGTATTTCCCCTGTTGCCGGGTTCATAACAAGTACCGTAGCTTCTTTAGCGTGAAATTTTTCAAAGACATTATTCAATTCTTCTTCCGCAATTGACTGAACGCCTTCGTCAAGCGTCAGGACCAAGTTATAGCCGTTTTGCGGAGCTTCATATTCCACCTCGCCCGAGGCAACGATTCTTCCCTTTTTGTCTTTTACCGAAACCAGCCTTCCGTTTTTTCCGTTTAAATATTTTCCGAAGGCATATTCCAAGCCCTCGCACCCCAGAGCATCCGCATTTACAAAACCAAGAACATGCGAAGCCAGCATTCCCTTTGGATAAAATCTTTTTGTTTCAAGAACCATGTTTATTCCGGGCAGCTTCAGAGCCTTAAGTTGTTTGCCCTTCTGATATTCGGTTTTCCGGCAGAGCCAGACAAAGCTTTTACCCGATTTAAGTTTTTGTAAAATTTCCGTTTTATTCGCACCGAGAACTTCTGCGACTTTTTCGGCGGTCTTCTCCGCATCTTTTACCTGATAAGTAATCGCATAAATTGACGGCACTTCAACACTGACCGCAAGTTCCCTTCCTTTCGCATCATAGATAAAACCGCGCTCCGCGTTTATCTCCTGCACTACGGCAGACTGCCGGTCTGAAAGATTACCCATCTGCCCGCCGGTGTAGACCTGAAGGTACAAAAACCTGGCAAAGAGCGCCACGCCGAAAAAAATAAAAAGCCCGGCTATTATCCGGATCCGCAAGCGCATAGATCTGTTACTCAAGCTGATCTCCATAATTTAAAATATACTTAAAACAAACGAGAGCGCTTTCTTAAATATTCCGTTCTTTTCTTCTTCTTTCCGGATAAGAGTGAGTACTTCAAATTTATCCGGCGTGGTTAAATTCAGCTCGTTTTTTGCTACACTTTCAATTCTTTCAAGCGATCCAAGTTTTGAAATCTCAATATTTAAAATCCTATTGTAATTAGCAAGCTCCGCTTTCTTTTTTTCGAGCTTGCCTATGTCGTAGCCTACGCGTACGTTTTCAAGATTAAGCCAGACAATAAAGAGCACTGCGAGCATCAAGACCACTATAATCTTCATACTTTTTCCGCCGCCCTTAATTTTGCGCTCCGGCTCCTTCTGTTTTCCGCCGTTTCACTGTCTCCCGGTATTACCGGTTTTTTGGTAACAGGCTGAAGTTTTGCCTCGCCTCTGAAAAACTCTTTTACAATACGGTCTTCCATCGAATGAAAAGAGATAACGCTCATTCTCCCGCCTAAAACCAGCGCTTCTGCAGCCTTGTTAAGCCCTTCTTTTAAGGCTCCGAGCTCGTCATTTACGGCAATCCTGAGAGCCTGAAAAGTCCTGGTAGCCGGGTGGATCTTACCGTGCCGGTAAAACGAAGGCACAGCTTTACTTATTGTTTCCGCAAGCTCTATAGTCGTTTCAATGCGTTTTTGCTTTCTCGTTTCTACGATTACGCGGGCGATACGCCCTGCAAAGTTCTCCTCGCCGAAACTCCGTATAAGATTTTCGAGATCTTCCTGTGGTAGTTCATTCACCAATTCTCCGGCGTCATATTTGGCATCCTTTCCCATCCGCATATCAAGCGGCGCCGCAGCCCGGAAAGAAAACCCGCGCTTTTCGTCATCCAGCTGGAAGGAGGAAACACCTAAATCAAAAAGCGCTCCGTTTATTTTTCTGCCTGCAAGCGCTTCGTCCATCTGTCTAAAATTCAAGTTAAAGAACGAAACTCTGTTTTCGTATTCTTTTAGATTTTCTTTGGCGATTTCAATTGCCTGGGGGTCTCTATCGAGGGCGATCACACTGCAGTCTGCTGCCGTTTCCAGTATTTTTCTCGTATGCCCCCCGCCGCCCAAGGTCGCATCCAGATAAACTCCGCCCGGTCGTACATTAAGGAATTCTACAGTTTCAGCAAGGAGCACTGAAACATGTTTCATTTCATAATTCCAAGGTCAAATAGTTTTTGCGCTACACTTTCAATAGGCTTGTCTTTACCTTTTGATTGATAATCTTCCCATTTTTGTTTGGACCAGATTTCAATGAGATTCATAGCGCCGAGGACGGTAACATCTTTTTCTATCGCAACTTTAGCTCTGAGTTCTGCGGGGATAAACATTCTGCCCTGTTTGTCCAGTGCGGTGTCTGTAGCATTTGCAAAAAGGATACGGAGGAAGTACCTTGTGTCAGCGTTACTCTGGGAGAGTTTGCGAAGTTCCGCTTCGTACAGCTTCCACTCGTTCATAGGAAAAACGCTCAAACAATCGTCGAAACCGCGGGTAATTACAAATCTATCAATATATTTTTCAGCCAAAGTCGACCTAAACTTGGCAGGCAGAATAATTCTGCCTTTTTTATCTATCGAGTGCTTATATTCTCCCATGAACATATATAATCCCTCCACTTTAAACCACTTTCAACCACAGTAAGTATATCTCAAACCATAGCTTCTGTCAAGTATTTTGTTGATTTTTACTGGGTTATCTGCTAAAATCACCGTTATGAAAAAACTACGATTTTCTGGGAGATTGATACAAGTCTACACATGGCAAAAGAAGGATTTCGTCCAGCACCCCGGCGCGTCAGTAATTGTCCCATTTGTCAGCAAAGATAAGGTTATAATGGTCAGACAACCGAGATTTGCCATAAAACAGATGACTTGGGAAGTACCGGCCGGAACGCTTGGAAAAGGCGAAAATCCGCTCCTTTGCGCCAAACGCGAGCTGGAAGAGGAAACAGGCCTAAAAGCAGGGAAAATCAAGAAAATACTGGCTTTTTACTCATCTCCCGGCTTTTTACACGAAAAGATGCACCTTTACAAGGCAACAAACCTGAAAGCCGGCACAATGAACCTGGATGACGACGAAGAGATAACAGTAAAAGTCTTTACAAAGAAAGAGCTTTTAAGGATGATCAATACAGGCAAGATAGTTGACGCAAAGACAATAGTGGCACTGCTTTTGACATTAAAGGCGTAAAACAACCGTTATTACAACCAAAAACCGAGATTTAAAAAGAGGAACGACTATCTGCCGTTCCTCTTTTTTTATAGAAATTATATTTTTATGAACCTATTTTTCCATACCGCATGTACTTTTGAAAGTAAAGCACAGAGATCCTGCCTGCTGATGCTACCGGACAATACAACCTACTATTCTCTTTATCATAATACTTCGTCGTATTATTTTTTAAAAATACTGAATCCAGATATTTCCTGGTTTTCTCGTCGCATTTAAGATACTCCGGGGCATTATCTCTCCTGTTTTTCCATTCGTTTATGTATACGTAAGAGTTCTGACCTTGAAATATTTTCATAACAATAAGACTGACTGAATCCAGCTCTTTGTTTTGACTGGCAAGAAAAGTCACACCTTCGGAAACTTCCTTGAACTTCTCTTTTTTCTCCGCATTTTCAGTAACAAAAAGAACAGTCTTATTATATCTTGCCATTACGTCTTCAACCTCTTTTACAATTTTTCTTTCATGTATTATTTTTGACATCTTGTCACTAAAGAAAAGGAACACGGGAACTGCAATAATTACGGCAACGGTCCAAAGAAAGACTGCCTTTCTGCTTTTGACAGGCGCTGCCTCTTCTTGAACGGCTTTTGAATCCGCAATGATACTTATATTTGTACTAATGTTAATAATGGCTGCTCCCAGGATCATGGCAATCGCAGCAACAATGGAAGTATGAAACAAAGTCGAAGTTTTTTCAGCCAGAACAGTAAAGTTAAAAGTCATATTTACAACGAACACATACATCCATAACATTATCAAAACAAACGTCACCAGCATTATCCAATTTGTCACATTTACAATATTTAACTTAGTTTTTACTTTCATTTAATCCTCCTTAAATTTTTCAATTAACTCTCCAGCATTTTTAGAATCAATTCCTTCTCCAAAAGCTTCAGCTCGTTTTTATCTTCGAGGAAAACGGCCACATCTTTTCTCACCGAGGAAAAATCCACTTTTTTTACTCTTTCAGAAAGAAACTCCTTGTAATTTAACTCCGTCAGGTTTAAATCTTTTTTTTCGGTTTGAAACACGGCGTTATTTAAGAGTTTAATATTTGGAGTGATTCTTCTTCCCAGATACCATACAAGGTCATAAAAATCTCTGCCTTTCGTGTACTTCCTATAAAAGCACGCATGAAGTTTAGTGGCAAAAAGCGACGGCAGGTCAAAAGTTTTTACCGCCAGGACAAATCTGTCAGTAAAAGGCATCACCACAGTATTTCCGCCTTTAGGAGGATTGGAATCTACTTGAAGTTTTACCAGGAACTTCTCATCTGCTTGCCCCGAGAGCCCAAGTTTCGCATACAAACCGTTAAATTTGAGAAGCACACTATTTACGGTCTGTACAGCTCTTCTTTTTTCCTCGACCTTAAATCCGTTCTTTCGAAGCTCGAAAAGCAAAGAATCAGAGATTTTTCCGAAATCATACTTTTCTTTTTTTACAAGAGAGAAATCAAGATCCTCACTGTATCTGCGAACCTTGTATAGAATACGAAGAGCCGTCCCGCCGGTAAACGCGATATTTTCGAAATACCCGCGGTCAAAAAGAATCTTCAAAATAAGCACCTGCAGAAACTCCCGTGTTCTATTTAGCTTCTCCTCGCCGCTTTTGCTGCCTTCCAGGCTCTGTTTGATGACTTCAATCATCTTATTTCACCCCTTTTACGATTTCCAGCAATCTTGTATTATTAAACAACCCGGCAAACCTGATAAGCTTTGAGCGGTTAAGCCGTACAGGAAGATCAAGCCGGTAAGATTCTTTTAGCACTTCAACCGCATCACCGTGCAATTTGCTCAGATTTAAATAAATAAAATCAACGATTGCTTTCTCCGGCTCAGCCAAATAATAAGTAAACCCTTCTTCATCCTTTTTTGCCGTAAAACCGGTAAAGCACTCGGGCTTTACATGACGGTAAGAGAACGTACCTAACACGTTTTCTACCACCATTGTCTTTTTAGTAGTAATGCAGGTTACCGCCGGAACTTTTTCAGGGATGATTCCATACGAAGAAAGAGCATACTCGAGACTGACATAGGATGGCTTATACATTTCAGAGGAAATAAACAACCGGGAAGGTTTTAGTTTTCGGTCTTTCTCATTTAGAATATAAAGCCCTCTACGCAATGCCAGCAGTTTTCCTGTTTTTTTCCACCTGGAAAGCTGATTCTTTAACTCCTGTCCGCTTCCGCCAAACATCTTAAGCGCCTGTCCGCTGATAAGGGGCAAACCGGACACGCTATCTCTTAATTCCGTATAAGTCATAGATATTCTCCGTTTCTGTAAGTAATCATATTTGATTACTTACAGAAACAGTATAACACGGGTTTTACGGAATGTCAAGCTGAGACGCTGTTCGTCAGGCTGCTAAAACTACTGCTTTTAAAAATCTCCTTATTTGCTATGTATTTTTTACTTTACTCTTTCTAAAGACACTTTATCCTTCAGAAAAGCTTCCTCTTTATCCTCTATTGCAATGATTGCCTTTTGCAAATCCTCGGTTGAATCTGAAAAATAAAACCCTTCTCTTCTATCAAAATAGTGAAGGTTCAGCTTTTTGGTCTTTAGTCTTTTTTCAAGCCAGGCAAGATCATACTGAGTCACAACTATCTTATTGTTTTCAATAGAGTATCTAAAAAAGCTATGACATCCGAGAAGCAGCGCCTTAAAATCACTATTTTGATTCTCAACTCTTTTATTATCGGCAAGCATATCTAAATATTTATATTTTCCAATCTTTACAAGTGTAACGGTAAAGATACTTGTATTATTAATTCCCTCACCCAAAACAAGAGTGTACGTATTTCCTTTTTCATCCTTTGAAAACTGCCAACTTCCTTTTTTATCAACCTGCCCCCATTTGCCGACTATTCCATCATCGCTGATTTTATCCTTTTCGGTGTATATAGGCTCAATAGTAAAATAGCACCCTGAAAGAAAAACAGCGCAAAAAAGCACGAACATTATTTTCTTTAACACTTTTTTCTCTCCTTACAGCGACCCGATTCTACTCCCATGAGCCGGAGGTGTTCCATTTTTTCTTAAACTCTTTTGCTTTATTTAGAGACGTTACCGGCGGAGAAAGGAAGTTATCCAGCTCTTTTGCTACAGCGGCTAAATTTTTAGGTGCGCCTGATAATCTCTCTTTCATTAAAAAAAGACTCCAAAGTTTTTGACTGTCAGAACCTTCGGTATATATCTCTTTAGAAAACAGCTGTTTACCCTCCGGAAGCTCAGTCTTGCGCTGCGTAAATGTTTTTTGCAGAGCAGCCGCAAGATTAGCACCGTCAAAATAATACTGGTTCATTAAAAGCCGGAGATCATAGAACTCTTTCATTAGGTTATTGCCGGCACCTGATCTTAAAATTGTTTCAAACTTTTCGCTTATAGAGCTTTCTACAGAGTAGCCGTAAAGATGCGGCCGCGAAAAATCCAAAACTCCCGGATAATCCAGTACTTTTGCCGTCGGATGCAGAACATCTCCAAACCAGAAATCAACCTGAAGCAAAACAGTTGCTTTTTCGAGCGAGACGTTCAGGTTTATTCTGACTCCTTCGTTCTCTTTCCCTGCGTTTATTACAGACCCTTTAACCGAACCCCGGTTAAATAAAAGACCGTCTTGTGATATATTCATAGTGCACAGATATTTTATTATATTTTCAATAGAATATATTTGTTTGTCGCAAAGCGCCAAAAAATCTATGCCCGAGGTCGCTCTTCTCTTAGGAATCTGCCACACCTTAAGCATTAGAGCGCCTTTAAGGATGAACTTATCGGAGTATTTAGAAATACTCAGTCTGTAAAGAAAGCGTTCGACAACAAAAGAGCGCAAAACCTCAGCAAAAGAGGTGTTTAACTCCTTTGCTTTACTCTGCAAAAGACCTTTAACCGGAACGGCTACACTTCTAACATTACCTTTCATAGAGACACCTCAATACCATTAAAAAACCTTATTAATACGGATATTTTAACATATTTTATTAAAGTTGGGTTGTTTTAAATTAATGATTTTATGGAATGTATTCGTAAGCGCCGAGAGCCGGCCTTCCCGAACTCTTCCGAAATACACTCTTTAAATGCTCGGCATATTGAACAACAGGTACACCGGAATGGACGACACCGGCGCCATCAAAATATTCAGGAGAACTTAGTCCGGCATTGATACAGATAGAATTTGATTTCAAATGAAAATCACGTTTCTCCGGATTCACAAAACCCGGATCCTTCCCCTGGATGTTTTCTTTTAATCCTGCCGGAACCTCTATGCCTGCAGGGAACCAGTTATTACTGCCGGAACTGTTTTCCTTTGAAAAGATATCGGCGAGAACTCTAGCGTTTCCGTAAAATATATTATTGTACAACTCTGCTTTAGTTTTAGAACTTAACCAAACAGGTTTGTTTTTCTCCATTCCCGAGATGATTGTATTATTTATTAAGTATATCGTCCCGTTTCTTTCGCCTTTGCCGTCTTTGCCGAAAGTTATGAACTTTGAATTATTGCCGGCTATGCCGCTTTTCGAGGGCGCGCTTCTTTTAATAATGATGTTGCCTATTAATACCGCATTAGAATTTGGCGCGGCTGTTTCCTTTGCTTCCACAAGATCTACTTCTCCGCTGTTTGCGTCGGCGATGTAGTTATACAAAAGTTCGTTGTAATGCGCCCGACTTTTTACATTTTGCGCGCAGATGCTGTCATGGATGTAAGATTCTTTAAGCGTAAAGCTTACTCCGCCCATGTACATATTATGCGAGTAGCCGATTTCGTGCCTGCTCCCGCATTCAAATATCTCACAGCCTTCGACAAGAACACTGGCGCGCCCCGAGGACATTATCCCGTTTTCGCATTTGCTTATCTTACACCCGCGAACCGTAACGTTAGCCCCCATAATCCTAAGCCCTGCGCCGTTATGCCCGTTAGTATTATCGGCATTTTTGAACTCCAGATTTTCAAATGTGTAATTATCCCCATCAATCTGAAACAAAGCCCGGGGTATCTTGCCGACACCTGAAACATCCAGCCCGGTTCCGTCAATTACGGGTTTTTCGACCCCGACACCTTTTATTGTTATTGGTTTATCTTTCGACCCGCTCACTGTGAAAAGTTTATACTCGTTGTAAATCCCCGGATAAATTTCTATTACATCACCCGGAGAAAGTACGGGAACAGCGGCAATAGTTGCATAGGCCTTGCCCTGTCCTACGGTGTAAACAGCAGAGAAGAGATTAGTCTGAAACAAAATAAAAACAGCAAGAATTATTGCCGTTTTTGTCATAATTCCTCCTGATTATTTATTTCCTATACAGAAAAGCTCCTTATCCCCGCGGATAAATATTTTATTCCCGGAGATTGCGGGTGTCGCATTAACATCCGGACCCAAGGTCCCTTCCCCTACTGCTTCATAAATATCGGCAGAACGGAAGATTAAAGTAGTACCTTCCCTGGTTGTCGCGTAAACCATATCTCCGGCAATAACAGGCGAAGAGTAAAAATCCCCTTTAACCTCCTGTTTCCAAAGAAGCTTGCCGGTTTTCACTTCATAGCAGTAGAGCTCATCTGCTGTTGCCAGAAAAAGCCGTTTTCCGTCTGACGCCGGTGTTGACACATCCGGAAGATTTTCACTGCCGGGAACACTCCAAACTATAACCGGTTCATCTTTACTCCCTGCTTTCGGAGGACGTACGGCTACAAGACCGGAACGCGCCTGTGCGGCAAAAATCAGACCGCCTGCATAAATAGGGCTGGGACAAATTTCTCCGGCTACAGCTTCAATAGACCAGAGCTCTTTTCCGTTCCTGGGATCAAAACCATACATCTTAGGAGAGGCAAGATACACAAGGAAAGCATCTTTGTCTTTACCGATAATTAAAGGCGAAGCCCAGGATTCAGCCGCATCTTTAAGCCCAGAACTCCACGCAGGTTTCCCGGTTTTTTTATCAAAAGCGCGGAGTTCAATCGCTTCTTTACCGGGATACGAAAGTATAAGAAACTCTTCAAACAGAACCGGGCAGGAAGCTATTCCGTAAGTACTTTCCGGCTCCCCTAAATTTTTCTCCCAGATTAACTTACCGTCAGATACGCCAAGCGCCGCCAGATCCCCGCTTGCAAAAAGAACATAAACAGCATTCCCGTCTGTAGACGGAGTTGGCGCGGCAAACGTGGTATCAGGCGAGATGTTAAGCTCCTCAGCTTTAAAAGCGCGTTCACAGGCCACTTTCTTTTCCCAAATTATCTTTCCGTCTGTAGTTGATAGACAGAGCACGCGCTGTTCCTTGTTTGTAGCCGCAGTAATAAAAACTTTGTCACCTTCGATAACCGGCGAACTAAACCCGGCAAGCGGTATCGTAGTTTTCCAGATAATGTTTTTTCCGCTTCCTGCGTCCCAGGTAACAGGCAGCTTTGCACCTGCCACATAACCCGCGCCATTAGGTCCGTGAAACCGTTCCCAGCTCGAGGAGATGAGAACAGCAGATGGTTTTTCAGCCGCACAAAACGAAGCAGAAGGCAAGAGTAACCCAAGGGCGACTGTCAGTTGAAACAGAATGTATTTTTCCATTTTTCTCATCTCCATTTTCGTATGATCCCTTTTAATTAGCACCTAAGTGAAAAAGGGGACAGGCTTTGAGCCCATCCCCTTCGTTAAAGCTTATTTTACTTTCCTGCTTCGCCAAAATATATTTTTTCAAAAAGTTCCGGCTGGTGGAAAGAACCTTCTATTTTTGCCCAGCTAAAATCAGACTTGTCTTCTTTACGTTCGCGCGCAAGATTTATCTTCCACATCTCGCCTTTTTTAGGCGCTGCGCCCAGGTCTTTAAAAGGAATACGTATCTCAACAATCCAGAACGCCGGCTTGCCGCCCGCTTTCGGTATCATACTTGATTTTGTTTTTACATCCGCATTCCAGGAGGTATCTGAAGAATCAGCGCCTTCCGCTTTAGCATCTGTTACAACCCCTTTGGAGTTGACTATTATCTGATAATAGGCGTTCCAGTTTGCCGAGGTATTTGCCAGGAACAACTCGACACAATCATCCTTCCAGAGATTCTTCTCATCCCGGTCATTCTTGGTATCCGTATATGCGGTAACTATACCATCAGGATTCGTTTCCGCCGACACCATAAGAACATAAAGTTCTTTGTCATTATACCCGAGGAAAGCCTGCACTGCCGGAGTCCCGCTCATATCCCCGAATTTTATTTTAGTCAAATCTTTTACCTTGGCTTCATACCCGGCGCCGTCTACCGACGGAAAACTCTTAACCTCTTTTATCACAGGCGCAGAATCAGCCGCAAAAACACCCGCTGACAGCAATACACTTACAGCAATACCCACCAGAACGTTTTTCATAAAACCTCCCCTTGTTTTTTTTAGCCCAAAGGCTTAATTCTTTTTACTGATACTGTATTAGAATAACAAATGGCGTTTTCGTTTACAAGAAAGATATTTTCCGTTTAACTTTACAATTGTTCAGTTTTTATAAGGGTTTTTACACATAACAATCGGGGACAGACCCGCATTAAGCAACGTCTGTCCCCGCGTAAAACTTTGCACTAAATACAACTACTGACTACATTCTTACTTAACTTTTTCCTGATACGCAAGTATTCTATCCGTTACTTCCGCTCTTACAAACTCGGCAAAAGTGCTGGTTGCACCGGCTTCAAGAGGATCAAGGGATTTATCTTTCTTACCCTTGGGTTCAGCTGCTGACTCAAGGACACCTTTACGTCCTTTTGTACCCGCAATTTCTATTTTACCTATTTTACTGAAACTCGGTCTGCCACCTCTTACGACCATCTTCTCAAATAAAGGTTTTTGTATAGATTCGAGGAACGCTTCATCTGCAGCGGCCTGCTTCGCGAATTCTCCGCCCAAACCTTTTGCTTTAACTATTAATTTTTCAAGAGTGGTGATATACCTGCGGTCATCCACTGACTCCCGTATTGCTTTATTCATTTTCGAACTAAGCGGTCCTTTAGCAGTCATAAGAGTCGCTGTATCCAATGCATCCGCAGTCGTAGCTCCGAAGGAATCAAAAGGAGAGGATTTGTCCCAGAAATTCGCCCAGTAGAATGTTCCGGTGGCTCCGTAAACCCAGGGAAGTATTCCCAGACGGAAGCGCGTAGGTGTTGTGTCATCACAGAACTGGAAACCAAAATGATACGTCCAGAGCTCTTTTCCTGCGGCTTTACACGCAGTATATTTTTCAACAGAAGGACAGTTGGTCATCCAAATTGAATGATGATGAGACATCTTCTTTTCGTCGCCTTCGTGATAGAAAGTACCGTAAGTCGGTATTTCCGGCGCGCCTTTCTCAACCAGCGCATACATCTGATTGTACCATTTCATACGGGTCGGGCGGGGTTCGTGGTCCGGTTCATCCAGCAAGCAGACCGGTAAATCCCCGTGACCGACTTCTTTCATCTGCGCATGATACTGTTTTAAAAGATCACAAAGGAGCTTTCCGAAAGGTTCAGAAAGATCAGAGTTTTTAAACGCCTTAGCGGATGACATCTTGCGCGCATTCTCAATAGTATCCCGTCCGAGGAATTTCAGAATTCTGTTTTGAATTTTAGGATCAGAACCGCTGATAAAGTTCATATGCTTCCCGGTATATCCGACTTTATCGACAAGCTTAAGATAATCCTGATAACCCGAAAAATCTCCGGTAATTACTCCGTCGCTATATTTTACAGTGCAACCGGAAAAAGTCCACCAGGAGACCATCGTATGACCGTTCTCTTTAGTTTGTATAAGCTGTTTTTCATCCTGATGTTTACTGGTGAAAGAACCGCGTCCCCACTCATTCGCTTGATCAAGAACAAAAGGTAGTACCGTCAATTCTACGGGTACTTTTGCAGATTCTTTACCGTCAACCAGTATCTGCAACTCTCCTTTATAAATACCGGCTGCTGCACTCTTCGGAACCAGAAAATCCATCCAGATACCGCGGGCTTCATTAGCCGGAATATCCACAGAAGGAAGATCCATCAAAGCAACTGCGTTTTCCTTAAAAGCCGCAGCTTTACTTTTATCATCGCTTTGCGAAATATCTCCGTCTTCTGCAGCGCCTTTAGTAAAAACCGGAGTTACCAGGTTAAGCAAATGATATACGCGAATGTTTTTTGCATCAATCTTGCCGGCCGCACCGGAAAGGTCTTTCATTACACAGGAAACTTTTGACAGGTTTTTTACGGTCCAGAGTCCGAGCTGAACACCGCGGAACTCATCGGCTGCCGCAGTTACCTTAACATCATTTACTGCCGCTTCCTCTGTCGAAGGAGCAGTCTTTCGGCCTACATTTTTATGCAGCGCTCTTTGAAACAAAACAAAGCCCTTATCTTTTGCAGCTGAGGCAAGAGCCTCTGGCAGTTTGGCTTCCGGAGCTTTTGCCATAGCAGCGTAAAAAGCCTCCATGTTTTTTGCCTGCATTCTCATTGCACTGTTATATTCAAGCATTGCTGATTCCGACGCCTCCCGTTCCCAGCTCGCCGAGGTCGGAAGAGTCGGCGCTGCATCTTTGGCGGCTAACGGCAGAATTGAAGCCATCAGTACCCCCAGAGTACCGCAAAACAGATTTCTTACATTCATACTTTTCTCCTTTTCGCCCATAAGGGCATAACTTCTTCCCGGAAGCACCGGGGTGAGTATTAGAGTGTCAGGCTATTTTACTACCTCTTGTTTTTTTTGCAATCATATTTCACCTGTATTACTTTCCTGCTATACCAATAAGCGCTTTTCTGGCTTCTCCATACGCAGTAGGATTCACAGAAAGTATAGGCCCGGTAAATGTTAAGCCCTCCTCATTTTTAGGCAAGGGTCCGAATTTAACCATACCCGCTATTATTTCGTCAGTTTTAACGGAATCCTTGACTCTGGCAAGTTTTATGTATTCATAATCCGCCATACCGTCTCTTTGAAGTTTCATACGTATTGAAGGGAAAGCGTCAATACTTTTTCCGTCCCAGCCTACGTACATTATATAGTTGTTCCACTCGCCTTCCCGGCGTTTTTTCAAATCCTGATGCGGGACGTTGTAAGCGCAGTAACCGTCGAGACCTGCGGCCTGCATAACCAGTCCGAGCCCTCTGAACTTTGAAGCATTCTCTACCGGAGTCCAGCCGTGATTATAAACGTAAACCCCTTTGCCTTTATTCTTTAACTCCTTCAGACGGGGAAGATGCGCCACTCCGTGTTCCCACTCAAAGAACCAGAAGTCGGTTTCAGCCGTTAAATCTCCGGCTTTATTGATATCCCACTCTTTGAAATCACAACCCGTCTCGGAACAATAAGAGTGCCCGGGATCAAAGCGGAATTTAATATCAAGGGGTTTACTCTCTTTAAAAGCGCGGTGCGCAAGATTTGCATAATACGCAACGGCCTGGAAATCTTCCTTGGTTCTGGAGAGATCCATATTCCAAAGTAACGGAAAATCCTGCCCGGATTTTTTATAGTGATTCATCTTCACGAGAAATGTGGTCTTCGTCCATTTTTTTTCTTTAAAATGTTCTATATACGCCTTCGCATGCTCCAGCCACGCTGCTTCATATTTTAATTTCTCTTCAGAACGGTTAGCGGGATCCGGAAACTCCGCCTTCGGCCAACTCTCCGCAGGCCAGTAGAGGTTAAAATACATAGGGAAATGTTCTATGGGTGTACCGTCATCAAAAGCCGTTCCGTCCAGATACGCACCGTAACGGTTATCGAAACGCGTCCAATCAGCCTTAAGCTTTCCCGAGGCATCCCGGGTAAAATCAGGCATGTACTCTTTTCTTGCCCTGCCGCTTTGAGGAAAAGGAATCGCATGAATGAACATCCGGTTATCCCGCGCCAGGCGGTAAAAACGTTTTTCCGCATCCAGCATCACCTTCTGGTCTTTTTGCAGTTTTAGCGTCTTAACTATATCACCGTAAGTATCAAGCACTATAACCCCGGAACGTTCCGCCGGCAGCGCAAGATTAATAACCGTCAGTTCGAGAGGAAGGGTTTCCGTTATCTTATTCCCTCCGGCGTTTGCCGTAACAGTGACAGTTCCTTTATACAATCCCGGTTCAGTTTTTTCAGAAACTTCGACATCCGCCCAAACGGATTGATTTTCCTGACCGGAAACCAAAGCCAGGCGCTCTATTTTATGAGGAATTGAGAATGGAACAACTCCACCCGCAGAAAATGGAACCAGAATATCGGGATAAAACTTCCCCTCTTCTTCAACATAGCCGGCAAGAAAGAGTCTAATACTGCCGGAAGGAAGTACCCCGGCGGCACTCTTGAGCTCCGAAACCTTAATATTGATATCTGTTATCTCAGCTCCTGTTTTTTTTAGGATCAGCTGAAAAGAAACCGTCTCCCGTCTTGCGGAAGTGATACGGACAATTTTCTCTTTGGAATCCCACACGTTGTTTTTGACGCCGAGGGCCTGCAAAACCTCTCCGGAAACATCCGGACTTGCATCTCCGATTGGATACACTCTGCAGTTACCGGGTAAAGCAGAAACCGATAGTGCGGTTTTTACTGCTGCTTCAGGCGCTGCAATGGCAGAACCGATAAAGCCGGCTGCAATCAAAAACATTGCGCTTAAAAACAATCTCATCTTTCTCATTATTACCCCCTTTAATTACTGTTAAACCTTTTATCCTGCAACCTTCTGCAAGCTTTTATAAAATCTATGAAACATAATCCCGTATGATAACCCGGGTCTGCATCGGGTGTAGCAGGAATAGCCGTTGACGGATTTCCCTGCGCATCTCTTGTTTGAATAAACAAACCCGCTACAGGCGAACGGAAAGGCCCGAACAAAGCTTCTTTACAAGCAAACGCCGCCGCTATTATTTCCTGGTAACGCGGATGATTCGGGGCAAGACAAAGGAGCAACCCTGCAGCGCGCAAACTCTCGGGAAGCGACCACCAGGGCATATCGCCGTTTACAGGGGTGCGGGAAACAAGATCAAACGTCTTGCAGATACCTCCCGTTTTTTTCTGAAATCCGTTTTCAAAAGCGGCAAGAAAAACTTCCGGTAACAGCTCGGTACATTCAGCATATAGTTCTTTGAACTCTTTTGCTCCGGAAACTTTTCCGGAAGCATTTAGAAGAAATTTGGCAGCAAGTCCGGTAAACTCAAGCGCGTGACCCGGGTCCTGCAGGACTTTCCCGTTTTCAAGCCAGGGAAGGCCGTCTTCGTTAATAAATTCAACAAAATCAAAACGCTTAAGCGACCGTTTGTCTTTTTTTAAGATATGCAAATCTATCAGTTTGCGAAGAAAAAGAGAGCCCCCGTCTATCCACTCGTCAGCTCCCGGGAAAAGTTCAGAGTACAAGGCATAACCGCCGAGACCAATCATATAATGCCCCTGCCCAAAGCGTCCGGGAACAGGAACTGCGGGGTTTTTCGGGTCAAAAGAAATCTGGTCAGATTCAAATTTTTCGTCAAGCACCGCCGAAGTTGCAAAGCGGAAGGTAGCTACTCCCTGCTCCGTAAACTCTTTATTGCCGAGGGCTACACCTGCCGCTGCAAGACCTTTCCCCGTAAACAGGTCCGCAAATCCCGGAGGTACGCTCTTTGCCTGTATGTACTCCCGCCTTCCGTCCTCCCCGCACTTAAAGGGACGGCCGTCCGGTGCGGCAAGAAATACAAAATGTCCGTTTTTCTTTTTAAACGCAGATGTTTGAGCCGCAACAGAGGAAAGCATTCTTTTAAAACGCGCGGTCAGCGCAGGTTTATCTTTAAAAAAATCAGCATGTCCGGCAAGCGCTTCCAGACCCCGTCCCTGAATCCAGCCAAATATCGCAGTACGGCCGAAGAAATCAGCTTCAAGATCCTCCGGTTCGACAAAATCTTCGCCGGTAATGGTACTTAGTTTTGTGTCAATAAACGGATAGTTTCTGTTCTTCTCAAAACGGGAGAGAACAAGCTCTATGCCGTCTGCAGCAGCAGAGAGACAATCCGGAACTAAAGAGTTCAGTGAGTTTACTTCTTTGTTGTTCATAAACTTTCACCGCGCCTTTCGAAAACAGGTTTATTCGGAAAGTATCAGCTTTCTTACCAGCCAAAACTGCTTAACGTCGGAACTTCTATACCGCCTTCGCGTGAACGCTGATTCATAAGGTCAAACGTTATATAAGGCCACCCTCCGGCATCCGTTCCGTATTTTATCCTCCATTCCGCAAAAAGCTTGGCGGAGTCCAGCCACTCCTCGTCTCTGGTCTCTTTGAACAGTCTGCAAAGCCCGAACCCGCCGGTAACGGCATCACGGGGATAACTTTGAGTGGTCTGCGGAGTATGTTCCCTGAAACCGCCTATAGATTTTGTAAGCCTAAAGTCCGTAACCTGAAGAGATTTAAGATAATTCCCCGCAAGCTCGGCAGAACGAATAAAGCGGTGACCTTCCTTCGGTTTTCTTTTTGCCAGATTATATAAGTCCATTATCGCCAGAGCCTGTCCCCAAACACCCATTCCCCCGGCCATATTTTTATGTAAGACATATTCATAGACGTAACGTCCTATATCCGCGCTGTCTTTTATCCCGCCCCAGGGATGTTCATCGGTGTTTTGATTATTACAGTATCAGTGCCCTGCGAGTTCTGCGTGATGTAAAAACTGTAACTTCTGTTTCTTCGCAAACTCCAAAGCCATAATTTCCTCCCGTTGTTATTAACTCTATTTAAGATGTTTATCCGGCATATTTCGTTTACCCGTCTCTAATAATATATTGTAGTATATCAGTTTTATTTGTTTCGTAAAAGGAATTTGTTATTAAAGAACACATATTGAGAGAAACGACAAGAAATATTACACAAACAGATAAAAAGATGCTATAATATTAAAGTTTTCCGGAAGTTTTAGAAAGCCTTCCTAAGCAGGGAAAAAGAAGACATTAAACGATGAATATTCTATTTAACGTAGAGAGGACAGTGTAAACAATGAAAACCAGGGATAATATAAGAAATATTGCAATAATAGCCCACGTCGATCACGGAAAAACGACACTCGTAGACGCCATGCTAAAACAGACTAAAGCTGTCAAACTTAACGTGGAAACTGAAGACCTTATTATGGATAGTATGGACCTCGAGCGCGAAAGAGGCATCACCATCAAAGCAAAGAACGCCTCTTTAATCTATAAAAACGTGAAAATTAATCTTGTAGATACTCCCGGCCATGCTGATTTTGGCGGAGAAGTCGAGCGTACTCTCAGAATGGCGGACGGAGTCCTCCTGCTTGTCGATGCGAAAGAAGGCCCAATGCCGCAAACTAAGTTCGTGCTTAAGAAAGCTATGGAACTCGGTCTTCGGGCAATAGTAGTAATAAACAAGATAGATAAGCCTCATGCAAATGTAGACGAAGCGGTGAATAAAACTTTTGACCTTTTTGTTAAATTAAACGCAACTCATATCCAGCTGGATTTCCCTATCATCTACGCCTCCGGGCTTCGCGCTTTAGCTACCAACACCCCGGAAGAATTAATTGCAAAACTTGCAGATCCCAACACGCCTGCAGACATCACTCCGTTGTTTGAAAGCATCCTTACAAACATTCCCGCACCGGAAGTGGATCTGGAAGATTCCTTTGCAATGCAAGTTCTTGCCTTAAGTCATAATAACTATAGAGGACGCATGGGTATCGGAAAAGTGAAGTTCGGCAAGATTAAGGTCAATCAACAGCTTGTGCTTATAAAAGCAGACGGAAGTAAGACCACCTCTCAAATAACCGGTCTGCAAATGTATGACGGTTTAAAACAGCTGGATGTTCTTGAGGCGGAAGCCGGAGATATAGTCGCCGTTGCGGGTTTTGATGAAATTCATATAGGAGATACGGTTACAGACCCGGCAAAACCAAGGGTTATGCCCCCTGTAATGATTGAACCGCCTACAATTAAGATGACTTTTGCGGTTAACACAGCGCCCGGCGCAGGTAAAGAAGGGAAATTTTGCACCTCAAGAAATATTCGAGAACGCCTTATAAAAGAGCTGGAAACTAATGTTGCCTTAAAAGTGGACTGGCTGGATCAAGGCGGCGATACATTTCTGGTTTCGGGGCGCGGAGAACTGCATCTTTGTATATTAATTGAAACTATGAGAAGAGAAGGGTTTTGCCTCCAGGTCGGACAACCGCAGGTTATATATATAGAAGAGAACGGTATCACTTTGGAACCTTACGAAACCGTTTATATCGATGTCCCGCACGAACATCAGGGGATTGTAATTCAAGAACTCGGAAAACGCGGCGGCGAGATGCAGCATATGGATTCAACGTTAAGTTCTGATGTCCACGCAGAATACCTTATTCCTACAAGAGGATTACTCGGACTAAAAAACCTTCTGATGACCAGAACCAGAGGTACAGTAGTAATAAACAATCTGTTTGACTCCTATAAACCTGTACACGCTATTGATCTTAGAGATAACGAACACGGTTCGCTCATAGCTTTTGAACCCGGGGTTTCCAATCCTTACGGCCTGGACAATGCTCAAGACCGCGGCGTATTATTTATTGATCCCGGTGTTGAAGTTTATGAAGGTATGGTTGTCGGTAAACACTCTTTGGAAACAGATCTTGAAGTAAATGTTTGCAAAATCAAGCATAAAAGCAATCAAAGAGCCGTCGGAAGCACAGATGCGGTAGTTCTTCCTCCTCCGGTCGATGTGACTTTGGATTTTGCCGTGGAATACGTCGGAGCCGATGAGCTTGTAGATATTACCCCTAAAAGTATCCGGATCAGAAAACAAATTCTTCCCTCTACAGAAAGAAGAAGAGTAGCAAGGCAGGAAGCGGATAAAAAATAAGGTGACAAACTGTCTAAATATTCTTAAAACTCTGCAACTATACGGCATTGGACCTGCGTAACATCCTTAAATCTGATTGGCAAAGCGGTAAGTTCGGCGTATGGCGATGTCAGCTTGTGCAGATTAACGGGCCAGCAAACAGTTGAGATGCCTGCCTTAAAAAGAATTGCAAAGATACCGGTAAAAACAGGTTCTCTTTCATAGATATCAGAAACAAAAAGATGAATGCCTTTAGAAGCAAGCCACTCTCCTGCATCCGGAGTTAACCAGACAGACCGGGCTTTAATACCGTCAAATCTGCGCCTTCCGAGAGCATTTAGAACTATAGCTTTGCAACCATGCAGTTTCGGAGCTGCCGCCGCTAAATCGGAAGCCGAGACCGCACCGGAACCGCTCTTTCTGTCAAGGTGGATAACAGCGGTTTTCACCCGGAAGAGCTTTTCCACGGGATAATCAATGGCGCGGAGTCCGTCATCCGCTTCTTTTATATGCCCGGGAAAATCTATATATGTTCCGACCGTTGAACCAAAAGTAAATATATGCTGTACAGCAGTGTACTTCCCGTTTTCAAATTTAAGCGGCCGGTCAAAACTTTTTGCTGTTTTCTTTCGATCTTCTCTTAACGGCATTTCCAGCGTTAAATCAATCAGTTTCATTCGAAATGCTCCTTTTTATAACCTTTTTCAGTCTTTCAGAGAATAGCTTGTTCCTACTTTCTCAAAAGAGTTTGCAGTTTTATTATATATCTCTATTTTATTTAGAAGCACAACACCCGTCCCGTAAGGCCTGAAGAACTCCAAATACTCTTTAACCGTGCCGTCCTTCAAGAGATACATCTGTTTTTCTGAAATCAGCTCCCGCACCCCGTCATTATCCAGGTCGTAATAATATATAAAAGTAAAATGTCCGTTAATCTTAAGCCGCTCACCAATTTCGCCTTTCTTCAGATCATAAATACTGTTCTCTTTCCAGCCGCTATCCCCGAGATCCCAGTAGTGAATAATAAATATATTCTTTCCCAGGTTAATTATTTTTGCATCAGAGTCAGCACCATTGTGATCTTTATACGCATACTCAAATATCACCTTATTATTCTGGTTCGGATTTATAAATCTATTTTTACAACCCAAATCAGAACCCCGTATCTCCAAAAGCAACAAATCATTGCACCATTCTTCAAGCGCTTCTTCTCTTTTTGTCAATTTGATGTTGTATTTCGAGAGCTCATCTTTTGGAACCAGATTATACTCCTGATATATGCTTTCATCTATATTCCGGTAAGGCAAATTCAGTCTTTTTGTATATTCATTTTGAATATTATTAGTATTTATCCATTCCTCCGCGATTTTTTTTTCAGTTACAAACTCTGCAGGTCCGGAGTCTTTCTTAAGCTCAACTTTATTTGCGCAACCCGTAAAAATAAAAAGGGTAGTTAAACAAAACACTGATAAAAACTTATAAGTCTTCATATATTCTCCTTCTACTTGTCAGGATTTAAAGTTTTTTCTCTGGGACGGCAATAACTGCACGTTGGTTTTGGGCATAAAAGCAGCCCCGGATCAGAGTTTAAAACAGGGGTCATTATTTTTAGAAGTTCATCCCCTTTCATAAGCTGGGTTTTTGCATCTCCAATTTGACCATCTCTGATAGCTCCGGCTTTTCTAAGAACAGGCTCAGCCCTAAAGAACGCTTTACTGCAACCGGTAAACTCCGTAAGCTGTATTTTTTTAACCCGTCCGTCTTTCTGGCGGATTTCATGGAAACCGTCAGGGGCTCCGGGTGTCGGGGTGTATATATAGGGTATTTCTGCAAGGGATTCCGCAACATGAATGATTGAGTTAGAGTTATGATCACAGCCAAGAAGCATAATAGATCCGCCGGCTTCGGCAAGACGGTGGTACGGAGAGTACCTGCCAAGAGTTGTCGAGTACAGATGGTCCCGGGTGAGCTCTAAAGCAAGGCGTCCGATAGCAGCTACAGAGTGCACTGGAGCGATACTTCTGATTGCATCCGGACGTTTACGGAATACTTCAGTAAGAAGTCCCGTAACAGATTCCGAGGTTTCCGGATCAAAAGGTCTGCCCTGATGTTTTACCCCGTAAGTAAAGGTAGGTACCATTAGAGTACCGTCACGGCCGAGAACTTCAAGGAACGCCTCAATCAAAGTATCCGGTCCGCCGTCCACCAACCCGACAGCTTTCATTGAACTGTGCAGGGCCAGAGCACTCCCGGGAATTACACCGGAAGCAAGAATATCAGAAACAAGCTGTTTTTTTGTAAGCAAATTAATTTCCTTTTATTTTACCTGCGGCCTCGGGCCAAAATGTCGAGGCTTGCTGCCAAACTCCCGGGCTCCGAGATCCGGAGCTTTTCCCGACCATTCCCCGAGAAGGTTCGGTATCGGCTCTCCCTTGTCAATTACACTGGCGCCGGCTTTTAAAGAAAAGCAAAAACCCTGTTAAATCCTTTAGACATACAATCTCCTTACAAGCGTGTTTATTTGATGTTTTAAATTAAATTACTTCTTACGCATTTTATCCCAAAAATCAGGGGTGGAGACAGGTACTACCGCTTCCACTCTCTCCAAAATGTATTTTCCCGCAGAACCGTTCAGGTACAAGCTGCCGCCTTCTGCCGTTACCGGCAAGCGTGCTTGTATTTCTACGCCGTCTTTAGACACGCGCCAAAAACCGGGGGCAAGCCCGAGTATTAAAAACTTTCCTTCCTTCTCAAAAGTAAGCAAAAACTCCAATCTGGCTGCAGGTTCGAGGCTCTTATTAAATATCACCGCGCGATTCATTATTTGAATACCTAAAGCACTCCCGTTTTGTATGCGCTTTGCAGGTACAGGCTTCATATCTGCATCCATAACGGTTATAACGCTTAAAAACTCATCTTTAATATTTTTGTCCTTCGGGGAAACTTCCAGCCTCCAGGTATAGGCTTCAGGATGAACAGATTTATCTTTAGAGGTATAGTTGTTTCCCGTGCTTTCAAGCCAGAATTCTTTTCCGGGACCGCCTATTTTTTTAAACTCCGTTTCTTCCGGCAGCAGCATCTGCAGGTTCATCTTCCCTGAAGGATGCTCGCCAAAGCCCAAAGAGCTCCAGGAACCTTTCCCTTCGTCGAACGATTCTTTATAGGAGTGAAGAACAAATATCTTTTTAAAATCCGCCTGAGCCGCCGTAAGCCGGTCGTATATGAAAAGCAGCGCAGGATACCGCGCATCTTCCGTAAAAAGAGTCGCCATAGAACGTGTAACCAGTCCGGCTTTTGGGCCGTAAGCTTTTGTAATATCCCCTGCTATTGCCGCATACTCCGGCTTCATCGGATCCGGACCAAAAGAGCTCCCTGTCACTTTTCCCTGTTCATACCCTTTTGTTAAAAGATCTTCCAGCGTAAAAGGATGATCCTCTCCGTTCGGAATTATCTGCCCTCCGGCTCTATGCTGTTTTTTAGATAAAACTTCCTTAGGATCGTAAATTAAGAGTCCGTTTGAAGCAATTGTCTCATGCGCATAAACCCAGTGTTTGTCTCCATAGAACTTTCCATAATACCCGCTTGGTCCGGTAAGAGGAGTTTTGTAATAAATCTGAAAAGTACCCATATCCCGGCGCTGATGGTTCCCGAAAAACGTTCCGCCCGCCCGCATAAACACCAAAACATCCCCGCTTTCTTTGCCCATATTCCAGCCGGTACGCGCGGTCATCTCGCCCATCGGAAAGGGAAAGTTTTTAACCAGCGGGAGCTCCGAAAAAGGTCTGCTTTTCTGACCCACGGGTCTAAAAATAATATCAAAAACCTCTTCCATCGGAGAACACTGGGGTTTAAAATATTTTTCTTTTGTCATACCGTAGAGATACGGGTCGTCATAGTAGGCCGAGGCCACCAGCACATTGGTATATTTTCTTCCCGAACGTCCGGTGAATGAAGCTTCCCCCCTATTTATCTGTTCCCCGTCCGGACGCAGATTGTAGATCCACGGATATGACACAAACTGTTGTTCTCGGGAAAGCACATCCCCTGCTCCCATTTTTCTAAAAAGCCAGGAGGCATAAAGATCGTAAACCAACCTGGTGCTGTAATGCGCACCCTGATGGTGACTATGGCTGGCGTAATGATAGTTACGCGGGCCGATGTATACTTTTTTAAACAACGCTAAAGCGGCATCAAACAATACTTTGTCTTCATCGTAAATAGCAGCGCCTGCCTGGAGCTGTCCGGTCAAAAGCCAGCCTTCCGAATCATGCCCGACAACAGCAAGACATTCAAAATCTTTAGCCGGAAACCAGGGCGGATGCATAGCCGCAATCCGCTGGAACTCAAAGACAAACTGTTTTTTTTCCTCAGGAGTTAAAAGGTCATAACACCAGTCGTAAACACAGGCGCCCCAATGCAAGGGAGAAACCAGAGTTCGCGCGGCATTTGTGGGATTTGTGCTTTCTTTAAGCGCCTGAAGCGCTCCGGTAACGGCTCTTCTTCCCTCTTCTTTGTCGCCTTTGATTAGATATATAAAAGCATTACAAAGCGGCCCTGCCTCGCTTTTCGCTCCGGGCAGAGCGTGCTTTTGTACGGCTTTCCAGGAGTCCGCATACTCGGGCATTTCAAGTTTTGCTCTGACGGCTGAAAGCTCTTCAGCTCTTATATAAACTCGCGGATGCCCCTGCGGGACAGCAATTTTGGCCGATTTTTCAGCAGAAACAAGTTCGGGTTGCTTTACTGCTCCCGAAAATGCCTGACCCTGAAGAAGAAGTACGGACAGGAGCACTGCAAGAAGAGAGGTGCGGAGGAGCTTAAACATTTTTATTCCTTTCGGTGAAGGATTTGATATTTTCATTATATCCTATTTGCGATATGTTTTCCCTATAATTATTTTTTTCTGCTTTTTGAAGCAAGCCAGAACTCAAAGCCCGCCATCGGCACTGAGTGATCGGTAACCGGAAGAACATAAATTATAGTTTCATAACCGTTATTTTTTGTTAATTTCGAAAGCTCACCGCCTTCTTCTTTTTTAAAAGGGACCGCAGGATCGGCAAGACCCCAAATCGCTATTAAAGGCAAAGACGGGGCATTCCCGGCCCTGAGATCTTTAAACCTGCCTGCTACAACCGCCGCAGCAGAATATTTTCCCTGTTGTTCGACTACCAGCTCGGCGGAAGCAAAAGCACCCGCGCTGAAACCGAACAAGCTTATACGGTCTTCATCCACCGGCCATTTCGCCGAAATATCTTTGATTACCTCGTTTATCTCTTTTTTTTCTGACGGACCATATCTTTTGCACTTTCTGGCATTAACCCTGACCATTAAAAATTCTATAGGAGGCTGATGCATCTCCATTATTAAGCCATCGCTGTAAGAGACCAGATTTGAACCGTGGAGATATACGACAAGCGGGAGTTTTTTTCCGGCAGTAACGTTCCCCGGAACATAAAGCGCATAAGGCTGGGAAGAACCATCTTCGGAAAAAGTAAATGCGCACTCTCTCCACCCGCTTTTTGGAGAAACGGAGGCAGACGGAAAATCATTTTCCTTTCCGGGAAGAAGCGCCTTTTCCACTTCCAGTAAAGCCGCATTTTTTCCCGTTTCAGGAAGAAGCTCTTTTAAAACCCTGAAAGCACGGTAAACAGCAGCCCCGAGCGAAACAGAAGAGCCCCAACGGTCTTTTTTACTTCTGTTTAAAATATTTTCAAGCTGTTTCATTCTCACATCTACTAAAGGCCGCCCTTCAAACGTTTTTTTCTTGTACTCTTCAAGGACAGAAAGCAGCCCGGAGGCAAGTTTTGATAAATCCGCATCATTTTTAAAAATAGGCCGGTAAACTGTCTGCGGGAGTTTTTCCCCGCCTTTAGAATCAAGCAGAAGGGTCCAAAACTGATCCGCGCGCGAGCCTTGCCCGATTATTCCGCAAAGACTTGACCATCTTTTTCCGATAGATTGCCGCGCTACATTTACTCCGATTATATCTTTATTCGGCGCGCCGAAATCAGAGAGCACATCAAGCGCAATACTCATTTCAACACGGTAACCTTTTTTCGTTCTTTTTACAACACTTTGACAGGCTTTAGCGGTGTTCTGTCCGGTGAAACCAGGAATATCAACAACACCTTTCGTGTCCATGCCGATATGATAATACATCCTTTTACTTCCGGTGTTATCCAAAAATATCTCTATGTTTTCTTTCTCAAGGACGGATTCTATCTCTCCTCCATCTATCGGCTTTGGAATATCACACTCTAGAGCTATCCAAAGTGTCCGATTAGAGTATAAAAAATGGACCCGTGTCGGGAAATCTGTTAAGCCCTCTCCGGTATCCAGCCCGAAGTCAGAGTACACTACTGCTTTCTTCCACGCCGCTTCATCAAGCAAACCATCAAGTTGCATATCAGCAGCTTTTCCCGGACGTACAACCGGCACTTCCGGCAGGGTTTTAGGATCCGCCGGAGGAAAAACAGCTTTGTACTCGCCTGCAGCAGCCGCTGCCCAGAAGAAACAAACGGCAAAAATAAACAGTGTTTTTCCTGTATAAAGAGATACCGCATTTAAAACTTTTTTACCTGCATTCAATAATCCCATAATTCTCCTTTATTTGTTTTGCCACGGTAACTCGGCATTTTGAACACAAAGCTTTCCGCCGGAGGTATGATACCTGCGAACGAAGCAGCATTTATTATCACACCGGAGTTCTGATTTTTCATAGGCTTTGAAACGGCTTTTATACAAAGAAAGACGGACTTTAGATTTACATTAAAAAGTTGGTCCCACTCCGAACTGCTCATCTCAATAAGCGCTTTCTGGGGATAGATGCCGGCATTATTAATCCAGACGTTAATCTCACCAAAATGTTTACACCCGGCATTTATAAAACTCTCCACCTGGGCTTCATTCGTTACATTAACCGGTTTTGAAAATACCTTTGCGCCCTTTCCTTCAAGTTGAATAGCTGCTTTTTTTAGTTTTTCTTCATTGATATCGCAAAGAAGCAACCGGCAACCTTCTTCCGCCATTTACACGGCAAGAGCCAAGCCAATATCGTCTGCACCACCGGTTATTCCGACAACTTTATTTTTTAGTCCCAAATCCATATATTTCTCCTATTATAACAAGTTTTTTTTAATATACGGCGCCAGCAAAGGTATAAACGTCTTTGCCATGCACCTGTAACCAAAATCAGTCGGGTGCGTACCGTCCCTTGTGACTTCTGTTTCACCGCCAAAAAGCGCCTTTCCGGTGACATAGGAGAGACCTTTAACGCCTTCTTTTTTTAGCCGGGTATACCATTTTTTTAATTCAGCATTTGACCCTTCGCACCTGTTTTTTCTGCATGCAACCAGAAAGCCGTCTTCATACAGCAGACTCTCAACAACAATAATCGGGGTTTGCGGTCTTCTTTTCCTTAGAAGCCTTATGGCGGGAACGAAACGTTCCTTTACCGTTTTGGCAACCATATTCGGAAGACAGTCTATAATATAAACACAGGCATCTATCTCGGAAACAAATTTTATTACCTCCGGCTCCATACAAGCGCTTCCGGAAAAGCCAAGATTTAAAAACGGATAGTCGAAATGCCTTTCCAAAAGAGCAACCAGGTTAAGACCCGGTCTCGAAGCCGCTGACGCGCCATGAATGATAGAGGTGCCGTAAAAAAGCACCGGCCGTTCTCCTGATAGCAGTGACGGATATATATAGAAGCCCTTAGGTATACCTATATCCATTTTCCTTACACCTCTTCCCATCGGAAGGTAAAGAAGGTACTCCCTTTCTTTAACCGGAATTAGATCATTAATAAGTTTAAAAATAGGGGTGTTTTTACCTGAGGAAGTACCGAGCCAGCGCCACCGTCCATCTTCCCTCACATATAAAACAGGTTGATTGGCCGGTTCCTGGTTTTTCGCCCATTCATTATTGTAGTCCACCCAGCGGGCGAAAAACATAGGAGCATTTGAACAAAAGCGTATAGAAACACCGGCTCCCGCAAGCGATTGCCGCCAGGGTTTTTCCGGTATCAGTTTTTCAGCACGTGAGGGCAGGCGTTCATACGTTCTCGACTCTAAAGACCATCCTTTTCCGGCGATAGTTAAGGTCGAAGCATCATACCATACCGATTCTTTCGGCAACCCGGAAACAGGCGGTTTTGGAAATTTCTTTTTATACAAATCTGAAAACACACATACTGATTTTCTATTCTCAGCAGTTTTTCTCATTTCAGCTCCATTTTGAATGTTACGGCGGAATATTTCTTCTTTAATATATTATAGCACTTAGCAATGTTTAAGTTAAGCCGAATTATAGATCCGGAGGCTTGTAAAACAAGTACGGGGCAGGTGCTTTTTTCAAGCATTCTGCCCCGCTAGTTACTTCAACTGTTTTTCTGTTTTATTTCTTCTTCTTCTTTTTACCGTCTTTCTTGTCTTTCCTGTCTTTTTTTTCAACTACAGGCGCATACCAATTCCAAACGAAATCTTCTTTTCTGTTTGCGCGGGCTTTATCAAAATTGTTTTTTATTATTGAATCCTTCTTTGCTTTATACCCTTCTGCCTTTTCTTTATCCGTAACTTCGGCAAGTTTCGCATCAAATATCTTTGCCATCACCTCCATAACATCTTTTTTTATCTTTGCAGCCGCATCTTTTTCTTCCTGGCTGGCATCCTTCGAAGAATTGAAATCTTTGAAAAGTTCCTTTACCTTGTTTTCCAGCTCTGAACCTTTTACTGCTTCTTTCTTCTCCGATGCCGGAGCTTTATCTTCGGCTAGCATCATCGAGCCTCCGAGCACTGCCAGAGTTATTGCAAGAGCACCAATCATTTTCTTCATTGCTGTTCTCCTTTTTTTTCGGCAAGCGGCTGAGCGCTTTATACCGTTTTTCTCCCGCTAATAATATTCAGCTTATTTTATATTTGTACTCTCTTTAACTTGTATTTGCAACTATCTCTTTTTGCCTAAACATTAGACGTTATTATTTAAAAAATGTTACACACATTAACTTGCTTATTTAGTCATACAATTAAAAGG
>JAPLKO010000027.1 GCA_026388015.1 Candidatus Firestoneibacteriota bacterium | reverse complement strand
AAAAAATAACTTTTTCATTATTGCCTCTGATACTTCCGAACTACTTTTATGCAAAACAACCATTATAATAAGTTGTTTTGCCGATATTTTACTAATAATTCTCTTAACATTTTACACAATTCAGTCTGCATTATCAATATTTATTATAAAACGAAAAAAAGGAAGGCTGTGCCATCTCCGACAATTATATCGGTACTGCTGCTGTCAAAAATACTTCTTTTATTCTGCTATTATCTCAACGGTAAACACATATATATCCGTATCTTTATTTTTCCAGGCATCTTTTGACAGTCCCGCCTTCCCGGCGCAAAGATTATTCATAAATTCTTTCAAATTCCAGCCTGTCTCCACGGCAACTTGAGGTAAAAACACCCCGGAATACGCTCCTTTTACCACCATTACTCCATGCACTCCAAGTTCTATTTCTGTTAAATCTTTTATTTTTTTTAGCGGCGAAAGAACTGATATTTCAATCTTTAAATCTCCAAGCTCAGCCAAGGTAACCGGAGAGAATCTTCTGTCACCGACAGCCGCCTCTTTTGCCATTTCTATTACAGTTTTATAAAGAGGCTCCTCGGAATACATCCGGCCGATACAACCCCGCAACCTGCCTTTTCCAGTATGAAGCGTAACAAATACACCGTTTTTACCGAGCAAGGCGTTTTTTATTGTTTCAAATTCTAAAACTTTACTGTTGTCTAACTCTGAAAGGATAGAATTTCTGGCAAGCTTTAATATTGCACACTTCTCTTTTTCGGTAAAAGCCATTACTCCTCCCTTAAATGTTCACTGGCAGAATCAACACTTGATATAATCCCGCTCAACGAAAGTCTAAGGTCATTTTTACTGGTCGCTTCCGCCAGTGCCCGTTCCAGGGTTATATAGCCCTGCTTGTATAGTTCGGCAAGAGACTGGTCAAAGGTCTGCATCCCGTATTGCGCGGCGCCCTGTTGAATCATTCCGTGAATTGCCGAAAGTTTATTCTCCCTTATAAGCGATCTTATGGTCGGAGTCCCCAGCATAACCTCTACCGCAGGTACCCTTCCGCTGCCGTCGGCTTTCTCTATTAACCGCATAGAAACTATAGCCGTTATAGTATTCGCCAGTTGATGGCGCACCTGAGCCTGCTGGGAAGCCGGATAAAAATCAAGTAATCTGTCTATCGATTGACTGGCATCAATGGTATGAAGCGTAGAAAGTACCAGGTGCCCTGTTTCACCCGCAGTAATTGCCGAAGAAACGGTTTCCAGATCCCTCATTTCCCCGATAAAAACGACGTCCGGATCCTGTCTAAGCACATATTTTAAAGCCACGCTGTAAGAATCCGTATCAATCCCGAGTTCGCGCTGGGTGACACTGCTTTTAAGGTCGGTATGGATAAATTCTATGGGATCTTCTATGGTTATAATATGACTGGCTTCCAGTTCATTTATATATTTTACCAGGGCAGCCATGGTTGTTGATTTTCCGCTGCCGGTTGCGCCTGTAATTAAAACAAGTCCTCTTGTCTCCAGCGCAATTTTTTTCAAAACCTGGGGCAGAGCCAGCTCCTCCAAGGAGGGAATATCTTTTGGAATCATTCTAATTACAATTTCTATGGTGCCTTTTTGTCTGAAAGCATTTATTCTAAATCTTGCCGAACCCAAAGGCGCATAGGAAAGATCTATTTCGTTTACTTCCCCGAATTTCATTCTCTGTCTCTTCGTCATCATCGTAAAAAGCATTTCCTCAACTTCTGCTTCCAAAAGCGCAGGCAGATTAAGAGGTGTCATTTTGCCGTTAATTCTAAGAAGCGGCGGGCGTCCTACTTTTAAATGGAGATCAGAGGCCCTCATTACCTCCATTTTATCCAGCAAGTCATTAATTAACATTAGACCTCCATTCGGTTGTTGACTATCTAAAATGAATTTTGTTATATTATAACATAATAAAAGCCTGCGTTCAATTCATGGAACTTAAGGGGAATGAATGAAACTCCAATGTCTGCTGTTTGCTCTTTACTGCTTTATCTTTACCGGCACCGTGTTTTTTCTGACTTTTTATTCCACGGAAGACTTTCTCAGAGTAGAAACAGAAAAACGCGCCGAAGTCCTCAGCAGAAAAATCAAAAAAGAAATCCTTAAATACTCCGTCAACGAGGATGATATCGCCCTTAATACCTATTTAACCGGATTGAAAGAAGAACCGTGTTTTCTAAAGGCAACCGTAAGCTTAGACGGAAGAGTAATTGCAGACAGCGAACCGGCAGACCTCTACTCCGCAAGTTCTCAGAGCGCATTTTCTGTTTCTAAAGAAACAAATACAAAAAGCCTGTTTTGGCAAACAAAAATACCTTTAGAAAACAAAGAATATTTTTGCGCGCTGAAAATGAGCGCCGGTTTTGCGGATACTCTAAAAACCTCTTTACTTGCCAAGCTGGTTATTGTCTGCTTGATCTTTCTGCTAACCGCCGGTTTAATTCTATTTTTTCAAAAAAAGGAAAAAAAACCAACGGTCTTCACCGGCGCGAATCCGAAAGAAAACATTTTACTTTTAGAAGAGGAAACTTTAATGACTTCCGCTTCGGCGCTAATAATTGTTTTGTCGGGTAATAACAGAATAATAAAAGCAAGTAAAAAAGCTCTGGAGCTTTTTGGCTCAGAAATAGAGGGAAAAAATATAATGGAGTTTCATGATTTTAGCGCAGCAGCAGAAGGTTTCTTAAAAAATGCAAAACCGCTGATAAGAGACGGCAAAAAATATCTAATTCTTTAATCCGGTCTGCTCCAACCGGTTTAAATCCTATCTTGTAGTCATAAGCAGAAGCGTCGGATCTACAAGTTTACCGGTCTTATCCCAAACCGTAAAATGTAAATGAATTCCCGTGGAACGACCGGTGCTGCCGGCTTGAGCAATTATTTGAGCTTTTTTAACCGCCTGACCTTTTTTGACAAAAAGTCTTGAATTGTGCCCGTATAAGGTAGTATATCCATTATCGTGCTTGATTTTAACCATAAAACCATACCCGCCGTTTTCACCCGAAAAAATAACTTTTCCTGAAGCCACAGAGCATATTTTATCAGAGCTCAGAGCCTTAATATCTACACCCTCGTGAAAAGATTTCTCGCCCGTAAAGGGGTCTGTGCGAATCTGCATATAAGAGGTGAAGCCTCTCGTGCCGCTCCACATAGGCGAACAAAAGAGCCTGGTAAGCGCTTGCTGATTTTGCATCTCCTCGGTCATATCCTGCGGAGCCGCGCCGGGTATAAACAAATAATGACCGGCAGTCATCCCTGCATCAAGATCATTGCTGTTAATAATTATTTGTTCTTCTGGTTATACCAAGCTGTTTTGCCAGAAGTTTGGCGCGTACTTCTTCATAAAACGGACCAATATTTTTAGTGCTGCCATTTTCAGACATTTCGCGGAAAGCTGCATCCTTCTCTTCCTCTGAATAGATAATGACGGGTTTTTTGGGAGTAAAGAATACCGGGCGCTGATACCAGCTTGTAATATAATAGGCAACATATAAAAGACACAAAGCTATAATAAGCGTCAGAAACCACTTGTTGTTTTTTTTGATTAACCTGCAAGTTCTCTGAATGAAATTAATAAACATCTTTTCCTTGCGTTATGCGCATATTAGGATTTTCCTGCCCGGGACTTTTTTCATTTAACTTCAATTTCTATTCTATTCAGGGTAACCCCGACCACTTCCAATCTCAAATCAAAGATATTAAGCTCCGCAATCTTTTCTGCCAGGGAAAGACTGTCTCCGGCAAAATTAACCGTCAATAAAGCTCTTTCGCCGGTAAAAGATATTTGAACGGCTTCTTTGGCCCCGGGAATACCCGCTATGGCTTTTCTAATTGCTTCAACCCTGTTGAACGTCACATTATAAAGGGAAACATAAAGAGAAGCCCCCTTTACATTTTCTTTTTTCCAGGACTTGAGAAGATCATTGTTTATACTTTCGACAATCATTTGAGATACCTTCCTTACTGCATTATTAAAAGCACCTTGTTCCAGAGAGTCCGCAATTCTTTTCTGGCTGTTTTTTGCTGTAACAATCTCTGCAGTGTCACATTTAACCACGCGTACTGACATATCTGAAATACCCGTATACATGCCGTAACCCGCCTCTGTAAGCCGGGCGGAGGCATCCACCTGGCCGGTAATCATAAGATCAGCTCCAAATTCAAGACCCGCCGCCGCCGCTTTCCTTCCATCCCTGTCTTCCGTCAGCGCCGCTTTAAGTTTCTCGTTTTCTCTTATCTGATTCAAGGCTGTCTGATCCACAACGGAATAAGTATAATTCTTTAGAAGTTCTTCCGCAAATATTACTTCCGACATCGGAATAAGAGAAAGCTGCCCGTTCTTTTTTTCGGTGAAAACCACCATAATTCGTATTTTATCCCTGTTTTTGTTCCATCCTACCCAATTATCTTTTGCTTCTTCAGCATCGGTAAATTTGACTTTATGCAGATCTTTTGAAGCGATCTTTTCATATTTCCTTACTTCTTCTTCTTTTCCGTCCTTTTCTACAGTAACACTCCCGTCATATACATTAAGCACAGCCTCTCCGTCTTCTGCCACGTCCGCCCTATAGGTAGTACCTTTAACGGCGGCAGTGACCTTGGGCGTAATTATCCTGGCGTCAGAAGGATTGCTGTCCTGAGTTTTCTTTAAATTCATCCAGATGCGGCCAAACATAATCCGCAGCGTTGATTTATCCGTGCCTTTTTCCTGTTTTAGCTCTTCAATAACAACGGAGGAATTTTCGCCGATTCTAAAATTTGCTCCGTCTTCCAATTTTAGCTCTATTTTGCTATCCTCACCCGTGCCTATTTTATCTCCGGAAAAAAGAGTCATACCCAGCTTTGCCGGTATCGGTGTTTTTTCTGATATTTTAATTATCTTAACAGACCCCTTAAGGTAACTGACAATCGCTTTCTTTTGAATTTCGTCCGAAAAATATGGTTCAGAAGAAATAAGAATAAGAACAAACAATAGTATTATTCTGTTCATAACAGCCTCCATAATACTTTTAGCTTTTGATTATTTTATAATAATCCCTGCCGGTTTAGCAAGGTAATGTTTTCATGTTGCGGTCAAAGTAAAAAGGCGAGTTTTTGCAACGGGAAATGAGGTTCCGGCAATTTTCAGTTTAGAAATATTTTACGGTCAAAGTTACTTTCTGCCAGAAGCAGCTCTTCTATAAATCCGGGAATTATGCCGGAAGGCTGCAGCGAGCCTGACACCAGGGCGTTACCCGGTGCTTCTTTTTGTTTAAAAATGAATATGTCCTGAGTCGTTATTATATCACCTTCCAGACCTGCTATTTCTGTGATATGCGTAATCTTTCGCGTCCCGTCTTTGAACCTTTCCTGATGCACCACTAGATCCACAGCAGAAGCAATCTGCTCTCTTATCGCCTTCAGGGGTAACTCCATTCCGGACATAAGCACCATCGTCTCAAGGCGGGCCAGGGTATCTCTCGGTGAATTACTGTGCAAAGTTGTCAGGGAGCCGTCATGCCCCGTATTCATAGCCTGGAGCATATCCAGCGCTTCGCCTCCCCTGCATTCACCCACTACAATCCTGTCCGGCCTCATTCTTAATGTGTTTTTTACCAGTTCTCTTATAGTCACTGCGCCGCGGCCTTCAATATTGGAAGGACGGGCTTCCAGCGTAATAACGTGTTCTTGCGGAAGGTTAAGCTCTGCGGAGTCTTCAATCGTAATAATTCTTTCGTCATCGGGGATAAAAGCCGAGATAATGTTCAAAAGCGTTGTTTTTCCGGAACCGGTACCGCCGCTTATTACAATATTTTTTTTGGCAAGCACGCAGACCCGCAAAAATTCTGCGGCTGCTTTTGTCAGCGAGCCAAAATTTACAAGGTCTTCCGCCAAAAAACGTTTTTTTGAGAATTTTCTTATGGTAAGAGCAGGCCCTTTTAAGGCCAGAGGCGGAATTATGGCGTTTACTCTGGAGCCATCCAGGAGACGCGCGTCGACCATCGGCACACTTTCGTCTATTCTTCTGCCAATGGGGGCGACAATTCTTTCTATGCAGGCAAGCAGCTGTTTGTCGGAGATAAATTTTTTGCCGGATAAAGTTATCTTCCCTCTTTTTTCCACATAAACCAGGTCTTTACTGTTAACCATTATTTCGGTAATATCCGGGTCGGCAAGCAAGTCCTCTAAAGGTCCTAAACCCAGGGCTTCCTGAAGGATTTCTTTCATTAATTTTTCTCTTCCGTCTTTATTTGCAGGTTCTGTTACTTCTGCGGCAAATATTTCTTCTATAGCTTTTTGGACAGCAATTTTAAGCTCTTCGCGTTTTTTTAGGTCAACAAAACTCTCCAGCTTTATATTGCTTTTTGAAAGTATTTTATGCAGTTTAAGATGAATATTCTCTTTAAGCGCCGTTTCATTAACAATGTTTCTTTCTACGGCCTCTCTTTTTGTAAATTCCGTTGAAGCAGTTTTTGAGGCTTTCACCGCCAGAGCCAGACTTTTTATCGCCTCAGTAACTGGTGAATTTGGTTCTGCCAGTACCAGCGGCTTTCCGTTATTTATGCTGACAGTTGCTTCCAGGCTGAAAGGTATGACACAGGCTAAAGGTCTGCAAAGCAGTGCTTCTATAGTCTTCTCATCCAAACCCAGAGACGGATGTGTTTTATTTACGATTATACTTATCTTAGCAAGATTAATATGATATTCCGTCATTTTAGACAGGGTCTTCTCTGCAGCTTTTAGAGAAATCAGATCGGGGGTGACTACCAAATAGATAGACGTTGAGTTATCAAATATTTTCGCCATATTTTGTTTTGGCATTCCGGCGTCAATGATGACAGTTTCAAAATTAGATAGGAGCGCCTTTGCAAACTTATCCAGTTCTTCTATTCCGCAGTAATCTGCCGCAGCATAATACAAGCCGGACGAATGCAGGGGGAGCAGATTTGAAAATACTTCGGGGGAGAATTTGTTTTTAAGAAATTTTTGATCGTTTTTGTCGGATTCAAGATTAAGAATTACCGAAGAGGAGTTTTCGTAAAGGTCAAGCAGCACTGTTTTTCCGTTCAAAGCCAGTACTACTGAAAGATTAGACGAAATAAAGGTGGAACCACAGCCTCCATTCGCCGAAATAATTGAAATTATTCTCCCCTTGAGAAACTCCATAACAAATTTTAGCAGGTTTTAAAGCTTTAAGCAATCTTTATTAATTTTCTCCATTTAAAATATCTCTGATAATTGTATTTAATTTATCTAAACTGTAAGGTTTTTGTAAAAACCAATATCCCTCTCTCTTTATCTCGCCGACGTCGGTTTTGCCGTCAAGATAGCCGCTGCTTATAATAACTTTTATTCCCGGATTCATCACTTTTATTTCTCCTGCCAATTCAAGGCCTCTCATCCCGGGCATAACAGAGTCTGTAAAAAGCAGATCTATTTTACCTTTTTCTTCTTCAAATATTTTCATTGCGTCCGAGCCGTTTGTTGCTTTAAAAACAGTATATTTTTCTCCCTGCAAATGCAAATATATCATATTTAAAATCGTTTCATCATCATCTACGAGCAGTATCCTTCTGCCGCGCAAATCTTTAGGCGCTACCCGAACCGCTGCGTCAGGTCGCGTTTCTATATCTTCTGCAACCGCCGGAAAATATAATTTAAATTCTGAGCCCGCGCCTTTTTTAGTGTTAATATTTATCCAGCCGGCGCAGCTTTTTACAATATTATAAACTATAGCTAAGCCCAGTCCGGAACCGGTACCAAAAGATTTTGTAGTATAGAAGGGCTCAAATAGATGCTCAATGTTAGCCTCGTCGATACCAGTCCCGTTATCTGCAATGGATAAACAAATGAAAGTACCAGGCCTTGACAGTGATATATTTTTGGAGGCTTCCGCATTCAGGGTGATATTTTCTGTTTTTACTGCTATTTTCCCGCCTTTTTGCACGGCGTGTTTTGCATTCGTCACTAAATTGACTATCACCTGGCCAAGCTGAGTCTTGTCCATTTTTATGGTTGTCACGCCAGACGTCAGGCAAAAGTCTAATAATATTTCATTTCCTGCCAACTTTTCTAATATACTCTTAATTTCCATCAGCTCATCATTAAGAGAAATTTTAGCCTCGGAAACCATGGAGTTACGGCTAAAAGACAGTAATTGCGCTGTAAAGTCGGCAGCCTTTTCAGAAGCTTTCTTGATTTCAGTCAAATTTTTATGAATTTTACTGCCTTTTTCCGCCATACCAAAACTAATTTCTGCATAACCCATTATGACTGCCAGCATATTGTTAAAATCATGGGCTATCGCTGCAGTCATTCTACCGAGAGCGTCCATCTTCTTGCTCTGAAGAATTTGATATTGATAATTCTTTAATTCATTGATATTAATCATTACTCCTGTCATTTTTAAGGCCTTCCCGTTTTTATCCCATGTATTTACCCTGCCCTCAACCAAAACCCAAATCCAGCTTCCATTTTTATGCCGCAGTCTCAACTCGCAGGAATATTTGTCGCTCTTTTTTTCAATATGATCGCGCATAGACTCTTTTGATCTTTTCAGATCTTCAGGAAAAACCATCTTATTAAATACTTCAACAGATAACGGGTTAAGCTCTTCCAAAGAATAGCCGATTATATCAGCCAAGTTTTTGTTTATCTCCTCAATCCCGTTGCTAATGTCGTGGCTCCAAAGCCCCGCTCCAGTACCTTCGATAGCAAGGCTAAGCAGTTCCTCACTTTTTATTACTCTCATTTCTGCCTGATTCCGTTTAATCGCATTCCCGATAATTTCTGAGATATTTTCATAGTATTTAATCTGCGAATTTGAAAAACAATCTTTCTTTTTGTCGGCTAAATGAAGCAACCCGACAATGCCTTCTTTCCCGCGTATTGGAATAAGAGCAAATGAAAAATACTTGCTATAAATACAGCGGTTCCTTGGTTTTTTTCGAGGGTCTTCTTTTTCCGCCAGATCCTGCAACAAAATTGAGTTATTCGTCCAAAAACTGCCGTCCTTCGAGGCAAAAGGGAACTTATAGGGCATCTTTCCCGATAAAACCAACCCGCAGGCGCATTCCAAGTCAACAAATCCATTCTCATCCCTGCAAAGTCCTCCTTTCTTATCGCGGGAAACCAAAGAATTTTCCGAAGCCAGAAAAGCATCTAAAAAACCGCTCTGCGCGATATACGGATAATCATTATTATCTTTAAAGCGTATTCCCACCGCTGAAAATCCTACACTATTCTTAATCTCCACCACAATGGCTTGCAGCATTTTCTCCTGGTTATCATTGCTGTTAATGATTTTGAGAATTTGCGATACGAGCAGATCCTGCTTCTGCTTTTGTACACGCTCTGTAATATCTCTAGAGATTCCAATCATTAAAATTTCATTTTTTGTTTTATCCAAATATGAATGAGTTGACACGCCTACGTCAACAAGTTTCCCATCTTTACATATTTGCCGAAAATCATCTATCCGGTCAACAACTTGCCCGCGTAAGACTCTTTCAATCACTAAAAAAATAATAGACTTATATATTTTCAGGGATTCCGGGGTAAAGCTATCCTCTATTTTTTCTATAAAAACTTCCTCTGGCTTAAAACCCCGGAGTCTTTCAATTGCAGGACTCACGTAAATATATTTTTGTAAAGTAATATTGTAAATCCAGACGCAATCAACCATATTTTCGACAAGCAGTCTATATTTCTCTTCGCTACTCCTTAAATTGTTCTCTGCCCGGATGCGTTCTGTTAAATCAAGCATATGAGTATACTTGTATTGATTTTTTTCTAAAAGTAGATTTGTGGAAAAAAGATTCACATGTTTTATCTCGCCATTCTTCGCCGTTAAATCCGCCATTATATTATTTGTTTTGCCATCACTAATCTTTTCTTTAATATTCTTAATTGCTTTCTCGGAAAAAACACCTAATTCGACAGCTGTTTTTCCGATTACTTCTTTTTTAGTATAGCCGAGAAAATCGCTAAACGCTTGATTTACATCTACATATCTGCCGGTTTCCAGGTCGGTGAAACCGGCCGCAGAAGAATTGCAGTGAAATACTTTTTGATATTTCTCTTCCGAGGCTTTAAGTTTTGCTTCGTTTTGTTCAGCAGTGGCAAATATTTTCTCTGAAAAATGCACTGCAAAGTAACCGGCCAGCAAGGAAAACACAATAATTTCTAAAGCTTTAAAATATAATAAAGAGGGTTGAGAACCTATGTCGTAATATTTATCTAATATTATGAAAAACAGGCTTTGAAAGATAATTAACAGGGCTGTAAAAGGTATAATTATCGTTTTAATCTTAACACTCACACTGCTGCCAGTAAAATATTTCAGGAGAAAAGAACTTTTTCCGCCAAAGCTTATCAGCCCTGTCCCAAGCAAGAAGCAACAAATTCCGCCGCTTAAGGCAATAGGTTTGGTCGGTCCCCAATATAATATCGGAGATTGAAGCAAATATCCGAGTATTACGGTTAATCCAAGAATAGCTCCATACATGCCTGCTATAGCATATATGTTTTTGTGAAAAAGCGTATCCTTAAAGTATCCTTTTACGAAAAAAACCAGCGCAAAAATAATAAAGTCAAGACCTACCCAGGGTGAAACTACGCCAAAAGCAGGAAGCATTAATTGAAGTAAGCCAAATAAAATACAGAAACCGATACTGCCGATAAAAAGCAGAAGCCCGGCCGCAATCTAATATCTTTTACCAGGTGATTTTTTTTTAAT
>JAPLKO010000047.1 GCA_026388015.1 Candidatus Firestoneibacteriota bacterium | reverse complement strand
GCGAAAAAACAAAAGAAAATTGCCAGGGTGCATATAGAGATAGATACCGGGATGGGGCGTCTTGGAGTACCTGCGGAGGAGTTCGAAGCTTTTCTGGTAAAGATAAATAAATTCAAAAATATTAAAGTCGAAGGGGTTTTTACCCACCTTGCCTCAGCAGATTCAAATACGGAGTACACGCTAAAACAGATAAGCGACTTTGAGTACAACACTTTTCTTGCACCGGAAGGAATGATAAAACATATACTAAACAGCGACGGGGTTGCCAATTTCCCGGGGGCGGCTTTTGATATGGTGCGGCCCGGATTAATGCTCTATGGGATTTACGGCAATAAAGAAGAGAGAAAAGCGGTAAAACTTAAACCTGCGCTCTCCTGGAAAACAAAAGTACTCTCCGTGAAAAACTTCAAAAAAGGAAGCTGCATCAGCTACGGCAGCACTTACCGGACTAAAAAAAACACGAAGATTGCAGTCCTTGGAGCCGGGTATAACTGCGGATACAACCGTCAGCTTTCCAACATCGGGGAAGTGTTGATAAACGGAAAAAAATACCCCGTAGCCGGCAGAATCTGTATGGATCTTGCTATGGTGGATCTGGGTGCTTCTTCAAAAGTGAAGACCGGGGATGTAGCCGTGTTTATCGGAAAAAGCGGAAAAAAATACATCGGCGCAGAAGAGCTTGCGGAGAAATGCAAAACCGTGCCTTATGATATTATAGGCGCAATAAAAAATAATATAACAAGGGTGTTCGTATGACAAATATCCATCCTACTGCAATAATAAATAAAGGCGCCGAACTCGGTAAAGATGTTCTTGTCGGGCCGTACTGTGTCATCGGGGAAAATGTAAAGATCGGAGACAAAACAAAACTGCACGCCGGCGTTGTAATAAACGGGCACACTACTATCGGAAAAAATAACGAGATTTACAGTTATGCCGTCATAGGGAATCCCGGGCAGGATCGGAACTATAAAAACGAAAAAAGCTTTGTCGAGATAGGTGATAATAATATTCTTCGCGAGTCCGTTACGGTAAACAAAGGTACAGGGGAAGGATCAAAGACTATCGTAGGTGACGGATGCTTCTTCTTTGCGGTTTCGCACGTCGGGCATAATGTTAAAGTAGGAAACGGCGTGACGCTTGTTAACGGCGCGGGTCTTGCGGGTTTTGTCGAAGTGGAAGAAAAAGCTTTTGTTTCGGCGTACTGTCCCGTGCATCAGTTCTGCAAAATAGGCAAGATGGCAATCATAGGTTTGTGCTCTCCGATTGAAAAAGATGTTCCTCCTTTCACCATGGGCGCGGGGAATCCTTTTAAGATTTACGGGCTGAATAAAGTCGGTCTTGAAAGAAATAACGTTCCTGCAGATTCAAAAGCTGCGCTTAAAAATATGTACCGGATATTCTTCAGATCCGGACTTAACACCACGCAGGCGCTCACCAGAATTAAAGAAGAACTGAACGATCCTTACGTTATGCATTTTGTAAAATTCGTTGAAGGTTCAAAAAGAGGCATCTATAAATGTTAGGCTTAATTGCGGGAGGCGGAGAGCTTCCCCTTTACTTTTGTAAGAACGCAAGGAAAGCCGGAGAAAAAGTAATAACCATCGCCATAAAAAACGAGGCGGATAACGCCCTGGCAAAATATTCAAAAGAACTGTTCTGGTATGATATCGGAGACTTCGGCAAAGCGATAAGGTTATTTAAAGAGAAAGGCGTAAAAAAAGCGTGTATTATCGGAAAGGTAAGAAAAGTAAGGTTATTTGCGGCTTTAAAACCGGATATGCGGCTTTTTAAACTGATAATGTCGCAGAAAAGCAAGAAAGATGCCACCTTGATTGGCGCGGTGATAAAAGAGTTCGAAAAAGAAGGGATAAAAATACTGCCAATGACGCTTTACCTTAAACCTCTTCTGGCAAAAAAAGGAGTAATTACAAAAAGAAAACCGTGCAAGGCGGAGCTTTTGGATATTAAATACGGCTTTGCCGCTGCAAAAAAACTTGCGGATGCGGATATCGGACAGACGGTAATAGTCAAGAACGGAAAAACCGTTTACCGCGAAGGTAAAGAAGGTACGGATGCTGCCATAAAAAAAGGCGGCGCTCTCGCAAAAGAAGGCGCGGTTTGTGTCAAAGCGGCGCGCACCGGACAAGATTTCAGGATAGATGTGCCGGGTGTAGGAGTTAAGACAGTAAAAGAAATGGCAAAAGCAAATATTAAATGCCTGGCGCTCGAAGCCGGTAAAATGTTTTTAATAGACAAAGAAAAAATAAAAAAAGAAGCGGATAAAAGAGGAATATGCGTCGCAGTATTATAATAGCTTTAATTATCCTGACTCTCCGGGGAGTTGCTTTTTCCGGCGAGCATGACCGGAACCTGGTTACATACCACTGGTGGCTTTCCTATAAAGAACTGCCGTTTGTTTCCTATTCTATGGGTCTTCCGGACTCTAAGTTTTATATAAAGGCTTACAGCGAAACGTACGGATATTCTCCGCTTGCGATATTGAGCAGTGAGTCCGACCTGGACCCGTTTTGCTCCATACGTTTCAGGACTGCGGGGTTTGAAGAAATAAATCCGTTTAAAAGCGTTGTCTGGCGGCCTAATGAAATACTAAGCGAAAGCAGTTTAAGTGAAGAAAATAAAATAAAAATGGTCACCGCTTTTGTGAGTCCCGAAGCCTCTGTCAGTTCCTTGGTTCTCTCAAATGCGGGAAAAAAGACGTGGAAGCCGGAGATAATATTTTACGCCAGGGGAACATCTATTCTACAAGAAGAGTATTTAACGAAAAAAGCTGTTACAGTTACAAATCAGTTTAAGACAGCCTCTTCCGCGCTGGGAATATTTTTCGATAAAGATACTGTTGAAGAAATATCTTATCTGGTTGAAAACGGCAGATACAGAATAATGGCAAGGCTGAATATCTTACCGGAGACTACGGTATCTTTTGTTATCGGAGTCGGCTACGGAAATGATTTCCGCACGGCCGCCAAAGCTTCCTTTGCAGCGGCAGGAAAAAATGTTATCGAGGTTTCCAGGGAAAAAGAAATATTTTACAATAAATTGCTGTCGAATATTGTCAGGGTTTATACTACGGACGTGTCCACAAGAAAATTTTATCAGGCTGTTTATATGCTTCTAAACGGCTACAGTAGGACTGATATCGCCGACTTTTCCCTCAGGTATGTTTTCGAAGAAAGACTCGGTAAAATACTGGATAAAAAACTATGGCCGTGGATTTACTGGAAAGCCTATGAATTTACGGGTGATACAGAATATCTTGAAACCGCAGTGGCTAATGGGGATAATTATCCGAAGATGGAAAACGAGGTGCTGGAACTTTACAACCAAAGGACCCTTGACTGGGCAGGATCGATTATCGGTAAGAATGCCACCTATCCTCCCGTAAAAATACCTGAAGATCTAAAAGACGAACAGAAAGTATTAAATATGATACTGCAGGGAGAAGACAAAAGCCTTATAGAAGCAGAAGTGAAAAAACTATTTTATCTTCCCGAGCTCAAATATCCCGAGATATATTTTATACTGGATAATCTTGTAAAATACGATATTAAAGGAAGCGTGCCTGCTCTTTATGAAAAACAACTGCCTTTTACACAATACAATGTCGACAGGCCCCTCTCGGAAGTGTATTCTTTTACGGATAAATATTTCAAAAACTGCGGTATTGATTTTACAAGAGGGAATCTTTATATACAGCCTCTTGATATGTATAAGTACAGGGATATTTATAACTTCAAATATAAAGGAAACCTGCTGGATATTATGTACAAAAACACCGGCAAATCGATTGATAAAATACTGGTCAACGGACAGTCTGTATGCTCAAGAATTATCTACATTCCTAAAGGGGAACAGCAGTATAAAATAGAAATCCAACTTTCTAGCTGGCCGGGAAGCCCGATGTTAAATTACATAAAAACTAACACCTGGTACAAGATTTTCAGATGTTCTTATGATGAAAAGACCGCAATATTTAATATAGAAATGGAAACGATTCCTCTTGAAGAGTTAAAAGCGATAATTAATATAACCAAACATGCAAAATGGATAAAGAAAGTTACGATTAACTGGAAAGATATCTCTAAGTATGAAAATATTGCGGTAGAGTACAAGTAAGCAAAGCATATGAATCCACGGGAAAATTTATGGCATCTCAGAAAGATATATTGATACTCCGGGACCTGGCAAAGCAGTATAAAGAGTGCTGTGAAAGACCGGGTCAGCAGGAGCTCCGTAAACTCTGGAAGGCGCATAACTCTTTAAAACCTACAAGACCTCTTGTTTCTGTCAGTGCCGGGGGGAATGCGGGAGAAAAAGAGTTTAAAAATATGGAAAAGCTGTGTGAGGATTTAGAATTTAGAACAATCGAACAAAGTTTGCGGAGGTTCTTATGGGTTGCCACTCTTAACGATGATACTATTTTCGAGCCGTGGATAGGGGTCGGAGCGGAACGTATTCTGCCTCCGGACTCTGTTTGGGGGATAAAACCCGGATTTGCGCAGTCTGCAGAGGGCGGGAAGAATATGTTCCATGATGTGCCGATAAAAACCCGTGAAGATATGAAAAAAATGATTAAACCCGCACATAAAATAGACGAAGAAAAAACAAAAGCCAGATTTGAGTACATCCGGGACGCGGTCGGAGATATTCTTCCGGTAGTAGTGAACCGTGCTTCGGTTTTTTCGGGATGGCGCGCTGATATTTCTACGGATATAACGCAGTTTTTAGGGATGGAACAGTTAATGATTATGATGTATGAGGATCCGGATTGGCTGCGGGAGATTCTTACTTTTATGCGGGACGGTATTCTTGCCGGGCAAGATCAGGCCGATGCAGCCGGCGATATGAGCTATTTTAACGGAAATAATCAGTCAATGCCTTATTCTGAAGAGCTTCCCGATCCGTCGCAAAAAGGCGGGGCAAAAAGGTCGCAGCTTTGGGGTTATTTTGCGGCGCAGGAGTTTACGTTAATCTCGCCGGAAATGCATGAAGAGTTTATGCTTAACTATCAGCTTCCTATAATAAAACCGTACGGACTCACGGCCTATGGCTGTTGTGAAGATCTGACAAAAAAGATAGATATGCTTAGAAAAGTCCCAAATCTCCGCCGTATTGCCGTTACCCCTGTTGCCGATGTGGGAAAATGCGCCGAGCAGATAAAGAAAGATTATGTTCTTTCCTGGCGTCCGAACCCGGCGCACATAAGCTGCGGTTTTGATGAAGCCCGCATACGCGGGATAATTGCCGAGGGGTTGAAAAAGAGCAAGAACTGTTTTGTGGACATAACGCTTAAAGATATAACGACGGTGGAGAATCAGCCTGAAAGAATCCCCCGCTGGGTGCAGATAGTAAGGGAAGAGATAGATAAATTTATGGGTAACTAAGCTTCTGAAAACAAAACACCGCGGCTTTTTTTACATCTCCGGGAGGGGAGCGCCGACGGTATTTTGCTAAAGGAGAAAGATAAAGTTTAGAAAATTTATATCATTGCCAATCTGCTGCTTTCACTTGCTTTTCTTTTATCTGAATCAACGCCAAACTCCATATTTACACCGGCGTAAATATTCATAAAAGAGCCGTCTCTTGTTGATCCGGCAATATATTTCTGAGGAAGTACAACATATTTGATATCAAAGCCGCACCGTGAAGTTATCAAAAGCCGCCGCTTCATAGCCTACACCTATTCTGTATTGAGGATCAATATTATCAAGAACAATACCGCCTACGGTAAGAGTTTCAAACCCTGCGCCGCCGCCCGCGCTAAGATATAAGGTGCCTGGAATTTCTTTCAGTTTAAGATCGTACCTGCCGGATAACACCGCTGAAACGGTCGAAAATGTATTTGTAATATCCACTTTCCCGGTATACGTCATAAAATCACCTGACATTTGAAGATGAAAATCCTTAATTAAAAAATTTCTATAAGTTAAAGAGAGCTCCGGCCCGATAGTTGCGTTTAAAACAGTCGCAATATCTCCGGACGGCATACTCAGTACTCCGTTTACCGCGAACCCGATTTTTCCGAATGTTATTTCCTTGGAATCCCCCCGCTCCTTCTTCGCATAACCCCCGTAAGACGCGTTACCGCCAAACGCCAAAGCAGGCAGCATTATTGCCAGTACACCTGCTATCAACCTGGATTTCATAGTAAAAACCCTCCCTTAATTAGTATCTGTTTACTCCTTGTTTAGTAGCAGGTTTGTAAAATAAGTTCAGTTTACCTGACAATAGATGTCTTAATGCCGACAATTCGTATGAGTTAAATACCATTACATAGTAATGCGTTTAGAGTTACTGGCTGTATTATTAATGTTTCTGTATTGTCAGCTAGAAAAGAGATTGGTAGCATGCTATATCTCGTGGCTATTCCCTATAGCTGTCACTTCTGCGTTTTGCACCTCAAATTATCTTTGACAATCTCCTTTGTTTTTGGTACTATTAGACCTACGTTTTTAGTTAGGAGGAGCTTAATATATGAAGTATGTAATAATTGAATCAGGCGCAAGGCAGTATAAAGTTAAAGAAGGCGATGTTTTTAATATTGAAAAAGTCGCAACCACAGGCAAAGAGTGCGCTATGGACAGAGTTCTTATGGCCGTGGACGGGGATAAAGTAAAGATCGGTAAACCGGTTCTTAACGATGTTAAAGTAATTGCCGAAGTAATCGGCGAAGTGAAAGGCGACAAAATCAGAGTTTTCAGATACAGAAAGACCGAACAGTACAGGAAGACGATAGGCCACAGACAGCAGTATACAAGGCTAAAAATTACAAAGATAGAGCTCTAATTTTAAGGAGATTTAAGTATGGCAAGTAAAAAATCAGGCGGTACATCAAGAAACGGCAGGGACAGTCAGGGTCAGCGTATGGGCGTGAAAGCGTTCGGCGGTGAAGTTGTTACCGGCGGAAGTGTTATTGTAAGACAGCGCGGTTCCACCTTTGTTGCGGGCATTAATGCCGGCGAAGGAAAAGACCATACTATCTTTGCAAAAATATCCGGCGTTGTGAAGTTCACCAGGAATAAAGTAAATATAGTAGCGGCAGAAGCCCAGAAATAAATTTATCTATAAAAACCCTGTCCGTTAAAAGCGGGCGGGGTTTTTTTGTGTTTGAAAGCAGTTCTTGCCGGAGTATAATATAATATGATAAAAATACTCGTAATGTTTCTTTTTCTTGCTGCTTCTTTGCTTGCTTCGGATTTTCCCGTCACGATTGTTGATGATGTAGGCATATCTGCTGTTATCCCTAAAATCCCTAAAAGAATAATATCCCTGGCTCCGAGTAATACCGAAATACTTTTTATGCTGGGTCTCGGTGACAGAGTGGTCGGTGTTTCGAGCATCTGTAATTATCCGGCGGAAGCAGGGAAAAAAGAAAAAGTCGGAGATTTTTTTGCGCCGAGCCTTGAAAAGATTCTTCTGTTAAAACCGGATTTGGTTATTGCCGGAGGCGGCGTACAAAAAGAGCTCGCTTTAAAACTTTCGGCTATGGGCATCCCTACAATGACTCTTTATCCTAAAGATTTGAAGGAGATGCTTCTCGATGTACTGCTTACAGGAAAAGCCGCCGGAAAAGAAGCGGAAGCGGTAAAACTGATGAACTCTTTAAAAGCAAGGATAGAAAAAGTTAAAGAGCAGGCAAAAAAGAGCAAGCATCCTAAAGTATATTTTGAAATCTGGAACCAGCCGGTTACCTCCGCGGGAAAGGGCTCCTTTATTGACGAACTTATTACGATTGCCGGCGGGGAAAATATATTTTCAAGTATAAATAAAACATTTCCGGAAGTCAGCGCGGAAGAAATAATCAAGAGGAACCCGGATATTATAATAACGGCCTATATGGAAAAAAAAGGGAAGATGAAAAAAGAAATAACCGGGAGAGCCGGCTGGACCGGTATAAAAGCGGTAAAGGATGACAAAGTATTTGATGATCTGGATCCGGATCTGCTCCTGCGCTCCGGGCCCCGTCTTGTAGACGGCCTTGAAGAACTTGAAAAGAAGATAACCCCGAAAAATAAAAGTAAATAACCCGTTTTCTGTATTACACCGCCTTATATAAGGGGTAATAACGGGTTTAAATTGTAAAAAAATAGAGTTATGATTCGACAAGGAGCATTAAATGGAGCTAAAGCAGGAAAAAGAGATATTTAAGCCGCTGGTTGATGAACTTCTTAAATTGGCAGCGTTGCCTAAAGAAACGACAAAGAAAGAGCTTTGGGCCGGGCATCAGGCGCTGAAACCCGCGGGCAAAACACCGGTTTCCGTATATTACGAAGGCATCCCTTCAACCCAGTGGGAGTTAATGCTCGGCAAAAACTGCCTAAAAGCAGCGTCTAAACTCGCGCAAGATATTGAGTTTGATCTTAGGAAACGGCTCTGGATGGCTAAAAATGTTCCGGATGATCATATTGTGTGGCCCCTGATCCAGGTGAATGCTCCTGTTTCCAAATCCTTTGACTGGGGAGTTCCTCTTAAATGGATTGGGGACGATAATCCCGAACATGCAAAGCAGATAGACCCGCCTTTTAAAGAAGGTTTTGCCAATGAAAAAATAAAATTTACCGATGTGCTCATTGATGATAAGAAAACAGCCGATCTTGTAACCCGGGCTAAGGAGCTTACAGACGGGAAGTTAACAGTATCTGTACAATATAAAAATATGGGGTACTCGCCTTTTGATTTTGCTGTCGAGTTTCGAGGTTTGGAAACCCTCCTTTATGATGTTATAGATACTCCGGAAAAAGTACACGAACTTATGACCCTGATTACGGATGCGCTGTTGGTCCATCATAAAAACAGGGAAGAAAAAGGTTGGATTAAGGCGCCTTCTATGGATAACAAATATCTTGCTTTCGGTTGGAGAGTGCATGCTTCTTATCTCCGGGAAGGGTATGACAAAAATAATTTAAAGCTGGCGGATGAATGGGCTTATGTTTCTGCCCAGACCGCAAGCGGGCTTGGTCCGGATATGTATGCGGAGTTTGTCCATCCGTACAATGAAAAATTAGCCGCCTTGTTTACCGGCAAGACCGTTTACTATCACGGGTGTGAACCTCTGGATCAGAAGGCTTCTGTGATAAAGACGCTTTCTAATCTGAGACGCTTTCATATTTCCCCCTGGTCTGATGTTAAATCTATCAGAGAAGAAACAAAAGATGCATTTGTATATGAGGTGCATGATCACCCGGGAAAAGTATTCTTTGGAATGAGTAAAGATGATATCAAAAGATCCATAAAAAAACTGGTGGATGCCGCAAAAGGTTCGATATTTGATCTGAACTTGAGCGACATTCACAACGTAAACGGAAATCCGAATGTACTTAAAGAATGGGCAGAAGCGGCGCAGGAAGTGATGCAATAGATGCGCGGATGGTCGGAGGCGCAGAGGCGCGGTTAAAACGACTTTTCTCGTAACTTTACAGTAAAATAAATTATACTTTTTGAAAATGAGGACAAGAAGAAATGAAGCAGACACCCAGGGAAGTAATAAAAAGGCATATGAGTTTTTCAGGACCGGACAGGATAGGAATGAACTTCACTAAAGTTATGAACTATCCTGACTGTATGTGTGATTTTTCAAGAACGAGACCGAATCCCAAGGGCTGGGAAGTAAAGAAATGGGAAGATGAAAAGTTTGAGTATTATGATGATCCGTGGGGAAACGTCTGGCACCGGATTAAGGGCTTTAGCGCCGGCGGCGAGGTTTTTAAACCTGCAATAGCAGACTGGAACGATCTGAAAACATATAAAGCGCCGGATTTTGCAAGTTCTCCGGATTTTGAACTGTTAAAAGCGAAATGGGAAAAAGATAATGATCAGCATTACCGTGTCGTCGGACTTAACGGCTTTATGTTTTCTGCCAGCCGGTATCTCCGCAAAATGGAAGTTTACCTGGAAGACCTGGTGCTCGAAAGGAAGAATATAGATAAACTCCATGCAATTGTTGCGGATACTTTTGAAAGAGTAATAATAAGAGCCGCAGAAATAGGCGCCGACGGAATTGCTTTTGCCGAGGACTGGGGAATTCAGGACCGTACTTTAATATCTCCTGATATGTTCAAAGATATATTCCTGCCTCACCATAAACGTCTTTTCAAAGCGGCAAGGCAGAGAGGTCTTTCGGTTGAGATGCACTCCTGTGGTTATAACTGGGCGATACTTCCTTATCTTATAGAAGCCGGTGTCAGCGCGTTTCAGTTCGACCAGCCGACCCTGTACGGAATGGAAAAACTGGCGAAGTATCTACAGGAAAACAAAGTGGTTTTAAAATCCCCTGTTGATGTGCAGAAAGTTCTTCCGACCGGAGATAAAAAACTTATCCAGCAAACAGCCAGAGATATGATACGGCTTTTCAACGGCAAAAACGGCGGCTTGATTGCGCAAAACTACGGAGATCTTCACGGAATAGGAGTTGATCCGGAGTGGAACACGTGGGCCTATGAAACTTTCCTGGAAGCTTGCAAGTAAACAATATTATAGGAAGAGGGTGGCTTTACGGTCACCCTCTTTAATCTTCTTAAATAAAGTTGCTTCTTTCCACTATTCTGATATTTTCGACCAACCCTCTAAATGCAGAGACCAAGAGTAATAAACCGTTAAAGGTGCTGTTTATTGGAAACAGTCTTACGTTTTTCCATAATATAAACGACCTGGTGGGACAGATAGCTTATCATAAAAACAGGAAGGTTAGGATAGATGAATATCTTCCGGGAAGCACTGTTTTTAGCGATCATTATGGAAGCAAAGAATGCCTTGGAATGATAAGAAATAACAAGTATGATGTTGTAGTTCTGCAAAGTTCAAGTTTTGAGCCGGTAAGTAATCCCGAAGAGCTTATAGAGTACGGGAAAAAACTTTACGAGGAGATAAATAAGTCAGGTGCCAGAACCGTATTTTTTATGACGTGGGAGTATAAAGGCATGCCGGACTGGATCAAAAAAAGCAAAAATAAAAAAAATAAGAAACTTGCAGAGAAAGAGATTCCGAATATGTACTCACATATTAAAAAAGCTTATCTGAGGCTCGCTGAGGATACCGGGGCGGAGTTATCACCTGTCGGTACTGCCTGGAATATGATGAGAAAAGAAGTTCCTGATATTATTCTGCATGATAAGGATAACTCACATCCTTCTGAATATGGCTCGGTATTAAGTGCAATAGTTCTTTACTCCTCAATATTCCAGGATGAACCCAAAGGTATGCCAACTTCTTATTATCCGTATAAGAGAGATAAAGATCCCGGAGCGAAAGATTACTCTATAAAAATAGAGTTCGCGGAAAAAATAAAGATGGAACAGATAGCCGCTAAAGCTATCAAGGAAACAAAAGCACTGCTTGCCAAGTAGGTTAAGTCATTAAAAACCTGCCGTGTTTAGGATAAAATAAACTATAAATCCTATAATAACGTTCATAATAGGTTTTGTGCCGGGGCTTTTGGCTTACTATATTATCATATCTTCTGTTTCTGCTTGAAAAAACATGTGTGGAAATGTTATAATTTCAAACTAACGGCTTATGGGGGTTTATAAGCCGTTACTTGTTTGTTCAAGGAGAATGAATGGATTTTTCTTTCATTAGCGACTCTATAGTAACATACGGCGTTTTCCTCTTGTTTGCGGTTGTCGCCGTTGCTTCGGCGTTCCTTGTAGTTTCGGTTCGGAGCGTAATGCATTCGGCGTTGTTTCTTGCGGTGTTTTTACTCTCCGTTGCCGCTTTTTTCTTCATCTTTGATGCTGATTTCCTCGGTATTGTTCAGATACTTCTATATGTGGGCGGGGTTATTGTTCTTATTCTCTTTGCTGTGATGCTCACGGCAAGGGTATCCAGCAGTCTGTTACAGCAAACCAATGAACAAAAATATTCTGCGCTTATTGTATGCGCTCTTCTCTTTATTATGCTTTCGTATTCTATCCTTATCTCAGGGCTTCAGGGTTTTGAAAATACTCTTTTGCCGGGCGGAACAGCAAAATCTGTCGGTTGGCTTTTAATGACCGTTTATGTACTTCCTTTTGAGGTGGCGTCTATTGTTCTCCTTGCGGCTTTGATAGGCGCAATGGCTATAGTGGGGAAAAAAGATGAGTAATCTATATTTTTATACGGTAATAATAGTAAGTCTGGTGCTTTTTTTAATCGGGGTGTACGGAGTTTTAACCAGAAGAAACGCCATCGGAATTCTTATGGCTATAGAGATTATGTTTAATGCGGCAAATATCAATTTAGTGGCGTTTAACAAATTTATGCATCTGGAAGCTTCTATCGGTATAATTTTCCCGATATTCATTATTACCCTGGCAGCGGCGGAGACGGCCGTAGGTCTGGCTCTCATTCTTGCAATCTACAGAAATATTAAGAGTGTTAATGTTGAAAAAATGGAACTTCTGAAATGGTAGAGAAAAATTTGCTGGTTTTATTAATCCTTATTCCTCTGTTGCCGTTACTGGCTTTTATAGTAAATATATTCTTCGGTAAAAAGCTTGCAACTAAATCAGCCTACATCTCTATTGCTGCAATCTCAGGCTCCTTTATAATCTCTCTGTATCTTTTCTTCGGTATGGTGTCAGGTGGGGAAAAGATGGCGGAGTTTAAATTTGACTGGTTAAGTTTTGGGGATAACGGCGTTAGGCTCGGGATTATGGTTGACGGTCTGACTGCCGTAATGCTGGTCGTTGTGACCACAGTGAGTCTGCTTGTTAAGATATATTCGATCGGTTATATGCGCGGGGATAGCCGGTACTCAAGATACTACGCCTACCTTTCGATGTTTACAGTCGCAATGCTTGGTCTGATACTTGCGAATAACTTTTTACTTCTATTTATCAGCTGGGAGCTGGTAGGGCTCTTTTCTTATCTTTTAATCGGGTTCTGGTATGAAAAAAAGAGCGCCTCCGATGCGGGTAAGAAAGCTTTTATTACTACCAAAGTCGGTGACCTGGGTTTCTTTATAGGATTGATGCTGATATTTACTGTTTTTGGCACGTTTAACTTTAAAGAGCTGGGAGAACTTCTTAATACGGGGATTGCTTCGGGTAGTGTTTCAGTAGCTACTCTAAACTGGATTGGTATTCTGATCTTCTTCGGAGCGGTCGGAAAATCTGCGCAGTTTCCTTTGCATGTTTGGCTTCCTGATGCGATGGAAGGTCCGACTCCGGTATCGGCGTTGATTCATGCCGCTACAATGGTCGCCGCGGGAGTATATCTGGTTGCCAGGACTTTCTTCATCTATATGCATGCTCCTCTGGCTATGGAGGTTGTAGCCTATACAGGCGCTTTTACCGCTATCTTTGCGGCTTCAATGGCGCTGGTGGCGTATGATATAAAACGCGTTCTTGCTTTCTCCACCGTAAGTCAACTCGGCTATATGATAATGGCTCTTGGCGTCGGCGGTTACACGGCCGGAATGTTTCATCTTACTACACATGCTTTTTTTAAGGCCCTTTTGTTTTTGGGAGCCGGTTCCGTAATTCACGGCGCAGGCACACAGGATATAAGAGAGATGGGCGGACTTGGCAAGAAGATGAAAATTACTATGGTTACTTTTTTAATAGCATGCTTGGCGATTGCCGGAATACCGCCGTTCTCCGGGTTTTACTCTAAAGAAGAAGTGCTTTCTGCAGCCTTCAACAGCGGACATTATCTTATTTATGCGGTAGGCACTCTTACCGCTTTAATAACGGCCTTTTATATGTTTAGATTATTCTTTATGACTTTTACCGGTAAAATGCGGTCGGAACTTCATCCTCATGAGTCTCCGAAAACTATGACTATACCTTTGATGGTTCTTGCTCTGCTCTCTGTTGTTTCCGGTGTGCTCTTTGTTTCCGGACATTCATTTGAAAAGCTTGTGTACTTTGGTTTAAAGGAAGCGGTTGTGCCCGAGGGAGGACATGGAGGCTCTCATTTTGTCTTGTACATGTCCCTGGCTGTTGCAGTTCTCGGCATTACTCTCGCTTTCTTTATGTATTACCTGAAAAAGATATCTCCCGAGTATCTTGCTGAGAAGATGGCCCCTGTTCATAAACTTCTTCTAAATAAATATTATATAGACGAACTGTACGAAATCGTATTTATTAATCCCTCTAAACGTCTTGCCGGGTTTTTCTTTAAATTTGACCAGAAAATAGTGGACGGGGCGGTGAATGGTTCCGGCTTTATGACTCTCCTTATGAGTAAAATTCAGAATGCCTTTGATAAAGGTTATGTGGACGGCGCAGTGAACGGTGCCGGTTGGATTGCCAATAAAAGCGGTGAGCTCCTAAAACAGCTGCAGACGGGATTTGTTCAAAATTATATTCTTATTTCTGTTGTCGGGTTATTTATAGTAATAATGCTTAGGGTAATATTTAAATAATTATTTAAATTCTGGAGGTTGTATGCCGATTTTAACTTTAATTACATTCTTACCGCTTTTCGGTGCAGTGCTTATATTGTTTGCGCCGAAGGGGAAGGATAATCTGGTCAGATGGATTTCTGCGGGGATTACCTTTCTGACCATGGTTCTTGGTTTTTATGTGTTTTATATCTTCAATAGAAATACTGCAGAACTTCAGCTTGTGGAAAAGGCATCCTGGATACCGTCTTTTGGTATCTCCTATTTTATGGGATTGGACGGTTTGTCTATGGCGATGCTCGTACTTACGCCGTTTCTTTCCTTTCTTGCCGCAGTTTACTCTTTTAATATTAAAGAGAGAGTGAAGGAGTATTTCTTTTTCTTTCTCCTTCTGGAAACCGGAATGCTAGGAGTCTTTGTGGCTCTTGATTTCTTCCTTTTTTATATATTTTGGGAGCTCACATTGGTTCCTATGTACTTCTTAATAGGCATTTGGGGCGGACCGAGAAAAGAGTACGCCGCAATTAAGTTCTTTTTGTACACTTTATTTGGTTCCGTGATAATGCTTCTCGGAATTCTTGCGCTTTATCTGTCTGTTCCTGCGGCTACACGCACTTTTGATATTATGGAATTATCCAGGATTCACGGCCTTACTCCCGGCTTTCAGCAGTATATCGTTTATATTGCTCTATTTATCGGTTTTGCAATCAAAGTCCCTGTTTTTCCGTTTCATACCTGGTTGCCTGACGCGCACGTAGAAGCTCCTACTGCGGTTTCCGTAATACTTGCAGGTGTCCTGCTCAAGATGGGTACTTACGGACTGCTTCGGATAAGCTATACTATTCTTCCTGATGCTGCCAAATATTTTGCAATACCTCTTCTGATACTGGCTTTTATAAATATTGTTTACGGGGCTTTCGTTGCTATGGCGCAGAAAGATTTGAAAAAGATGATAGCGTACTCTTCGGTTAATCATATGGGGTACTGTTTGCTCGGTATAGCTGCCATGTCTACTGTCGGCTTAAACGGGGCTATACTTCAGATGGTGACTCACGGAGTTATCACTTCAGCACTGTTCTTTTTAGTCGGCGTGATTTATGACCGTACCCACAGCCGTGATATTGACGGCTTTGGCGGGCTGATGAATAAGATGCCTGTTTATTCGGCTCTTATGATATTTGCCTGTCTTGGTTCTATGGGTCTTCCCGGTTTAGCCGGCTTTGTTTCCGAATTTATGTGTTTCTCCGGCGCTTTCAGTTCTACGCTTAATCCCGTTGTGTACAAAACCTTCACGGCTCTATCGGTTGCCGGGCTTGTTATTACCGCCGGCTATTTCCTTATAATGATTCAGAAAGTATTTTTGGGACCGATAAATGATAAATGGAAGGATATTCCTGATATGAATATGCGGGAAATGATAGCAATTGCTCCCCTCATGGTTCTGATGGTTCTTCTAGGCATCCTGCCAGTTATTGCGTCAGGTATCTCAGTTGAAAGCGTTAAGTCTCTTGTTTCGATACTCGGAGTAAAAGTATGACAAAGGGTTTTATTCCTGAAGCTATAATGCAAGGATTGCTTGCCTTGACCCCGGAAGTATTTGTCTTGTGTTTGGCTTTCTTTATCATTATTGCTGATTTAATACTGCCGGTAAAATCAAAGAGAAATATTCTTGACATTGCGGCTGTTGGTCTTACCGGAGCGCTTCTTCTTACCATAGGTGCTCTTTTCCAACAAGGAATGTATATTTTTAATAATGCCTTGGTCGTCGATTCTTTTGCCCGGTTTTTCAAAATAATTATCCTCGTTTCTGCCGTATTTATGCTGCTTATGAGCAGGGATTATAAAGCTTTAGAAAATAATAAAATAGGAGAGTACACCGCTCTGGTGGTTCTGGTCACGCTTGGCATGATGCTTATGGCTGGCGCTTCCGACCTTCTGATGCTCTTTTTAAGCATAGAGTTTGTAAGTATAGTGTTCTTTGTACTTGTAGGCTTCGTAAAGAAAGACTCAAAGAGCCGGGAAGCGGCGGTAAAATATTTTTTAATCGGAGCATTTTCTTCTGCGGTATTTGTGTATGGCGCATCTTTTTTGGTCGGGGTTACCGGCGCCAGCTCTTTTCCTTCTATCCAGCAATATTTGATAGCCCATGGAATATCGAATCTCTTTATTGTTGGTCTTCTTCTGATGCTGGTAGGTTTTGGCTTTAAAATAGCTCTGGTTCCTTTTCATATGTGGGCGCCGGATGCGTATGAGGGCGCTCCTGCTCCGGTAACAGCGTTTCTCTCTGTAGCTTCAAAAAGCGCCGGAGTTGCCGTATTAATTCGGACTTTTCTGGCTATTCTACCGGATAATTCAAATGTTAACTTGATTCTTGCTCTCCTTGCTGCGATAACAATGACTGTGGGTAATCTTGTCGCCTTAACGCAAAATAATGCCAAAAGGCTTCTTGCCTACTCCGGGATTGCGCACGTAGGATTTATTATGATGGGTTTTGTGGCTTACGGGCTTTTCGGTGTACAATCGGTGCTGATTTATACACTTGCGTACCTTTTTACAAATATGGGAGCTTTTGCTTTTGTGATAGCTATTTATAATAAAACAGGCAGTGACGATATAAGGGATTACGGAGGTCTCTCTCTTGTCAGTCCCGCGCTGGCTTTTGTTTTCTTTGTTTTTCTAATATCTCTTGCCGGTGTTCCTCCGACGGCAGGTTTTCTCGGGAAGCTTTTGGTGCTGGGTGCTGCAATTGACTCCGGGTACACCTGGCTTGCCGTAATAGGAGTGTTAAACAGTGTTGTATCTCTCTATTTCTATGCCAGGATTGCCTATTTTATGTATTTTGCAAAAGAGAAAAAGATTACAGAAGCAATAAAACCTTCCCTCTCTCTTAATATAATAATCTACAGTTCTCTTTTTATGGTGTTGTACATATGCCTGCTGCCGGAACAATTCTTAAACCTGGCGAAAAAGACGGTGCAGTTGCTTACAGGTTCTTTTCATGGTTATTAGGATAATAAGCGCAATAGTTATTTTTTACTGCTGCGCCGGGGCCGAGGATTCAATTGTTGTGTCGTCAACTTCTGCAACCTCTAACGGCTCCCTTGCAGTTACTGTACCGGGAGATCTAAAACCGCAACTTGAGGCCCAAGGCAAAGAAATTGAAAAACTTAAGGCCGCTCAAAAAAAACTTGACGAACTTGGCAAGTCCAATCTGGAGCTTCAGGCAGCTTTAAAGGCTTTAAATACCGTAGTTGAAAATCACAGAAACATGCTTGCCTCAACGGATAAGGGTCTTGATAAAATCAATCTAAGCCTGGAGACTGTCAAAGAAGAGTTTGCGGCTCTTAATAAAAAGTCAGAGAACGACAGTTTTATATTAGATTCTCTAAAGGTGCTTTCCGATTCCTGTAAAGTAAAATTAGAAATATCCCAGGACGACATCAAGGTAAAGTCAGACGAAATAAAAGCGCTTAAAGAAGTGCTCTCAATATTGAAAGCAAATATTGATTCCAATATTGCCGACACTATCGAATTAAAAAGAGTAATAAATGAAATAAAGGCAAGAGAATCCGGCCGGCAGACAGAGGGGATTATCTCGTGGGAGTATCTCGGGGTAGTGACTTCCGGAGTTGCCGTCCTGGCTTTAGTGCTTGCAATAGTTAAATAGAAAAAAGCAACAGGCAACGTGAAACAGTTTGTAAATTCAAAAGAAATGTATAAGCGAAATCTACCTCAGGAGCGACACTATGAAAAGTATGACAGGGTTTGGCCGGGGCAAGAACGAGTCGGGCAATATAAAATATGCTGTCGAGATAAGTTCCGTCAACCACAAATATTTTGATATAAATTACAGAATGTCATCACAACTCCTGCAGTTTCAGGAACGCATTAAAGAGCTTTTAAGGAAAGAGCTGGACCGCGGTAGAATAGATGTTGCCGTCATTATACTTGAGGGCTATAAAAATCAGAGAGTTTCTATTAATCACCATCTTGCAAAAGAATATTTAAGGTCTGTCGCTGAGTTGAAAAAAAACCTTAACATAAAGGGAGAAATAACAATAGCCGATGTTCTCCGGCTTCCCGAGATATTTAGAGTTTATGAAGAAAAGCAGGTGGGCTGGGAACAGATAAAAGAAGCCCTTGAAAAGGCCCTTTTGATGTTTATTAAAGCAAGGGAGCGCGAAGGAGGAAGGATTAAAAAAGATTTTATCGCAAGAATTAATACGTTGAAGAAACTTCTTGAGGGTATAGAAAAAACCAATCATAAAGCCAAGGGCGACAATAAAAAGCGCATTGAAGATAAGGTAAAAAACAATTATAAAGATATTAAGATGGATCAAGGCCGGGTTTACACCGAGGTTTCCCTTATGGTGGAGAAGAGTGATATTTCCGAAGAGATTACCAGAATTAAGAGCCATATTAACGAGTTCTATCATATAATAAATTCCAAAGGCACCAAGGGCCGCAAGCTGGATTTTCTTGTTCAGGAGTTTTTAAGAGAGATTAACACTATAGGCAGTAAATGCAGTAATAGCGCAGTTTCGCATATGGTCGTTTCCTTCAAGGAAGAGCTTGAAAAGATCAGGGAGCAGGTTCAAAATGTTGAATAATAAAGTCTTCAATTCTGCGGTTAAAAAACACTTGGAAAACCGGGGCCTTTTGGTCGTAATTTCATCTCCAACCGCAGTCGGCAAGACAACGGTTTGCCGGGAATTGGTGCGCAGGAGCAACGGCTCAATTGTAAATTCTATCTCTGCCACCTCGAGAAGCCCCAGAAAAGGAGAGAAGGAAGGCAGGGATTATTTTTTTGTAGGAGAGAAATTTCCGAAATTAGTGAAGAAAGGCCGCTTCTTAGAGTGGGAAAAAGTGCATGAAAGTTATTATGGTACTCCCAAAAAATATATAGAAAAACAGATGGCTGAAAAAAAGGCCATAATCCTGACAATAGACGTTAAGGGCGGAGCAGCCCTCAGAAAAAAATTCAAAAATGCATTACTAATATTTCTTCTTCCTCCTTCACTGGCAGTAATGAAGAAACGTTTAGAAAAAAGAGGCAGTGAAACTGCGGCGCAGATCAAAGTGCGGCTTAATACTGCAGTAAAAGAGCTAAAATACCTTAGCCAATATGATTATTTGATTGTAAATGACAGTCTAAAAGAAACAGTAAAGATAGTTGAAAGCATAATCCTGGCAAAAAGACAGCTTATTATTAAGTAACAAGTCTTTATAAGAAAAAAGTAGTACATGCGATATTTATCTGGTATAATATCTTTTCATAAAAAAAGTTATATGGAGGGTCTAAATGAGTACTTTCTCGCTGGAAAAAAAACTGGATAAAGAGACGAACAAATTCAGAGTTTCTGTGGTTGCTGCGCTTCGGGCTAGAGTAATAAATGAAAAAGAAAACGACGACAAGAAATCCTTTGCCAAAGTCTCTTTTCAGGCGCTGGAAGAAGTTTTGAATCACAAAGTCAAGTATGTTGAAGCAAAAAAGAAATCCAAGTAACAGTATTTCCGAGGTGGTTAAAGCCCTTCAAGAAGAAGCTAAGCAGTCTTTGGAAGAAGGGTTTGTTTATTTTAGAGAAGATTTGAAGGCGCCAAAAGGAAAAGCAGGAGCAGTGTCAACCTTGAAAACAAACAGCAGTAAGGCGCTTGAGGCCTACAAAGATAAGATAAGAGGATGCATGAAATGTGGTCTCGGAAAGACCCGTCAAAATTTTGTCTTTGGGGAAGGGGATCCTGATGCGAAACTGGTTTTTATCGGAGAGGCTCCCGGCGCAGATGAGGATGAACAAGGAAAGCCTTTTGTCGGGCGCTCCGGGCAGCTGCTTACAAAAATTATAGAGTCTATAGGTTTTAAAAGAGAAGAAGTCTTCATTCTAAATATCATCAAATGCAGACCTCCCAATAATCGCCAGCCGGAACCGGAAGAAATAGAAAAATGCATTCCGTATTTGTATGAACAAATAAAACTGTTAAAACCAAAAATTATTTGCACTTTGGGAAACCCGTCAACCCAGACCCTCCTAAATACAAAAGAAGGAATTACCAAGCTTCGAGGCAGGGCGCTCGACTGGAACGGAATAGAAGTAGTGGCAACTTTTCATCCGTCGGCCTGTCTTAGGAATCCTGCTTATAAAGTGGATGTATGGAAAGATGTAAAATTCCTAAGGAAAGAATATGACCGTCTATGCGGAAGTAGCAATTAATGTCCCTTCGGGGAAAACTTTTCATTATATAGTTCCTGAAAACCTTGTTGACCGGCTTACCTTGTTTCAAAGAGTCATTGTTCCTTTAGGTTTTCGTCAAACAGTCGGCTTTGTGGTGTCTTTTCCAAAGGAAAGCACGGTTAAAGGTCTAAAACAGATCAAAGAGCTTTATGATCCATTCCCTGTCATAAACTCTTCATTGTTTTCGCTTGCCAAATGGATTTCCGGAGAATGCTGCGCCTCTTTGGGCTTAACATTACACGCTCTCTACCCTGAAAAACTGAAATATTTTCCTACGCGAAAGAAAGTTTGGCAGCCGAAAAGTTCTTTTACGGTCTCACTTGGAAAAAATGAAATATTTGGAGCAGAAGCGCCCTTCACTGACAGAATTAATCATTATCTAAAGGAAATAGAAAACAGTTTACAGGAAGAAGGCTCTGTTTTGCTGCTGGTCCCAGAGGCTTCCCTTATTGAAGTATTTTCAAAGCAAGTGGAAGAGAGGCTGAAAATTAAAGTCATTTGTTTTAATTCCCGGCTCAGTCACGGCGCGGCTTTTGAGGCGCTATCCGGAATGCTGTCACCATTGCCAAAAGTAATTATTGCAACAAGGCAAGCGGCATTTTTGCCTATAAACGGGCTTTCTGTAATTATAGTAGAAGAGGAGAACGCTTCAGCTTATGAAAGCGAAGAGACTCCGAGGTTTTCCACCGTAGCTGCCGTTATTCAAAGAGGAAAACTTGAGGGTCTGAAGGTTGTGCTCGGGTCGTATTCTCTTTCCCTGTCAACACGGTCTAGGTACCCTCCGGCAATAAAAAAATCAGCGGATTTATCGCGGCTTCAAATAGTCGAGTTTTATGACAAGAACAAAGTAATCTCTTTCAAAATCGATAATGCGTTTAGAGAGACGTTGAAAAACGGAGGCAGAGGTGTTTTAATTGCCACTCGTAAAGGTTTTTCCACTTCTTTGCGCTGTAAAGAATGCGGTGAAGCCGTTAAATGCGAAAGATGCGGTGTCGGAATGTCGATTTACAAAAAAGATAATGTCTTGCAATGCCGGTATTGCGGGAGGAAGAATTCTGTTTTGGATAAATGTCCGTCTTGTCAGGGTATTCTGTTATATGCCGCAGGCCTGGGCGTTGAAAAAGTCGCTGAAGAGATAAAAAAAACTCTTAAATACGTGCCTATGGAGAGAGTAGATTCTGACATTTTAATTAAAAGCTCTCAAAGAAAGGCTGCGTTAAGAAGATTCAAGGACGGAAAGACGGAACTTATTGTGGGGACCCAAATGGCGCTGCCTTACATAAGGGAGATGGAAAAAGGAGTTGTGGGAATTCTGGGCTTTGATTATGTTATGAACCTTCCGGCGTTTGACTCTACGGAAAAAGCGTTAAACCTCGCTCTTTCTCTTTTGGATACCGCAAGGCCGGAGGTTAATATTTATATTCAGATTTTAAAAAAAGAAAACAGGATTGCCGAAGCTTTCCGCAAAAACCAAGTTGAAAAATTTAAAGACGAAGAACTTAAAATGCGTAAAACACTAAAATATCCCCCGTATTGCCGTTTGGGGGAGATAATAGTCTCGGGTAAAACCGAAGAGGAGGCAGGAGCAAGGGCAATAGAGTTTATACAGTGTTTTGAAGAAAAAGGTGATAAAAATATTGAAATATTGGGTCCGATTCCTGCAAGCCTTCCGTCAAAAAAAGGTAAAGCCGTACAGATACTGGTGAGAGCTGAAACCGGAGTGAGTGAAGCCGTTTCTTTTGTAATCGCGAACCTGGAACAGAAATATTCAAATGTAAGAAAATGCCTGGATGTGACAATAAAATAAGAACAGCTAAAATCCGCCGGATTACTCCTCTTTACCTGTCGTATTACCCCGTTCAGCCCTGGAAAGTTCCTCTTTCCGCTCGCGGACGGCACCTTTGAGCTATTGCTCTGCCAGATTATCATTTTTAAAGACAAGGGGTTCTACGGTAGAACTATTAACATAATGTCAAATAATTTGCCTTCCAATTATTGAAGATGTTTGTTAAAATCTAAGCAGATATTATAGTTGTTTTTATTTAAAAAAAGCAATTAATTCCTAAAACCCGGAGATTTAAGTGAAGATAATTGACATACATACACATTTTTTTCCTGACAGTATTGCTCCGTCTACGGTAAAAATGCTTTCAGAGAAAGCAAATATTAAAGTTTGGGGAGAAGGTACTGCCGTCTCTATGCGAGAATACATGAAGCTGGATGGCATAAATATTTCAGTCAATGCTCCCGTGGCGACAAAAAAAGAACAGGTCCGGGGCATTAATAAGAGGATGGTGGAGTTTAACAAAACGTCAAAGGATATCATTGGCTTCGGGGCGATGCACCCTTTATACAGGGAAACCGGAAATCCCGCAGAAGAAATTGCATATCTTGCGGCAAACGGAATAAGCGGTATAAAATTGCATCCGGAATATCAAACATTTTATCCGGACGACCCTTCTATGAAGGTGATTTATGAAGCCTGCGCAAAAAATAATATTATTATACTCTTTCACGCCGGAGTGGATTTTGCCTACCCTGATTTAGTGCATGCCACGCCTGCGCGTCTGCTTGAAGTTACAAAGATACCCGGACTTAAGATGATATTCGCGCATACAGGTTCTTATCAGATGTGGGAGGAGGTGCACGAAATCCTTGCAGGAAAAGATGTCTATTTTGATACTTCGTATTCTGCGGAGATAAGCGCGAATATTATGAAAAAAATAATAATAAAGCACGGCTCGGATAAGATGCTCTTTGGGTCCGACTTCCCTTGGATGCGAGCCAGGCAGGTCTCGGATATGCTTGAAGCCCTCGGACTGGATAACGAGACAAAAGAAAAAATATACTATAGAAATGCGGAAAAACTCTTAAATATAAAACTTTAGCAAAAGTTCATTCAGGGTATAGCGCGGTGCTCAGGTTTTTGTAAATGTGAAACCGGCGTCTTTGGGAGAAAAATGAAGTCAAAAAAAATACCGGAAAGGCTTGAAAGTAAAAGGCTGCTTCTTCGCAAGCTTAATCATACCGATGCGCCGGGCCTCTATGCAAACATCAGGGATAAAGAAATCTCCAGATGGCTTTCGGGTGTACCATATCCCTATCCGAAGGATTTGGCGCTTAAATTTGTGCTTACGGCCATAGCAAAATTCGAAAACAAGAAAAGGTTTACCTTTGGCATAACAATAAAAGGAATAAAAAAGGAGGCCGTTGGCGTCATATCCCTGGAGAAAGTTGATTATAAAAACAAGAACGCAATGCTTGGCTATTGGATCGGGAAAAAGTACTGGGGAAAAGGTTATATGACCGAAGCCGTAAAAGAAGTTCTTTCCTTCGGCTTTGAGACCATCGGACTTCATAGAATTTATGCCAACGTCTATTCCGAAAACCCTGCTTCGGAACGGATACTTAGAAAATTCGGTTTCATTTTTGAAGGCGTAGAAAGAGAAAAGTTTTTCAAAGAAGGTGAATGGCAGGATTATCTCACCTACGGTTTACTAAAAAAAGAATATAGCAAGGCAATGTAATCTTTGTATGGAAACTATCTGCAAAATACATGCTTGAACCGGCCTTAAAAAAGAAAAAAGTATGCTACGTGAATAACCCGCCTTCCCGCCCCTATAGGCAGAGCCTGAGCGCAAGTTGTTTTAGTGTTATTAGATTTTAATATAAAAAAAATATTTATTGACAAAAAATCAATAATTTGTTATAAGTAAATATCCTACACAAGGGGTGATATCGTACATGATAGAAACGGTCAAAGCAGTTATTATTATTTTAGTAGTAGCGGGTGGTATATTTTGCAATGTGCCGGTTTTGATAAACTATCCCGGAAAATTGACAGAAAAGAATGGTTCCCCTGTGACAGGAGTCAAAACAATTAAATTTGCATTTTATGACTCAGAAACCGCAGGCTCGGAAAAATGGAGCGGCTCTTATCCGGTTACAGTAAACAAAGGAGTTTTTAATGTGCTTTTAGGCTCAGAAGCCTCCCCATTCTCAGCGAATCTTGATTTTAGCAGTAATTATTGGATTCAAATGACCGTAGAAGGCGAGCTTCTTTCCCCGCGTCAGAAAATTTCCAGTGTAGCATATGCCTTGAGATCTGAGTATGCCAACAGAGCTGATACTCCAATGGTTATATCCGGCCGTGCAGATGTTGATGCGAATGTTTCTGAAAAACTATATTTTATCCTTGATAAAATGCCGAGAAGCATAAAACTCTTCCTTTATGGAGAAAAATACAACGAGCAATACTATACGGAATTAGCAGGCCACAATCATAATGGAACGACCTCTGACCAGTCAAATGGACACACTCATACAGTAGATCATACACACGCTATTGTTTGCGAGTGGGCTACTTCTACAAGAATTTGGGGAGCAGATGAAGTTGGTAATAAAAATTATAATGGTTTTTTAATAGCAAAAAACAATCCCACATCTTCCGGTGCGTCAGCAGGTCATACGCATACCTATACTTCAAGTTTGACAGGTGTTGTTTCACAGACGGTTTCCACTGTTCAAAAAATGTATTTAAATGATTTGAAAGTATATCAAGACGGCGAAAATATTTCCAACGAAATTACTTCTACAGTTGCGAGCAGAGCAGGACTGGCTAAGCTGGGTGACGGGACCGAAGGACATGTTCTTAATAGCGTCGCAGGTACCAAAGCGGTGAACGTAACCGATCTATTCTCTACAACAGGGCAGCATTACATTGTATTCAAGCAGACCGGCTTGAATCAAGGCGGTAGGTTGAGATATTATCTTTATGTCAATTATTAATTACAGTTGAGATATACTATATGGCGCCGGTAGCAGGAATATTCAAAAACAATCAAGAAAATATGATTATGTGTTTTACGGATTTTTTTAATCCGGAAAGCAAATAACTTAAGAATATTTGATATTATTCCCATTCAAAATACCGGAGCCTCGAAAAGAATAACGGCAAAGAAAGCTGAAGAAGAAGATAAAGATTATTTATGAAAAGTATGTCAGCCGGCAAATTCCGGCCTAAGTACTAAAAGGCAGTGTTGAGCACAAGACCAGGGATAGCTCCAAAAGAACCAATAAGGGTCTTCAAAATAGTGCGGACGGCAGAAATGTCGTCCTTTTCGTTCTCTGAAAATAAGTCAGGCGGGAAGAAGGTTTCGATAAGTTAGTGTCCAAGGGGTGAGATGCGAACATTTTCGTAATTTAGGGCATACAAACTTGAACCACGGAACCTCTTCCCGTTAAAATATTTTGCAGGAAAACATCTCTTTTTATGCGAAAATAGCACCTGTTCAAAAACAACTTGACAAAATACGAAAATACTGCTATATTCAAGCACCTTTAAATCCAACCCGGAGAGGTTGGCAAGGAGTCAGATGAAAGCAGTTTGCTTGGAAAATATGAGTGCCTTTTTAGCGGTTAGTGCCGTTAAAAAGGCTTTTTTTTTACTAAAATGGGGGTGCCATGGTTAAGAAGATAATGGATAAGGACGGACTTGGCAAGACTTTGGCCCGTTTGGCTCACGAAGTAATAGAAAAAAATGATAATTTAGAGGAAATAGCTATGGTGGGAATTAAAAGCAGGGGGGATCTTATTGCAGCGAGAATTGCCGCCCGCATTGAAAAGTTAAGCGGGAAGACGATTCCTGTCGGGGCGATAGATATTACTTTTTACAGAGACGATGTTAGCTTGAAAATCTCCAATAACCCCCAGTCGACTGATATAAAATTTAGCATAGACGGGAAAAATATTATTCTGGTTGATGATGTTCTTTTTACAGGAAGAAGCACCCGGGCGGCAATAGACGCGCTCTTAGATCTGGGCAGACCTAAAAAAATTCAATTGCTGGTTTTGATAGACCGGGGTCACAAACAGCTTCCGATTCACGCAGATTATGTCGGTAAAAATATTCCAACCTCTTTTAAAGAGGCGGTAGAAATAAAAATGCAGGAATCTGACGGAGAAGACGGTGTTGCAATATTGTAGCAAAGAAAGCGATGTACGGAGTATTGCCGATCGCCGGAAGGACAGCGACTGTTTAGGTTTTCGAATTTTAATCACCGGAGGTGAATAAATGGGTCTAAAACGAAAGCATCTTATCGGACTGGAAGATGCAACAACCGAAGAAATTGAAACGTATCTTAATACCGCAGAATCATTTAAATCAGTTTTTGACAGAAAGATTAAAAAGGTTCCGGCTCTCCGCGGCCGCACTATTGTAAATCTATTTTTTGAAAACTCTACCCGCACCAGAACTTCTTTTGAACTTGCAGCAAAGCGTTTGAGCGCGGATGTCATAAACTTCTCTGTTTCTACCAGCAGCGTTGCAAAGGGCGAAACCCTTATTGACACGGCAAAGACTATTGAAGCTCTTGAATCAGATATGATTGTTGTGAGACATTCCTGTTCCGGCGTTCCCCTGCTTCTTACAAAGACCCTAAAATCAGGTATAGTAAATGCCGGGGATGGGATGCACGAACATCCGACACAAGGGTTGCTGGATTTATTTACAATAAGAGAAAAAAAGAAAAAGATAAAAGGGCTGAAAATTGTTATGGTCGGAGATATCGCGCATAGCCGCGTTGCCAGGTCCAATATATATGGTATGACAAAAATGGGCGCCGATCTTACACTCGTTGCGCCGCCAACGCTGATCCCGCAGGATATTGAGAGGTTGGGAGTAAAAGTTGACCACGATCTTCGAAAAGCGATTAAAGGCGCTGATGTTGTTTATATGCTGAGAATACAGATTGAAAGACAGAAAAGAAACCTTTTTCCTTCTCTCAGGGAGTTCTCTACCCTATACGGTGTGGATGAAGAAAAACTAAAGCTTGCGAATATTGATGCGCTGGTAATGCATCCCGGACCTATGAATCGCGGAGTAGAAATATCTTCAGAAGTTGCCGATAGCGAACAATCAGTTATCTGCGAGCAGGTTACAAATGGAATTGCAGTAAGAATGGCAGTACTATACTTATTAGCCGGAGGTGAGACTAATGAAATTGCTACTCTCAGCAGGCAGGGTAATTGATCCAGTAAATAAAATAAATGAGGTTCTGGATGTTCTAATTGAAGACGGAAAAATCAGCAAGGTTGCAAAAAATATTAAGGATAAAGCTGCAATGCTTGTGGATTTGAAAAGTAAAATTATTGTTCCCGGTCTCATCGATATGCATGTTCATCTTAGGGAGCCTGGTTTTGAATATAAAGAAACTATCAGTACTGGTGTAAGAGCGGCCGTGCTGGGAGGCTTTGCTTCTGTTGCCTGTATGCCAAATACCGACCCGGTAATGGATAATACCGCAGTTGTAGAATACGTTATTTCAAAAGGGAAAAAAGAAAATCTGGCAAATGTTTATCCCATAGCCTCAGTTTCAAAAAACGCAAAAGGCGAGGAAATCTCTGATATCGGAATGCTTTTAAAAAGCGGTGTCGTTGCGTTATCTGATGATGCTGCGCCTTTAATGAATGCTGAGATAATGCGGCGGGCTTTCGAATATACAAAACAATTTAATGTTTCAATTATCACTCATTGCGAAGATAAAAATATGACTGTGGACGGGGTAATGAACGAAAGTTTTAATTCGACGGTTCTTGGACTCCGGGGTATGGCCCCTGTGGCAGAAAGTATAATGGTTTACAGAAATATCTCCATTGCGAATTACATGAAGGCGTTGGTTCATATTGCGCACGTCAGCTGTAAAGAATCCGTAGAGATTATCAGGTGGGCAAAAAAACAGGGGATGAGGGTTACCTGTGAGACAGCGCCTCACTATTTTACACTTAACGACGAAGCGGTCAAAAGTTATGATACAAATACTAAAATGAATCCGCCGTTAAGAAGCGCTGAAGATGTTAAGGCAATAATAGCAGGGCTGAAAGACGGCACAATTGATTGTATAGCTTCTGATCATGCTCCGCACGGAAGGATTGATAAAGAAGTAGAATATAATTACGCAGCTTTTGGCATTGTAGGTCTTGAAACTATGCTTCCTCTTACCCTGACGGAGCTTGTGGATAAAAAAATCCTAACGTTGGAACAGGCCGTAGAAAAACTCTCGGTTATGCCGGCAAAAATTCTGGGTTTAAAGAAAGGTTCTCTTTCAGCCGGAGCCGCTGCGGATATCACAGTCCTTGATCTTGAAAAGAAATATGTAATAGATGTGAACAAATTTGCAAGCAAAAGCAAGAATTCCCCATTCAACGGCAGACCGGTCAAAGGCGCCGCCTTTATGACTATTGTCGGCGGTGAAATAAAAATGCAGGAAGGCAAGTTGTTATAGAAATATGCTATTTATCGGTTTTGGTTCAAAGTCTGAAATTGTTTTAGGGAGTTATTATGAAATGGTTCATACTATTCACTGCTCTTGTCCTAAACGCTGTCGCTAATATTCTCATCAAAGCCGGGATGGCTCGACCTGATGTTCCCGGAGGCCTAATAGAAGCCCTTAAGACAAAATGGCTTTCACTTCCGGTGATCAGCGGTGTCTTGTGTTTTGGTCTTGCGCTGGCGGCCTATAGCATTACACTGAAGAAAATGCCTCTAAGTATCGCCTATCCGATTATGACCACCGGCGGGCTATTTATTATTAGCGCTGTTTCGGTAATATATTTTAAAGAAACAATTACAACTGTTCAAATGGTGGGTTTGGCACTCCTGGTAGGCGGTATTTGGCTGGTGGCGAGGTAAATAATCAATACGTGCTTTCTGTATATCCGGAAGCAGTGTAATTTTGTCGCTTTGAAATCTCCCCAAAAAGCCCTTCTCATACTTCCAACGGAATCGAATCCAAACCTTTCCAATGCTCCGGGTTAACCTAATTGATTGAAAACCTGCCGTATTTAGGATAAAATAAACTATGAATCCGATAATAACTTTCATAATAGGTTTTGTGCTGGGGCTTTTGGCTTACTATATTATCCATCTTCTTCGTAAAAAAGAGGAAGAGCAGAGGATGAAGGACTCTTTTAAGGCGATGTCTTTGGATGCCTGGAAAGATATGATTCCGTTTGTAAATGAAGCGCTTTCCAAACAACTGGTCTCAGGGGAAAAGGAGCTTGAAGGAAAAAAACAGCTTATAGACCAGACTCTAAACGGGATGAAAACCGACCTTTTAAAAGTGGAAAACCTTATGAACAATCTTGAAAAGGACCGGGAGAATAAATTCGGCGAGCTTTCCAATCAGATAAAACAGACGGCGGAACAGACGGGCAAACTCCAGCAGACTACGGAAAAACTGAACACTGCGCTTTCCTCCTCTCAGGCCCGCGGGAAATGGGGGGAGCGGATGGCGGAAGATGTGCTTCGGCTTGCGGGTTTTGCCGAGGGAATTAACTACGCCAAACAGCAAAAAAATGAAGCGGGAAACAAACCGGATTTTACGTTTACACTTCCTAAGAACCTTAAAGTAAATATGGATGTGAAGTTTCCTCTTGATAACTATACGGCATCTTTAAACGCCGCAGGTCAGGTGGAAAAAGAAAATTATGAAAAAAAGTTCCTTTCCGATGTCAGGAGCAGGATAAAAGAGGTAACGACCAGGGATTATATTAACGCCGAAGAGAATACCCTGGATTACGTGATTGTGTTCATACCAAACGAGCAGGTGTTTGCTTTTATTAACCGGATGGAGCCGCTTATCATGGATGAGGCACTGCAGAAAAAAGTGGTGCTCTGCTCTCCTCTTACGCTTTATGCGCTGCTTGTAATAATGCGCCAGGCGATTGATAATTTTAAAATGGAAGCGACGGCTTCTGAAATACTAAAACTTTTATCGGCTTTCGGCAAACAATGGGAAGAGTACACCGGCTGTTATGAAAAGCTCGGTGAAAAAATAAGCGCCGCGCAGGAAGAGTTCAACAAACTCGTGACCACCAGAAAGAACAAACTAGACGCGGTCGTGAATAAAATAGAGAGTTTACAGGAAGCAAGTCATCTTAATCTGCCTGAAGGAAAGGAATAATTTACCTTGAGTAAAAATCAAAGAGTATTTGTCCTTATAGTTTCTTTTGTTATGTCCATGTGCTTTGGCGCGGGCTATGCGTGGAGTGTTTTTGCGCATGAGCTCCATACGAAGTATGCTTTTCAGATGCGGGATGCACAGATGGTCTTTGGTATTTTTCAATTCTTTTTCGCGGCTGGATTTTTGCTCGGGGGAAGGTTGGTGAAAAAGACCGGGGCTCGCGTACTGGCTTTTGCCGGAGGGGCGGTTATGGGCGCAGGATTTTTTATCCCCGGACTTACACAACCAAATCTAATGCTTTTAATAACCGGTGTAGGCGTTCTTGGAGGGTTCGGGGGAGGTCTTGCTTACATCTCACCGCTTGAAACGGTGCAGAAATGTTTTCCTGATAAAAAAGCTCTGGCAACCGGGATTTCCGTAAGCGGTCTGGGTATCGGCTCTCTTCTTCTGGCGCTTTTTGTTGATTACCTTTTAAGAGGCGGGATGCACATTTCAAATACGTTTAAGATCTCCGGGAGCATCATTATAGTTACGGTGTGCTCTCTATCGGTATTTTTGAAGGCTCCGGCCGGCAAAGCGGGAAAAGAAGAAACAATGCCGCTTAAGTACCGTGAGATATTTACTTCTAAAATATTCTGGGCACTGTTTTCTGCTATGTCCGTTTCTATCTTTGCAGGTATCTTAGTCATCGGGAATGTTAAATCCATGGGAAGCATGTGGGGAGTTGCCGGAGCTTTGGCTACGGTCGGTGTTTCTTTGCTTTCACTTTTCAACTCAGCCGGCAGGATGGCTTGGGGTTATATCGTGCATAAAATAGGCGAAGAGAAAAGCGTGTATTATTCAATACTATTACAGGCGTCGGTGTTGTTCCTCTCGGTATTTTTTGTCAGAAATACAACGCTTTATTATCTTTTTGCGGTGCTTGCCGGGTTCAATTACGGGTGCGCGCTTGTGGTTTACGCTTCTGCGGTTTCGAAATACTTCGGAGTGGAAAGACTCGGGCAGATATATCCTTTGCTTTTTGCGAGTAACCTTATAAGCGGGCTTCTGGCTCCGCCTTTTGCGGGGTACATCCTTGACCGTACAGGAAAATACGACCTGGCTCTACTCTCTGCCTCCGGCATCCTGCTCTTTGGTCTGTTTCTTTTTAACCGTTTATTTAAACCTCCGGTTTCACCAAAAAAAGAAGGCGCACAGTAATATATACCATGCGCCTCTAATTTTTCTTTCTAATTCTCGTTCATTATGGTGCCAAATAACTCTTCATCAGTCGGCTGGGTGCTCGGAATCGGATAAGAAACCCAGGTGTAGTTAAGCATATGTTCCCAGGTGATGTTCGAACTGCTGATGTTCCCGCCCCATGTACCGCAACCTAAGGTCATAGTCATCGGCATACCGTTGGTCCAGGCGCCGGAGTTGCCCAAGCACTGCGGCTGGCGTATCATAATGCGCGATACTTTTACTTTGAGAGCCAGCTCTTTTATCCGGAGTTCGTTCGTAGTGTGAATACCGCAGGAGTGTCCCGCCCCGCAGTTCGTTGTAATCTTGTTAACGAGCTCTATAGCATCTTTAAATGTTTTCCATTTGTATACTGCCATCGTGACGGAAAGTTTTTCGCGGGAGAACGGGAACTCGTCTCCGACACCGGTTTCCGGTACCATCAGAAAACTTTTTCCTTCAGGCAGGTTTATTCCGGCAAGTTTTGCGATTGCGGCGGCAGACTGAGCGACAACGCCGCGATTCAAGGCGTGTGTTTTTGCATCCCACATGGCCGCCTGAAGTTTTCCTTTTTCTTCCGGTTTGACCAGGTAGCCGCCTGCTGCTTCAAGCTCTTTTATAAGCTTATCGTAAACGCCTTCCTGAATAATAACCTCATTTTCGGTAGAACAGCTTGTCGCATAATCAAAAGTCTTGGAGCGCATTATCTTATCGGCTACATCTTTTAAATCTGCAGTTTCATCAACTACACATACTGAATTTCCGGCGCCGACTCCGTAGCTGGGTGTGCCGCTGGCATAGGCAGCTTTAACAAGGCCTGCGCCTCCGGTTGCGATTACCAGGTCGCACTGTTTCATAAGCTCCATACTGGAATCAATGGATACGGGATCCATGCCGATAACCAGATCTTCGGGCCAACCCTGTTTTTTTAACACAGCGCGTATTGCGTTAACCGCCATGTTGCACGTCTTTAGCGCCTTAGGGTGCGGGGCGAGGATGATGGAGTTCCTGGTTTTCAAAGCGAATAGAACTTTTACAAAAGGAGTTGCTTCGCCGTTTGTTACGGGAAGAATGCCGCCTATTACCCCGACAGGTTTTGCCAGCTTGATTATCCCGGCCTCCTTATCTTCAAAAACAACACCGACGGATTTTTTTCCTTTCATATCCCTGAGAGATCCTTTAATCTTGGTCATAATTTTCATTATTTTGTGCGGAGCAAAACCAAGACCGCTTTCGGCCACCAGCGTTTCTGCCAGCTGCTTTGCGAACTCCGGTTTTACGCCGGCCCAGGCGACACGCGCCGTCAGCTCATCTACCTGTTCCTGCGAAGCAGATTCAAATATTTTCTGCGCTCTTTTCGAACGTTCAACCAGTGCACCAACCATACTTACCGCATTTTCATTTGCGCTCATAATATATTTTCTCCTGTGAAACTACTTTAAATTTTTAACGGATTTAACTATACCGTCCGTATCAAGTCCGTATTTGGCAAGGAGCTCTTCTCCGGAACCGGATTCACCAAAAGTGTCCGGTACCCCGAGACGAAGGAGAGTGGCGCCTTTTTCGAGACCGGCGATTACTTCCGCCAGCGCACTTCCGAGTCCGCCGAGTATGCTGTGTTCTTCTATGGAAACAATTCTTTTGTACTTTCCGGCCAAGCTCTTGACTGTTTCAACATCCAGAGGTTTTATTGTATGGAAGTTCACCACGCCGGTCTTTATTCCTGCTTTTTCAAGAACATCCGCCGCCGCAAGGACGTTATACATAACCGGACCGCAGCCGCAAAGGCAGATATCGCTGCCGGTACGGAGCACCTGGGCTTTTCCTATTTTAAAAGCCGGAGTTTCCGGAATATAGTCCGGAGTCGGATGCTTAGAAAGCCTTAAATATGCAGGGCCTTTGACATCATAAAGAGCAATAACTGCTTCTTCTGCCTGTTTTGCGTCTGCCGGTACAACTACCGTCATATTGGGAAGATTTCTCATTAGAGCAACATCTACAACAGACTGGTGGGTTGCGCCGTCCGCTCCCTGTGTAAGACCGGAGCTGCTGCCGCAAACTTTTACGTTTGCTTTGGGCAGGGAAACCTGCTGGCGAATCTGGTCAAACGCTCTGCCGGTCACGAACACCCCGAATGAGTTGACGAAAACAGTTTTACCCATCTTTGCCATACCTGCTGCGGTTGAAAGCATATCTTGTTCTGCTATACCCATATCAAAAAAACGGTTTTTATCTACTTCTGTTATTCTAAAAGATCTCGTAGATCTGCCGAGATCGCAATCCATAGCTATTACATCTTTATGCGCTTTTGCAAGTTTTACCAGACCTTCACCATAACCGTCACGCGCTTCTCTTGTCTTTAATGCGCTCATGTTATTTTACCTCCTGTAACCCGGCAAGAATTTCTTTTTCCGCCTCTTTAAACTGCTCTTCCGTAAGTGCGGCGTTGTGGAACTTGTAAACATCTTCCATAAACTTTACGCCTTTTCCTTTGATGGTGTCCGCGATTATCGCAAGCGGGCGTTTTCCCTGTCCGGTAAAACCATCCAGTGCTTTGCAAACGGCTTCCATATTGTGGCCGTCTATACGAACCGTATCCCAGCCGAACGCCTGCCATTTTTTATCCAGAGGCTCGACATCCATTATTTCTGAAACACAACCCTGGCTCTGGTGAACATTTCTATCGACTATAACACAAAGATTACCCAGGCAGTGCTGACTCGTGGTCATTGCGGCTTCCCAGGTCTGACCTTCCTGGAGTTCGCCGTCGCCGACTATCACGAAGATATTAAATTTTAGTCCGTCAAGTTTTGCCGCAAGCGCTATGCCGTTTGCATAAGAAAGCCCCTGTCCGAGCGAACCGGTGGGTGCTTCGATGCCGGGGGTCTTGGTAATATCAGGATGTCCCTGCAGGCGGCTGCCGAGACGTTTTATAGTTTTCAGCTCTTCCATTGGAAAAACACCGAGCATCGCAAGAGCCGCATATTGCGCTGGTACCGTATGCCCTTTACTCATTATAAGCCGGTCTCTTTCCGGAGCATTTAAGAGTTCCTTGGAAAAGTTCATTTTGTGGAAATAAAGCGCAGCGACTATTTCCGCGCAGGAAAGCGTGCCGCCGTAATGATGCGGTTTTCCGACCCCGAACATCCTTATCAGTTCGAGCCTTATTTGCCAGGCTGATTTCTTTAGTTCAGTTATAGACTGTTTCATTATTTTTTCTCCTGAAAGTAAACTGTAGTATTATTTGTATAGCCACCGTCAATGACTATGCACTGGCCGGTGACGTAATTATCGGTTAAAAGATGTATTACCGTAGGGACAACAGCGCCCGGATGCAGGAAAGAGGGTTTAAGATGTGTCCGGTATTCGATATCTTCTTTGATGTTGGGATAACGGTCGTAGAATTTCTTCGGGCCGGCGGTGTTGGCAAATCCCGGCGCGATAGCATTAACTCTGATGTTATATTTGCCGAGTGTCGCTGCCAGACTTTCCATCACGGAAAGCGCAGCTCTCTTGGCGGCAGAGTAAGCCAGAAGGTCATCTCTTAAAGGAATTACTGAAGCTACTGAAAGTGTTGCCACTATGGAACCGGAATCATTCCGGTGACCTGCTGCGTTAAACGGAAGATTCTGATAACGGGGCGCCATTGCTTTTGCGGCTCTTAGCGCCAGTGTTGCAAAAGCTATAGGGAACATCGCGAACTGGTTTTGCATTGCTGCAACTATCTTCTCTGCGGGCATATCCAAAAGGGGCTCTTCAAAACGGATTGCAAGGCCTGCATTGGCTACTACAAAATCCAGCTTGCCGTAGCGCTTGATTGTCTCATCCACCATCGTGTCTGCTGCGCCCGGGGCTGTTATATCCTGGTGGAGAAAAACCGCCTCTCCGCTGCCGGCTTCTTTAATTTCTTTCCGTCCTGCGTCTGAAATCTCATCAGCCGAGAAGACTGCCAGCTTTCCGCCCTGAGACACTATAGTTTTGGTCATTTCAAAACCAAAACCGCTGCTGCCTCCGGTAAGGATTCCGACCTTGTTCTTGAGCTCTGATTGGAACACGGTTATTTCCTCCCTTGTTAATTGAGTCTGCCGTATAAAAACTGTATTATCTTGCGTTTTTACGGCGCCTCGGAATATTTGTTAGTAGTCTTAGAAGAACGTTCGCTATTGTGTTTAATACGCCCTTATTATATAATGTTTAAGTAATAATTTAAATAACTTTTTTGGTTTCTTTGTACTATATATAGCATATATTCCGGTGTAAGGTTTGTTGAATCCTTTTAAGAAGGAGAGAGTGATGAAAGCGCCTAAGTTTATACTTTTTATAACCACCGACCAGCAGCGAAAGGATACCCTCGGAGTCTACGGAAGTAAAGTCGCAACAAGTAAAAATCTTGATGCTCTTGCCAAAGAAGGCACCGTCTTTGAAAAAGCCTACTGCAATAATACTGTTTGTGTTCCAAGCCGCATCTGCATGGCTACCGGAAAATACGTACACCAGCACGGGGTTGAGTATATGGAAGATGTCGTTGATACCACGCCCGGACTGCCGCCCTGGGAAAAAACATTCCTGGAAAGTTTAAAAGCCGGCGGGGTCAAAACCGGAGCTTTCGGAAAACTTCATCTTTATCCGACCCCTCCGAAAGGTTTAGATGAGGCAAAACTGACCGGCGGCCAGGGGATGAGATGGAAAGTTGCATCTGGTTCGCCGCTTGGACCATCTCCACTTGGACATGATTATGCAAAGTGGCTGGAGAAAAAAAGACCGGGTGCGTACGAGTCAATTTATGCGCAAAGAAGAACACCGGAGTACAGCAAGTACAAGTCGGCGGTGACAAGCGTACTTTCGTTTGAAGAAAACGTAGACTACTGGACGGCGGATAATACTATAGATTTCTTTAAAAGAAATCAAAAAAGTGACAAACCGGTTTTCGCCTGGTGCGGTTTCTGCAAGCCTCATGACCCTTTTGACGCGCCCGAACCTTATGCCTCGATGTACAAACCGGAAGATATGAAGATACCGGAAACATACATGATGGATTTATCGGACAGACCGGGTTTTTATTCAAAAAGACAGCTCGGAGATACAAACGGTTTTACTCCGGAAGTTTATAAAAGATTAATGGCGTATTACTACGGCCTTTGCACCATGACGGATGATCTTTGCGGAAAGATATTTAACGAATTAAAAAAGATGGGAGTCTGGGATGAGACCCTGGTTATCATGACCACGGACCACGGAGAACATCTAGGGGAGTACGGGTTGTTCGGCAAAACAACTTTTCTGGAACCGATAATTAATATGCCTCTAATAATAAAACCCGCAGGAGGAAAACCCAAGGTAGGCAAAACAACGGATTTGGTAGAGCTTATGGATGTTGCGCCGACAATTCTTGAGGCCGCCGGAGTGCCTGCGCCGGAAAGCATGCAGGCAGAAAGCCTTTTGCCGGTAATGGAAGGAAAGAAGAAAGGGAAGGAGCAGGTGCTTGTTGAGTTCACTAACGCGAAAAAAACGTTAAAAGGAAAATGCCTGCGGACAAATAAATACAAATATAACATCTGGTTCCCGGGCAACGAAGAGGAGCTTTATGATATGGAAAAAGATCCGGCAGAAAAAAAGAACCTGGCAAAAGACCCGAAGCATGCCGGCGCACTTTCCGATATGAGAGTCCGGATGATCTCGCATTTATCAGCGACCGAGAAAAAAACTATGGGAGTTTAGGGGGACATGTGGAGATAATAAAAAAGAAAGAAGCAATAAAAGCCGGCTGGGAGCTTACCAAAAAAAACCTGGGGTTTGCGATAGTTGTAATGTTTGTTTATATGTTGATTTCGACCGGAGGAAGCGGGATTCAAGCCCTTGTAGAAAAATATTACGGATTTGGTATTTTGTATTTTAATGTTTGGTTGATATATTTTTTCTTTAGTATTTTTCTATGTCTTGGATATTTGAAAATATTCATTCAGCTGTACGAAGGTAAGAAAGCGGAACTCGTTACGTTGTTCAATAATTATGAAGAGTACTTTGATTTTTTGGTCTGCTACATTCTTTATGTCTTAATAGTTATGGCCGGAATTGTTCTTTTTGTCATTCCGGGAATTATCTGGGCGCTAAAGTATCAGTTTGCTCTTTATCTTGTGATAGACAAAAAGATGAAACCGCTTGAAGCAATAAGAATGAGCGGAAAAATTACTATGGGGCATAAAGTTAATCTTTTCCTGTTCATGTTTGTTGTCCTTGGCGTGTGTATTCTGGGGTTCCTTTGCTGCTGTATAGGTATAATTCCTGCGGCAATAGTCGTAACGTTTGCCCTTATTCACATATACAAATCTCTTGTGGCGGATTACGAAAATAGGACAAAAAATGAAGGCGGGTTAAGCTTAAAAGGCGTATCCTCACCTGATACTATTGGCGGAGAGCAAAATTCGGCAAATCCCATAAGCGAAATTAAACCGGTGAAAGAGTCACAAAAGCCGCCTGAACCCCCGCAACCGGCTATTTAAAGTAATATTTGATGAAGAGTTTTGCATGTTTTACACAAAGTTTTTGAAATGATTGCTTTTATAAGTCAAATCCGTTAGCCGTGCAATCTCATCAAAAGATCCGCCTAATATAATTGGCGGAAGTGGAAGCGCTTTTCATAGTTTTGAATTGAAAAAAATACCCTATTATGATATATTAAGTACGTTGTTTTTCTGACAGTAAAATACCTGCAAAATTATTCAAAATTCTGAAGGAGGATTTATTATGGCAAAGAAATATGTGTATTCCTTCGGCGGCGGTAAAGCCGATGGAAATGAGAAGATGAAAAATCTTCTCGGCGGTAAAGGTGCAAACCTTGCCGAAATGGCGGGACATCCGAAGCTTAAGCTTCCTGTTCCTCCCGGTTTCACCCTCACCACGGAAGTCTGCACGGCTTTCTACGCAAATAAAAAAAAGTATCCGAAAGAAGTTGATGCGCAGGTGAATGCGGCTATCACAAAAATAGAAAAAATAATGGGTAAGAAGTTTGGCGATCCGAAGAACCCGTTGCTAGTTTCCGTCCGTTCAGGCGCCAGAAAATCAATGCCGGGAATGATGGAGACCGTGCTCAATGTGGGACTTACGAGCGCAACCATACCGGGAATGATTAAGCAGACCGGCGGTAACGACAGATTTGTTTATGATGCCTACAGACGTTTGATAATGATGTACTCCGATGTGGTTATGGAAAAAGCGGAAGGCGCTGAACCGGAAGAAGACAAAGGTATAAGAAAACAGCTGGAGCATTTGATGGCTGCCATGAAAAAAGCCAAAGGCGTAAAGCTTGATACTGAGCTTAATGCGGAAGATTTAAAAACACTCTGCGAGCAGTTCAAAGAGAAAGTGAAACAAGTGCTTGGCAAAGAGTTCCCTGATAATCATATGGCCCAGATGTGGGGCGGAATCAGCGCGGTGTTTTCTTCCTGGAACGGGAAGCGCGCTATCTCTTACAGAAGAATAGAAAAAATTCCTGATGAATGGGGTACGGCTGTTAATGTTCAGTCCATGGTGTTTGGAAATATGGGTGAAGATTCGGCTACCGGTGTTGCGTTCACGCGTAATCCCGGGACCGGAGAGAATTACTTTTATGGTGAATATCTTGTCAACGCCCAGGGTGAAGATGTTGTAGCCGGTATCAGAACACCTGCTCCAGTCAATGAAAAGAGCAAATCCGATCAGAACGCTGACCATCTCTCCCTGGAAAAAGGAATGCCGAAGCTCTACAAAGAGCTTTTTGCAATTCAGAAACGTTTGGAAAATCATTACAGGGATATGCAGGACATAGAATTCACGATTGAAAAAGGCGTGCTCTTTATGCTTCAATGCCGTATCGGAAAAAGAAACGGACCGGCGGCGGTAAAGATGGCGACAGATATGTACAAAGAAAAATTCATAACCGCCGAAGAAGCGGTAATGAGAGTAACTCCTGCTCAGCTGGATGAACTCCTTCATCCTATTGTGGACCCGAAAGCGGAGAAAGCAACCAAGCCTCTGGCGAAGGGACTTCCTGCCGGACCGGGCGGAGCAGCGGGACAGATTGTGTTTTCGTCAAATGATGCAGTTGCCTGGTTTGAAAAAGGCAAAAAAGTTATTCTCGTAAGAGAAGAAACAAATCCGGAAGATATTGAAGGTATGAGAGCTGCCCAGGCAATACTTACGGCAAGAGGCGGAATGACTTCACACGCCGCGCTTGTTGCAAGAGGCTGGGGCAAATGCTGCATCGTCGGTTGCGGGGATGTGCACATTGAACTTTCTCAAAAGACCGTGATAATAGGAGGAAAGACCCTGAAAGAGGGTGATTGGATCACTCTAAACGGAAGCAAAGGAAATGTCTATGATGGAAATCTCCCAATGGTAGACGCCAGCGAGGAAGGTTTTATTCTCGGAGATTTCTTGAAAATCTGTGATAAATCAAGAAAAATGGGAATAAGAACCAATGCGGATACCCCGAAAGATGCTGCAAAAGCAAGATTTTTCGGAGCAGAAGGTATCGGTCTCTTTAGAATAGAGCATATGTTCTACGGTGAAGGTTCAGACCAGTCCCTCTTCTTGCTTCGCAAGATGATCATGTCCAAGAGCGTGGAAGAAAGAAAGAACGCTTTAAGCGAACTCTTTCCGTTTATGAAATCAGATATTAAAGCGACGCTTAATGCGATGGACGGACTGCCGGTAACTATCAGGCTTATAGATCCGCCGCTTCACGAGTTTGTTCCGCATGAAGCAAGCAAACTTCAGGCTCTGGCAACTTCTCTTAATATTGATATGGCCAATCTCGAAAAAAGAGCAAATTCTTTAAGAGAAAGTAATCCAATGATGGGACACAGAGGTGTTCGTCTTGGTGTTACCTACCCTGAGATCACCGAAATGCAGGCAAGAGCTATCATTGAAGCGGCTGCGGAATTGATTAAGGAAGGTAAAAAAGCTAATCCTGAGATTATGATTCCGGTAGTCTGCACGGTCGAAGAGATCAACGACCAGATAGTGATAATTAAAAAAGTACACAACGAAGTAAATAAGAAGTTCGGTAAAAAAGTCCCGCTTTTAATCGGTACCATGATTGAGATACCGAGAGCGGCGCTTGTGGCCGGAAAGATAGCGGTACAGGCTGACTTCTTCTCCTTCGGGACCAATGACCTGACTCAGATGAGCTTCGGCTTCTCGAGAGATGATATCGGCGGGTTCCTTCCGGATTATCTTGAGAAAAAGATTCTTCCCTGCGACCCGTTCCAGTCAATAGACGAAGAGGGTGTAGGCGAACTTATCTCTCTCGGTATAGAAAGAGGAAGAAAGACGAAAAAGAACCTTAAGATAGGTATCTGCGGCGAACACGGCGGAGATCCTGATTCAATCGCCTTCTGTTACAAGAAGGGTATGAATTATGTTTCCTGCTCTCCTTTCAGAGTACCGATTGCCAGGTTAGCCTCGGCAAGAGCAGCGATAGAAGCAAAGAAAAAGTAACTTAAAAAGGGCGCTCAGAAAAACGAGCGCCCTTTTTTTTACGGAGCGCTGTAAGTATCTGTTTATATCAGTGGAGTAAATAGTCAGAAAGCAGGAGGAGACTAAAGCCATGAAGAAAATAGCGATTCTGTGTATTCTTTTTACCGGAATGGCCTTTACGGAGGTTAACGAACCGACGTGGCTTTTGTCTGTGCCTACCGCAAATGTCCTTCCGGCAAATACTTTATCAGCGGGAATTATCTATCTGGATCTTTGCATCTCTGAAGGTCTGGAGATAGGCGCTCATGGAATAAAATATCAGCTTTCAAAAAATTTTCAGGGCGGACGGCTGGCTCTTGGCGCATCCTTTGTCTTTGGACTTTACCCTTATGCTGTCTGGACAAAGAGTTTTGATTTTGGAGAGATCTCAATCGGTATTAATCCTTTTCCGTATTTTGTCTTTGGCAGCATAGAAACAAAACTTTCAGATACAATGAGATTTATCGGAGAAGTGCATAACGGCGTAGCCGCCGGGTTAAGAAACAATATAGCCAAAGGCTGGTGGCTGGATTTTGGCGCCGGCCTTACGGTTTATCCCTACAAAAACTATTTATTCTATGATTTTTCCGGCACTGCGGATTATTTTAGCTACAATTTTCGAACAGTCTTCACTCCCTATATCGTAATATCCCTCTGTTATAACTTTGATATTACCGCTCCGTTTCCGTTCAAAAAACCGGCAAACAAATTGAGAGAAGACGGCCCTCTGCCTATAGATCCCATAAAATAACAAGTGCAAAGCACGAACTATAAAGCACAAAGCAGAAAAATAGGCGAGAACTCTTTGTTTTTTTGTTATAATAGGTTATGAACCCTTATCACAAAACAACAGGTATAATAATTAAAGTCAGGAGTTACGGCGAGGCAAACAAACATCTTACTGTATATACCAAAGCTTATGGAAAGATTCATGCGGTAGCTAAGGGCGCAAAAAAGATAAAGAGCCGGTTTGGCTCCACCCTCGAGCTTTTTACGGAGACAAAACTTTTTTTTTACAAACAAGCCCATGCAGAGCTTTATCTTCTGACGCAGAGTCAGATTGCGACACATTTTAAGAATATCTCTAAGGATGTTAAAAAGTATACTTATGCCTCCGCGGTTTCTGACTTTATAAATACTTTTGTGCCTTTTGGCGAGAAGAGCCACTCTCTTTACGAACTCTTTATTCAGACTCTGTACAAGTTAGATACGGAAAAGCACGAGGAAAAAGTGTTTTCTATGTTTATGGTGAAGTTCCTTGCCCAGGTTGGTTTTCGGATTGCGCTTGACTGCTGCACTTCCTGCGGTTCTGATTTAAAACAGAAGATTAGGATGTCCGTAAGCCCAAAACACGGAGGAGTTGTCTGCGAAGAGTGCTCTGACGGCATCTCAACGGTTGAGGTTTTTAATAATACCCTTAAGCTCATGGATTTTCTTCATAGAAAAACATTTGATACCCTTTCTAAAATCATGATAGGCGAGCAATCGCATATGGAGATAGAAAAAGTGGTGGAGCATTTTCTGGAGTATAATTTTGAACTCCGGCTAAAAAGCTTAAAGGTTATGGAGAGCGTGAATTCCTATGGTAAATAAAAAAGCGGTAATACTGTTGTCGGGCGGTTTGGATTCGGCCACAACCTTATATTTTGCGAAAGCAAAGGGGTGCAAATGCAGTTGTCTGCTCTTTGATTACGGGCAGCGGCATAAGAAAGAATTAAAATCGGCTGTAAAGCTGGCAAAAATAAATAAATGCGAGTATACGATAATAAAGATGGCGCTTCCTTGGTCCAAGAGCGCATTAACTGACCGTAAGGTGAAAATACCGGTAAACAGCAAAAAAATAGGCCTTGAGATTCCTGTTACCTATGTGCCGGCAAGAAACACAATATTTTTAAGTTTTGCCGCGTCTTATGCTGAATCAATAGGTGCAAAACAAATATTCATAGGGGCAAATGCATTGGATTATAGCGGCTATCCTGATTGCCGGCCAAAGTACATTAAAGCCTATGAAAAGGCTGTAAACTTGGGTACAAAGAGCGGTGCTTCCGGTAAAACCATAAAAATAAATACGCCTTTGATTAATCTGACAAAAGCAGAAATAATCAAGTTAGGAATGAAACTTAAAGTGCCTTACGAGCTGACCTGGTCCTGCTATAAAGGAGGGAAGAAGCCCTGTCGAAAATGTGATAGCTGTTTATTGCGGGAAAAGGGATTTAAAACACAAATAGTACTCCATAAAAGTAGAAAAGTATAATCATTTTACGGTAAATATGCTAAAATAGTCTTTATTGAAAAACAAAAAGAGGTGAATATGCAATGGCAATGTCTGTAGTCACTGTGGTTCTTTTGATTCTGTGTTTGGTGTTTGTCTGTTTTCTTGTTGTGCTTGGGGTAAAGGCTTTGCGCGAAAAAGCAGTAAGCGGCGCAGAGGGTTTGCTTGGGAAAACAGGAAAAGTAATAAAAACTTTAGAACCTGAAGGGATAGTATATGTAAGCCGCGAGGATTTTACAGCAATAAGTAAGCATGGTGCAACAATTGAAGTCGGAGCAAATGTGAAAGTTGTAGCAATTGATGGAGTAAAAATAGTTGTGGAAAAAATCAAGTGAGAAATATTTAATAGGTTTTAGACCGGCTTTAATAGTTTCCCGGATATTTACAAAATATTAAAATAAATTTAAGGAGGTAGCATATGGGGCCGTTTTTTGTGTTTGTTATTGTGCCGATAGGATTTGTTCTATTGGTAGTGTTCAATGCGATAAAGGTAGTAAGGGAGTATCAACGCTTGGTGTTGTTTCGCTTGGGAAAGCATAATGCTAATGGTGTGCTTGGGCCCGGAATCTCCTTTGTCTGGCCGGTGATAGACCAGGTGGTATGGGTTGACCTTAGAGAATCCTTTCTTGAAATACCCGAGCAGACCTGTATTACCAAGGATAACGCACCTGTATCGGTTGACTTTCTTATTTACTGGAAGGTTATTGATCCGGCGCTTTCCGTTATTCAGGTTCGCAATTTTGCGGGAGCTTTGCAGGGCATAGCAACTACGACCTTGAGAGCGGTGGTCGGCGATATGGCCCTTGATGAAGTGCTTTCCAAAAGAGAACAGATAAACGTAATTCTTAGAACAAAGTTGGATGAAGTAACCGGCCGATGGGGCGGAAAAGTAACCTCTGTAGAAATTCGTGAAATTCTTCCGCCAACGGAAGTTCAGTCCGCAATGACAAAGCAGATGGCGGCGGAAAGACACAGAAGAGCTGTGGTAACCGAGTCAGACGGAACAAAGCAGGCCGCTGTTACTATTGCAGAGGGTGAAAAGCAGTCTGCAATACTTAGAGCGGAAGGCGAAAGACAGTCTCAGATACTAAAGGCGGAAGGTTACGCTAAAGCGCTTGAGAGCATATTTGGCGCTGCTAAATCAATAGACGCAAAGACCATGAGCTTGCAGTATCTTGATACCCTAAAAGCCCTGGGAGCTTCCCCGTCAACAAAATATATATTTCCGATGGAATTTACAACATTGTTAAAGCCGTTTGTGGAAAATATAAAGGATGCGATAACTAAAAAATAAGTATTTGAATCTGTATAAATATTTTGGGGTGCGCTGATAGGCGCACCCCTTTTGATATAAATAGAGGTAAAAATCGAAATAATCATACCACTATATATTGATGTGCAAATTAAAAAAACACTACTAATTGTGTTTATTGCAGGTATTCTGGCGTTTCAACCCTGATATTGTCTAAAATTGAGCAGGGGGGGGTTGTCAAAATGAAAGTTATAGTGTATAATGTATCTGTACCACAAAGAGCAGTTTTCGACCGCAAGGAGAAAATGCTTCTCCGGGCGGTTTTTTTGTTGGTATAAATCTAAAGTAAAAGGAAGTGAGAAAGGAAATGGCAAAGGGAAAGGTAAAATGGTTTAACGACCAGAAGGGCTACGGCTTTATTACTCCGGAATCAGGAAAAGATGTATTCGTGCATCATTCTGCAATTCAGGGTGAAGGCTTCAAGACCTTGAGAGAAGGACAGGATGTCGAATTCGAAATTGAAAACGGCCCCAAAGGTGAGCAGGCTACTAAAGTAGTAAAACTTTAACCTTAAAAATCAAAGCCCGTTTGGTTTAAATCGGCCGGGTTTTATAGTTCCAAGAATCTAACAAAAAGGGAAGTGATACAACAAAATGGCAAAGGGAAAAGTAAAATGGTTTAACGACCAGAAGGGCTACGGCTTTATTACTCCGGAATCAGGAAAAGATGTATTCGTACATCATTCCGCGATACAGGGTGATGGCTTCAAGACCTTGAGTGAAGGACAGGCAGTCGAATTCGAGATCGAAAACGGCCCTAAAGGTGAGCAGGCTACTAAAGTAGTAAAACTCTAACCTTAAAAATTAAAGCCCGGTTGGTTAACTCCAGCCGGGCTTTTTTATTTTAAAGAAATAACAGCTTCTAATCTCTTCAGGCAAAGTTCTTTTCCAAGGGTTTCCATTACTTCAAAGAGTCCGGGGGATATAAGTTTTCCTGTTAACGCCAGGCGGACGGGGTGAACCAGTTCTCCGAGTTTCTTCCCGTTTTTTTCGGCAAAACTTTTGGTAAAAACTTCAAGATTTGTGGCTTCAAAGGAAACCCCTTCTGCCTCTTTCCGGTAGATTTCTAATAATGCAATTTTGACCGGGTCTTTAAAATATTTTTCAAAACCGGCGGTGTCGTATTCTTTTACCTCTTTGAAAAAATATTTTGAATCCAAAATATCCGTCAGCTTCTTTAGGCGGCCTTTTTCAAGTTTCACAACTTTCAGAAGGAGTTCTTCACCCGGTGTAATCCCTGCTTTAATTAAGAAAGGCCTTACTAAAGCTGCAATTTCTGCTTCTGTTTTCTGCCTGATGTAATAACCGTTTAGATAGTCCAATTTGGTAAAGTCAAATATCGCTGCGCTCTTATTAACGTGAGGCAGATTAAACCTTTTAATTAGCTCGCCTAAAGGAAAGATCTCTTCTGTCGGACTGTAGGAACAACCAAGAAGTGCCAAAAAATTAATTACAGCTTCGGGAATATAACCATCATCTTCATATTCTGTGACTGCAGCCGCCCCGGCTCTTTTTGACAGCCTGGTCTTATCAGAGCCGAGTATCAGCGGGATATGGGCAAATTCCGGAAGTTCAAACCCGAGTGCTTTGTAGAGCTGGATTTGACGAGGGGTATTTGAGATATGGTCTTCACCTCGTATAATGTGTGTAATTTTCATAAGAGCATCATCAATAACAACACAGAAATTATAGGTGGGTACTCCGTCAGTTCGTTCAAGTATTATATCATCCAGCTCTTTATTGTCAAAAGTAATTTTACCCCGGACTAGATCATTTATAATAGTTTCGCCTTCTTCCGGCATTTTAAAACGAACTACAAAGGGTTTTCCTGACTCTTTGAGTTTGTCTCCCTTCGCCCGGCTAAGTTTTCTACAGGTGCCGTCATACTTGTAAGAACGTTTCATTTTTTCAAAAAGTTGTCGTTTTTTGTCGAGCTCTTCTCTGGTACAGAAGCATTTGTAGGTGTTCTCGCTTTTTGCCAGTTTAGAAGCATAATCTTTGTAAATATGCATACGCTCCGACTGTCGGTATAATTCATCGTGATGCATTCCCAGCCATTTCAACGAAGCAAAAATATTCTCTTCGTACTCTTTTTTTGATCTTTCCTTGTCCGTGTCTTCTATGCGTAAAATGAATTTACCGCCGGTGTGCTTGGCAAAAAGATAGTTAAAGAGGGCTGTTCTAGCCCCTCCTATATGCAGGTTTCCGGTAGGTGATGGCGCGAAGCGTACAGTTATCATAATACCTTCCTAAGTATAAAGATAATTACAAATTACGAACAACAAATGACAATATATGGCGGGGCATGATATCTCCTAATATTGTACTTCGTACTTTCATTTTTGCTTAAGGTGTCTTCTTACATACCAGACAGTTCCGGCAAGGATTATAATGCCGATAACTGCGTCAAATCTGTGAAAATAAACGCCGAGAGTATTCCAGTTCTCTCCCATTTTTACACCGATCCAGGCCAAAAACCAGCACCAGATAAAAGAGCCGATAAAAGTATAAAAACAGAATTTAGGGAAGTTAGTTCTAGCAATTCCCGAAGGAAGAGAAATAAATGTCCGTACAACCGGAAGAAGTCTGCTTATAAAAGTTGCCAGATCTCCGTACTTCGCGAAGAATTTATCGGCTATTTCCATGTCGTGTTTTGATATAAGGACATATTTTCCGTACTTCTCAAGCAACGGCCTGCCTCCGTAGAGACCGACAAAATAGGTCGGGATGGAACCGGCTAAACAGCCAAGAGCCCCTGCAAAAGAAACCCAAAAAAGAGTGAATTGCCCTTTTGCCACCAGGTAACCGGAAAAAGGCATTATTATTTCAGAGGGAAGCGGAATACACGCCGACTCTATAGCCATCATTAAAACTATTCCGGAGTACCCCATAGTCGAAATACCTGCAATTATAAAAGTTGCCAAAAACCCTATTAATTTTCCTATAAGACCTGCGCTTGTTCCTGCTGTTTCAGCAGTTATATTTGCTATCATTTATTCTCCTTTATAAAAGCGCATTCAAAAAGTTTTCACTGAGGTGTCTATTGTTGTGCTTGACGGAAATCATCACACCTGATCTTAAATTGCCATTCGCAAATATCTTGCTTATACCTTTTCTGAGGGGTCGAATAGTTTTTTGTGTTCGTCCAGGGCGTATCTGTCCGTCATATTGGCTATATGGTCGCAGATTACCCTGAACTTGCTGTCTTCCTTTGACACTCTGCTTCTTATTTCTAAAGGCAGCATACTGTATTTCCCCTTAGCGGGGTTATGCTCAAAAAATTTGACATATTTCCCGAATAATTCTTCGAGGATAGTTTGATGCTTTACCTCCATTCTTACCACCCGGTGATGTTTGTACAGGTTCGTAAACAGAAACTCCCGGAGCTCTTTTTTCTTTTTATTCATTTCTCCGGAAAAGGAAACAATCTTGCTTTTTGCTTTCTCAACATCGGAGATACTGTTAATACTGTATTTATTCAGATTGAACAAGGTCTGTTTAATCAGATCCCTGCAAAAATAGTTAATGAGCAATTTTACCAGCTCATATCTTCTTACCTCATCTTCTTTTGCGTCTATTTTACATAAAAGTTCTTTGCAGATGGCTATTTCATTTAAATCCTTTATGTTAATTAATTTTGATTTTATCCCGTCGTCCAGATCGTGAGTGTGATACGCAATCTCGTCGGAAAGATTTACTATTTGAGCTTCCATGGAGGTCATGGCCTTGCCTGAAATTTCCGTTTGGTCATAATCAGACCTGTGTTTGTCTAATCCGTCGATAACTTCATAAGTAAGATTCAGACCGTCAAAAGAGGGATAGCGTTTTTCCAGTTTTGTAACAATTCGGAGACTCTGCTTATTATGCTCAAACTTTCCGTGAGCTTTCATTAGTCTGTTTAATACTTCCTCTCCTGAATGCCCAAAAGGTGTATGTCCCAGGTCGTGTGCAAGCGCTATTGCTTCAGTAAGATCTTCGTTTAACCGGAGATTGCGGGCAAGTGAGCGGGCTACCTGAGCCACTTCGATGGTGTGGGTCAAGCGGGTTCTGAAATAATCATCCTCGTGGATAACAAAAACCTGAGTTTTATATTCAAGACGGCGAAAAGCATTACAATGAATTATTCTGTCCCGGTCCCTTTGAAAAGCAGAACGCAGATTGTGCTCAGACTCAGTATGTTCACGGCCTTGAGAATCTCCGCTTTTCATCGCATAAGGAGCAAGAAATTTGTACTCTGCTTTTTCGAACTGCTCTCTGGTCTGTAACTCCACTTTCATTGGCTTTCTCCGTGAAATCCGGGGTTTTACTTAAACAACATAAACATTTTACCACAGATAACTTGTTTTTTATAGAAAAAATTGGATGATGCCGCCGTCAAAAGTTATAGGTAAATGTGTATCTGTAAATATTATGACGTTTTTGTAATAATCTTTGTTTTCGCTGCTATTTATGTTAGAATTAGTTGTTTGTAATACTTCCGAAATTAATAACTTAAACAAGAAAACTGCGTCTGTTTATCTGCGGTTAGATAACGCCGCTGCTTTAGCAGCATAAAAAAGGAAAACATGAATTTCAAATTGATAAAGAAGGAAAAAAACACAAAAGCACGGCACGGAATTATCAGTACGACCCACGGGGAGGTTGAGACTCCGGTTTTTATGCCGGTCGGGACTACCGGGACTGTCAAGGCTATGACCATGCGAGACATGAAAGAAATTGGAACGTCCATTATGCTTGGTAATACCTATCACCTTTATTTGCGGCCCGGGATGGAAGTAATTAAAAATGCAGGAGGGCTGCACAAATTTATCGGTTGGGATAAGCCGCTTCTTACTGACTCCGGCGGTTTTCAGGTATTTTCGCTTAAGGGACTTAGAAAAGTAACTGATGAAGGGGTCTTGTTTCAATCCTTCCTTGACGGGTCAGAACATATGTTTACTCCGGAAAAAGTGATGGAGATTGAAAATACTCTAGGGGCGGATATTATTATGACGTTTGATGAGTGTGTTCCTAATCCTTGTGAAAAAGAGTATGCAATTAAAGCGCTGGAGAGAACTACCGCCTGGGCAAAAAGATGCAGAGAGGCGCATAGCAGTAAAGACAGAGCGCTCTTCGGGATTATTCAAGGGAGTGTTTTTACTGATTTAAGAGAAAGAAGCGCTAAAGAGATTACGAGTATTGATTTTGACGGGTATGCTATCGGCGGTCTTTCTGTCGGGGAAAGTAAAGATATTATGTACGGTATGATAGATGTTGTTGAACCCTTTATGCCGGAAAATAAGCCGAGATATTTGATGGGTGTCGGAACACCGGAGGATATCTGGGCGGCGGTAGAACGGGGTGTAGATATGTTTGATTGCGTAATGCCTACCCGAATAGCCAGAAACGGTTCAATATATACTAGCGGTGGTAGAATCATTATCAGAAACTCTACATATAGTAGGGATTTATCCCCTCTGGACCCGGAATGTGATTGCTACACCTGCAAAAACTTCTCAAAATCCTATTTAAGGCATCTGTCAAACATCGGAGAATACACCGGGAAGCAACTGAATACTTTACATAACGTCGCATTTATGATAAAATTATTAGCTAATATAAAAACGGCCATAAAAGAAGACCGCTTCCTTGAAGCCAAGGAAGAGTTTTTCAATAAGTATAGCAATAAACAATAATGACAAATTATAAAGGACAAAACACAATGTATTAAGGATTGTCACTTGTAATTTGTAAATTTTCTTTAAGTTGGGAGGAGTTATTAAATGTCTACAGTGATCAGAATGGTAAGAACGGGAACTACTAAGAAGCCCAGATATAGAATTGTTGTTGCCGAAAATACTTTTCCAAGAGACGGAAGAAATATTGAAATACTCGGAAGCTATAACCCGTTTGACAGGGTTAAAGGTTTGATCATCGACAGAGTCAAGGTTGAGGCCTGGGTAAAGAAAGGCGCGAAACCGTCTAACACCGTATTAAAGCTTCTTAAGAATACCAAAACAGCTTAATGCATGTTGACATAATTACAATATTTCCTTCAATGTTTGACTCTGTGCTTAATTCAAGCATTCTAAAAAGAGCCGTCAAAAAAGGGAAGTTAAGAGTAACAGTTAATAATTTAAGAGATTACGCAGAAGATAAACATAATACCACAGATGACGCGCCGTACGGCGGCGGAGCGGGAATGGTTATGAAGGTGGAGCCGATTGCCAAGTGTTTAAAGAGTATAGAAAAAAAGAAAAAAGGTTTTAAAATACTGCTAACACCGGCAGGCAAGAAGTTTGATCAAAAGATGGCAATCAAGCTTGCCAAAAAAAAGAATCTGATATTGGTTTGCGGGCATTATGAAGGGTTTGACGAGCGGGTTAAGGATTATATCGACGAAGAAGTTTCCATCGGAGATTTCGTCCTGACCGGCGGAGAAGTACCGGCGCTTGTTGTTATAGACGCGGTTGTGCGGCTTCTCCCCGGGGTTCTCGGGAATAAAGAGTCTGCCAAAAACGAATCTTTTATGGCGGATTTTCTTGATTACCCGCATTACACACGCCCTGCGGATTACAAAGGAAAAAAAGTACCGGAGGTCCTTCTTTCGGGCAACCATAAAGCTATTGCCAAATGGAGAAGCGAAGAAGCGCTAAAACTTACAAAAGAGAAAAGACCGGATTTATTAAAAGAAAAGACAAATATTTGAAGGGGGAACAGTTAAAATGAATTGGTTAGAAAAGTTTAAAAGAAAAGATCATCTGGAGTTCAGAGTCGGGGACGAGATAAAACTCGGTGTTCGCATTAAAGAAGGCGACAAGGAAAGAATACAGTCCTTTGAAGGTCTGGTGCTTAGCATCAGAGGAGAAGGGCTGAATAAAACTTTTAAAGTTAGAAAAGTAACAGGCGGGATAGCTATTGAAAGGACGTTTTTATTTCATTCCCACGCTGTTGCAACCGTAAAAGTAATAAAAAGCGGAAGAACCAGAAGGGCGAAGCTGTTTTATCTTAGAGATAAAGTGGGCAAAGGTTCAAAGCTTAAAGAAGATCTTACGCTTATGGCTCTTCCGGCGGAAGAACCCAAGGCAGAGGTTCCTAAGGCTGCTGCTACCGCAGATGCCGCAAAGTGAGCAGGAGCGTCTAACACAATTACTTAATATTGAAAACTCCCTCTTTGGATCCGGAAAAAAGATCCTGGCTGGAGTTGATGAAGTAGGCAGGGGGCCTCTCGCAGGCCCCGTAATTGCCGCCGCAGTAGTTTTTAGCAAAGAGAAATTGCAAGACCTTTCAATGTTTTTCGGTGTAAATGATTCAAAAAAAGTGAAACCCTCCCTCCGGGAAAAATTATCCGTAATAATAATGGAACAAGCCGATGCTTTTGCTTTTGGAGTTCTGGATGAAAAAGAAATAGACCGGATAAATATTCTCCGGGCTTCCTTGAAGGCTATGGAGCTTGCCGTGACCTCCCTTTCTGTTTCTCCGGAGACTCTTTTGATAGATGGACAGTACGAGCTTGACACCGCTTTACCGCAAAAGACAATAATTGGAGGGGATGCCAAATCATTTTTAATTGCCGCCGCTTCCATTATTGCAAAAGTAAAAAGAGATGCTATAATGGTTGAGTATGATAAGGAATTTCCTATGTATGGTTTTGCCCGGCACAAAGGTTACGGGACAAAGGAACATATTGCGGCAATAAGGAAACACGGCAGATGCAGAATACACAGAAAATGTTTTGGAAAAAACTTCTAGGGGATAGCGGTGAAGCTTTAGCCGTCAACTATCTAAAAAAGAACGGGTATGAGATTATAGCCCGTAACTTTAAATGCCGTTACGGCGAGATAGATATTATTGCAAAAGAAAATAAAATCTGGTGTTTTATAGAAGTAAAGACAATAGCTAAAGCAAAAGCCGAGTCCCCCTTCGACACTATAGGCAAGAAAAAGATGGAACATATAGAAAGCTCTGCCGCGCATTATATCTCGGTTAATAGGCTCGGAAATGAAAAGATAAGGTTTGACGCGGTAGGTATAAAGGTGAACGGCGGAAATAACGAAATAGAGCTGGTAAAAGGTATATTTTGATTCAAAATAGTTTTGAATACATAGGCAGAAAAGTTACGGGATTCCTTTTCGAAGCAGGAAGGCTCACGCTTTTGTTCGGACAGGTGTTTTACTGGACGTTTAAAAAACCGTCGGAAATTAAGAGTGTTTTTGAACAGATGGTAATAATAGGGAACAAATCCCTGGCGGTAGTGACTATTACTTCGCTTTCAACCGGTATGATACTGGCCTTGCAGACGGGAACCGCTATTGAAAGGAAGATTTCCGGAGCGGCAAATATGCTTGGAGGTATTGTTTCACTGGCTCTTACCAGAGAGCTGGCGCCGGTTTTGATAGGTTTGGTAATGGCGGGAAAAATAGGCTCGGCAATAGCTGCGGAGATAGGCACTATGGCGGTTACGGAACAGGTGGATGCTTTAAAAACAATGGCGACCAATCCCGTGAAATACCTGGCGGTTCCAAGATTTATAGCTGCGCTTGTTATGCTGCCGGTGCTTACCATATATGCAGACCTGCTCGGGACCCTCGGCGGGCTTTTTATCAGTTTAAATATCTTTGACGGCACGTCCGGCGGTTACTTCGAAAGTCTGAATATGTACATGCGTTTGGATGATGTTTTTAAAGGTATATTTAAAACAGTTTTCTTTGGCGCAATAATTGCGGTTGTCGGCTGTCATAAAGGTTTTGAAACCGAAGGCGGGGCTGAAGGCGTGGGTAAATCAACGACTGCTTCAGTGGTAATCTCTTCTATGCTTATTCTGGTCACGGATTATATTTTGACTGCGTTTCTCTGGTAAAAAATGATAAAAATAGTTAACGTCTCAAAACATTTTGGTTCACATAAAGTGATGAATGGGCTTTCTCTTGAGATTCCGGATAAAAAAACTGTTGTCATCATAGGCAGAAGCGGTTGCGGTAAGAGTGTACTACTAAAACATATGATTGGTTTATTAAAACCGGATTCAGGAAAGATTCTGGTCAAGGACAGAGATATTGCAAAAATGGATACCGTCGAACTTGATGATATAAGAAAGCACTTCGGGATGCTTTTTCAAAGCGCGGCGCTTTTTGATTCTCTTACTGTTGCGGAAAACGTGGGGTTTGCCCTGACGCGCTTTACAAGGAAGAGGCCCTCCGAGATAAAAAAATTGGTTAAAGAGAAACTGGCGCTTGTGGGTCTGGAAAATGTAGAGGATAAAAAACCGGCGGAGCTTTCCGGCGGCATGAAAAAAAGAGTGGGGCTTGCCAGAGCTATTGCGATGGATCCGGAGATTATGCTTTATGATGAGCCGACTACAGGTCTGGATCCTATAATGTCGGATGTTATAAATGAACTGATAGTAGAGCTCCAAAAAAAGCTGAAGATGACGAGCGTGGTCGTTACGCATGATATGAAAAGCGCTTATTTAGTAGGTGATAAGATAGCTATGATGTATGAAGGCAGGATAATTCACGAGGGTACGCCTTCCGAGATAAAGAAAACAAAAGACGAAACGGTAAAGCAGTTTATAAACGGTAGCGCAAAGGGACCGATACAAATGCTCGGATAAAGCAGTGGTGCGAAAGCGCTGCAGGGAAGAAGAGCAGATGTAGGGCATAAAAATATAGACAGAAACATGTATTGGTAATCTCATCAAAAGATCCGCCTGATATAACTGGCGGAAGTGGAATCTTTTTCGGGGAGGGAGTATGTCTTTATCAAATGAAGTGAAAGTGGGAATATTTACCATTGTTGCAGCGGGAATACTTCTTGCAGGGACAATATATATCGGCGGATTTACTTTTTTTCGTCAGGGTTATAAAATCAATGTTGTGTTTGATTCAGCTCCGGACCTAAAGGCTCGCTCTAAGGTGAAATACGGCGGAGGGGTGAACATAGGTAACGTAAGTTCGCTTACACTTATTGAAGATAATAACGTAATAAGAAACAATGTGGAACTTTTTATAATGAAAGGATTTAAAATAAGAAATGACAGCTACATCTCAATATCTTCAACCGGTGTAATGGGTGAAAAATTCGTAAATATCTCCGGTGGAACCGGAAATGCGCCGTATCTTGAGGCCGGGCAAAGAATATACGGCAAAAGTTCCGGGGGTATAGATTCCGCGCTGGAAAGCATGTCAAGAGCCTCGGCAGAGTTAAAAGAAGTGCTCGGTGCGCTAAATAAGATAGTAAGCGGCGTTGAAAGTTCACTTGTTGGTTCTGTTCAAAATGTTAATGAACTTACAAAGGCAACAAGAAATATTGTAGAAAAAAGCACTCCTGCTATAACAAGATCTGTAGATAATTTTGAAAAAACATCTTCCGAACTTGCGCAAGCGACAAAAAATCTGCAGGAATTGACTGCCCAATTAAATACGATAATCAAAGACGTGAATAAAGCAGATTTGCCGAAGACTATGGAGAACTTCAACAAAGTCTCTGTAAAGCTCGATGAAACCATATCTTCTCTTGATTCCGCCGCAAAAAAAGTGGATAAAGGAGACGGCACGCTTGCAGTCCTTATAAATGATAAAAAAATGGCAGAAGATTTGAGGAGTTTTATTAAAGACGTAAAAGATAACCCGTGGAAAATACTTTGGAAAAAATGATTAAGAAGCTGTTAAAGTGAGAAAAGTGAAAATACAGTAAAAAATATAAGATTAAGGAAGATAAAATGAAATCTAAAATAAAGTACGTCTGCCAGCACTGCGGCTATGAATCGGCTCGCTGGCTCGGAAAGTGCCCGGAGTGTAACAGCTGGAGCTCTTTTGTTGAAGAGAAGAGCGTGACTGAAAAGAGTCAAAAGTACACCTTTGAAGCGGGGAAGACCAGTAAAGTGTCCGCAATTACGGATATAGAAGCAAGAGAGGAAGACAGGTATAATACCGGGATAAATGAACTGAATAAGGTGCTGGGCGGGGGGCTGGTAATCGGCTCTCTGGTTCTTATCGGAGGCGAGCCCGGAATCGGAAAATCCACTCTTGTTCTTCAGATGTGCAACGAACTCAGTAAGAAGTACGGCTCTGTACTATATATATCCGGCGAAGAGTCAATTTCTCAGATCAAGATGAGAGCAACCCGTTTGAAAGCTATCTCAAAAAATATATTTCTTGTTTCGGAAACAAATATTAAAGTAATAGAGAAGCATATTTATGAAACAAAACCTAAGGTTGTAATTATAGACTCTATTCAGACTATATTTAACGAAGATATTCCTTCTGCTCCGGGGAGTGTTTCTCAGGTCAGGGAGAATGCAACAAAACTTATGTACATAAGCAAAGGAAGCGGCGTATCTATATTCCTGGTGGGCCATGTCACCAAAGACGGCGCTATTGCCGGACCGAGAGTTCTGGAACATCTTGTAGATACAGTACTTTACTTTGAAGGTGATAAAAACCATAACTTTAGACTGCTGAGATCCTACAAAAACAGGTTTGGTCCTGCCAATGAAATAGCAGTATTTGAAATGGGAGAAGGCGGATTAAAGGAAGTTGAAAACCCCTCGGCTCTTTTTCTCGCAGAGCGCACTGCCGAAACTTCAGGCTCAGTGATAATTGCCGCAATGGAAGGTACCAGGCCTTTTCTGGTTGAGATTCAGGCGCTTGTTTCTCCGTCCTACTTTGGTATGCCTCAAAGAAGAGCCAGCGGCTTGGATTATAACAGGTTCACGCTTCTTGCAGCCGTTTTGGAAAAGCGAGGCGGTTTTAATCTTGCCAATCAGGATATTTTTGTGAATGTTGCCGGCGGAGTTTCTGTAGATGAGCCCGCTGCCGATCTCGGAGTCATCGTAGCTATAGCTTCGAGTATCAGGGATGTGCCGACAGAGCCCAAAACCGTATGTTTTGGCGAGGTGGGACTTGGAGGAGAGATTCGCGCAGTATCTCAGGTCACGGAAAGAATTAAAGAAGCCGTGCGTCTTGGCTTTACCAGGTGCATCGTCCCCCAGTCTAATATGAACGGACTGATTATAAAAGATAAAATAAAAGTAGAAGGCGCGAAGTATATAAGAGATGTGCTGAATATAGTATTTTAAAGAAGATGCGCAGCGAACAGAGGCGCGGAGGCTCAGCAATAGCTTTTTCTCGTAACTTTATTTTAGAAGGAGAACAACATGCTTAAAAAATTTAAAGTCGAGATAAAAAAAGAAAGAAAATACATTATAGAAACCCTCGGGAGGTTTGTGGCGGTTCCTACGCTTTCAAATCCGGGGCTTAATTATAAACTTATGGTTAATATACTCGAGAAAGAGTGTAAAAAACTCGGGCTTATAACAAAACAGTTTCTGGTGAAAGATAAGAAATTCTTAAAAACGATTCCGGCTGAAAATCAGAAGTATCCGCGTTGGATTCTGATGGCGCACTGGAATACGGGGGCAAAGAAAACCCTTCATTTTAACGGGCATTTTGACGTGGTTCCGGCTTCAAACGGTTTTACGGGAGATCCTTTTAAACTCCGTGTAAAGAAAGATGTTCTTATCGGAAGGGGAACGGCTGATATGAAAGGGAGTATTGTTGCCATGCTCCTTGCGGTGAAAATCCTGAAAAAACTCGGTGTTAAGCCGGCATGGAATCTTGAGTTTAGTTTTGTTCCGGATGAGGAGATTAGCGGGCAGTGCGGCTCCGGGTATCTCTGCCATAAAAAGATTCCTAAAGCGGATGTTGTTATCGAGGGGGACGGGGGAGGCGGAAATGTTCTCACGGTAGCGCACAGAGGGATTGTTAACTTTGATGTCACCGTGCACGGAAAACCCGCTCACGCAGGAAGGCACACGGACGGCGTAAACGCCTTTTTAAAAGCTATTAAAATAGTGGAAGAACTTGAGAAGTTTAGAAAAATACTTGAGAAAAGAAAAACAAAATACAAAACTGATAAGTGGATAAGCAGTGTCGCAACAATGATGATAGGCGGAGTGACGGAAGGCGGGATAAAAAGCAACGCTGTGCCTGATAAATTTATGTTCACCATAGACCGAAGGATCCTTCCGGAAGAAAACATAGTAAAAGCAAGAAATGAGATAGTGAAACTCATCCAAAACGTCGCAAAGAAAGATGGAAAGTTCAAGGTAAGCATTAAGACAGAAGATATTATATCCGGAAGTATTCCGACCACAGCTCCGATCTGTACTCTTCTTGCCGGAATACTCAAAGAGTTTTACGGCAAAACCCCTGAGATGATACTGACCGGAGGCCGTCTTGACTCAGCCCTGTTTTCCACGGTATTAAAGAAACCCGCGGTAGCCTACGGAATAAGCGGAAAGAACATCCACGGTGATGACGAGTGCACAACCGTAGGCAACATATCAGACACCGCTTCAATCTTTGCGGAGTTAATGATAAAGGCAAACTAACTTTTCAAATATTTTACCGTATGCGGGCAGTGGGCGATGCAGATGCCACAGATTGTATGGTTTGCTCCGATTGTGTCGGAGAGTTCTTTTGCTTTTTTTCTGCAAAGAAAGGCGTCGTAAAGCTCTTCCCGTTTCATACCGGTTTTCCAGTTACAACCTTTAATAGCTTTTGAAGGGCATTTTGTAACACAGATTATGCAATCCCCGCATTTTGATTCTGTTACAGGGACTCCTGTTTCAAGAGGCATATCCGTAAGTACCGTACTTAGTCTCATTGCAGAACCGAATTTATCAGTAACCAGCAAGGCGGATTTTCCTATCCAGCCGAGTCCGGCAAGAGTAGCTGAGGTTTTGTGGGGGAGGATGGTAGAAAGAGTTGAATCGTCTAATTTTCTTACCGTTGCTTCCAGCGCTTTTGCCCTGAACCCTTTGCTAATTATAAAATATTCAATATCTTTACCGATATTAAGGAGCAGCTCATTTAATCTGTTATATTCGCGGTAGTAAGCCGAAGTAGGCCCGTCAATTATCTCCAGCGCTATTTTCTTTTCTATAGGGAAGGCAAAAGATATTGCGCGGGGAAATGCATACCTCTTATCCAAAGGAATAACTCCCAAGTCGGCAAAGCCGAACAAAGGGATGCCTTGTTTTTTTAAGAATGCGACTATGTCGGAAGTAGCTGTAGTTTTCACTTGGGGTTTCCTGAGTATATAAAATTGCCCGAGCAATTTTTGCTCCGGGGCGTGGACTCGAACCACGAAGGGCGACGTCAAAGGCCGCTGTGTTACCATTACACTACCCCGGAATATTTGGATATGGTAGAATACAGGTATTATAGCAAAAAAATGACCCTATTCTAAATAGAAAACATAGAATATTAGAGATAGTGCGGAAAAACCCGGAGATGAATAATATGAAGATGCAAAATAACAAAGATGCTTTTGGGCGAGCGGTTTGGGCGTATTATACTAAGGGGGTTAATTTCTTATTGGCAAAGAGAGACGACGGGTTTTTGTCGGATGCGGGAGGGGTTAAGGTATATTTTGACGGGTATAAAAAATGGCCTATAAGAGAAAAGCGGGCTTTTCGCCTTATAAAGAAAAATGAAAAAGTGCTGGATATAGGATGCGGAGTGGGGAGGCATTCAATATATCTACAGAGTAAACGGATAGATGTTACGGGGATAGATAACTCTCCGCTTGCGATAAAGGTTTGTAAACTTCGCGGGTTAAAGAAGGCTAAAATTCTCAGGATAGAAGATATCAATGAGAAAACAGGGTGTTTTGATACGCTGCTTCTTCTCTGCAACAATTTCGGGCTTTTTGGTACGGAAAAAAAGGCAAAGGCTCTTCTTAAGAGGTTTTATAAGCTAACTCCGCCCGGCGCAAAGATAATAACTGAAAGTTATGACTCCAACACTGCCTACTTCCGGGATTACCGGGCTTTTAATAGAAAGAAAAAAAGGCATCCGGGCTCTTTCCGGGTGAAGCTTTGTTACGGCAGATATGAAACCTCCTGGTTTGACTACATAAGAGTATCACGGATAGAGCTTAAAGAAATGGTAAAAGGCACCGGCTGGCAGTTAAGCAGGGTTTTTCCTACAAAAGACTACTCCTACGTTGCGGTATTAACAAAAAATAGATGTTTTTAGGCAACCAATTAGAATGCCGGCAAAATCTTCCGTTATGCAGATATAGTTTTTGACATTTTTGTCTTTAGTGGTATAATTATTGTTTAATAGCAATGTTTCTAATTTGAGGAAGCTAAATGAAAACCGCTATTCTGTACGCTTCAAAACACGGAGCGGCAAAAAAATGCGCCGAACTACTAAAATATAAGATATTTGGTTCGGAGCTGGTCGATATTAAAGAAAAACCGGATTTTGATGTTATGCCTTTTGACACGATAATAATAGGTGGCTCCGTCTACGCCGGAAGGCTCCGCCCTGTTGTAATAAAATATTGCGCAAAAAATATTGAGCTGCTTAAAACTAAAAAGTTAGGGCTTTTTATTGTTTGCATGATGGAGAAGGGGCAGGCAGAAAGAGAGTTGAAAAATAATTTTCCGGCAGAACTCTACGAGCGGGCCACTGCTAAGGATTATTTTGGAGGAATCTTTGATTTTTCCAAGCTTAACTTTCTTGAACGGTTTGTGGTCAGGAAGATTGTAAAAGTAAAGGAAAGCGTTTTTAGGATAAAAGAAGAGAAAATCTCAGCTTTTGCGGAAAAATTAAGATAAGCAGGTGAAAAGTGGCAGAACATGAAACAAAAATATTTAAAGCAGAGATATCTTCCAAAGTATATTCTGATATTCTATTTGAAGTGTTTTTCGGAGTTATACAGTTCATAACTATCTTTCCGGGAGGGGTGTTCCTTACCGGCTATCTTTTGACTCTCGGCGCTAATAACACTCAGGTGGGTATAATTACTTCTATTCCGATGATCGTAAATATTTTTGCCCCGTTTGTTTCGCATCTTGTGGATCGGGCGGAGTCCAAGAAAATGATAACGCTAAGAACTTCGCTTCCTCAGAAATTTCTCTGGGTAATCGTTGCTCTTATCCCCCTCCTTGTTTATTTTAACGGTATTACTTTTCCTCTTCTTTTTTTGTCGGTGTTTTTCTGATAATAAATATTATTAACGTACCTTCGGCAATCTCCTGGACCAGCTGGATGGGTGAGATTATTCCGGAGAAAGTACGCGGTTATTATATGGGCAGAAGATCTATAGTCGCCGGTCTTGTGGGTATGATAGCAGGTATTTTGCTCGGCATATTTCTTGATTATATGCCGTCTAAACATGTAGGTTTCTCAATGGTTTATTTGATAGGCGCTGCTGCCGGTTTTATGTCTTATTATTATTTTACACGATTACCGGATACCAGAACTCCTGATATTTCTAGGGATGCGTTCTCTCTGGACCTGGTTTGGAAAAAAACATTAAAAGCTTTTGCAAATAAAAATTTTATGAATCTTGTCTGGTTTAACGTTGCTTGGGCTTTTGGTATAGCTTTTATGAATGTTTATCTGTATGTTTTTATGATAAAAGAGCTAAAGCTCAGTTATACTTTGATTACGATGATAGGTATAGTGGGAAACGTCAGCAGTCTCAGCCTAATGTCGTTTTGGGGAAGGATTGCGGACAAATACGGCAACAAGCCCGTAATGCTTATTTGCGCAAATATTATAGGTTTTACTCCGTATGTTTGGGCGGTCACGACTACTTCTAATTACTTTGTTACTATCCCGGTTCTTTACGCCTTCTCAGGACTGGCTTGGGCCGGTTTTAATATAGCTGTGTTTAATATAGTTTTCAAGCTGGCGCCTAAAGAAGACCGGTCTTTTTACCTTTCCGTAAATATGCTTCTCCCAAGCATTGCGGCCTTTGTAGCCCCGCTGGTTTCCGGCTTTATCATCGACTCTATCGGTACTAATAAATTAGATTTTGGTTTTTATGTCCTTGGCGGTTTTCAGGTGGTTTTTATTCTCGGGATCTTTATGCGGGGACTACCTATAAGGCTTCTCAAAAAAGTTACGGAGCCACAGGAAGAAAACATGACAAAAGTGAGACAATCTGTTGTCTCCGGGCTGGGAGGCGGTTTTTTAGAAGGCATGGGCGTTCTCTTCAGCTATATGCTCTTCCCTGTGGCATATTCAGGCAAAATAGTAGGTAATATCATAAAAAGAAGAAAAAAAGATTAGCCTTAAAAAAAATTTGAAAGTGTTGCAGGCCGTGTTTTCGGGAGTGTTTAGAGTCAATGAAAGAAATGTCAGCTCTCTTGCAAAGTAACTTAAAAACGCTGTTACGGAGTTTTCTTTTTAGGAGCTAAAATTCGTTCCTAAAAAGAAAAAGCAACGCAATGGAGAATAGAAAGAGACGAAAGCAATAAAAATCTGACGGTATTTGATTCTCCATAAAAAAGATGAATAGAGATGTATCTGTATTGCGGGATGTAGAGAAAGGCCGAGTTGCCAAATGATTTGAAAAGTGTATTTGAAATAACGTATAATGTTTTCATCTTCGAGAAAATAATAAGGTAAATTAACTGGAGGTCCTAATATGGCAGGCTATGTTAAGATGAATGAGAATGCGCATTCTATAATGAAGGAAGGCGGAGTCTGGGTTCCCTGTCCTCTTCCGCTTGACGTCAAAAAAGAAGTTGTGGTGGATGATTTGCGGTTACTTATGATGTACTATATAAAAAGCGGCGCGGGATGTGTGGTGCCCGGGGCGCACACCGGTGAGTTCTGCGGTTACGGAATCCTGCCGGAAAAAAAACATTATGAGCTGTATGAGTACTGGCTGAAACTTGTGAAATCCATGGTGAAGATCCACGGTAACAGGATGCTTCTTATGTCGATGGTGCACAATATGAAACACGTGGAAATGTCAGCTAAGCACGGTTACGATGTTGTAATCTTTTCCCCAAAATTTTTTAAAGGTATCGAGGGGAATACAAAGAAAATGATTAGCGTCTGTAAAGATATGGCTTCCGTAATTCCGATTTTTGGTTTTCACCTGCAGACCAAAGCAGGCGGAATAGATTATCATTATGAATTCTGGGAAGAGTTATTTAAAATCGCCTACGGAGCAAAACTTGCGCCGTTTGACCGGTACCGGACTTTGACCGCAATGGAAGCGGCAGCCGCTTCAAAGAACAGAAAGAACCTAACAATAGTCTCCGGTAATGATGACCATATTGTCGGCGATCTTATGAGAAATTATACCTTCAAAGGGAATACGGTGACTATGGACGGCGGGCTCCTCGGGCATTATGCGACGGACACGCATGCCGCAGTGAAGTGGACTCAGGCGGTAAGGGATTATAAAGCGGGAAAGAAAAATTGGCCGTTCAAATTCAGCGTTACGGAAGTCCTTGATGCCGTAACTGCATGTAACATGGTGCTTTTTGACGCGTATCCGAATAACTTCAAAAACAGCACCTGGGCCGTAAAGTACAGGCTTAGTTACCTCGGGCTTATAAAATCTCCGTATTGTTTTGAATATAAAGGCGATAATAAGATAAAAAATGTAGTAAACGCCAGGTACGACAATGAATACAAATCGGTGGTGAGCGATAAGGAGTTTGTCAGGAAGAATATAGACTCCTGGAAAAAAGAGGCTGGTTTAAAATGAACTATAAAGATATTCGAACAGACGCTGAACTAAATGCTTTTATGACCAGCCCGTCCCTGTCCCTGATCCGTACTGTCGGAAAAATAAAAGGTGATATCATAGGGCTGGGTGCCACGGGAAAAATGGGACTGGAACTTATGCAGCTCATCCTTAACGCCGATAAAGCCGCGGGAAGAGAAAGAAAATATTATGTAGCGTCCACGTTTTCTAACCCTGATAATATCATCAAACTGGAAAATCTCGGGATAAAGACGTATAAAGGCGACCTGAGCGACTCTGCTTTTTTGAAAAAACTACCGGAAGCAAAAAATGTTTATTATATGGCCGGATTTAAGTTTGGGACCTCTATGAACTACCAGCGGGCGTACCATATGAATATAATAATGCCTTATCTTGTCGGGGAAAAATTCAAGAATTCTAACATTACCTGCTTTTCTACGACAAATCTTTATCCTAAAATGGAGCGAAAGATCGGCGGGGCGGTTGAAGATACGCCTATAGATCCGCAGGGGATTTACGGCTGGACGGTTGTAGGCAGAGAAAATACTTTTAACATAATCAGTGAGAAATACGGTACCAAGGTGGCGCTTTACCGGTTGGCTTATGCCCAACATTTGTATTACGGAGTTCTTGTGGATATTGCGAAAATGCTAAAAACCGAAAAAACTATTACTCTTATGAGTAACTACGTAAATCTTATTTCACAGCGGGATGCAAATGAGGTGGCGATCAAATCCCTTACGCTTGCTTCAAATCCGCCGAGACCTATTAACTGCTGCGGGCCGATTGTTGATCTTAAAGAGCTTATTGAGAAAATGGCAAAGATAATGGGGAAAAAAGTTAAAGTAGTGAAAACCCCGGACAAAGCCGGAAAGATCAATTGCGACAGCTTTTCAGTTAAAAAGTTCGGCGCTTACCGGGATAAACCCGAGGAGATGCTCGAAGCAGCCGTTCACTGGGTGAAAAACGGCGGAAAAGACTGGAATAAACCCACCGGGTTTTTAAGTAACCATAAATATTAAGCCGAAATATCAAGCATTTAAATAACGTTTGCTGCTTGGTATAATAGCCTTATGGAGATAATGCCAAAGAAAATCACAAGAGCGGTTTATTATATTACTATTCTCCTTGCCGTCGTTCTTTTCTCCGAGAAATTTATTATCAAGACTCTCTTATGCCCCGCGGTCAGTTATACTGATTTTACTTCATACTATATAGCGGCGGATGCAATAAAGCAAAAAGGCTCTCCGTATGATTCTATAGATATTCGGGATAATCATATTGTGAACGTTGTTAAACCGGAAGAACTTGAAAGAATGGGGATAAAGTTTTCCGTACCGGAAAAATACGCATATACCTATCCGCCTGTTTTATCGCTGCTTCTGGTGCCGCTGACTTATTTAAAATATCCCTCGGCAGTGGTTTTCTGGAATATTATAAATCTCTTTATTTTTGCGTCTTCCGTATGTCTTACTCTTCTGATAATTAATTCGAGACCATTCGCCTTGATAACAGCGCTCACACTTCTGCTTTTTCTTGGTTCTATGCCTTCTTATGAAACCTTCAGCCTGGGGCAGGTTAACTATTTTGTCTACTCCCTGTGTCTGGCTGCTTTTATATATGAAGAAAGAGGGCAAAGCAAGTTATCGGCTTTCTTACTCGCTTTTGCTTCAGTTCTTAAAGTAACTCCGGTGGCTTTGGCGCTTTATTTCCTGTTTTTTTCAAAAAGAAAAGATTATATAGTTTATTATGCCGGCTTTGGTCTCGGAATACTTTTATTAAGCGGTTTACCGATAGGGCTTTCGAACCTCTATTATTATCTGACTTACATCCTGCCGAAACTAGCCGGCTCTTACCTGCTGGATAACAACAAAGCGCTGACTTCGCTTTTTAGCAGGGTTTTTCTGGAAAACCCTATGGTGACACCGCTTTTAATATCCAAAACACTGGCAAACACCTTTACGGCGGTAATAGCTGCAGTGATTATTTCAGTTACAGGTATTATACTTGTCCGGGCAAAAATATTACGAAGTTACGAAAGCCGGGTACTTGCATTCTCCTCCTGTCTTGTTTTTATGCTGCTCCTTCAAACATTATTGGAGATACACCACCTTATCTACGCTTTCTTGCCGCTACTGGTTGTAATCTATTATTCAAAGCTAAAACCCGTGACAAAAACCGGTGTCTTTCTTCTTCTCATTATGATGCTTAATACAAGGGGTTGGAACGCAATGGTTCATTTTGGCTCCGGCTGGTGGGTTATCTTTTTGACTGCGCCACAAATACTTGGCCTTATATTGCTTTTTTTCTTTTTATATATAGAAGTAAGCAGATTAAGGTGCTCATCAAATATACAAACCTTTATGGCGAATCCTGAAAAACAGACTAAATAAATAAGGAAATCAAAATCACGTTTCCGGTATTTGAATGTAGCGATTTTTTTAGCGGGGGTTTTTTATTGACATTACTTCCTTCCTGCTTTACAATAATAACTGTGTTTTAATAATGCGTTTTAGGTAAATGCGGAGGTTTTTTGTGAATTATATGGTTTTTGCGATGTTCCTAGCTTTTGCGGCAAATAATCTAACCCCGGAAGTGAAAGCTGTATCACCAGAAGTAAAAATGATGCTTTCAGAAGCCAATATCTTAACTTCTGAAGCTAAAGTATTGGAGGAGAAGAAGATGGTAAAGACAGTGGTAAACAAGGGTGATAACATAGAAGTAGATTATGAAGGTAAATTATTAGACGGCTCGATTTTTGACAGTTCAAAAGGCCGCACACCTCTTGGTTTTACGGTAGGAGCAGGTCAGATGATTAAAGGCTTTGATGACGGAGTTGCAGGAATGAAGCTTGATGAGGAAAAGATAATAAATATTAAGGCGGAAGATGCCTACGGAAATAGAGATGAAAAGATGCTTCAGTTTGTAGAAAAAAGCTTCTTCCCTCGGGATTATAAGCTGATTAAAGGCGAGAAAGTCGGGCTAAAACACCAGAGCGGGCAAACTATGACGGCGGTAATCGGCGATGTTACGGGAGAAAAAGTACTGTTGGATTTTAATCATTTTCTTGCGGGCAAAGATTTGATATTTAAAGTAAGAGTAGTAAGTATAAAATAACAAAAGCTTCAACTGGAGGGAAAGATGCCGGAGTCTTTAATATTAACTCCCAAAGAAATAAATGATACTTTGGTGGGGATAGGTAAGAAAAAAGCTGCACTCAATGTCTATGAACTCTTTATGTATGCGATACTTGCGGGCTTATATATCGCTCTGGGCGCGACCGGGGCTGCCTTTATTTTTGCCTACACCGCAGATCCCGGAGTTGCAAAATTTTTGGCAGGAATAGTATTTTCTACGGGACTAATACTGGTACTTCTGGCCGGAGCGGAGCTTTTTACCGGCAATATGCTTATGACTGCCGGTTTTATAGAAAAGAAATTCTTCTTTATGCACATTATAAGGAATTGGCTTGTCGTTTGGGCAGGTAACTTTATAGGAGCCTTGCTGGTGGTATTTTTACTTTATGGTTCAGGCTATTTTTTCGCAGGTTGCGAGATTTCAAAACTGGGAGAAACCCTTGCTAAAATATCTGACAATAAAATAGCTCTTCTTTTTTGGCCTGCTTTTATGAGAGGGATTTTGTGTAATATTCTGGTTTGTCTTGCTGTGGTGATAAGCTTATCCTCAGTTTCCACCGAAGGAAAGATATTAGCAATAATTTTTCCGATAACAGCTTTCATTATTGGCGGCTTTGAGCACTCTGTAGCAAATATGTTTTTTATACCTGCAGGTCTTCTTGCTAAAGGGGCTTTTTTTGACGGCTATAACCAGGTGGCGATGCTTGCCAACTTGATACCTGTTACTCTCGGTAACATTGTAGGAGGCGTTATCATTGTATTACTGCATCCTAAATCTTTTAAACGACTCAAAAATTTCCTTATGGTTGAGAAAAATAATCCATTGTAAGTCACAGACTGGGCTTTCAGGCAAATAATCCGGAGTAAAAAGTGCTCTGCAAGCGCTAAATGGCTACTGTTCATGGACGAAGGAGCTTTAAAAAACAGTACAGATTGCTTTAAATTGTTCCGGGATCCTATTTATAATATGCGGTATATTTTTGGCGGTTTGCTTTTGTGTAGCTCTTATTGTTTTTCTTGTTCCATAAATATTTCAGGAAATCTGAATGTAGTATTTTTCTGCAAAACTAACCGGGTTATAGGAGAGCTTTGCCTTGCGAAGCCCCGGTTCTCCTACGTCCTGCTCGCGATTAACGAATTTATATTTTTGCAGTAGTTTTTCTGCTGCAAACTGGTTAATTGCCTGGTAAATGCCCCTGTATTCAGTGTTTGCCTTTTCTACATGCCCTACTGCTGTGTTAGCATTGAGTTCTTCAAGTATGGTAAAAGCCTGAACTTTTCCGTTGATCAGTATTGCTCCGCCAAAAAGTTTCCAGTTGTCAAAATTATGGAGCAGTTCCACTACCATTCTGTCTTCGGCATTTGAGTTACTGTCTTCTTTGCAAGACTTAAGGTCGCACCATCTTTGATGCAAAAGCAGACATTCAGGAATAAGGACACTGTCAAGCGGTTTAAACTCGTAAGAATATCTTTTAATAAAACCATTAACAAGATTTTTCTTGGCGTGAAATTTCTCGCCCGACAGAAGAGTCAGCTCTTTTACGCTATAGATATAATCAAAGTCGTCTCTATCTGAAAAGGAGTCAAATCCGAAACCTTTCATTTTCATTGCGATTGTTTTTGGAATAGCTCCAATGCGCCCGGTTTTTAATACTTCTTTTATGTATTTTACGCAGGCAAAAAATGTTTCCGGCAGTTGATTCCTTCCTATCGGCGAGACTATGAGATTTTCTCCGCCATAGCAGCCCTTAAGAATAAGGTTATTGTTCAGCCTGGAAATAGAAAGATTCAATGATTTTCTGTAACCAAACATAAAACCAGGGGAATGCTCCGAGATTTCAGGTTGTTCTTTCGACAGCGCCTCCCGAATCTCTTTGTAAAGTTCATAGCAAATATCGGCAAACTCGGGAAATTTCGGTATTATTTTATTAGACAATCGCTTCCTGACCTTTGCCTAGAAAAAGGCGTTTAAAATATTGTTTCTTTAATGAAAATACTCCCTTTACACTTGCTTACCAAAAACCAGGAGAAACTACTTTTTTTTAACGCAAAAACCAGCAGTATCCAAACACGGATATTCTGCAGGTTTACGAAGAGAACGCAAAATAAAGGCGAAATCGCGTTTTAATACTTTTTCATAACAGAGATTCTGATGATAAACAAAAAAATAATAATTGCAATAATATTGAAATTAACCCAGAGTAACACGATCCTTACCTGCAAGCTTTCCGGCATACATGAGTTTGTCGGCTCGCGCAATCAGAGATTTAGGATTGTCCGCCATCGTGGCCATTGTTGCTCCGATGGAGACAGTGACGCTCAAGGGTTTATCATTAACAAGCAACATGGAGCGTCCTATTAGAGTGTGTATTATTTTGGATACAGTAGGAAGCTCGGCCGCTCTAATTTTTTCAAGAATTATTAGAAATTCTTCTCCCCCCCAGCGGCTTACGGTGTCTAACTCGCGAATGTTTTTTGCAATAGTTTTTGCGACCATTCGGAGAACATTATCTCCGGTTTCGTGACCAAAGGTATCGTTAATTTTCTTAAAATTATCTATGTCTACAAAGAGCACTCCAAAAGTAGTAGCATATCTTTTCATTTCGGCGAAACGTGATTTTAAATTTGTGTCAGCATGTCTCCTGTTGCCCATCTCTGTGAGTGAATCGAAGAAGGCCATTTTCCGCAACTCTTCAACAAGTATTGAATCCTTAGACTTTTCCGAGAATATTTCCACTGCGCCTACAGCAGCCCCAAAGGCATCCTTAAAAGGTATTACTTTCACGCTTACAGGAACCCTGTAGCCGTTCCTATGATGCAAATAAACAGTTTCCGCATTTTGCGTACAACCTTTTTCAATCGCCTCGGTAAGCGGGCATGCTGACCGGCAGAGGAGAGCGCCTGAGACATCTGTGTGGATCAGAATATTGTCAAAACAATGTTTTCCAATAACTTCTTCTGCCTTGTAGCCGGTTATTTTTTCCGCCGCTTTGTTCCAAAAAGTAATTTCACGGTGGGAGTCAACGAAGTACACTCCGTCGTCCATGTTTTGCATAAGCTCTTTATAAGATATATCATTAATATGCATCTCATAAATATACCATATTTCAAATAATAATCAATAGGTTTTGTTTGTCATAACCGAAGTGCATATAATATTTTTGAGAATATCATGAGCGATGGCACATCCGCCAGATATCTAAGGCGGCTCTTTTGCTGAGACAAAAAAGATAGCACGGTTTATATAATAAACAAGGAGTTTTTGGCTCTATCCGAAGCGTCTCTCTTGGATTTGTGTTCATCTGGATATTCTAGACTGATAAGGTGTTAACCCTTGATTTGAGCTGTTAACGGCAGTATAATATAACTATGAAAATATTTGCATACAAATATGGAAAAATAGAGGCTTTAGGATTTGTTTCAAAGGGGAAGAACTACTGCTTGTCAGGGCTTATTCGTCTTTTCTATTTTCAAAAGGGGAGAGTTCTTCCTTGGGGTTATGGTTTAAGCTGGCTTCTCGAAGACGGATTATTGGATTCAAAAGCAATCAAAGAAATAATTCAATTTGCCGATAAAACAAATGTATTAAAAAGATTCTTAATATCCGGGAAAATAATACTTCTTCCGCCTATATTGCCGGGGAAGATTATTGCTCTTGGGCGCAATTTTGCAAAACATGCAAAAGAACAGAATGCCCCGGTTCCTACGGAACCTATTATTTTTGAAAAGGCAGTTTCTTCTGTCATTGGACCGGATATGCCCGTAGTTTATCCTTCTTTCATGGTGAAAGAGTTCGGCAAAGAAGCAAGAGTGGATCATGAAGTCGAGCTGGCTGTAGTAATAGGAAAGAAAGCTTCAAAAGTAAAAGCAAAAGACGCAATGAAGCATGTCTTCGGATATACCATAATTAATGATATTTCGGCAAGAAATATCCAAGCAATAGATTTTAAGAAAACTCAGCCCTGGTTCCGTTCAAAATCTATTGATACTTTCTGCCCGTTGGGACCGGTAGTTGTAACAAAGGATGAAATAACTAATCCGCATAATTTAAGAGTAGAGCTTAGGGTTAACGGCAAGGTCAGACAGCGTGATTCCACCAAAACCTTTATCTTTAGAATACCAGAGATGGTGGAATATATTACGAAATACTTAACTCTTATGCCGGGCGATGTAATTTCTACCGGTACTCCTGACGGAATTTCTCCCGTTTTTCCTGGAGATGTGATGGAAGCCGAGATAGAAAAGATAGGAATACTCCGTAACAAAGTAGTGAAAGAATAAGTTGCTTTTATTAGTCATCAGCTATTAAAATAAGTAATAGAGGAACTAGTATGGATGCAAATCTTATCGACGAATTTATGAAGCAAAAGATTTTCGCGGTAGTCGGAGCATCTTCAAATCCGGAAAAATACGGCTATACGATAACGAAAAATCTGCTGGATCGTGGTTATAAGGTTTATCCGGTGAATCCGAGATTGCCCGAGCTTCTCGGTTTAAAATGCTACAAATCTCTTTCTGACCTTCCGGAAAAACCTGATGTTGTTGATGTTGTAATTCCACCTAAAATGACGGAACAACTTGTTAACGAGGTTTTAAAGCTTGGACTTACCCGCGTCTGGATGCAGCCTGGAGCCGAAAGTACTGCGGCTGTTGAGTTCTGTGAAAAGAACGGCATTAAGGTAATACACGGTGCCTGCGTGATGATGCACTAAAGAAAAAGTACAAAGTACGAACGACGGAGTACAATACTGTGCTTGCGGATAAGCGCTTCCGCCGTATATGAAAGTATATATATTCACAGGTCTTCTTTCTGTGTTAATTAAATTGTCATTCGTCTTTTGGACTTCGTACTTGAAAATCGAGGTGTTATTAATATGCGTATAGCTCTGTGTCAGATAAATACAACAGTCGGGGATTTTAGAGGAAATACTGCTAAAATTATAGAATACATTAAAAAAGCAAAGGCTCTTAAAGTCGATATTTGCGTTTTTCCGGAGCTTGCGATAACCGGATATCCACCCGAAGATCTTCTTCTTAAAGATAAATTTATCAGGGATAATCATGAGGCTCTTAAGAAAATATCTTCCCATGCGAACAAAGTAGCGGTGGTGATTGGTTTCGTTGATAAACAAGGAAATGATCTTTTTAATGCGGCAGCCTTTTTATCCGAAGGAAAAGTAAAAGGGGTGTATCATAAGAACTATCTGCCGAATTACGGTGTGTTTGATGAAAAGAGGTATTTTAAACCCGGTGAAGAACCTTTTATCGGGGAAGTGGCCGGTCGAAAAATAGGCATAAATATCTGCGAGGATATCTGGATTGATGATGGTCCCGTAAAAGAAAATGCGTCCTTCGGAGCAGAAGTTATTTTCACAATAAATGCTTCACCCTATCATGCAGGAAAAGTTTCTGAAAGGGAAAAGCTGATTCAAAAACAGGCCAAAGAAAATGAAGTTTATATATTCTATGTCAATATGATAGGAGGGCAGGACGAACTTGTATTTGACGGATATTCTATGGCTGTAGATAAAACCGGAAAAATAATAACGCGTGCAAAGGGTTTTACCGAAGAGCTTCTAATAGTTGATCTGCCGCTTGGGAAAAAAACGGGATATCCTCCTACTGCTCCGCAAAAATCAAAAATAATGACGCTTCCGGAAGAGGTTTACAGCGCCCTGGTTCTCGGAACAAGAGATTATGTTCTTAAGAACGGTTTTAAGAAAGTGATTATAGGGCTTTCCGGAGGCATAGACTCCTCGATTGTTGCCGCTATTGCAGTGGATGGGCTTGGTAAAGAAAATGTTTCAGGTATCTTTATGCCGACTCGGTACTCTTCGAAAGAATCTCTGGAAGACGCCGAAAAACTGGCAAAAGCTCTCGGAATAGAATTTCATATAATTTCTATAGAGAATATTTTTAGGAACTATCTTGATCTTTTGCAACCCCACTTTAAAGGATTTAAGCCGAATATTGCGGAAGAGAACCTGCAGGCGCGTATTCGGGGAAATATTCTGATGGCGTTTTCAAATAAATTTGGCTGTATGGTCTTAACTACGGGAAACAAATCGGAGATGAGCACTGGGTATGCTACCCTTTACGGAGATATGGCCGGCGGATTTGCGGTTATAAAAGATGTGCCGAAAATGCTGGTTTATGAAATATCGAAATACAGAAATTCTATTTTTCCGGTTATCCCAAAAACTGTACTTGAAAAAGCACCTACCGCGGAACTCAGGGAAAATCAGAGGGATTCGGATTCACTGCCTGAATACCCGGAGCTGGATGCCATATTAAAGCTTTATGTAGAAGGTGATTTTGATAATACGCAGATTGTTGCAAAAGGAAACAAGAAAGAGACGGTGGAAAGAGTTGCCCGGTTGGTAGATTTAAGCGAGTACAAGAGACGTCAGTCTCCACCGGGAATAAAGATAACGCCAAAGTCCTTTGGTAGAGACAGAAGGATGCCCATAACAAATAAGTTTATAAGCTAAAGAAAGGAGAAAACAGCTTGACAAATTATTGGTTTTCGTTGGTTTTACTGTTTCTTGGGACGATAGCTGTTGCTTTAGTAATTCAATATTTGCTGAAAATATCCTGGAATATATTCAAAGCGTTGTTATTAATTTCTTTAGTTTTAACAGTCGTTATAGTATTTCTTTACTTTGTCGGCCTTTTGGAAAAATTTCCATTATTGAATGCCATGTTTTTGAAAATAAAAGAAACAATTATTCCTGCCGCAGAAAGAGTAATCAATATGGTAAAGAAGGTAATCTGAAGACAATCTTTAAAATGTAAGGCGGCAACTAATTAGAATTATTAAATAATTTGCAATTCGTAGTCTGGAATAATTAACATTAAAACTATCAGTTTAAGCCTTCTCCCAACTGCCGTACTCAATTATCCCTTTGTAGAGTATCTGAAAAGTTGCTTTTAGTGCGCAGTAAATCGGCACAGCGAGAAGTGTACCCCATATTCCAAGGAGAGCGCCGCCAAAGGTTACTGCAATAATAACAGAAATAGGATGAATATCCACGGACTGTCCAACGGCCAGAGGGGAGATTACAACGTTATCTATTAACTGAACCCCTAGCATAACAGCCGCTACCGAGACTGCCATTCCCGGAGAGTTATGCTCAATAAATGCGATAAAAATACCGGGAATCATTCCCATGACAGGACCGAGGTAAGGCACGATGTTCGTAATACCGCAGATAATGCCGATTATTATTGCATATTTTAATCCTATCAGATAAAGCCCTATTATAGAGAGAACTGCAACTATGGTGCAATCAATAAGCTGGCCTCTTACGTAACTTCCAACGGAGAGGTTTATCTCGTTAAGGAGGCTTAAAACTGTTTCAAAATACTGGTTGGGAACTACGCGGATTGCGCTTTTCCTGAACTTTCTGCCGTCCTTCAAAATAAAAAAAGTCAGAAAAAAAACAATTAAGGCGCTGGTTACCAGTGCAAATAGTGAAGATATAAGATAGGGTATTTTTTCACCGATGACAGTCGGTAGGTCTGCAAATTTTTGCGTAATAATATTCCTAAGCATACCCTTTTTCATGCTGGTGAAAATTGTTTCCAGTCTTGCCGCATTCTCCAGAAGATTTAGCTTTATTCTCTCAACATACTCCGGAATTTGAGTTTTTAAGAGTACTAACTCAGCTTTAATACTTTCGTAACCTAAGCCCAGTACTATTCCGCTAAGAACTGTGAAACCGATAAATATTGTTGCGACAGCCCAGACTCTTTTTATTCCCCAGCTTTCTATTTTGTCGGCAAGAGGATTTAAGGCGTAGACAAAAACAAAGGCCACCAGAAAAGGGGTCAGTATATCTTGTGCTATATAAAAAATTGAAAGGGCAACAATAATTAGAAAATAAATTCCCAGAAGTTTTACCCAGTTCAGGACCTTAAGATTTTGCCTTGGATCCATCTCCGACTCCTTCTGATGCAGTTTCCGTTGCCGCCCTTAAGCGTTTTGCAATTATCTGTGAAAGCTGGAAAAGTACTTTTGATCCCAAGCGTGGGTCTCTTTTAAACAGTCCCAAAAAATCAGGTCTGTAGAACCCGAGTATTTTGGTCTTTCCGACAGCCACTGCTGATGCCGATCTCGGAGCTTCATCCAAGAGGGCAATTTCTCCGAAAAAATCACCCGGATACATAGTCGCAATCTCGATTTCTCGTGAATCCGTTCTCTTTAAAAGCTTGATACTGCCAGACCAAATAATATACATGCCGGCTCCGGGCTCTTTTTCTTGAAAAATCCGTTCACCGTCCATATACTCACGTTCATGAGTGATATTTTCTATTTTGTTAAGTTCTACTAAATTAAGATCAGAAAAAATCGGTACTTTGCCGAGGATTTGCACTATTTCGCTCTTTTCAACCCCAAAGATCCTTCTCAATCGCGAAAAAAAGTATTTTGCTGTATCAGCCATTTTTGTTCCTTTGTTAGGTATTTAAAAAATCCGTTTTAAACATTGTTATCGCTTTTGCTAATTCTGCCATAGAGGCGGTTTCAATGTCGCCCTTGCTTTCAATTTCTATGACAAGCTTATGAAAATTTTCATCCATAAATTTGTACAGACTCTGCTCAAAAGATTTTACTTTTCCGACAGGAATGTCGTCAAGATGACCTTTTGTTACCGCAAAAAGGATAATAACTTGTCTTTCCACTGTAACCGGCTGATATTGTTCTTGTTTTAGTATTTCCACAAGCCGCTGTCCGCGAAAAAGTTGCGCCTGCGTTGCCTTATCAAGTTCGGCTCCGAATTGTGTAAAGTTGACGAGTTCCCAGTATTGACTCAAAGTATTTCGAAGTCCTCCGGAAACTTTTTTCATAGCTTTATTTTGCGCGGCGCCTCCGACACGAGAGACTGAAAGTCCGGCATTAATAGCCGGACGTATTCCCGAATAGAACAAGCTGCCCTCAAGGTATATCTGTCCGTCGGTGATAGAGATAACATTGGTAGGGATATAAGCTGAAATATCTCCTGCCTGAGTTTCGACTATAGGGAGCGCGGTAAGAGTGCCTCCGCCTTTTTCTTCATTCATTTTTGCGGCTCTTTCAAGCAGGCGGGAGTGGAGATAAAAAATATCACCCGGGTAGGCTTCTCTGCCCGGGGGTCTTCTCAGTAACAGCGAAATTTGTCTATAAGCAACAGCGTGTTTTGAGAGATCGTCATAAATAATTAGAGCATGCTTTCCGGAATCCCTGAAATCTTCTCCGATAGAACAGCCGGCATAAGGCGCAATATATTGAAGAGAGGCCGGGTCAGAAGCGGTTGCAGAAACTATTATGGTATGATCCAAAGCGCCGTGTTTTTGAAGGATGTCCACTACCCGAGCCACCGTGGACTTCTTCTGACCGATGGCCACGTATATGCAAATGACATCGCTATTTTTTTGATTGATGATAGCATCTATAGCTATGGCTGTTTTACCTGTCTGTCTGTCTCCGATAATAAGCTCGCGTTGACCTCTGCCTATCGGAATCATTGAGTCTATGGCCTTAATTCCGGTTTGTAAAGGGTTTTTTACCGGTGCTCTCTCCACCACAGACGGCGCTCTCATTTCAATGGGTCTTGTTTTTTTACTCGGTATTGCGCCTTTTCCGTCTAAAGGATTTCCGAGTGCGTCTATAACTCTTCCGCAGAGTTCCTTTCCAACGGGTACTTCGACCACCCGCCCCGTACACCTAACTACATCGCCTTCTTTTATTGCTTTGTCATTTCCGAGTACAACTATGCCGATACTGTCGCTTTCAAGATTGAGCGCGATACCAAAGACCCCTTCTTTGAACTCTACCAGTTCAAAATATCTTACTTCGTCCAAACCGTAAACGCGGCAAATACCGTCGCCGACCTGCAGCACTATCCCTGTGTTCTTCCGGTCGAGCTTACTTTCAAAGTCCGCTATTAAGCCTTTCAAGACTGACGTGATTTCTTCAGGATTTGTTTTTACCTCTTTAACCATATATGCCCCTTTGACCCGTTAGAAAACATCTAACAAAATTGATAAAAATATATTTTATAAAGCCGCTATCTCCGCAATAGTATTTCAATTTCAGCAAGTTTGTTCTTTAGGCTTCCGTCAAACATTTGTGTGCCCAAGGTGATAATCATCCCGCCTAAAAGGGATGAATCCACGGAATATTCAAGCAAGAATGCGCTCTTGTATTTTGTTTCTAACGCTGCGGTGATTCTTGCTTTTTGTTCTTCTGAAAGCAAAAAAGCGCTTTTGATCCCCGCTGTCATAAACCCATGCATGGCGTTATAAATATTCTGGAACTCAATCCCAATTTCCGGTAAGAGCATAAAACGTTTTTTTTCTACAAGCAGGCAAAGAAAATTGATAAGTTCTTTTGACAGCCTCCCTGAAAATACTTTTCTAATTTCGGTTTCTTTTGTTTTTAAAGCAACCTTTGGAGTGTTAAAAGCTACGCAAGCCTGTTTGTCCATAGACGAAGTAATACCTATAAGCGACATTTTGGTTTCCTCAATCCGGTCCAAACTCTTAGCAACCTCATAAAGCGCGACTGCGTATTTTTTTGCTATAGTTTTTGGCAGCATTATTTTTTTTCAAAATCCTTCAGGATGTTCGTAATTAATTTATCCTGGGTTTCTTTGCTGACGCTTTCTTTTATAACTTTTTCGGCGATTTTTATTCCTAGCGCGGCCATCTCGTGGCGCATCTCCTTGAGCATCCTTTCTTTTTCGATAACCAGTTTTTCGGAAGTTTTCTCAAGTAATTCTTTTGCCTCTGTCCTGGCTTTAAAAATGATTCCGTTCTTAATCTCATTGCCTTCTTTTGTGGCCTCGCGTATTTTTTCCTGAAACTTTTTTTCTATTGTTTCAAGCTGTTTGGTAAAATCACTCTTTAAAGCCGCTACTTCAATACTTTGTTTTTCTATGGTATCAAGCGTGGCTTTAATGTGATTCGATCTTTCGGAAAGCGTAGCTAAGAATTTCTTTAAGAAAATCTGCCAAATAAGAATCATTCCGATAAGGAAAGTTATGACTTGAACAATTAATACCCCTATATCTATATTAAGATTTATCATTTTTAGCCTTTAATGGTGCTATTTTTTACCGATCTTCTGTTTTTCCGGAAAGGATTTTGCTGCTGCAAGATCTTTTTCAAGTTTGATTTTTTCAATTTCAAGTTTGATAACTTCTACTTCGCTCTTTGCTTTTTGTAAATTTGAAGCAGGAATTGAAAGAGGGTTTGCGAAGAGTATTATAATAGAAATAGCGAGTACATAGATAGCGATGGATTCAATAAATGCAAGACCTATAATCAAGGCGCCTTGAATCTTGCCGGAGGCCTCCGGCTGTCTGGAAATGCCTTCGACAGCTTTTGCTACTGCCATACCCTGCGCAAGTCCGGTCATAAGAGATCCGAGCGCAATCGCAATACCTGCTGTTAGAACTGATATTTCAAGAATTCCCATACTTCCTCCTCAGAAAGTGTGTTCCCAAAAGGAACAGATTTACTTAATAAGAAAAATTTCCAAAAATTACATTATTGCGCTTACGCCTCATGCTCTTCGTGCGCTATTGCGCTTCCTATATATATCATCGCCAGAACAGTGAAGACAAGCGCCTGGATAAAGCTGACAAGAGAGCCCAAAAGGATTATTGCCGGTCGTAAAAAAAAGTCACCCGTAAGCAAGAGTCCTTGTATTACCCTGGGCATTTCCAAAGATAAAAAAGCGAAGAATAAACTTGCAAGAAGTGTAAGCAAAACTTCTTTTGCCAAAATATTAAAAAAAAGTCTGAGAGTCAAAGAAATGGGTCTTACGAGTTCTCCGATAATATGTATGATGAAAAAAAGAGGGGCTAACCAGTAGGGCGGCCCCATAAAATGTTTAAAATATCCGATAATCCCTTTCTCCTTTATTCCAAAGAAGTGAGTGGCAAAGAATACTATTAGGGCTAAGCCCAGGTTAACACTTATATTGCTGGTCGGGGATTTAAAGCCCGGCAAGAGCCCGAGTAAGTTCGAAACAAAAATAAAAAGAAAAAGCGTAAAAAAAAGAGGAAGAAATTTAGGTCCATTTTTACCCATAAACTCTCTGGTTTTACCGACCATCCACTCAATAGCAAACTCCACCATGTTTTGAACACCAGAGGGGGCGCGCTTTAATGCCGCTACTCCCAGAAGACCAAATACAACTATTATTCCCATCGCAATCCAGGACATAGTAACAGCTTCTGGTACTCCCGGAAGATGAATAAATATTGTTTCTTTTAGCAAACCTTCTTCTGTGGCCATTCTAACCTTGGGGTTTCCCCGATTATTTATTTCTCTTCTTTGTGTATTTAATAGTTAATAAAATTGTATGTACAATCAGACCGGAAAGGGCGCCAAAGGCCATTGCTTTGCTTATATAGCTTATTGTCAGGTATATTAAGAATAAAATCACCGCAAGCCGGAGCAAAGAAAATATGGAAACATAAATAATTGCAGTTTTTTTTGCGGTTTTAAGAAGTTTGACGGCAAGATACTGCCGCAAGAAGGAATTACCAAAACTAAGCAAAAGCCCGAGTAAAAAGCCCCAAGATGTATAAAAAAAAGTTTCCAATGTCATTTTTCCTTCCTTATTTCACTATAAATATATATGAATCCGCCGACAGTTCCCAAAACAAACAGCACCAAAGTAAATATTGGTGAAGTATTAAGGTGTTTGTCCAGAAAGTAACCTGATGCTAAACCTGCAAATGTTGACCCTGCAAGGGTAAACCCCATTCCGGATCCAAATCCCAACTTTCCCCACTCAAAATTGCCCATTTATGTTATCATAGCAGAAAGCTCATCAAAATTCAAATATTTAGTAATGCAAAAAATTGATATTTTTCGCGGGACTTGTAAACTATTCTTTATGTACAAACGTCATATATCTAGTATAGGCAAGGAAGGTGAGGCTAGTGGAGAATATTGATAGGTTAATGGTAAAAATACTTAAAATTGCAGCATTTCTAGCTTTTTTTGTTGTTTTCGCAATTGCTGAAGAAAAAAATCAAGCCACGGAAAAAAAAGAGGCTATAGCGATCGTAAAAGTTGTAGAAGATAATAATGATTGCTGGGACAGGAAAAAGCTTAAAGATTTGAGCCAAAAAAATCCTGCTAAATTCCAATATATCATGGATATCTACAAACAGCGCCTTGAAAAGCTAAAAGAAGTTGACCCTGCGCGTTATAAGAATTTGATGGAAAATAGGCGAGAACGCCTAAAGGAGCTTAAAGCTGATAACCCGGACAGGTATAATAAACTAACAGAAAATGTTATAGAAAAGCTTAAGAAAATTAAAAAAGAGAAACCCGAAGAGTATTGTAACTTTAAGGAAAGGACAAGTGAAAGTCTTAAGCGTTTGAAGGAAAGCAATCCGAAAGAATATGAGGGGCTTAAAGATGAGATGAAAGCGGTGTTAAAAGAAATGAAAGAAATGGAGCCAAAGTATTATCAAAAAATTATGGAGAGAAGGAAAGTAATGATTGATAAGCTGAAAGAAAAGCAGATAAGCGGTGAGGGCTCCATGGAAGTTTCGGAAAAAATTGAAAAAAGAAAAAAGTAGCAGTCTTTGAAAGATTTCGTTATAATTGACAAATGATTGACAAAAAAGACGAAGACGGCCTGCTTGTTGAGGGCCTTAGAGCCGGTGAGGAAAGCGCCTTTCGCCTCTTAGTGGAAAAATACCAAACACGGGCTTTCAGTGTTGCTTTCGGCTACATTAAAGATGTAGAAGGGGCAAAAGATGTTGTACAGGAATCTTTTATCCGGATTTACGAAAAAATTAAGAGCTTTAAAGGGGATTCCAAGTTTTACACCTGGTACTATAGGATACTTGTTAACCTTTGTATGGATGCAATGAGAAAAGGTAAACGAACAGCAGCCTTTTCTATCTTTATGGTAGGAGAATCCCGCAATAAGGAATATAATCTAAACATAAGGGAATCTGAAAAAGAAGAACCGGAAAAAAAGTATGCCGCAAAGGTTCTTTCAAAAAAAATTGAAAACGGGTTGGATCAACTTTCTGTAAGAGAAAAACAAGTTTTTGAACTAAAGCATTATCAAGGTTTTAGAATTAGAGAAGTGGCGGATATTATGGAAATAAAGGAAGGTACTGTGAGAACACTGCTTCATAGGGCGGTACACAAATTGAAGAAATTTCTTAAGGATGGCGGATTGTGAAAAATTGCAGAAAAATAAAAAACAAGCTAGTGGATTTCTATTATAAAGAGCTTGCTGAAGAAGATACTGCAGATGTTGCCGCTCACATAAAAAACTGTCCTGTTTGCGCTATTGAATTAAAAGTAATTTCCTCCGTGCTGGAAAAAATTTCTATAATAAAACGTCCCAAATTACCGGGCTCTTTGTATCCTTTAATTAAGGCAGGGTTGGAGAAGAGGATATCCTCTTTAGCTTTTAAAATTTGGCGAGCCCCTTTCGCCGTTAGTTTCGGACTTTTGATAATACTTTCCGTTTTCTCAAATAACCAAAACATTTCTCCTGTTCGAAAGATTGAGGTCTGCGATGAACTGCTTGTCTCTATTGCATTAAGGGAGTGCTGCAAAAATAATGTTAAAACAGAATCATTAAATCTTAATATTCTTTCTGACGATGTTTTTTTGGATGAAAATATCAGGGGACTATGAAGCTGGTTTCTAAAAAAAAGACGCAAATAATTATAAGAAAATATTTAAGAAAACTAGACGGTGTTTAAAAAAACTATAGAGATCTAATACCGTACTGTCGGTTTGTGTAAACACCAAGTATTGTAATTTCTTTATAAAAGAAAAAATAAAAAAAGCATTGACAAAAATATAGAAATTGTGTAAAATACCTAAGCGTTGAAAAAAAGAGTAAGTCTCAAAAAATAATTGAGATAGGTACTTGACAAATATAAGAGTATAGTATATAATATACCTTACCACTAGAGCTTAAATCTTTGCGAGAAGAGGTGGCTAACATAATAACGATGCGCGGTTCTCATTCAAGAAAATCGAGAGGCAGTCCATGACGAGATAAAAATCGTCTTTCTGTTTTTTTGAATGAGCGCCGTTATAACGGTGCTCTTTTTTTTGTGATCTTTGAGAGATATTTGGTTACGTTTAAGTAAACTTTGAGGTGCTGTAAATATTTGTAATTGATTTAAAATAGAGCTACAACTCAAAAAAATTTAACAATTTTGGAGAGTTTGATCCTGGCTCAGAACTAACGCTGGCGGCGTGCCTAACACATGCAAGTCGAACGGACTTTAATTAATAGCAATATTGGTTAAAGTTAGTGGCAAACGGGTGAGTAATATTTAGGTAACTTACCCAGGAGAGGGGAATAACCCGGCGAAAGCTGGGCTAATACCACATGATGATGAGCTCTGTAATGGGTTCATCCAATGGCATAGCAATATGCGCTCTTGGAGAGGCCTAAATCCTATCAGCTAGTTGGTGAGGTAATGGCTCACCAAGGCTTTGACGGGTAGCCGGTCTGAGAGGACGGTCGGCCACACTGGAATTGAGATAAGGTCCAGACTCCTACGGGAGGCAGCAGTGGGGAATATTCCGCAATGGGCGAAAGCCTGACGGAGCGACGCCGCGTGGATGATGAAGGTCTTCGGATTGTAAAGTCCTGTAGAGGGGGAAGATGGGTGCAGCAATGCATTTGACAGTACTCCTAAAGTAAGCTACGGCAAACTCTGTGCCAGCAGCCGCGGTTATACAGAGGTAGCAAGCGTTGTTCGGAATGACTGGGTGTAAAGGGTGTGTAGGTGGTTTAGTAAGTTGAATGTGAAATCCATTGGCTCAACCAATGAACTGCATTCAAAACTGCTTTACTTGAGTACGGGAGAGGGAAGTGGAATTTCTGGTGTAGCGGTAAAATGCGTAGATATCAGAAGGAACACCGGTGGCGAAGGCGACTTCCTGGTCCGTAACTGACACTGAAACACGAAAGCTAGGGGAGCAAACAGGATTAGATACCCTGGTAGTCCTAGCCGTAAACGATGTACACTAGGTGTGTCCCGGTTAACGGGATGTGCCGAAGCTAACGCATTAAGTGTACCACCTGGGGAGTACGGCCGCAAGGTTGAAACTCAAAGGAATTGACGGGGGCCCGCACAAGCGGTGGAGCATGTGGTTTAATTCGACGCTACGCGAAGAACCTTACCTGGGCTTGACATACTGGTAGTAAGAACCCGAAAGGGCAATGATCCCCTTAAAAGGAAGCCAGAACAGGTGCTGCATGGCTGTCGTCAGCTCGTGTCGTGAGATGTTGGGTTAAGTCCCGCAACGAGCGCAACCCCTATCTTTAGTTGCCACCCGCAAGGGGGCCACTCTAAAGAAACTGCCACGGACAACGTGGAGGAAGGTGGGGACGACGTCAAGTCATCATAGCCCTTATGTCCAGGGCTACACACGTGCTACAATGGCGCATACAAAGGGTTGCCAAATCGTAAGATGGAGCTAATCCCAAAAAGTGCGCCTCAGTTCGGATTGAGGGCTGCAATTCGCCCTCATGAAGCTGGAATCGCTAGTAATCGTAGATCAGCTACGCTACGGTGAATACGTTCCCGGGCCTTGTACACACCGCCCGTCACACCACGAGAATTTATTGTACTTGAAGAAACCGTTAAGGTGGCTAAAGTATAGTCAATGATTGGGGTGAAGTCGTAACAAGGTAGCCGTATCGGAAGGTGCGGCTGGATCACCTCCTTTCAAAGGAGAATTTGATCATACAAAGCGAACAAACGTAACCATCTATCTCTATAATAATATTTGAAGCATTACGCAATTGCGTTAGCGAGGGCTCGGTTAGTGGGGCCTATAGCTCAGTTAGTTAGAGCGCACCCCTGATAAGTGTGAGGTCTCCTGTGCAATTCAGGATAGGCCCACCAATTTTCGGAGGGGGTGTAGCTCAGCTGGGAGAGCACCTGCTTTGCAAGCAGGGGGTTCAGGGGTTCGATCCCCCTCACCTCCACCAAAAAAAGGTGCTGACAACTCGCAAAAGTATAGCGTGATTACGCAATGTTTCAAGTGTTCTTTGAGATTTTGTACGATAGAAAAAAAGTAAAGTTGATATACCCAGAACAGTTAATATTTTTTTTGTATTGGCAACAAACGTAAGAAAAGATTTAAGTAATATGGTCAAGCTACTAAGGGCGTACGGTGAATGCCTTGGCGCTAGAAGCCTATGAAGGACGTGGTAGACTGCGAAAAGCTTCGGGGAGCTGTCTGCATGCTTTGATCCGAAGATATCCGAATGAGGAAACTTTCAACGTGTTAACGTTGAGCCGTGGGATAAATAAAATAGTCCTACGGAGACAACCGGGTGAAGTGAAACATCTCAGTAACCCGAGGAAAAGAGAATCCCCTTACGGGGATCATTTCCCTAGTAGTGGCGAGCGAACGGGAAGGAGTCTAAACCTTTTGCAATTATAGCCTGCACGCGTTTTGCAAGAGGTGTCGCGGGACGGTCATGCTGCTGTGCAAAGCAGCGTCCGAGTTAAAAATCGTAATCTAGTCGAATATCCTGGAACGGATAACCATAGACGGTGATAGTCCGGTAGGCGAAAGATTTATGATCTCGGAGACATGCTCCCAAGTACTGCGGGACACGTGAAATTCTGCAGGAATCCGGCCAGACCACTGGCTAAGACTAAATACTCTCTAGCGACCGATAGTGAACAAGTACCGCGAGGGAAAGGTGAAAAGAACCCTTAAGAAGGGAGTCAAAAGAACCTGAAACCGTATGCCTACAAGCAGTAAGAGTCCGTCGCAAGACGGATGATTGCGTGCCTATTGGTTAATGAGCCTGCGAGTTAGTCGGTGCAGCAAGGTTAAGCAGCCTTGAGCTGTGGAGCCGTAGCGAAAGCGAGTGTTAATAGCGCGATTAGTTGCATCGATTAGACCCGAAGCCAAGTGATCTACCCTTGTCCAGGATGAAGTAAGCGTAACAGCTTATGGAGGTCCGAACGGGTGATTGTTGCAAAAATCTCCGATGAGGTGAGGGTAGGAGTGAAAAGCTAATCGAACTTGGTGATAGCTGGTTCTCCTTGAAATAGCTTTAAGGCTAGCCTCGAAATTATAACAGTGGGGGTAGAGCTCTGATTGGTCTATGGGGTTGAATAAACCTGCAGAAACCATTCAAACTCCGAATACCATTGTGTAGATTTCGGGAGTCAGAATATGAGCGCTAAGGTCCATATTCGAGAGGGAAACAGCCCAGACCATCAGCTAAGGTCCCTAAATTTATACTAAGTGGCAAAGGATGTGAAATTACTTAAACAGCCAGGATGTTGGCTTAGAAGCAGCCATCATTTAAAGAGTGCGTAACAGCTCACTGGTCGAGTGATTTTGCGCCGAAAATGTCCGGGGCTAAAGTATAGTACCGAAGCTATGGACTTGTCCCGCAAGGGAAGAGTGGTAAAGGAGCGTTCTATTGTAGTGTGAAGTGTGACCGGGAGGTTACATGGACGAACTAGAAGTGATGATGCAGGCATAAGTAGCGTAAATCAAAGTGAAAAACTTTGACGCCGTAAGTCTAAGGTTTCCTTGAGCTAGGTTAATCCTCTCAGGGTAAGTCGGGAACCTAAGTCGAGACCGAAAGGTGTAGATGATGGATAACAGGTTAATATTCCTGTACTATGGTAAAGTCGTTATCAGCGATGGGGCGACGCAGTAGGATAGGTCAGCATACGGCCGGTAGTGTATGTCTAAGCTCTTAGGCGGGGTTGCCAGGCAAATCCGGTGACTCATTAAACGCTGAAAAGTGATGGGTAGTATACGGGGAGACTCGTATATGAATTGATTGATTCCACACTGACGAGAAATAACCTCTAGTCAGACTTTATCGTATCCGTACCGTAAACCGACTCAGGTAGACGGGTAGAAGATACCAAGGCGTTCGAGAGAACTTCTGTTAAGGAACTCGGCCTAATCACCCCGTAACTTCGTGAGAAGGGGTGCAACATTAGCGTGTAGTTGTTAACTCAGCTATGCGTGAAGTTGCCGCAGTGAATAGGCTTGGATGACTGTTTAACAAAAACACAGGACTCTGCTAACTCGTAAGAGGATGTATAGGGTCTGATGCCTGCCCAGTGCCGGAAGGTCATGAGGAGATGTCAGTCGCAAGACGAAGCATTGAATCTAAGCCCCGGTAAACGGCGGCCGTAACTATAACGGTCCTAAGGTAGCGAAATCCCTCGTCGGGTAAATTCCGACCTGCATGAATGGCACAACAATCCAGGCACTGTCTCAACAGAAGACTCGGCGAAATTGTAGTTCCTGTGAAGATGCAGGATACCTGCAGCTAGACGAAAAGACCCCATGAAGCTTTACTGTAACTTGGTACTGGATTTTGAATCGATTTGTAGAGAATAGGTAGGAGGCGTTGAGGCATTGCCGCTAGGTGATGTGGAGCCGAACAGTGGAATACTACCCTTGTTGTTTTGAGATCCTAATCTGCGCCGTAATCCGGCGTGGAGACAATGCCTGGTGGGCAGTTTAACTGGGGCGGTTTCCTCCTAAAGAGTAACGGAGGTGTACAAAGGTTCCCTCAGCGCGGTTGGAAATCGCGTGTCGAATGTAAAGGTATAAGGGAGCTTGACTGCAAGACCGACGGGTCAAGCAGGTACGAAAGTAGGTCTTAGTGATCCGGTGATACCGAGTGGAAGGGTCATCGCTCAACGGACAAAAGCTACTCGATGTCGGCTCATCGCATCCTGGGGGTGAAGTAGCTCCCAAGGGTTTGGCTGTTCGCCAATTAAAGCGGTACGTGAGCTGGGTTCAAAACGTCTTGAGACAGTTTGGTCTCTATATGCTGTGGGCGCAGGATATTTGCGGGGAGCTATTCCTAGTACGAGAGGACCGGAATGGACGAACCTCTGGTGTATCGGTTATCATGCCAATGGTAATGCCGAGTAGCTATGTTCGGACGAGATAAACGCTGAAAGCATATAAGTGTGAAACTCGCCCCAAGATTAGATATCCCTGAAGGCAACTTATAGACTATGAGTTTGATAGGCCGGGAGTGTAAGGCACGCGAGTGTTTCAGCTAACCGGTACTAATCCGCCGTTCGGCTTGACCATATTAATTAACTCTTTTCGAGTTAATGTATGTCAGTCGCGCACCAAGAAATAAATAGTTAAATAACAACTGACTTTACTTTGATTCGAATCGTACAAAATCTCTTGCTCTTATAAATATATATTATGCTAGTGATTTTACCGGAGGGGAAACACCCGTTCCCATTTCGAACACGGCAGTTAAGACCTCCAGGGCCGATGGTATTGCACGGGCAACTGTGTGGGAGAGTAGGACGTCACTAGCTTGGCCTAATAAAGGAGCTCGTTGGGAGAAATCTCAACGGGCTCTTTCTATTTATTGAAATATTAATGCCACCGCCCGCTTAAGCAAATTGCCTGAGCGGGTTTTTTTGTGTTAGAACTTTTTTATATTGAACAGTCATGAGTTGTTTTGTAAAAAGTATTAGTTCACTAATAAGTGGTGAATATAAAGTTATCTTACGTAAATAGAAAAGAACATCTAACATTTATTGAACGATGGAAAGCAAATACAAAATCTTTTAGGTGCTTCTTTAGTTGCTATTTATCGCTAACAAGTATAAACCATGTTGTTAGAGGGGGCGGGGTAAAATGGAAAAAGTAACGATACTAACGGAGTTTTTCAGCGACTTTGTCCTCAAAAGCAACCTAATTAACTTTTTGCAGGGTCAAAGAGGAACAGTAAGCCTCGAAGCTTTGAATGTAGGATGAAATACTACCTATTGACAAAATCACTACTATGTAGTACAATGTACACAAGTAGTACAAGGTAGTGAGGTGTTTAGGAGTAACATGGAAAATAGTAGTTGGTTGTCACAGGTAAAACGAGGGTTGCTTGAGCTTTGTATTCTTAATCTGCTCGAAAATGAACCTATGTATGGATATCAACTGGTAAAGCATTTAACATCCATTCCCGGGTTTGTGACAACTGAAGGGACTATTTATCCATTATTGAGTCGTCTGAAATTGGAAGGATTGGTTGTTATTACTTTTGAAGAATCTCCATATGGTCCAGTAAGAAAGAAGTATAAGCTTTCTGACGAAGGCAAAAATAAAAGAAAAGAAATAAATCATATGTGGAAAGAGGTCTCAAATTCCGTAAATACTATTACAAAACTAAAATAGAATTCAAGGAGAAAAGAAAATGAAGCCGAGAGTTCCTGAAGCAGAAAGATTAGAAGAGAACTATCTGCAGAGATTAAAAAATACTTTGGCAAATAGGGATACTGTATTAGCCAATGAGATAATGCAAGGCATCCGGGATCATATTGAGGAAGCGGTCAATGAAAGCCTTAATGAAGAAATTTCATCCGCTCAAATGGCAAACATTCTAGAAAAATTGGGAGCGCCCGAAACTTATATAAATGATTATTCTGCTTCTGGTTCAGGAGCGCAAGCAGATGTAAAGAAAGAAGATCCCGGAATATATTCTGAAATTTTTAATAAATTATGGATTGCTTGTTTTATAGGAGTTCTGGGATTATATGTTCCGGTTATAAATATCTATTTTTGTACTATTATATATCTAGTACTTATAATATTAATATTTAGAACGTACAGTTCAAATAACAAAGAACGGACTAAAAGTATTATCAAGCTTTCTATAGTGCAAATAATTTTATTGACAATATATAGTATTACAAGCATCCTTGGACTTCATTTTATAAATATTTTTCTTGATACAGTTGTTTTTGTAATTACAATGACCATAAACTGGAAAATATTCGGAGAGATGTCTGCAGCTTTAAGGATATTGAAAAACCAATCAGGAGCGGAATATGTTGAAGGTGCAAGAATCAAATATATAATATTTTCCATTATCGCTTATATGGGATTCATATTTGTAGGCGTTCTATTGGCGTATTCCGGGCAATTTTATGGCAGGCATGATATCGTAAAATTTGCCTTGTTTGAACCATTAATTACTTTACCTATCGGTTGGTTAATTGGATGGTTATTTTTACTACGGCCAATCAGCAGGGCAAAACAGTCAATCAAACTTTAAAAATATTTACATCGTGGGCTCGTTTAAACGTGGAATGTGAGCAACCAATATTCTAATTCCTTTCATAAAGGTGTATAATAACTCTATGAAAAATAAGATTCTTCAAGTTCTGACAAAATACTGGGGATATGACTCTTTCCGGGAGTTCCAGGAAGAGGCTATTATGTCCATTATGGAGTCAAACGATACGTTGACCATTCTTCCGACGGGTGGGGGAAAATCCGTTTGTTTCCAGGTACCGGCAATGCTGCTTGAAGGTACTTCCGTGGTTATTTCGCCTCTTGTTTCCCTTATGAAAGATCAGGTTGATTTTCTGAAAGACATTGGTATTGAAGCGGAATTCTTTAATTCTACACTCACAGTAGTTCAGGCGAGAGAAGTCTCCGCAAAGATAAGTTCCGGCAGCGTCAAGCTTCTATATATATCACCGGAAAGACTGATGGCGGATTGGATGCTTGCTATACTAAAACAGATAAGGGTTTCAAATTTTGTCATAGACGAAGCGCATTGTATAAGCCAGTGGGGACATGATTTTAGAGCGGAGTACCGCCAGCTGAGCACCATAAAGAAGGTTTTTCCCGGTGTAAAGGTGCACGCTTTTACGGCAACTGCCACCGAAGAAGTTAAAAAAGATATCCTCTCCCAGCTTAAACTTGAAAAACCTCACATTTATATTGGAAAGGTGGACCGGCCGAACCTGACTTTCAGAATGTCAGAGCGGGAAGGAAACGGGCACAAACAGATAATTGAGACTTTAAAACTTCACGAAAAAGAAGCGGGGATAATCTATTGCCTTAAAAGGGCGGACGTTGAAAGTATCTCTGATTTTTTAAACAGTAAAGGTTACGAGAACAGACCGTATCACGCAGGACTTCCGGATGCTGAAAGAAAGAAAAATCAGGAAGCTTTCCTGTCTGAAAAAGTCAGTATAATAGTTGCCACTATTGCTTTCGGTATGGGGATAGACCGGTCGAACATCAGATTTGTAATTCATGCCGCAATGCCCAAGTCCGTTGAACATTACCAGCAGGAAACCGGAAGAGCGGGTAGGGACGGACTTCCTTCTTATTGTTATCTGCTTTTCTCCGGCGCAGATTACAGGACGTGGGAGTATATATTTCAAAAATCTTTTTCCGGACAGAGCGCGCACAAAAAACTCGGGGAGATGTATAATTTCAGCAACGTTCCGGTGTGCAGGCACCGGTACCTCTCTGAATACTTTGCACAAAACTATCCCAAGCCTAACTGTAACGCCTGTGATTTTTGTCTGGATGAAGTTGGGACTCTCGCGGACTCCGGGAAATTTGCAAAAAGTATAGTGGAAGGCGTCTTTGGCGTCGAAGAAAGGTTTGGCGCGGAGCATATTGCAAATCTGCTTGTGGGAAATATCACGGAAGGTATTGAAAAATGGGGGCATAATACGCTTCCTTTTTGCGGGAGCTTGAAAAGCGAATCAAAGAAAGCGGTAAGGTCGATGATAGATCAGCTTATTGCCCAGAGGTATCTGAGGCGGACCGGGGATTATTTCACTCTTTCCGTTACGGATGAAGGGTTAAAGATACTTTCCGGTGAAGTAAATCCAAAGCTTACCAGAGTTTTGGAAAAAGAAAAGAAAGCGGAGATAAAAAAGAAACAAAAACTGGCGCTGGAATCCGACTATGCAAATATGGAAGTCGGACTGTTTGAAAGTTTGAAATCATTAAGAAGAGTACTTGCCGATAAAAAGCATATGCCGGCTTATATTGTCTGCTCTGACAGGACCTTGAAAGAACTGGCGGAAAGAAAGCCAAAAACTGAAGTAGAGCTTAGAACCATATTCGGAATCGGCGAAGCAAAAATCAGGGATTACGGTGATATCTTCCTGTCTGCGATTAAAGCGTATGAGGAAAAAACTACAAATTTGGTAATTTAGCGGCAAAGCTAGCTTCGTCTGTTAGCCCTGCCCTGAAAACCATTTATTCTAAAGCTCAATCCCGATGTTTTTTCTCTCGAAAAGTTGTATAATCAGATTATATAGAAAAGGAGAATAAGTAATGGAGGCAGCAAAACGCTCTGCGCTTTTAAGATTCTTAGATTATGCAAAACCATATACGTTCTTGACCGTACTCATGACTATTTTCGGAGTTTTCAAATTCCAGCTTCCTCTGGTCATTCCCTGGGCTTTAAAAGAGATTGTGGACAAGGTGCTTCTATCCTCGCTTCCTGTGGCGCAAAAAATCGGACGCATAGATAAATACGTCTATGTTTTGCTGGGTATTTTGGCAGTGTACTCAATTGTTGTTTATTTTAGACATTATCTGCACGGCATTATTTCTAACAGAGTAATCTTTGATCTAAGGTATAAACTTTTTGAGCACATACAAAAAATGTCACTTAGCTTTTTCGAGAGAAGAAAAATAGGGCAGATAGTTTCTTATGTTATAAATGATATTAATGTTGCGGCGCTTTTTGTCGGCAATGCCGTGGTTAATACAGTTATCGATTTTGCCACGATAATCACGATCTCGGTAATTCTAATTAAAATGAATCAGAATTTGATGCTTGTTTCTATAGCTCTTATTCCTATTTATATGTTCGCACTTATGAGATTTAAGCCAAAAATAAAAAGTACAAGTAAAGCGGCGCAAAAAAAACTGGCGGTGCTTTCCGGGGAACTGCACGAAAAATTTTCCGGTATGAAAGCGATACAATCCTTCAACCGTGAAAAAACGGAATCCCTAAGGTTCTTTCATGAGAACCGGGAGTATTATGACCTGGTCCTCGAAAGTTCAAAAATAAACGCACAGTCTCTGACAATATCGCACGTGTTTGCGGTAATAGCTCCGGTGTTGGTCATCTGGTACGGTTCTTATCTGGTGGTAAACGGAAAAATATCCGTGGGCGAACTTCTCGCTTTTTACGCTTATCTTGCCGCTTTGTATCAGCCTTTATCCCGGCTTGCGGAGTTGAATATGATTATGCAAAACTCTATAGCCTCTATGGAGAGAATATTTGAGATATTTGATGAAAAAATAGAGATAATTGAAAAACCTGAAGCTGTTCCGCATCTTATTAAGAAGGCGGATATTGAGTTTGAAGATGTCAATTTTGAATATGCACCGGGTAAGCGCGCTTTAAAAAATATTGATTTGAAAGTTAAACACGGGCAAACAATAGCTTTGGTCGGACCTTCGGGCGCCGGAAAGACAACGCTTGTAAATCTTCTGCTCAGGTTTTATGACGCGACCTCCGGGAGTATTATTATTGACGGGTTGGAGATAAAGGATTACAAGATAAAGGTTTTAAGAGATCAGATAGGTATAGTGACTCAGGAACCAATTCTTTTTGCGGGAACAGTTAAAGAAAACATCCGTTACGGAAATATATTTGCGACTATTGAAGAGGTCGTAGAGGCGGCAAAAGCTGCAAATGCCCATGATTTTATTGTAGAGATTCCGAAGCAGTACAGTTCGGAAATCGGAGAGAAGGGAACCATGCTCTCCGGCGGACAGAAGCAGAGGATATCCCTTGCCCGTGTATTTTTGAAAAATCCCAAGATAATAATTCTTGACGAGGCTACTTCTGCGCTGGATTCCATCTCTGAAAATCTTATTCAGGAATCTTTAGACAGGCTTCTAAAAGGCCGTACGACTTTTGTTGTCGCACACAGACTTTCCACGGTGTTAAACGCCGATATGATAGTAGTATTTAACCGCGGCAGAATTGTGCAGGCCGGTCCGCATTCGGAGCTAATAAAACAAAAAGGTCAGATTTACGAACATCTGTACAACGAGCAGTTTGATATTAAAGAGGATGAGTAAAACATTAATTAGTGGAGTTTTCCCGTTTTCTGTTCCAATTCGCAACTGGAGGAAATTTATCTCCATGTTTGGCGGCTGAATAACTCGCTTTGCTCGGACAATTCAGCCTTGACTCCGAACATTTCATTAAATTTCTGTACGTTGCTCATAAGTCACAGTAAACAGGAAAACCCCACATTGTTATTGAAAAAACATTATAACGGTGGTAAAGTAAACATAGAAGCACATCTGATAGAAATATCTTTTTGGAACTGAACATCCGTAGTGGAGTTTTTTTCTCAAAATATGGGGTTAAATTTAGGCAAAAGAAAGAAGGTAAAAGCACCAAGTGAATATTATCAGGAAAAAGTTTAAAAGTAATTTAAAGTCAGGATTAACAGTTGCGCTCATTTCCCTGCCTCTGGCTGTATCTCTTGCGGTATCTTCGGGTTCTACACCTGTTGCAGGTATTATTACGGCTGTCTGGGCAGGCCTTGTGGCTGCCGTGTTTGGCGGAAGTCATTATAATATTCTCGGTCCGACCGGAGCTTTATCCGGAATAGTAGCTACGTACGCTCTTATCCATGGTTCCGGCAGTCTGCCGATGCTTACTATATGCGCCGGAATAATAATTTTGCTGGCTTATTTTATGAGAGTGGAAAGATACTTAATGCTGATACCGTCAAGCGTAATACACGGTTTCACTTTAGGGGTAGCTGTTATCATCGGACTCGGGCAGTTGAATTTCATTTTGGGTCTGCAGAATATGCCTTTGCATGAAAGTTTTTTTGCAAATATCTTCGAATCAGTAAAGCATTATAGCGAAATATCCTGGATGGTTTTCGGGATATTTGCCGTATTTCTTGCCATACTTCTTCTTCTGAAAAAATTTACCCCGACCGTTCCCGGAGCCATCGTACTTGTCCCGTTTGGAATACTTCTTGGCTATATGAGTGAAACAAATCTTATACCCATAGCTCTTCAAACCCTGGGGAGCAAATTTGGAAATATCAGCTTCAGATTGTTTGAGATGCCGCACTTTGGGTTTTCTCTTCTTCTGTTAAAGACAAGCGCGGTTGTTGCGCTCGTAGCTATTTTGGAAACGTTACTATCCGCAAAGATAGCAGACGGTATGACGCATACAAGGCACAACGAAAGAAAAGAGGTGTTTGGTCTGGGAGTTGCAAACATAGTATCCGGTCTGGTGGGCGGAATACCTGCGACCGCCGCTCTAGCAAGAACATCCTTAAATATTAAAACCGGCGCCAATCACAGGACCTCAGCTTTGATATCCGGTGTAAGTATCGCTATCATCTCATTTGTTTTGCTCCGTTACTTTAAATATATTCCTTTAACGGTTATCGGGGCAATATTAGTTTTTGTGGCGATACAGATGATCGAAAAAGAGCACTTTAATAAATTATGGCAATATGAGCGGACCGGATATTTTATAGCTTTATTGGTGGCCGGGGTAACGGTGGTTTATGATCCTGTTTTTGGTATACTTCTCGGGGTTGTTGTATCTCTGCTCATTTTCGTTGATAGGATATCCCACGGCCATTACAAAGTGAGAATAAGTAAGATGGATGAAGGTATGATTGACCGTGAGTTTGGTGAAAACATTAAAGTCTCCAATAAGAAAGCGCAGGTTTTGCAATACTCTTTCCGAGGTAAATTATGCTACATCAACGGGAGAGCGCATGTTGAGCGTTTTGAGGGGCATCTAAAAAAATACAAAACAATAATACTTAGGTTAGGCGAGATACATTTTATAGATACTGACGGCATTGAGGCTCTTGATGAAATCATTGATCTTGTCGAGGCCCGGGGACAACAGGTGCTTTTATCAGGCGTAGAACAAAAGAATCTTTTTCTGTTCGAGAAACTGTCAAAGGGTTACAAAAAACTTAAAACTAAAGGCTATATTTTCAAGAAAGTGGAGAACGCTTTAGCTTTTCTTTTAAAACAAAAATAAGAAAAATTGGTAAAAGCCGTTGGTTACTCTCCTTATTCTATATCTTAAGCTGCCTGTAATCGCTACCTGCGCCTATTTCGCTGCTTATATCTCTTCTAAAGATTCGACTCAAATAATTGGCGGAGGTGTCAAATAGAGTTTTAACTCTGCACTGAACGTAGCGAAAGTACGAATTATAAATTAAAGAGGTGTTTGGTCTGGGGCTTGCAAACATAGTCTCCGGACTGGTGGGCGGAATCCCGGCAACTGCAGCATTGGCAAGAACATCCTTAAATATTAAAACCGGCGCCAATCACAGGACTTCAGCTTTGATATCAGGTGTAAGTATCGCTATCATCTCATTAAATTGTACTTAGTACTTTGTACTTTCTTTTTTCGGTTCTTGGGGGATTATTAGACCGCATATTATATAGGCTAGTACTACCGGGAAAACGGCGGTGAGTACGGCAAGAAGGACGGTGCCTATTCTTACTAACATCGGGTCTATATTAAAATACTCCGCAAGACCTCCGCACATACCAAATATCACTTTGTTTGTACGGGAACGAAGGAATCTGTTGTGCGGAAAACTACCGGATTTACTCCGGGCTCCGTTTTTCAGCTCTTCTTCTTTTTGAAGTTTAGCGTTTTCTATCTCTGCCTTGGCTTTCTTTCCCAAGAGGATGAAAAGCGTGACGATAGCAAAGATAACGAGCAGTGCGATGGGTATTAAAAACATTAATAATCTCATAAAACCTCCTTTATTTTACTATTATAGTTACTCTTTTGCCGACTCTTTTGAAAGAGTGGTCGTCTACTCGATTTGGTGATTCTATATCGTCGTCTGTATCCCTTATGCCGTCAGGCCCGCTGCTTCCGAGCAGGTAATTAAATTTAGGGCCCCGTTTATTAGACTTATTATCATACAGGCTGTACCTGTAAATATTACCCCAAGGATCTTTATCGTCTTTTGCTTGAAGGAAACCTTTATCGATTAGCACCATAATATTGTCGGGATAAGCTACTTTTTCTGAATAATATATTTCCAGAGCAGACTGAATCCTTAGTATCGTTGATTCGCAATTATTAATATCAACTAATTTGAGTTCCCTTTCAGTTACTGCGCGCATGTTCGCATTGTGATTACTTATACTGAGGCAATAGTAGAATATGAAAAGAAGAGGAAGAACAAGAACAATTATTGAAACAGTTATTCCCATTTTTCTGCCCCAGTTTTTCCGGCGTATAAGCCCGATGGAGTAGATAATAAAAAGGATGGAGAAGAGGAAAAGCATAATGCAGGTAGCAATAACGAGTATTCCACCGGTGTTTATATCGTAAGCCATTGCCTCTGGCGTATTTCGCATTCTTACTGAACCTAAGGTAAACCAGATAACCAGCGGGAGAATTATAACGGAAAAAAGAAGAAGTAAAATCCCGGTAATTAGTGTGAAAACTCCGAGGGCTTTTACTCTTCCGCCTGTTTGCGTTTGTCCTTTAGCGGGCTGTTTTGTGTTCACAGCTTCTAAAAGATCTTTTCCTTCTTCTGCTGAGACCCTGTGGTTCTTGATCATATCAAGAATCTTTACGACTTCTTCATTCGCCGGGAGCTTAAGCATCTTTGCTGTCTCTTCGATGCTCTTTTGTCCGTCGTACAGTCTGTTTAAAACATCTATCGTTGACATTTCTCCTCCTTAGATTTTCTTTAGTAGTTCGGCGCCTTCTTTTGCCGTGATCTTTCCTGCTTCGATACCTTCAAGGATTTCTCTCTTTGAAAGTACCGGGCTTGATTTGTAGCCGAGAGCGGTGATCACTTCGTCCAGACGCTTGCACACCGTGGGGTAAGAGATGTTAAGTTCGGCCTCAACATCTTTGATGCTCCCTCTGGATTTTATAAAAATCTCTACGAACCTTAACTGCTCGGCTGTGAGTTTTGTCAGCCCGGTTGGTTCAAAATCCCCGTCTATCACCGTATCGCAGGAGCCGCATCTAAGGCGGGCTATTCTTAGCTTATCCTGACACGCCGGGCAGGTCGCCGGCATTACTTTCTCGAAGTTCCTAATCATTCTTAACCACCTCCTTAATATCTGTGAGAATAATACAATATAAGATTAAGAATGTCAATAGGTATATTAAGAATATTAATATATAGTTTAATATAATTAAGCATGGTGCCGAATTAGCCTTATATAACAAGCATTTTAGTCTTTATGGAATTCCCTTTTTTATCATCTTTTTTTCATATATAATAGGCTATGTTTATTGAAGAGGTACATAATACGGTTGATACTCTTGTTGCAGGTTCTAAGAATGTTATTAAAGCGGAGAGTGTAAAACTGAAGGGGCTTGTTGCCTATTTGAGGGGGAATGCAGCGGTTCTTGTAAAGACGTATCTGGGTTTTTCTATTCCTTCGGCCTGGCTTGGCGCATATCAGTCTCTATATATACTCTCGCTTGGTGTTACCAATATTCAGTACGGTAATATTGTAGGGCTTACTTTTGCAGTTCAGATCTTTGCCCAACTTTTGGGCGGGATAATACCGTACCGGCTAGGGCATAGAGGTACGCTTAATATCTTTACGCTCTTTTGGCCTGCAAGTCTGATTATTTTTGCATTTGCAGAGAACATCTGGTGGGTGCTTCCTGCAATAATAATGCAGAACTTTATATTTATCTCCACGCCTTCCTGGTACTGTCTTTTCGTTGAAGGTATTCCAAAAAATAAGAGGTCCGGTAACTATGCAGTTTTACATATACTGCTAAACGGCGGGGCTTTGTTTTTGCCTGTTGCAGGACTTCTGGTGAAATACTTCGGCCTTGATACCGCAAGCAGAACGATCTATCTTGTTTCGGTTGTCATAACTATGACAGCGATAATTTTCAGGTGGAAGTATCTTACGGAAACAAAAGTCGGGGAAAGAGCGGTCTCCTCAAAAAAACCTCTGAATCTTTTAAAGGAAGGCGCAGCGCTTTTATCTGTGCTTAAATATCTTGGGAGAAAAAAAGAGCTTTTCTGGTTCACGACAGTAAATATTTTATTTCTTGCGGCGCTTACTATGTGGACGTCGTTTAATTCTATATTCCTGGCTGATAGCAAAGCTGCTGCTTTTAAAGAGTGGAGCATCATGGTGTTTCCCATGATCTCTGCTGTTACTTTTACGCTGGCCTCTTTGTTATTTGTTCCTAGGATCAAAAAAGGAAATTATCTTAAATATATAGGTAGGGGAATACTTTTGAATGCAGTCGCTTCGGCTGTCTATATCTTTGCTCCTGCAAAAGATATGGTGCTGATTATAATATCGTATATGGTTTACGGCGTGGGTTTGGCTTTTTTCCGTCCGCTTTATGACGCCAGGCTTATTAACGCCTTCAAAACAAAAGACCAGGCAAGGCTTATCTCAGTTTTTAATATAGTCACAATGCTTCCTTGTGTTGCCGTCGGCCCGCTCACAGGTCTTCTTTACACCGGCAACCCACGTTACGTTTACGTGGCAGCCACGGCAATGTTTATTTTCGCGCTGATTATATTGCGGAAGAAAGTCAAATAATATCTAAGTTGTCTCCAGCTATTGAAAATACTTCTATAGCCTTGACTGACGTGGCAAAAAAAGAAAAATAAGAGGGAGGATGAAATGAAGGCTGCTGTTTTAACTAAAATACGGAAATTTATATTAGAGGACAGGGAGATTCCGAAATTAAAACCTGGGTTTGCGCTTGTCAGGATTAGGGCTGTAGGCATCTGCGGTTCCGATGTTCATTATTTTACGCACGGCAGAATAGGCAATCAGGTAGTGAAAAAGCCTCTGGTACTCGGGCATGAGGCTTCAGGTTTGGTTGTAGGCATTGGAAAAGGCGTTAAGAACGTAAAAGTCGGGGATAAAGTGGCGCTGGAGCCGGCGATATTTTGCGAAAAATGCGAGTTTTGTAAGAGCGGCCGGGAGAATCTTTGCAAACAGGTGAAGTTTTTCGGAACACCCCCGGTCGACGGTACTTATCAGGAGTATGTTTTACACCCTTCGAAGATGCTTTTTAAACTTCCAAAAAATATGAGTTTTGAGCAGGGGGCGCTCCTCGAACCCCTTACTATCGGAATGTACGCTGTACAACTTGCCGAATTAAAACGTACGGACACGATAGCTATTTTAGGTTCAGGCCCAATCGGCCTTTCTATATTAAAAAGCGCTCTATATCAGGGTGTAAAAAAGATATTCGTTACCGATTATCTTGCTTACCGTTTGAAAATTGCGGCAAAGCATAAGAACGTTGTTGTTGTTAATGCAGGAGCAAATCCCGTTAAGAAGATAGTTGCTCTTACAAAAGGGAGGGGCGTTGATGCGGTGTTTGAAGCCGCAGGCGCTCCGGAAGCTTTTGCACAGAGCATTTTAATCGCCCGTACGGGAGGGAGAGTCATCTGGGTAGGTATTCCGGACGGAGATGATATAACTATAAACAATCACGAAGCAAGAAGAAAAGAGCTTGTTATAAAAACCGTGAGGAGAACAAAACATCAAAACGAAAAAGCCATACACGCCGTAGGCAAAGGAATGATTGAGGTCAGGGATATGGCAACTCACCGCTTCCGCCTCGAAGAAATAGCAAAAGCTTTCAGGGTCGTGGAAAATTATAAAGACAGCGTAGTAAAAGCAATTATTGAAATGTAGGCGCGGTAGAAAAATATTCAAACCCCAAAAAATGGAAATAGGAAATAATAAAATTGCTTTCTTTGTATTTTGCAAAACTGGAAGCAGGTGTACCTCCTCTTAGCCTTGACAAACAAAGAGGATTGCCATATACAAGGAAACTCGTTATTATCTTCAGAATAAGTGCGGCTTTAAAACCGGTTATTCCTATTGAAAATCCTCAGTTTTTTGTATACAATATATAAAAATTACGGCATTTAGGGGGCAGTTCTATGAAAAATATCCTTATCAAAATGATGGTTGTCGGAGCTCTGATCGGCATGGTGCTCGGAGCTGTTGCAAACTTAGCAGGCGCAGGCTCTTTAGATTATACGGCGACTTATAATATCGGTTCGTGGGGCGATGACAACAGGATAAATAAAAATCTTGAAGAAAATCCCAATATTCCTCCTTACGAAAAGCAGAACACCGTAGGGGGCGGCGCTTTCTTTGGAATGCTCCTCGGAGCTTTGATCGGTCTTATTACCTGGAAACTTAAATCTGAAGGCGCTTATATTATGTCGGCGGTCTCCGGATTTCTTTTATCGGCGTTTGTTATTTCGCCGTATCCTTTTTACAAATTCCTTCCTCCGGTTGCGCATAAGTACGTTATATGGATTTTAATACCGGGAGTCATAATATCTGTTCTCATTTCAATATTCCTGGAAAGATTTAAACCGGTTGAAGTTGAGCCGATACAGGAACTCCCTGTAAAGCAACAGCCCCAGCAGCAGCAAGGCAAAAAGAAAAATAGATGAAGATAGAGGTGCTGGTCAAACCCGGAAGCAGTAAGGAAAAGCTTGAAAAAACCGGGGAAGACCAATACACTGTCTGGGTGCATGAACCTCCAGTAGAAAATAAAGCCAACCTAGCGGTTATCAAGCAGCTGACAAAATATTTTAAGGTGTCGAAATCGGCTATTTGTATTGTTAAAGGGGCAAAAGGAAGAAAAAAACTATTTAATATTGATGAATGACAATAAGCAAAGCTTTTCTCGAGAGGAAAGATATACAGATGTCAACATTGTTAAAATAGAAAGATTGCTATTTTGTTGAACGAGGAAAAACAGTTCCGAAATATTGAACAAAATGCTATTGCGGTTTTCACGTTTTTAGAATCCGAAACTAGTTACTTGTAATTTTTTGGGAGGTTTATGTTTAGCATCTCTACAGCCTGGAACATAGAAGCAGGGAGGTCGGTTCCAGAAGCAATTTCTGAGATCAACTCTCTTGGTTTTGATGCCCTTGAACTTGCGTGGATAAATGAAGAGAAGCTTGAACAGCTGAAAAAGACTAAATTTAAAGCCGGGAGCGTGCACAGTTATCTTCCTGAGCCTATGAAGCTGAAAGAAGGAAGGTGGAGAAGCAGTGTTTTTAACCTTACGGCTCTAGATGAAAATGAGCGCCTGGAGGCGATTAAATGGACAAAGCGGACTATTGATACAGCAGCTGATATGTCCGCCCCCGCCGTTGTTGTTCATCTGGGAAATCCGGAGGGAATGGAAAATAAATCTTACACGTTAAAAGATCTATATGCGAAAGGGAAAAAAGAGAGCGATGAGTTCGTTTGGAATAGGGATAAGCTTCTATTTGAGCGTGAAGAAAAAAGACAAAAAACTTTTCAAAAGGGTCTAAAAAGTCTGAGCGAAGTGAATGTTTATGCCGTAAAAGCAGGGGTAAAAATTGGGCTTGAAACAAGACTGCATTATGAAGAGCACCCGAATTCCGAAGAGTTTGAATATATCTTCAAGGAGTTCGAGGGTGGAGCTCTTTTTTACTGGCACGACATAGGACATGCGATAATTCAGGAGCGCTTGGGGTTTGTTAAACCAAAAGAACATCTCTCGCTATTTTCAGAAAGACTCATCGGTCTTCATATTCACGATGTTAAAGGCATAGAGGACCATAGCGCCCCGGGGATGGGAGATGTTGAGTATGAGGATTTTCTCCCTTACTTTTTGGAGGAAAAAATTCTAAAAGTATTTGAGGTTCACGCCTTCTGTACAAAAGAACAGGTGTTAAACGGAAAAAAGCTTTTGGAGCGGCTTGTAAAGAACGGAGCTGGGTCGTGAAAATTATTTTGAGAGAGGCTGAAAAGTTAATAGAAAAAATAGAGAAGACCTGTCTCATAAAGAAGGGAGATACCGTCCTCGTTGCTCTTTCCGGCGGACCCGATTCTACGGCGCTGCTTCTTTTCTTGCACGAAATTAAAGCAAGGTATGACTTAAAAATATTTGCGGTGCATGTTAATTATCACCTCCGCGGGGCAGAGTCCGAAAGAGACGAAAAGTTTATTGAAAAACTCTGTTTGAAGCTTAGAATACCTGTTGCGGTTTACTCTTTTGAAACAAAAAAAATAATCGGCAAGAGGTCATTGCAGGACTTTGCAAGAGAGCTTCGCTACAAGGTTTTTTCTGAGGAAGCAAAAAAAGTAGGTGCCGGAAAAGTTGCGGTAGCCCATAATAAAAACGACAGAGCCGAAACTGTTCTTATGCGCCTGCTGCGGGGCAGTCATACTGCAGGGTTGTCAGGAATTCCGATAAAAAGGAAATTGTCGGGAAAGGCAGAGCTGATTCGCCCGCTCTTTAACATAGAAAGAAAAGAGCTGGATGCCTTCCTGAGAAAGAAAAAAATTAGAGCGCGGACGGATAAGAGTAATCTTAAAACGGATTATTTAAGAAACAAAATAAGATTAAGCCTGTTACCGTTTCTGAAAAAAGAGTACAATCCTCAAATAGAGGACAACTTGATACGGCTATCGGTAATGTCAGCTTTGGATGAAAGTTATTTTGTTGAAAAAGCAGGAAAATATATAGAAGAAAAGGAGGGCGAATGCTTTGTCCGGCTGAGCGTTTTTGACAAGGTCCATCCGGCTCTTCGCTATAGAATTTTGAGAGAACTCCTGCTTGCAGCTAAGGGGAATTTAAAAGGTGTTGAAAATAAACATTTGTCTGCGGTTGTATCCGGGGAAAAAAGTGTTTGCTTTCCCGGAGGTTTAACAACCGTAAGGATTAACGGGAAGCTCCTTGCTTTGAACAGAAAGACCGAAAGAAAACCGGCTGCTGTCAGACTAAAAGTGCCGGGTGTCGCCTGTTTTGGAGATTGCAGGGTAGCGGCGGCAATAAAGGACAAGGTAAAATGTTTTGGGGGCAAAAATGAGGCGTATTTTGATGTTGAGAAAGTAGTTGTCCCTTTATACATAAGGGAAAGAAGAGCCGGAGACAGATTTGTTCCGTTTGGCATGAAAACTTTTAAAAAACTGCAAGATTATATGGTGGACGAAAAGATACCCAAGCATAAAAGAGGAACAATACCGGTGGTAACGGACAAGCGAGGTAATATTCTTTGGATAGCGGGCTGCCGTCCGGACGCTCGTTTTAAGGTGGAATCAAAAACAAAAAAAGTGCTTTACCTGAAGCTGCAGGAGGGTGGAGAATGCTGAAAAAAATGTTTTCTTTGCTCGCAATAATAGTGCTCCCGGTGTTTTCGGGGACACAGGAATTTTCTCTGGATGTTTATTCGGAAAAAGCTGAAGCTATTTCGCAGGATGTTATGAAAGAAATAAACTGGAGTACTCTTAGAACAAGAGAAGAGCTGCTGTTGGAATATATAAGCAACAGAGATAAGACAGCGCCTTTGCGCCTTTTTTACTGCACAAAAGAACTGCTTCAAAAAAGAGAAGAAGCTGTGCCGGAAATAATGAGGATACTTGTTGCTACGGAAAATGAAGATAAATTTGCAGGAGTCCTTCTCCCGTTTGTTTATACAAAAGACAGAAGAGCCGTCGAGCCCTTAAAAAATATAATTGAAGACAAGGCAAAGAGTATAAAAATAAGAGGCCTCTCTGCTGTCCTGCTTGCCACTTTTGTCAAAAGCGAGACTTATGCAAAGGAAAAATGGAAAATTGCAAAGCAAATCATCTTTACTTCGGAGTCCTACCGGCTTGAAAAAGAGCAGGAAAAAGAACTTATTAAATATGTGGATAGCCTGAAGTTTAGAGAAGATATCGGTGTAGATATGTTTCTTTGGATAAAGCCGGGTATTTTTAATTTTGTACAACCGGCTGAACATCAGGAAACACTAAAAGAACAGTATAAAAAGGAAAGAAAAAATATAATCCTGAGAGATTTAAAGTCAGAAAAGAAGGAAAAAAGAGAGGCCGCCCTTTACTCAATGCTAAATCTGCCCTTTGTCGGACGCGATAAGATTCTGGAAGAAATTTTCAATACAGATACTGATATTGGTGTAAAAAATTCCGCAAAACTCTATTTAAAACTAATAGAAAGAATTAGACAGGAAAAACGTATTCAGGAAGAGAAGCCTGCGCCTGAAAAAAGGTAAAATAAAACAAAAACTCTGAAACCCTATTAAAAACCAGAGAAAAAAAGAAAGCCTTGTCGGGGTCGCTCGCCGGAAAATAATCGCTCTTGATGCTTTTTGCAACAAAATCAGGATTGACAATACCAAAATTCTGCTATATTATAGTATAAGGCGCCTGAAAAAGGCGTTTTTGAGTTTATATTGGGAGGAGAAAAGTGAGTAATAAAATTAAAACATTGATATTGTGGATGCTTTTATTCGGAATGGCGATTTATCTTGCGGTGTATTATGGCAATCAAAAGAAAACCCCGCAAGTAATCAGTTTCAGCGAATTCATGGCGGCTGTGAATAAAGGCGCCGTACAAGAAGTCGTTATATTAGACGACCAAAAAAAAGTAGAAGGGAAATTTAATACACCTCAGCCGAATGAATTTATGGCGTTTATCGGTTCTGATCCGGAAATGTGGAAGACGCTTCGCGAAAAGAATGTTAAAGTAACAATAAAACCGCCGGAACAGGTGCCCATGTGGTTATCTATTCTTGTTAATGTCGGTCCTTTTTTAATTCTAGGTCTTATTATTTTTATTGTTTGGAGACAAATGCAGGGCGCTGGAAATTCTGCTTTTAATTTTGCAAAAAGCAGAGCAAAACTCTTTTCTTCCAACCAGACTAAAGTTACTTTCGAAGATGTGGCCGGTGTGGAAGAAGCCAAGGAAGAATTGAAAGAGGTAATAGATTTTCTTAAAGAACCGACAAAATTTCAAAAGCTTGGAGGTAAAATTCCGAAGGGAGTTCTTTTGATCGGCTCTCCGGGCACGGGAAAAACACTTTTAGCCAGAGCGGTAGCGGGCGAAGCCGGTGTTCCGTTCTTTTCTCTTTCCGGTTCTGACTTTGTAGAGATGTTTGTAGGGGTCGGTGCTGCCAGAGTAAGAGATCTATTTGAGCAGGGAAAAAAAAATGCTCCTTGTATTATTTTCATTGATGAGCTGGATGCTGTAGGCAGAAAACGCGGCTCAGGCATGGGTGGGGGACACGACGAAAGAGAGCAGACCTTGAATGCGCTTTTGGTGGAAATGGACGGTTTTGAAACAAACACCGGGCTTATTGTTGTCTCAGCAACAAATAGAGTTGATGTTTTGGACTCGGCGCTTCTTCGGCCTGGCAGATTTGACAGAAGAGTAGTTGTGGCGCTGCCTGATTATAGAGGCAGAGAAGCCATTATGAAGATACATACAAAAAAAGTGCCTCTCGATAAAGATGTGGATCTTTCTATTATTGCCCGCGGCACTCCTGGCTTCACCGGAGCGGATTTGGCCAATTTAATTAATGAGGCTTCACTGCTGGCGGCAAGAAATAATAAAAAAGAAATATCTCTGAAAGAACTGGAAAATGCAAAAGATAAAATCTACATGGGTGTAGAAAGGAAGAGTCTTGTAATAAGTGATAAAGAAAAAAGAAATACTGCGTTTCATGAAGCAGGTCATGCTCTAATTGCCAATTTAATGCCGGGGACGGATCCACTGCACAAGGTAACAATAATACCAAGAGGAGTTGCGATGGGTGTTACCTGGAGATTGCCCAATGAAGACAGGCATTCCAGGGGGAAAAAAGAATTTATTACGGATATTATGATCTCTCTAGGCGGACGTATTGCGGAAGAGCTTTTTATGGAAGATATCTCCACCGGCGCAAGCGCTGACTTTCAGCATGTTACAGAGGTAGCGCACAAGATGGTTACCTTTTACGGGATGAGCGAAAAACTGGGGACAAGAACCTACGGAAGGCCGGACAGGGAAATATTTATAGGCGGGAGTTACATGCAGGAAAAGGATTATTCAGAGGATACTTCAAAAAAAATAGATGAAGAAGTGAGAAATATAATAGAAGGTTGCTACATTAAAGCGAAGAAGCTTCTTACAAAAAACAGGGCAAAGCTGGAAAAAATAGCTTTAGCGCTTCTTGAGAGAGAGTCTCTGGACGGTGCGGAGGTAGAGGCGATTATTTCCGGTAAAAATAGAACGCCGGTAGCACCACCTGCTCCGCCGGTTTCCGGAAACACGGTTGAGGCTGTAACCGCAGAGAAGAAAGAAAAAGTCAGGCAGGATTTAAAACCCTCTCCGGCGCCAAACACGGATGCGGAAAAAGCATGAATAAGGCAAAGATACAAAAAGCAGTCAGAGATATTTTAGTTGCTATCGGCGAAGACCCGGACCGGGAAGGTCTTAAGGATACTCCTTTGCGGGTTGCCAGAATGTATGAAGAAATATTTCGAGGCGTCGCTATAGATCCGAAGAAGGAGCTAAAAGTTCTTTTCACCGAAGAGCATGATGAAATGGTTTTACTTAAGGATATTCCTTTTTATTCTATGTGCGAGCATCACTTGCTTCCTTTTATCGGTACGGCCCATGTAGCTTATATCCCTGTTAACAATAAAGTGTTAGGGCTTTCTAAAATAGCGCGTCTTGTAGATACCGTTTCGAAACGTCCGCAGTTGCAGGAGCGCTTGACCAGCCATATTGCGGATACTCTGATGGCGTCGATAAAGCCTAAGGGCGTTCTGGTTGTAGTAGAAGCCGAGCATCTTTGTATGACCATGAGAGGAATTAAAAAACCCGGTTCAAAAATGGTTACTTCTGCGGTGCGTGGGCTTTTTAGAAAGAGCCAGGCTACCAGAAGCGAAGCGCTGGCCCTAATACGCAGTTCATGATAAAGCATTTATTTTCCTGCCGTAATTATTCAATAGACCTTTCGAAGAAAACTCTTGTAATGGGGGTATTAAATATTACCCCGGATTCTTTTTCTGACGGCGGGATACATTTTAGCGAAGCCGGCGCAGTAGAACGCGCTCTCAAAATGGCAGAGGAAGGCGCAGATATAATTGACATAGGCGGTGAATCCACAAGACCCGGGGCATCTAAAATAAACTACAAAGAAGAGATGAAGAGAGTTCTTCCGGCTTTAAAGAAGATAGTTAAAAAAATAAAAATCCCGATTTCAGTAGATACGTATAAATATGAAGTTGCGAAAGCTGCTCTCGAAGAAGGCGCAGCCATAATCAACGATATTACAGGGTTGGCGCATTCTCCCAAACTGGCAGAATTGACTGCAAGAGCAAACGCAGGATTAATTATCATGCATATTAAAGGTACTCCTTTGAACATGCAGCAGCAGCCAAAATACAAAGATGTCGTCAAGGAAATAAAGAATTATCTTAAGAAAAGAGCTGAAACTGGAGTTGAAGCCGGAAATAAAAGAGAAAGTATAATAATAGATCCCGGTCTCGGCTTTGGCAAAACCCCGGAACACAATTTAATAATATTGAAAAACCTCCGTGATTTTGTTAAACTGGGCTACCCTGTACTGATCGGGGCATCCAGAAAATCTTTTATCGGAAAAATATTAAAAACCGAAAGCAATGCGCGCCTTGAAGGTTCGCTGGCTGTTGCGGTCCTTGCTGTGAAGGAAGGAGCTTCAATTATCCGTGTGCATGATGTAAAAGAAACCGTCAGAGCACTAAGAGTTGCCGAAGCCATAATGAAGGTGTAAATGGAACAATTCTTCATAACAATATTCAGCCCTTTTAAAGCAATGGTACTAAAGGATGTTTTTCAAATTCTTATCCTTTACGTGGTTTTCTATTATCTGCTAATTCTTCTGAAAGAAACAAGAACTATGCAAATGCTTAAAGGCCTGGCTTTGCTTCTTAGTGTCTCGATTCTGGCAAGCATCTTTCAATGGCATACTATTAACTATTTTTTAAAAAGTATTTGGCCAATCTGGATTATCGCTTTTATAATTCTTTTTCAGCCCGAATTACGTCAAATATTAGTGGATATAGGAAATCGCAGGATAAAATTTAAAGCTGTCTTCAAATCCGAAGACGCAATTTACGATGAGATAGCCGGTACCGTAAAAAAAATGTTAAGAAAGCGCATGGGCTGCCTTATTGTAATAGAGAGAAACACCGGCTTGAAGGAATTTATAGAAACCGGAAGCAGGATTAACTCAGATATTTGTGAAGCGCTTTTGATGACCATTTTTACGCCGAAGACCCCTTTGCACGACGGCGCTGTAATAATAAATCACGGAAAGATAATAGCAGCCGGCTGCATTCTGCCCCTTACGCAGAAAAAAGATATTGATATAGAGCTCGGGACGAGGCATCGCGCAGCTCTCGGGATTACGGAAGAAACGGATGCTGTAGCCATTGTCGTTTCCGAAGATCTCAGAAATGTTTCTTTTAGCGTAAACGGAAAGATTACACAGGTGGAGCCCGACAACCTGAAGGAGATGCTCAAGCTCTATGCCTCTAAAAATAATTGACTCAGCTAAAATAGCACAAATTCTTAAAGATTCTGTAAACAAAAATCAGAGATACAAAATTATTGCGCTTATTTTAGCAATTGCGGCCTGGGTATATGTGTCTATTGACGAAAATATTACCGTTAAATTGGATGTCCCGCTCAAAGTTGATTATTCCAATGATAGCGGCTTGATTGCAATCGGAGACATTCCGAAAGATGTTACGGTTACCCTCTGGGGTCCTATAGAAATAGTTAGAGCCTTGGGTCCTTCCCAGGTAAAAGCAACTCTTGAAATTGGAATACCCTTAAAAGGGGATATGAAGGTAGAATTAACCCCGCGGAATGTATATGTTCCCGCAGACAATGTTAAGGTGCTTAAGGTTGAACCGTCAAAAATCAGGCTTAATTTTCAGAAGTACACGGAAAAAAAATAGATGGCAAAACTTAATGTAAATATTGATCATGTGGCGACTCTGAGACAGCAGCGGCTCGGGAAAGAACCGTCCACTGTAAGAGCAGCGGAAGTTGTAGAAGCAGCCGGGGCGGACGGGATTACTATCCATCTCCGGGAAGACAGAAGACATATTCAGGATTTTGATGTTTTTGCCATAAAAAATATTGTCAAAACAAAATTAAATCTGGAGATGGCGGCTTCAAAGGAAATTATTAGAGTAGCGTTGAAGGTGAGGCCAAACTGGGTAACTCTGGTTCCGGAAAAAAGACAGGAGCTTACAACAGAAGGCGGTCTTGATGTTGCCGGGCAAAAGAATAGATTGAAAAAAGTAGTGAAACTCTTTCATAAAAAGAATATTCTAGTCAGCATGTTTGTTGATCCCGAAATGAAGCAGGTGAAAGCATCAAAAGACACCGGCGCTGATTTTATAGAAATTCACACCGGAACCTATGCGGATGTGAAAAGCAAGAAAGCAGAAGATAAGGAATTCCTAAAAATTAAAGAAGCTGCTATCCTGGCAAAACTCCTTGGACTTAAAATAAACGCCGGCCACGGTTTAAATTACAGCAACGTAATGCGTCTGAGAAAGCTTAATTTAATAGAGGAGTTTTCAATAGGACACAGCGTAATAGCAGCTTCTATATATATAGGGCTTGGGAAAGCAGTAAAAGAAATGATAAAGTTAATCAAATAACACACGTCCGCAAAAATCTATAAAAAAAGTAATACTGGAAGCTGCAACCGGTTGAATTTTAAAGGTTTTTTGGTATTCGTATAGGGGCTGAGAATGAAAAAAAATTCAAAAGGTCAAGCCATGACTGAATATGTTTTAATTGTTGCGCTGATTCTTGTAGCTGCAAGCGGCTGTTTTTCCATATTTTCAAAAACTCTAAACTCCCATTGGAAACTGTACTCAATGGTAGTCGCCGGCCCGCTGCCTTAAACAAGCAAAATAAATGTATGACCCGTATCATATAAAACGCTCAACTATACTTGTATTCTTGAATTGAATAAAACATAGGGGGTTATATGAAAATATTAATAGTGGGCGGGGTTGCAGGCGGAGCTTCTGCGGCTGCGCGTTTAAGACGGCTTGATGAAAATAATCAGATTATTATGTTTGAACGCGGCGCTGACATATCATATGCCAACTGCGGAATACCCTATTATCTCGGGGATGTAATCAAGGACCGTTCCCAGCTCACCATTGTTTCAAAAGAGAGCTTCAATAAACAGTTCAATGTCAATGTGCGTATCCAATCAGAAGTCCTTTCTGTTGACCGCAAAGCAAAGAAAATAAAAGTGCTGGATCATTCAAATAATAATACTTACGAAGAAAGTTACGATAAACTGGTGCTTTCTCCCGGCGGTCTGCCGATAAGACCTGCTATTCCGGGAATCAATGACTCCCGTATTTTTACAATAAGAAATCTTTCCGATATGGATCTCGTCAAAAATTTTATCAACGAGCATAAACCAAAGAAGGCGGCAATAGTCGGCGCCGGATTTATCGGGTTGGAAATGGCGGAGAATATGCATCATCTGGGGTTGAGGGTTTCCATCATTGAGCTCGCAGATCAGGTGCTAAATGTCCTGGACGGAGAAATGGCCGCGATAATTCATGACCATCTGAAATTAAAAAATATTGAATTGGTTCTTAACAATGCAGTTACTGAGTTTAAACAAACGAGCGGCGGTTTAAAACTTGCTCTAAAAGACGGTTATGAAATAGAGGCGGATTTTGTAATCCTTTCCATCGGGGTAAAGCCGGAGACGGCGCTGGCAAAAGAAGCCGGTCTCGAGCTGGGATCTTTAGGAGGGATAAAAGTAACGCCGGAACTTAGAACGTCCGATTCGGAAATATTTGCATTAGGGGATGCCATAGAAACTAAAGACAGTGTGTGTGACTGTCCTTGTCTCGTGCCGCTTGCTAATGCGGCGAACAAGCAGGGCCGGATAGTTGCGGATAATATAATGGGCGGCAAAGAAACTTACGAAGGTACGCCGGGAACTGCCATTGCAAAGATATTTGATCTGGCGGCGGCAATTACAGGAAGTAGTGAAAAAATCCTTAAGAAAAGAAAAATAGCTTATAACAAGTGTTACCTGAATCCATCCTCCCATGCAGGGTACTATCCGGACGCTTTTCCTTTATATATAAAGTTTTTGTATAGTCCTTTGAATGGCAGGGTTTTGGGCGCTCAGATTGTAGGTCCCGAGGGCGTTGATAAGAGGATAGATGTTCTAGCCGTAATGGTACAGCTTCACCGGACGGTATATGAACTTGCAAAACTGGAACTTGCGTATGCTCCGCCTTTCTCTTCGGCAAAGGATCCGGTAAACCTGGCGGCTATGATAGCCATAAATCAGATGAAAGGAAGAAATCCCTGTGTCTCTTTTGAAGATGTAGAAACTTTGAAAAAAGAGAAGGCATTATTTGTTGATGTGAGAAGCAATCTGGAATTTGAACTCGGACAGATTAACGGCGCAGTAAATATTCCCCTTTCAGAAATCAGAGAAAGAATGAATGAAATACCAAAGGATAAAAAGATAATTATGATTTGCAATCAGGGTAAAATGGCCTACTTTGCACAGTCTATACTAAAAAACAGCGGATATCAAAATGTATATGCTTTAAACGGCGGTTTCAAACTTTACAAGGTTGCGACCGCGCCCCAGCAGAATGTCGGAATATTTCAGGGGCACTATATAGACAAACGCGATGATATAAGGACCGTAATTCCCGGTAAAGGAAATATTTATCAGCTCGATGCCGGCGGGCTGCAATGTCCCGGACCGATTATGGCGCTGGCAAAGAAAATGGCAGAACTTCAGGAAGGGGACGTAGTGGAAGTGACCGCAACAGATGCCGGCTTTAGAAACGATATTCCCTCTTGGTGTGAAACCACCGGAAATATGCTTGTTTCCATTGAAGAAAAGGATAAAAAAATAGTCGCCAAAATACAGAAAGGAAAAAAAGAAAATAAGGCTTTTACCGGGGATCTGCCGCATGATAAAACTATCGTTGTATTTTCCGGGGAGCTGGACAAGGTGCTTGCGGCTTTTGTCATAGCCAACGGGGCGTCTTCTATGGGCAGGAAGGTTACTATGTTTTTTACGTTCTGGGGCTTAAACGCCTTGAAGAAAAATAGGCCCCCTAAAACGAAAAAGGGTTTCTTTGATTTTATGTTCGGTCTTATGCTTCCGCGGGGCACCTTCAGGTTGAAACTTTCTCAAATGCAGTTGTTTGGGTTTGGTCCGAGACTCATCCGCTTCATAATGAAAAAGAAGAATATAGATTCGCTTGAAGCCATGCTGTTCGCCGCAAAAGCGGCAGGTGTAAGAATAATTGCCTGTCAAATGTCCATGGACATGATGGGAATAGTAAAAGAAGAGCTGATAGACGGCATAGATATAGGTGGAGTCGCAATGTATTTAAATTCCGCGGAACTGGGAGATACTAATCTTTTTATCTCATAAAAACCTGCCGGTTTTTTTGTAATATATTTACGGCTTAATGGTATTATTTCCAAAAGTCTTAATTTTCCTTTGACATTCCTTCCTGTATTCATTATAATACATTTAAATAATTTCACGGGGGTGAAAAGCATGAAAAATACCAACAGAAGGAAAGGTCAAACTATCGCTGAATATGCTTTGATAATCGGGCTTGTTGCGGTAATAATAATGGGGGCGATGAAGCTTTTTGGCGGATCAGTTACAGCAGGTTTTTCAAAGATTGCCGCAATGATAGCAGGAGCTTTTTAATACAAAATACCATATTTGAAAAAGACCTTACATGCTTTACAAACTATTATTGAATCGGGTGAAAATTGAGAGGAAAGACCCACGGCCAGGCGCTTGTTGAATTTGTGTTAGTAATTCCAATGTTTATTCTGGTGTTTATTTGCATTATTCAAACGGCGCTTCTTTTTAACGCACAATACACAGCGAAATATGCATCCTTTTGCGGGGCCAGAGCGGCGATTGTCCATGCGAAGTTTCCCGACAAACCAGATGTGTACGCAAAGTTGGCTGCGCGGTATGTTTTGAACGCCGGATCCTTAAATCCGCTTAAGCAGGTTGCTCTGGTCAAGGGGGAGTACCTGCTTTTTGAATATCGAGTAACGGTGACCATACCCATAAAAAATTATATTCCTTTGTATAATCTCTTTGTGCCTATTTTTCCCGTGAAAGCTTCCACCCGGCTCCCCGTGGAATGATTAATTGTCCTTTATAGTTGCTCGGCTTATCTGGCGCTTTTCCAGAAACCTTGAAGAGCGCCTGATAATCAGATAACTGCAGAAAAAATAGGAAAATTTATAATGAAAAAATCAAAAGGTCAGACAACTGTTCTTCTACTTTTCTTTTTGCCGATAATATTGTTAATTCTTGCCTATACGCTCTCAAACGGAAAACTTATCTATAAAAGGATAAAACTTCAAAATGCGACAGACGGTGCTGCTTACACTGCGGCGCTTTGGCAGGCGAGAGGATTAAATGTAATTTCCGACCTGAATTGGTGTTTAGTTTCTGCCTATACTGCAGAAACCTTAACGCAGAATTTCACCTACCCTGTGACAAAATCGGTAATTCTCGGACAGGACATGATAAATAGGACTTTTCCGGGGACAGGGGCCTTGGCAGGCTATAATAATTTTAGCCGTAACTTCTCAAACGGAAAGGTTGCTCCTCTTAGTCTTTCCGGAATGTTTTCCTTGAAAGTAAAAAGATTTGGAAAGCCAATAATGCTTCAATATATGGTGAAAGACACCGAAACCGCATGGGTAAACCAGAGAAATAGAGGGCCCTTTGTTTTGATGATCGGATTTGCGGGCGCGGAGACGGGTTTTATCGGGGCAAATGCATTCGGGTTCGGTATTCCGGCTATGAAAGCAATAGCCCAGGCGATGCCTGATAAAGAGGATACGGATATTAGAAAGCTTCTTAACGAGTATGATATCTCTCTTGTTACCGGGGATCTATGGGACCCTTCCTATGAGCCAAAACTTATACCGGTTTCTTTGGGACTTACAATATTATCCAAAGGAGTCCTGCATTGAAAAGAAGAAAAAGAAAAGGAGCTTCGCTTGTTGAGTTTGTACTGGTTGTTCCGGTTTTAATAGCGGTCTGGGCCGGATTATACAAGCTTAACTCGTTATATGTAATAAAGCAGGAAATGGCGGTGTCGGTGCGTTATGGAGCTTGGCTGAATAAAAAGGGTGTCTCCGGCGCTCTTCTTCAGCAAAAAGTGATGGAACAAATTACCTCCTTAAAATTAGTAAAGCCGCAAAACTGCAGTATTCTCGGGCTTACTCAGGATATCAAACCAATTTACCGTGATAAAGAAGGGGTCTTAACGTTGCGTTACCTCGCAGATAACATTCCTACGCCTTCCCCTCTTGTGATGGAGGAAAAGTACAGTGTTGGGCATGACTCCTGGGTCACTGTGCCTAAGAAAAACAAAAAACTGGATACTCTAAAGGATAAGACAAACCCGACATGGCAAGATATCTTTTTTTAATACTGGCGCTTACCGTAAATATTTTCCCGAAAGTTTACGAAGAGTTGGATAAAACCACATTGCTGAACACTACCGCTTTGGAACTTCGTGTGAACGGAGCGAAAGGGCGGGGGAAAGTGTATTACTCAAAGTTTAATCTGCCGGCAGCGAAGAGTGCCTTTAATAATTATATGCAAAACAAAGGATATTTTGAGTCCGGAAACTCCGGGAATATTGTCAGCTATAAAAAGGGAGATTTGAACACGAAAGCGCTCTTTGCTTCAAATACAAAAGGCACGGCTATTATTTCTGTAGAATCGGAGGGGGAGGGAAAAAAGTCGGCGAACGGAGATGTTCCCGGTACAGATCTTCTGGATATCCCGCGTCCCAAAAACAGCAGAAGAGAGCTCTGTCTGGAGCGTCTTTCCGGTAACGAGTACTCGACTACACTGGTATACAAAATCAAAGAGTCAAGATCATCATGCAATAATTACTATAAAGATATAATGGAAAAACAAGGATGGAATCCCTTAACTTTCGAAAAAACCGGTGAGGGCGTTTTACTGGTTTTCGAAGCCGAAAAAAAGTGGTGCAATATTTTTATCTGCGATGACAAAGTCATTATTTCTAGATATTTAAGATAAAGACCCGAAAATAAAAAAGACTTTAAAAACTGTTTTCTCTATTCAACTAATGTTTCTTGACCGTCTGAGTACTATTTGGTATAAAAGAGTATGAAACTCGGAATAGTAGGTCTCCCAAATGTAGGAAAGTCCACGCTTTTTAACGCCCTGACAAAACTTGCGGCGGAGGTGGCTAATTTCCCTTTTACAACGATAAATCCCAATGTTGGTATTGTTACCGTTTTTGACGAACGTCTGGAAAAACTTTCAAAGATAATCCCGCATGAAAAACTCACTTTTTCCACTGTGGAGTTCGTGGACATCGCAGGTCTTGTTAAGGGAGCTTCTAAAGGGGAAGGATTAGGTAATCAGTTTCTCTCTCACATTCGTGAAGTTGACGGCATCCTTCATGTCGTTAGATGTTTTGAAGATGAGAATGTCGTTCATGTGTCAGGAACTGTTGATCCTGTACGGGATGCAGATATAATCAATACAGAGCTTCTCCTTGCAGACCTTGAACATGTGGAAAAAGGCTTTCAAAAGATTCAAAAACTTTTAAAGACTAATAACAAAAAAGTATTTCAAGAGCAGGATATGCTTCGCAAGATAAAAGAGAACCTAAATAAAGGCATCCCTGTCCGCCGGATAAAGTTTGAGGAGCATGAAGCGGAGTTTATGACACAGTACTTCTTCCTGACGAGCAAGCCGATGCTTTATCTTGCGAATGTGAGTGAGAACAAACATCCTGAAGTTGAAAAGTTAAAAGAAAAAGCCAAAGCAGAAAACTCAGAGGTGATAGAGCTAATGAGCAAGCTGGAGCTGGAAATGTGTTCTTTAACGGAAGAGGAGTGTAAAGAGTTCGGCAAGGAGTACGGTATTGAAGAAGCCGGATTAAAACGTCTTGTTAAAGCCGCGCACTCGCTTCTCGGTCTTATCACCTTTTTTACCGTAAAAGAGCCGGAGATACGCTCCTGGTCCATCCCTGCAAACACAAAAGCCCCGAAAGCTGCAGGCAAGATCCACTCAGATATGGAAAGGGGCTTTATTAGCGCCGAAGTAATAAATACAGACGAACTCCTGAAAATCGGTTCCTGGTCCGAAGCCCGATCCAAAGGCGCCTTGGCCCTGCAGGGGAAAGAGTACCAGGTAAAAGACGGCGACGTCATCCAGTTCAGATTCGGTATTTAGCTCTTTTCTTGTTTTTCATCACGCTACTCGCCACTCGTTATCAGAATATTATTGACAAATAAGCTGTTTGCCCGTCTTTATCAGTGTTTATAAGCGTTTTCAGAGCCATCCATTTATTATATCTCTTCGAACGATCCGCTATACCTAATTGGCGGATGTGCAGTCAGCTGCGTGATTCCGCGGCAATATTTGTATTGCAAAACTCTTTATTTTTGCTATAATGATACTCCGCTATAGCTTTAGTTGCGAGTATCTACGCAACCAGGGCGGTTTTTTGCGGGAAAATATTTTTGACCGGAGCGAATACGCCGCTTCCGGTGCTTTATGCCTTACCCGGTTTACGCGGTACCAGCCTTCTGAAACCGCAGAAAGCCATAATGGGTATATTTTTTTATTTAAATATTTAATTCTATTCAGGGAGGATGATACTTTGACAGTTTACGAAACAACATTTGTATTAGACGGCAAGACCCCGGAAGCGGAAGTTGAAAAGCTTACCGAGAAGTTCACTAATATCATTACCGGAGCCAAAGGCGAGATAGTAAAAATAGAGAAGCTGGGGAAAAGAGAGCTTTCCTATATGATCGGCTCTTCCAAAGACGGCTACTATGTCTATATAGAAGCCAAGATGGACGGCGAGATAGTAAAAGAGCTAGAGAGAAACTACCGTATCAGTGATTTTGTATTAAGATACCTGACCATAAAGAAAGTGGTTCACAAACCGATAAAAAAGAAAAAGAAAAAAACAGTAGCGACTCCTGCTGTAGCGGCAACTTCTACTCCGGCAGCTGCGCCTGCTGCAACTCCGGCACCTGTAACGCCGGCAGCAAGCTAATAATATTTCTTAAGGTTTATCCAGGTGAAATTTAGAAACATCGCAATCTCATTAAAGATCCGCCTAATACAACCGGCGGAACTGTAATTTTTCAAGGGGGAATATATGGCGAGCTTAAACAAAGTAATGCTGATAGGGAATCTTACCAGAGATCCGGAATTAAAATATATTCCGAGCGGCTCTGCTGTAGGTACCTTAAATATTGCTGTAAGCAGAAAATATAAAGCCCAGGACGGTTCACTGAAAGATGACGTCTGTTTTGTCAGAGTGACTGTTTGGGGAAAACCCGCAGAGAACTGCAATGAGTTTTTAAGCAAGGGTAGCCCGGTCTATATTGAGGGAAGATTGCAGTATAAAACCTGGGAGAAAGACGGGCAGAAGAGGTCCAGCCTGGATGTTGTAGCAGAACGTGTTCAATTCCTGGGCGGAAAGAAGAAAGCAGGAGCCGGCGAGGATGAAGCTGTTCCCGAAGAGCCGGTTGAAAGTTCGACCGGCGGCGCATCAGAAGAGGACAAGCCCCCGTTCTAGCGGTAAATCTTGCGCACGGGGACAAGCCCCCCGTTTTAGCGGTAAATCTTGCGCGCGGGGACAAGACCCCCGCTCTAATACTCTGTTGAAGGATAAAAAAATGACATCTGGCAGAGTGGCGCCCTGTATATGAGCTCAAATAGAGGGTGATGTTTAGCAGATAATTTAATAAAATATAAAAAGAGGAGTAAAGTAATGGAAAACAGATACGAATCAAGAGGTAGTTCCAGAGGTGACTCCAGGGATACGAGATCGGATGGTCCCGGCGGCAGAGAAAGAAGGCCGAGGGGTAAATTTTTTAAAGGGCTGAGAAAAAAACAGTGCAGGTTCTGCAGTGAAGAGAATCTTACAATAGATTATAAGAACGTTAGCATGCTCAGACAGTTCCTGACCGAAAGAGCGAAGATTGTTCCAAAAAGAACCACCGGAAATTGCGCAAAACATCAGAGACAGCTTACAGAAGCAGTGAAAAGAGCAAGAGTACTTGCACTGGTGCCTTTCACTATAGAGTAAAAAGGAGTTTTTCAATGAAAGTTATACTGACAAAAGATGTTGACAAGATGGGCAAGAAAGGCGACCTTAAAAATGTTTCCGATGGTTACGCCAGAAATTTTTTATTCCCTGCCCGTGCTGCGGTGGAAGCTTCTGCGGCCAATATTAAGGATGTCGAAGAGAAAAAGAAAAGAGATGCGGTAAAACTAAAGAAGGAAAAAGAAGTTTATCTGGAGCTTGCTGCCAAGATAGGAAAAGTTTCTATAACTATTGCCACACAGGTAGGCGAGGAAGACAAAATGTTCGGGGCGGTAACTGCGGAAGATATTTCAGAGGCTCTGAAGAAAGAGGGCTTTGAAGTGGATAAAAGAAAGATTGATCTGGCGGAACCGATAAAGAAGCTCGGGACTTTTGATGTCAGTATAAAGCTGCACGCTGAAGTAGCCGCCGCCATAAAGGTCTGGGTCGTTAAGAAATAACCTTGAAGGTTTTTGCGCCGGCTGTTTTTTCTTCATAAGTATTATTAATCAAACGCGATAGCGTATATTAAACGGACAAGGTTGCAATGTCAAACGAGAAGCTGCCGCCACAGAACATAGAAGCTGAAAAATCGGTATTAGGTTCGATGCTTATCGAACCTGAGGCCCTGCAGAGAGTTGTGGAACTGCTGAAAGAAGAAAGTTTCTACAGGGATTCGCATAGAAAGATATTTGCCGCGGTTATGCGTCTTTTTGATAATAATCAACCCGTAGATCTTATTACCGTCGGGGAAGAGTTAAGGAAGAGAAATGAGCTCGACAAAGTAGGAGGAACAGAATATATTGCCGAGCTTATTAATACCGTTCCCACCGCCGCCAATGTTGAATACTACGCAAGCATTGTAAAAGAAAAAAGTTCCCTCCGGGATCTTATCAATATTTCAACAAGTATAATTACCGATGCGTATAATGAAAACTCCGTGGTCGATACACTGCTTGACAAAGCCGAGCATCAGATTTTTTCCATTTCCGAGAAACGAATAAAACCGGGTTTTTTAAAGATGAAAGAGCTGGTTCATTCTACCGTAAAAAAGGTTGAAGAACTTCATTACAGGCAGGCGTTGGTGACGGGAATCTCTACCGGCTTTGAGCAGCTTGATGAAAAAACTACCGGGTTCCACGGAGGAGAATTAATAATTGTTGCCGCGCGACCCGGCATGGGAAAAACCTCCCTCTGTCTTTCTATTGCCTTAAACGCTGCCATAAGGAACAAAGTTCCCGTAGCAATCTTCTCTCTTGAAATGGCCGCGCAACAAATAGTTCTTAGAATGCTTTCCAGTGAGGCAAAAGTTTCAATGCATCGTTTAAGAGCAGGGAAAACCTATGATAATGAATGGCCTAATATCACTATGGCGGCGAGTCAACTGGCGGAGGCGCCGATTTATATTGATGATTCCTCGAGCATCTCTCCGCTGGAGATTAAGGCGAAATGCAGAAGACTAAAAGCAGAAAAAGAAATTGGGCTTATTATTGTGGATTACCTGCAGATGATGGAAGCGGGTAAATCCGAGAATAGAGTTCAGGAAATCTCTCAGATTTCCAGAAGTTTAAAGAGTCTGGCCAAAGAAATGGATGTGCCGGTAATTGTAGCCTCTCAGCTCTCCAGAATGACGGAGCGACAGGACAAATCGGAAAAACGTCCTATGCTTTCGCACCTCAGAGAATCAGGCGCTATCGAGCAGGACGCTGACGCAGTATTAATGCTTTACAGGGAATCATATTATAACAGAGAGTTAGAGAACAGGGTGGATACAGAACTCATAATCGGTAAACAAAGAAACGGTCCTACAGGAACCATTAAAATAGCCTTCTTGGAAGAGTATGCAAAGTTTGATAATCTTATGATCGCCTCACAACCATTACCTTCCGTGCCTGATCAAATGTAATGAAAGGCTGCCATTTTTAAAACCTGTACAATATCTGGGGCAGGTCGCTTTCGTTTTTACGATTGCAGGCATACATACGTAAGTCAGCTTGTAATGTCAGAAGCGGATATCTTATCGGTAAAGGAATTGCTCGGACACAGAGATTTAAAGACTACGTTGATCTATGCTCACCTGGCACCGAAGCGCAAGATTGAAGCTGTTAAACTTATGAAAGACATCTTAGTCAGGTCATAAGTTTAAGACACAAATATAACACAAAGGCTGTTTAGCCGATGTGTTTCATAATTGCACTTGAAGAAAACCCTTGTAGATGTTAAGATATCCAGACTGGCGCATTCGTCTATTTGGTTAGGACATCACCCTCTCAAGGTGGAGATGACGGGTTCGAATCCCGTATGCGCCACCAAAAATATTCAAAGCCTCCGCCAAAGAGCACTATCGGACATCCATATGCATCACAAAAAACCATTCAATAAAGAATATGTTTTTAATATGCATTGCAAAATATTTTATTATTACAGGCAAAAGCATAGTTTTGCCTAAGCAGACATGAAAGTAGCAGACGCTGATTTTTTTAGAAAATAAGGCGAGTATTTATTAAAACGTGTTTTATGCTATAATTAAGTATGTTCAGAAAAAAAATAATCGGAATAATTAATAACAAAAATATAAAAATAATTGCACTGACTCTTCTTGCGCTGGTTTTGCTTGTTTTTTTTATGCAGGTGTGCAGAAAAGCAAACAGAGCGGGAGGGTATGATTTTACAAGTTTTGTTTTATCTTCACAGGCTTTGCTTCACGGGGATAATCCATATAAAACAGAGAGCCCTTTTGCCTATATCTATCCGATGTTTTTTTGCTTTTTACTCATTCCTGTTGCAATTTTGCCTTACTGGCTGGCTAATCTTCTCTGGTTTTGCCTTAATATAGCTTTTTTATTTTTCTCTATTAAAATAATCCTGGAAATGATACAGGAATATGTTAGTTTCGATTTTGGCGGATTCCCGATAGTTCCGCTAACTGCTTTCTTTTTACTGCTTCTAAATATAATTCAAAATAATTTATTAAACGGACAGGTTAACCTGCTTGTTCTTTTCTTGTGCGTTCTTTTTGTGAAGTATTTTCTCAAGGAGAAGGAATTACTCGCTTCAGTCTTTCTGTCGGCCGCTATTTCAATTAAAATAGTGCCGGCTGTTTTTTTAGTGTTTCTTGCAGTAAGAAGAAAATATACCAGCCTGGCGCTAACAATCGCCTTTACTTTTGTTTTTTGTCTCCTTATCCCTTACGTATTCTTAGGAAACGGATTTCTTCAGATATTCAGAGAATATTTCAACGGCTTCATAATTGGTTCGCTTGTCAATACAAAATATGCGACTGATATGTTTTTTAATATTAAGGATTTTATTTTTTATCTGTCCCCCGGTTTCAAAAGTTCAATTATTATAAGAATTATCCCGCTAATAGCGGTTTTTGTTCCACTCATAATTCTGGAGATATTTAATATCAGAAAGGGAAACAAATATACCGATGTCCTGATTTTCAATATTTACCTTTTGTCTATCTTGCTATATTCTCCGTTGTCCGAAACTCATCATCTGACCTTGCTGATACCGGCAGTTTGTGTATCGGGTCTGGTAATAATATTTAAAGAAAGATATTTTAAGCCGCAACTTATACTGCCCTATTTTTCCTTTTTTTTATGCATAATATTTGCAAAAATAATCAAGTACGGCCCTTTTTATTTGCTTGCAATAATACTCCTATATTCTATTATTATTCGGTTAATTATTGATGCATTTAGAGGCAAACCTAAAAACGCGCCGTCTGCCAGGTATATATGAAAAAAAATGCGAAAGCTTTATTTTGTTCAGGAGAATTGCAGGCTTGCCCGTTTAGGGTACGTCTAAAGCGTGTATATGTTGAGCGAAGTATTTATGGAAAAGATCCGTAGATAACGCTTTATCAGGGGAGAAAATGCTAAAGTTCATTTTCAAGACAGTTCCAAAGGCAATAGAGCGCGGTATAAAGAAATGTTTCTTTTCAACGCTTGCGCTTATAATTAAAAAAAAGAAAGTACCTGCTCCTGATGAGAGCTATAAAAAGATTTTGATAGTCCTAAACGAGGGCGCTCTCGGAGATTTTATTGCAAAAGTTGCATTAATTGAGACACTTAAAGCCTCATTTCCAAAAGCTGCTTTAGATGTTTTGGTGGTTCGAAAAACGAACAAGCTGGTTCTGGATAATAACACTTCAATAAGGCGGATTTATTTTTGGGAAACAGATCATAGACATAAAATATTTTTTAATGCCGGGTTAATACGTTTGGCCTTAAGTCTTCGAAAAGAAAAATATGACCTGACTGTAACCACCACCAATGATAATCTGCGCTTCGCTTTCTTCTGTATGCTGACCGGCGCAAAACGAAGTGTGGGGTTCACAAACAATCAATTGAAGCTAAACCAGTCCGATATTTTTTTGACCGATACCTTTCTTGAAAGCGGGCTTCATTTCGTCGAAAAACACAAAAAACTCGGAGCCTATATTGCGGGAACTTTTGCAGTGGAAAAAAACCCTGCGATGCTTCTCACCCCGGACGAGCTAAAATATGCGGATGATTTCTGGGATAGAAGCGGCGTACTTCCTGCTGATATTCTATTAGGTGTGCACCCGTTCTATGGTCCGCATATAGAAAAGGGCTATTCAGCCGAAAAATTCAAAGAAGTCTTTGAGCTGATTAAATTTTCCTACCCCCGCCTGAAACTTTGCATATTCTGGGGGCACACAGAGCTTGAAGGTATGGAAAGTATCAAAAAACTGGCGCGCGGTAATATAATAATAGAAGATGTCGATTTTAGAAGGCTGGCTGCTCTTTTAAGACGGCTTAACCTTTTTATCTGCTGTAATACAGGAACCAGCCATCTTGCAAGCCTTTCCGATATTCCGGTTATCCTTCTTTGTGAAAAGACTTTGTTCTGGCAATTTGATCCTTGGGGAACCAAAAATGCGGTATTACGGACAGATACGCTGTACTGCAGCGATATTACCCCGGACACAGTAGCGAGGAAGGCGGTGGAAATGTTGAAGAAATACTATCCCGAGAAATAACAACCTGCCGCCGCATCCTATCTCAGAGGATTAGGGTGAGATTTGCCGTCCCGGTGCTATTTGAAACAAGAAGGAAAGAAGACAATTTTTAATTGGCTAAACAGTAAAGCCGGATATTCTTATTTTGTCTTGACCTAAAAAAACAATTCTTAAATTAATAATAATATGGTAAAATATTACTGTTATTTTGATAATTTAAACGGAGGGTAACAAAATGGCTATTTTAAAAGGAAAAACGGCGCTTGTAACGGGGGCGGCCCAGGGTATCGGAAAGGCGATTGCGGAAACACTGGCGAAAGAAGGGGCCGATGTGGCAATTTGCGATGTAAATATAGAAAAGGCGCAGGAGACGGCGAAGGAGCTGGCGGGGTTTGGAGTTAAAACGGCAGCCTATAAAACTAACGTATCCGTTGCGGCGGAGTGTGATGCGCTTATCGAAAGCACGGTGAAGGACCTCGGAAAACTAGATATTCTTGTTAATAATGCGGGAGTTACCAGGGATGGGCTTTTAATCCGCATGAGCGAGCAGGATTGGGATCTGGTCATTTCGATAAATCTTAAAGGTACTTTTAACTGTACCAAAGCTGCCGTAAAGACGATGATGAAGGCAAGATACGGAAGAATTATCAATATTTCTTCGGTTATCGGTCTTATGGGTAACGCCGGACAGGTTAACTACGCGGCTTCAAAGTCAGGGGTTCTTGGTATTACGAGGTCTATTGCCAAGGAGTATGCAAACAGGAACATCACCGTAAATGCTGTTGCGCCGGGCTACATCCAAACGGCAATGACGGATAAGCTTACAGAAGAACAAAAACAGGCGATGCTTAAATTTGTACCTCTTTCCAGAATGGGACAGCCTCAGGATGTGGCAAACGGCGTTCTTTTCTTCGCTTCTCCGCTTGCAGATTATGTAACGGGACAGGTTTTAGCGATAGATGGCGGGATGGTCATGTCGTAAAATACTTCACTTCCGCCGGTTATATTTGGTGAATCTGTTGCTACTGCTCCAAAACTTTTAGATTCTCCGCCATTGGTGAGATCTCACCGGAGACAAGATAACGGGAAAGAGGGTAGGCGAAAAGGTCCTACCCTCTTTTTTTATCAATATATTGCGGTCGCCGTGTGCAGGAGCGCTACTTATAGTTATATTGTTGTATCTGTGTTATAAGCGGCCTTCCAAGCGGAAAACAAAAGAAAAATAAAAACATTGCAAAATAAGGATGTATTAGCCACAAGAGCATAAAAAAGGTCTTGACAAACCGCCGTTAGTTCATTAGAATATGTAATCTTTTAGCAGAGGTCTTAAACCCTGTTAAAAACCAAGCTATCGGCTTGGCCATAAGTCGGGTCGTCGGTTTGGGTCTTTTACTTAAAGCGGCAGAGATATACCGCTTAAGCGCAATAAAACACTAAGGAGGAATACAATGGCAACAATCGAAGAGAGAGTGAAGAAAATCATAGTTGAGCAGTTGGGCGTAGAAGAAGCCCAGGTTACCGCAACCGCATCATTTGTCGATGATTTGGGTGCAGATTCTCTGGATACAGTCGAACTTGTGATGGCTTTCGAAGAAGAATTTGGAATTGAAATTCCGGATACTGATGCCGAAAAGATCAAGGCAGTCTCGAATGTCGTTGAATACCTAAAAGAAAAAACCAACTCCTAAGCGGACAAGGTTAAATCATGAAACGTAGAGTCGTAGTTACCGGTCTTGGGGTGATCTCCCCGGCCGGTAATGATATTGATACTTTCTGGAAGAGTCTTTGTGCCGGCGCAAGCTGCGCAGATAAGATCACCAAATTTGACGCTTCCCGTTTAGCTACCCAGATTGCCTGTGAAGTTAAAGGTTTTGATCCTACATTGTATATGGACAAAAAGAGCGCCAGGCGTATGGATGGTTTTACCCAGTATGCTATGGCTGCCTCTGTTCAAGCGATGAAAGACTCCGGCCTGGATATAACTAAAGAAGATGCTACCCGCATGGGTGTTATAATTGGTTCAGGTATCGGCGGTTTAAATACTCTTATGGACCAGACTTACACACTAATAGAAAAAGGGCCCTCAAGAGTCAGCCCTTTCTTTATTGCCATGATGATTTCTAATATGGCGGCAGGTATGGTTTCAATACAGCTTGGTTTAAAAGGCCCGAGCGCTTGTGTTGTTACTGCCTGTGCTTCAGGAAATAACAGTCTTGGAACATCCTACCGGCACATTCAATACGGAGATGCTGATGTGATGGTTACCGGCGGCGCTGAATGTACGATAGTAGAACTTGCCATGGCGGGTTTCTGTTCCGCCCAGGCTATGTCCTGCAGAAATGATGATCCGAAACACGCCAGCCGTCCTTTCGATAAAGACCGGGACGGTTTTGTTATGGGGGAAGGCGCGGGAGTTGTAGTTCTGGAAGAGCTGGAACACGCCAAAGCCAGAGGAGCAAAGATTTATGCCGAGATGGTCGGCTACGGAATGTCTTCGGACTCTTTCCATATGACCGCTCCGCCGGCAGACGGAGAAGGCGGCGCCCGGGCAATGAAAAATTGTATTAATGATGCAGGCGCAAAACCGGAAGACGTTGACTATGTCAATGCTCACGGAACCTCAACACCGTTAGGCGACACAGGTGAAACAGCTGCCATAAAGAGTGTTTTTAAAGAACACGCCTATAAACTTTCAGTAAGCTCTACAAAATCAATGATAGGCCATATGCTAGGTGCGGCCGGAGGCGCGGAGTTTATCGCTACAGTTCTTTCTGTAAAGAATAATCTTATAACTCCGACAATTAATCTGGATAATCCGGATCCGGCATGTGATCTTGATTATGTACCGAATAAAACAAAACAGAAAACATTAAATCTTGCTATTTCCAATTCCTTCGGATTTGGCGGACATAATGCGACTGTTGCAATAAAAAAATATATTGGATGATTAGACCGGACGGCAAAAAGAATACACAGTCAGAAGAATTTCAGAAAATAATCGGTTACCGCTTTAAAGAGGCTGATTTGTTAACTACGGTATTTTCCCATTCCTCTTTTGTTAATGAAAATAAAACAGGCAAAAAAGAGTCAAACGAGCGTTTGGAGTTTCTCGGTGATTCTGTGGTTGGTGTTGTGACCAATCTGTTCTTGTTTGAGAAGTATCCTACAGCGGACGAAGGGTTTCTTACCAGGATAAAATCTTTTGCCGTCAGTCAGTCAAATTTGGCTGAGGCGGCACGAAAATGCAACCTGGGTGACTATCTCTTTCTTGGAAAAGGCGAGGAGGCTTCCGAAGGCAGGATGAAAGACTCGACTCTTTCCAATGCTTTTGAAGCTCTTATAGGCGGAATTTATTTGGACGGCGGGCTGGAAAGTGTTACAAGTTTTATCAAACGCTTTGTCTTGAACGACCTGATAGTTGACAAAAGAGAAGCAAAAGACTATAAATCCGAGCTTCAGGAGTTACTTCAAAAGAAATATAAGAAACGCCCGGTGTATCATATTGCCGCCGAAGAAGGGCCGCAGCACAAGAAGGTGTTTGTTGTAAAAGTATCCTTTAGCGGTAAATATTTAGGCGAAGGCCGCGGTAAGAATAAAAAAGAAGCGGAGCTTTCTGCCGCAAAAGCAGCGCTAAAAAATCTAAATTAACGAAATCTGAAAAAGGAGATAAATATGATGAATTATTTTTTTACCGAAGAACAACAAATGATAATAGACACGGCTAAGGAATTTGCCGCAAAGCACATAAAGCCGGTCAGAGAAAAATATGACGAGGAAGGGCACTTTCCGACGGAAGAAGTAAAAAAGATGGGGGAGGCGGGACTCTGCGGTCTTTATATTCCCGAAGAATACGGCGGGATGGGTAAAGGAATTATGGGCCTCTGCCTCGCTGTTGAAGAAATGTCCAAGGTCTGCTCGGCAATCGCGCTTTCTATGGCGGCCACCGCACTCGGAACTTTCCCTATTCTTTTATTTGCCTCTGATGCCCAGAAGAAGAAATACCTTCCAAAGATAGCCTCAGGTGAAGATCTGGCGGCTTTTGGACTTACCGAAGCAAATGCGGGTTCTGATGCTCTTGGTATGCAGACGACGGCAGTTAAAGACGGCGACTACTATGTATTAAACGGAACAAAACAGTGGATTACGAATGGCGGTGAAGCCCGTGTTTACAGCGTAATAGCCGTAACGGACAGAGCAAGAGGTTCAAGAGGATTAACTGCTTTTATTATTGAAAAGGACACTCCCGGCTTTACGTTCGGAAAGAAAGAGAATAAGATGGGTATCAGAGCTTCTGCGACCCGTGAACTCGTATTTCAGAACTGCAGAGTTCATAAAGATCAGGTAATTGCAAAAGAAGGTATGGGCGCGATAGTTGCCGTCAACACTCTTTATAACTCAAGACCGGGTGTTGCCGCTCAGGCTCTCGGTATTGCCGCCGGCGCATTTGAAGAAGCGCTTGCTTATTCCAGACAGAGAAAACAGTTTGGACAGCCCATCAGCTCCTTTCAAGCGATTCAGCATATGCTAGCCGATATGGCGACCGAAGTGGAAGCCGCAAGAGCACTGCTTTATGCTACTGCAAAAACAATTGATGCAGCAGGCGATGCCAAGGCTTTCGCAAAAGAGTCAGCGATGAGCAAACTTTACTGCTCGGATATAGCGATGAAAGTTACCGTAAATGCCGTGCAGATTCTCGGCGGTTATGGCTATATGAAAGAGTACCCCGTAGAAAAAATGATGCGCGATGCAAAAATAACACAGATTTATGAAGGTACAAACCAGATTCAGAGAAACGAAATAGCGCTAGGTTTGATTAAGGAAATAGCGTCTAAGAAATAGAGGATTAGATGGTTGGATGCTTAGCAAAAGCTGAAAACTCTTGTATCAGTGGAATCCAGAAGTTTTGAAATCAGTGGAATCGCTTTTCTAGGAGAGTAAAATGAATATAGTCGTATGTATAAAACAGGTGCCGGGGACCACTAAGGTGGCGATTAATCCGGCGACTAATACACTTATAAGGGAAGGCGTCGAGGCTATTGTCAATCCGTTTGACGTTTACGCGGTTGAAGAAGGCATACGCTTAAGAGAAAAGTTTGGCGGCAAAGTCACCGTTATTATTATGGGTCCTCCGCAGGCCGATCAGGCGGTCAAAACCTGTATCGGAATGGGCGTGGATGACGGCATTATCCTCTCCGACCGCGCATTTGCGGGTTCCGACACTCTTGCTACTTCTTATACGCTTGCCCAGGGTATTAAAAAGATGGGTGGAGCGGATGTGATCCTTACCGGAAAGCAGGCAATGGACGGAGATACCGCGCAAGTGGGTCCCGGCATTGCTAATTGGCTGGATATTCCTTTTGTCGCTTGGGTGAAAAAAATAGAAGATGTTAATCTTGCGGGAAAAACTATCAGGGTTGAAAGAATGATGGATGACGGGTATGAGGTCATTCAGAGCTCGCTGCCAATGCTTCTTTCCGTGGTTAAAGAGATAAACGAACCAAGAATAGAATCGATGCGGGGAAAGATGAAAGCGAAATCCTATAAGCCTGTTATCTGGAATGCGAAAGATATTGAGTGCGATCCTGATTTTATCGGTCTTAGAGGTTCGCCTACTCTGGTTAACAGAGTATTCGTGCCGGTAAGAAGCGGAAAGAAAGAGATTATAGAAGGTGCTACAGTCGAAGCAAAAGCGGAAAGTGTTGTTAATAAACTTAGAGCAGCAAAATTAATTAATTAAAAGCTAAAAGATCCGGAGGCTATTGTGGCTATAAAAGTATTAAATGAAAAATGTGTAGGGTGTAAATTATGTCTTCCTACCTGCGCGCAGGGCGCAATTACCATGAGCGATACAAAAAAAGCATTCATTGACCCCGTTAAATGTAACTACTGCGGAGCTTGTCTTGATGCCTGCAAAAAATTCAAAGCAATACTTATTCAGGTGGACAGAAAAGTATCGGATGTGGACCTTTCTTTGTATAAAGGTATCTGGGTTTACGCAGAACAGCGTCAGGGTGAGATTGCCTCTGTTGTTTACGAACTTTTAAATGAAGGCAGAAAACTTGCTACCCAGCTCGGAGAAGAACTTTGTGCGGTGCTTATCGGAAATAATGTTACCCATAGAGCCAATGAGCTTATTCTTCACGGCGCCGATAAAGTATATGTAGTTGATTCTAACTGTTTAAAAGATTTCAATGATGAATCCTACTCAAAAGCGCTTGTTGCTTTAGTTGAAGAGTATAAGCCTAATATTATCCTTACCGGAGCTACGGCGCTCGGACGTTCTTTCATCCCGAAAGTTGCCGTAATGCTGGAAACCGGACTTACTGCAGATTGTACCCAGCTTGATATAGACGAGTATACAAAACTTCTTCTTCAGACCCGGCCGGCGTTCGGCGGAAATCTTATGGCGACGATTACCTGTCCGAGTTTTAGGCCGCAGATGGCTACCGTAAGACACAAAGTATTTAAGAAAGCTGCAAAAGATCCGAACAGAAAAGGGCTTATCATTACAAAAAACATCCAGGAAGACTGTTTGCTTGCCCGCACCAAACTCATTGATTTTGTTAAAGAAGTTGAATCCACCGTTAACCTCTCCGAAGCGGATATTATTGTCTCCGGCGGGAGAGGACTCGGGGAAGCTAAGAACTTTTCTTTAGTCAGGGAACTGGCGCAGCAGATAAACGGCGCAGTGGGTGCGTCCCGCGCGGCAGTTGATGCGGGTTGGATTCCGTATTCGCACCAGGTCGGACAGACAGGAAAGACCGTTTGTCCTAAACTCTATATTGCCGTAGGTATCTCCGGTTCAATACAACATATGGCCGGTATGCAATCCTCGGAAAATATAATAGCAATTAACAAAGACCCGCAAGCGCCGATATTTGAGATTGCGACTTACGGGATAGTAGGCGACCTGTTTGAAGTGATTCCTGCTTTGATTGCAAAAATTAAAAAGTAAAAGAAAATATATTTTAAAGGGCTTTTTCTGTAACATGAAAAAGCCCTTTTTTATTGTGCAAACTGCCTTGCATGAAGTATAATATACGCACATGAAAAACCTTGAAGGAATAAAGACCTGCAATTTATTTGGAACCCTTTCCGAAAAGGAAAGGACCAAGCTCCTTTCTGTTTCCGTACAAAAGGAGTTTGAAAGAGGGGATGTTATTGCGCAGGAAGGGGACAGGAGCAGTTACGTCTTTATTGTCACCAACGGGCAGGTAAAGGGGACCAAGTTTACTTCTGACGGAAGGGAGATTATTCTCGAAGTTCTCGGACACTGTGACATGATAGGTCAGGTAGCGGCTATTGCGAACGAACCTTATTACTATACTGCCATAGCGCTCACCAAATCTACGGTTAATCTTATTAAAAAAGAAGATTTTATGGAGTTAATCCGGTCTAACCCCGGTATTACCAATAAGACTTTTATTGCGCTTGGCAAACGGCTCCGGGCGGCGCAGATAAAAATTGAAGAGTTTGTAAACGATAAAGTTGAACAAAGAATTGCAAAGTTATTGATAACCCTCTCCGCCAGGATGGGGTCTGAGATTCCTTTTACACGTCAGGAGATAGCCGGTATGGTAGGTACTACGATTGAGACTACCATCCGTGTTACCAGCCGTTTTAAAGAAGCCAAAGTTATAAGAACAACTAGAGGTAAAATAATTATTACAGATAAAAAGAAGCTGGGGCTGCTTGCTGACGGTCCGCCTCTTGAAATAGTGTAAAGCCAAATTCGAAAAAACCAATAAAGAGAAAACAAAAAAATGATTATATATTGTGCTGGATATTTTTCTTATGATTTCTTGCTTCGAGTTTGCTTTTATGTGATTCAAGTCATACATGCAAATCAGGGAGTTTAGTATAATTAATAAAATAAATCATGGAGGTTAAAATGAAAGATAAAGTGCAAAAAGCTCTGGATAAAGTAAGACCTTCTTTACAGGCAGACGGGGGAGATGTTGAGCTCGTTGAGGTTACCGCCGATAACGTTGTTAAGGTTAGACTTAAAGGCGCTTGCGCCGGTTGTCCGATGTCTCAGATGACTTTGAAAAACGGAATAGAAAAGTTTTTGAAGAAAGAAATTCCTGAAATTAAAAGCGTAGAAGCAGCGAAATGAGGACAGTTTATGTCTGAAAAATGTAAAGGAACGGGTTTAAGAATCGCCGTATACAGATGCCCTAAATGTTTTGAGACCGTTGAAATCTTCTCTGACGAAAAGAAGGCAACCTGTACACATTGTGGTTCTAAAATATTAGTTGCGACTGCATATAAATGTATGGAATGGTGTGCTTCCGCCGGAGCCTGCATGAAAAAGACAGTAAAAAGACAGGTAAAAAAAGCGAGTAAGGCGGGAAAATAATATGACTAAAAAGCCGGTGATAAATATAGAGCTATGTACGGGGTGCGCGGTCTGTGTCGATACCTGTGGGCACAATGTTTTAGAGATGAAAGGTGATAAAGCATTTAGAGCAAGACCGGATGATTGTGACGGCGCCGGAATCTGTGCAGGCGTTTGCCCTGTTGGGGCAATAAAAATGGAGCAAGTATAAGACCCTACCAAAGTTCTGTCAGTCTGCAAAAAAAGAGGTAAAATACCTGAAACTCTTATTGTAAGCTCGCCTGCAAAAGCCATATAGAAACAAGGCAAAGCCGCTGATTACCAAAAAGCGTTGGAAACTAAAATAAATCCTCAAGCCGCCCGGGTATAAATATTGCAGTTTTTATTGAAAATACCATGTTTTCAATGTATAATACTAGGTTACAATAACTATTATTATTAAAAGAAGCCAGCTCCTAAAGATATGAGCGGGGAGAATTAAATGGTAAAAGACAAATTTGAAAAAACAGGACTTACCTTTGACGATGTGCTGCTTGTACCTGCAAAGTCGGAAATTATGCACTCGGAAGTGGATGTCTCAACATATCTTACAAAAAATATTAAACTTAATATTCCGCTGGTTTCCGCCGCGATGGATACGGTGACTGAAGCCCGACTTGCTATTGCAATTGCGCAGGAAGGCGGTATCGGTATAATTCATAAAAATCTTACGTCTAAAGAACAGGCAGAGCAGGTTGACCGGGTAAAAAGATTTATGAGCGGTATTATCACTCATCCTGTTACGCTTTCCCCCGACAGGCATATAAAAGATGCCTCGGATATTATGAAGTTTAAGGGCATCTCCGGGTTTCCTGTAACTTTAGGCGGTACGGTAAACGGTAAACTGGTTGGAATCTTAACCAAGCGCGATTTGAAATTCATTAAAAAGATGGAAGGTACGGTCGGGGATTATATGACTAAAAATAATCTTGTGACGGCCTTAGAAGGTGTTTCCCTGGTCAAAGCCTTGGAAATACTGAATAGAAGCAAAGTGGAAAAGCTTCCTGTGGTCGATAAATTCGGACACTTAAAAGGGCTTGTTACCATAAGGGATATTGAAAAACGTCTTGAATATCCCGCTTCATGCAAGGATAAGTTCGGCAGGCTAAAAGTCGGCGCTGCGGTAGGTATCGCAAAAGATACCGAAGAAAGAGCGGATGCTCTCGTAAAAGCAGGTGTTGATGTAATTGCCATAGATACGGCGCACGGGCATTCCAAGAATGTGATGGAAATAGTTAAAAAACTCAAAAAGAAATATCCCGGTTTGGATATAATTGCCGGAAATGTAGCTACGGCAGAAGCGGTAAAAGACCTTTGCAGGCTCGGAGTTGACGGCGTAAAGGTCGGTATGGGGCCGGGTTCTATATGCACGACAAGAGTAATAGCCGGAATCGGAGTTCCCCAGATAACTGCGGTTTATGAATGCAGTGAAATGGCAAAAAAATATAAAGTACCTGTAATTGCGGACGGCGGAATAAAATATTCCGGAGATATCCCGAAAGCGCTGGCAGCAGGAGCTTCAAGTGTGATGATTGGCAATCTTTTTGCCGGTACGGATGAAGCACCCGGGGAGACCGTTTTCCTCGAAGGCAGAAGATTTAAGATGTATCACGGTATGGGTTCCCTTGCGGCGATGAAAAAAGGGAGTAAAGATAGATATTTTCAGGACAATGTAGAAAATCTAAAACTGGTTCCGGAAGGCGTTGAAGGTCGGGTGCCTTACAGAGGTTCAATCTCTAACAGTGTTCTTCAGTTAATCGGAGGACTTAAAAGCGGCATGGGCTATTGCGGCGCCGGTTCAATCAAGGAGCTTCAGGCAAAAGCAAAATTTATAAGAATTACATCCGCGGGGTTGCAGGAAAATCATCCGCATAATATAACAATTACAAGCGAGCCGCCCAACTACTGGTTATAAGGGACAGGCCGCATACGTGGGGACACTGGTACTCCCGAGATTTTTTTGGGACTCACTGGTTGCCACGCGAATATAGGAGGAATGCAAGATGTTGAACAAAGAAGTGAAAACAGGAGTAATAGAAAAGTACAGGAAACATGAGAAGGACACCGGCTCTTCTGAGGTTCAGGTGGCCCTGCTCACCGGCAGGATAAATTACCTGACGGAACATTTGAAGGTTCACAAAAAAGACCACAGCAGCAGAAGAGGTCTATTGATCCTGGTAGGTAAAAGAAGAAGCCTTCTGGATTATATTAAGAGAACGGACTTCGAGAAGTACAAGAAAGTCATCGAAAGCCTTGAACTCCGGAAATAATTCCTGCGAAGTAAAATAAAATTAGCAACACGGAAGTTACAAGTGAAAGCGCCATCGGGGCGTGAAGTAACTCCAGAAGTAAATATGTTTTTGCGCAATGAGATGTTCAAAAACTAAGGACAGTAAAATGGAAATATCAGTAAAAAGAACAATAGCGGGCAGAGAGCTCGTTATTACCACCGGCAAAATCGCGAAGCTAGCGGAGGGTTCCTGCACCGTTAGGTTCGGAGATACACTGGTTCTTTCGACAGTTTGTTCATCAGAGAACGTAAGGGAAGGTTTGGATTATTTTCCGCTGACGGTAGAATACAGGGAAAGGTTCTATGCGGCTGGTAAGATTCCCGGCGGATTCTTCAAAAGAGAAGGAAGGCCGAGGGAACTTGAAACACTTAACGCCAGGATAACAGACAGGTCGATGAGACCTTTGTTTCCCTCAAACTTGTTAAACGAAGTACAGATAATAAACACAGTGCTCTCCTATGATACAGAAAACGAAGCTGATGTGCTTGCCCTTATCGGCTCTTCCACCTCTGTGCTTTCTGCTAACATTCCCTATCACGGTCCGGTAGCTCCCGTTAAAATAGGAAAGATTGCCGGCAATATGGTTCTTTTCCCTACAATGACAGACTTAAAGAGCAGCTCGATGGAACTCCTGGTGGTATATATGAAAGCCGGGGTCATAATGATAGAGTGCGGCAGTAAAGAAGTTACAGAAGCGGAAGTTCTTGAAGCTGTCAAGTTCGGCAGAAAGACCGCTGATGAATTGATTGCAATGCAGGAAGAGGTTTCGTCTAAAGTGGAAAAACCTAATAAAACGTTCACTTATAGAACCGTTACTCCTGATTTAGAAAAGCAGGTTAAGGAGTTAGCCGGCGACAAGCTTGTTTCCGTGGAAAAAAGCGGAGATAAGAAACAGAGAGCCTCTGCGGTTAAAAAAATAAGAGAAGAAGTGAAAGCAGCTCTTCTTGTTAAGTTTCCGTTAGCGAAGAACGAGATTAACGGCTATCTGGATAATCTCGAGTCAGATAATCTCAGGAAACAAATAGTTGAAGGAAAAGTAAGACCGGACGGCAGAGGTATGACGGATATACGCCCTATCACCTGTGAAGTCGGCTACCTGCCCCGCACTCATGGATCTGCGATATTCAGCAGAGGCCAGACGCAGGCGCTCGTAGTTACCACTCTCGGCACCAAAGATGATATTCAGTATCTTGACGATCTTTCCGGGGAAGCCGAAAAAAAATACATGCTCCATTACAACTTCCCTCCGTTCGCTACCGGTGAAGCCAAACCGATTCGCGGTGTTGGAAGACGTGAAGTAGGTCACGGTGCGCTTGCCGAAAAGGCACTCGCTCCCGTAATTCCTAGCCAGGAAAAGTTCCCTTATGTTATTAATTTAGTTTCGGATATTATCGAATCCAACGGTTCTTCTTCTATGGCTTCTGTCTGTGGCGCTACGTTATCGTTAATGGATGCGGGCGTGCCGATAAGCTCTCCGGTTGCAGGTATTTCTATCGGATTGATAAAAGAAGAGAACGGTTGGGTAACGATTACCGATATTGCTGGTATTGAAGATCATTTCGGCGATATGGATTTTAAAATTGCCGGTACGGCAAAAGGAATTACGGCAATACAGCTGGACATGAAGGTTGAAGGTATTTCAGATGATATTATCGAAAAGACTTTAAGCCAGGCAAAAGAAGCAAGAATGCTTATTCTTGAAAAGATAACGGCGGCTATCAGTAATCCTAGATCGGAGCTTTCCTCTTTTGCTCCGAGAATAGTTACTTTTAAAGTCCACCAGGACAAGATCAAGATAATTATAGGACCGTCAGGCAAGATGATTAAGAAGATTGTGGAAGAGACCGGCGCCAGCATAAATATTGATGATGACGGAACCGTACATGTGGCCTCCGCGGACAGCGCAGCGCTTGAAGCTGCGGTTAACAGGATAAAAGAAATAGCCAGAGAAGCTGAGATGGGCGCTACGTACACCGGCAAAGTAAAAAAAGTCGCCGAGTTCGGGGCTTTTGTCGAAATTTTTCCCGGCCAGGACGGATTAGTCCATATCTCAGAGCTTGATATTTCCAGAGTTAAAAGAGTCGAAGATGTGTGCAGAGAAGGCGATACCATGACTGTAAAGGTTATCGGTATTGATGAAAAAACAGGAAAGATCAAGCTTTCGAAAAAGGCGTTAATGAGCGCTCCGGGCGGAACTACCGGAAGTTAATGCATTCACAAAAAGTATTTGAAAACGGCCTGACTGCGCTTTCGGAAGAAATGGCGCACGTCAGGTCTGTTTCTTTTGGCCTCCTTATAAAATCAGGCTCCCGTTTTGAAACTCCCGGTCTTGAGGGAATTTCTCATTTTCTTGAACATATGGTATTCAAAGGAAATGAGAAACTTTCTGCCTTTCAAATAGCCGAAGGTTTCGATTTGCTCGGCGCCTCCATTGATGCTTTCACGGCCAAAGAGTACACCTGCTTCTATGTTAAGATGGTAGATGATAAACTTCCCGAGGTAATGAAGCTCCTCTCGGAAATGCTTTTAGCGCCCGCTTTTTTGGAAAAAGAAATTGAAAAAGAAAAGGGCGTGGTCCTGGAAGAGATAAAAATGTATCTGGACACACCGGATGAATTTACTTTTGACGCTTTCTTAAAAGGTATCTATGGCGGGCACTCTCTCGGCCAGCCTATTCTTGGTTTTGAAAACACCGTTAACTCCTTTAATCAAAAAAACACTGCCGCCTATTACCAAAAATTCTTTGCGCCGCAAAATACTATTATGGCCGCCGCGGGAAATATTAAAAAAGAAGAGTTTAACGCGCTTGTGGAAAAATATTTTGGCGGTTGGCATAATAGCAATTTTGCTCCTTCGCTTGAGGCTCCGAGTTTTGTCTTTGCTCCCGAAAATATTGAAAGAAAACTGGAGCAGGTGCACGTTTGCCTCGGCACCGAGGGTTTAGCCTTTAAGCATCAAGACAGATATAAATTCCTTGTGATGAACGAAATCCTTGGCGGCTCAATGAGTTCCAGATTGTTTCAGGAGGTGCGGGAAAAAAGAGGGCTTTGCTACGCTATAAGTTCTATGACCGAATCACATACGGACAGCGGAGTTTTTTTTGTGTATGCCGCGACGGATAAAGAAAAACTACAGGAACTTGTAGAAGTGATAAGAGCGGAGCTCGATAAAATACAACTTAATATTACGGATAAAGAACTAGAAAGAATAAAACAACAGGTAAAGAGCGGCTACATCCTAAGCATGGAAAGCTCCGTAAACAGAATGAGCCGTTTGATAAAGCAGCAGTACTATCGCGACAGGTTTATGGATTTAGAAGGCATAATGCAGGAAATAGAAAAAATAAAAAAAGAAGATCTGATGAGCTTTGCCGAAAAGTTATTTGTGAAGGACAGGATGAAGTTGCTTACGGTTGGTCCAACGTGACATTTCCTTCAAAAGTATTTTAATAGAAAAATAGTGAATAGAATGTTATTTACTGGCGACGGTTACTGAAAACGCAATAATAGCTTTTACTTTTTAGACTCTACAGACAATTGAATTAAACCCTTATGTATGCTATACTTTTTTTGTGTTCATTTTTGGCGGGTGGTCAATTACGTTAAAAATTGTGACAGATTAGAGAGTAATAGTTAAGTGTTAACCCGGGAATGCGTATGCGGATCAAGAGCGCCGTGTATTTTGTTTTTTAACGGGATAAAGGAGAATAGATGCCTGAGCTTAGAAAGGATCCTGTATCAAACAGATGGGTGATAATTTCAACAGACAGGTCGAAAAGACCCACCGATTTTATTGACACGTTCAAGCACGAGAAAAAAGGCGGTTTCTGTCCTTTTTGCTACGGCAGTGAAGATAAAACGCCAGGGGAAATCATTGCTATACGTCCAGCTCATACGGGGCCTAACACTCCGGGCTGGCAGGTAAGAGTTGTGCCGAATAAATTTCCGGTACTTAGGGTAGAAGGAGATCTTAACAGGCGCGGGGACGGCATGTATGACATGATGGAGGGCGTTGGAGCGCATGAGATAATTATTGAAACACCCGAACACCATAAAAGTATGGCGGATTTCTCGTTTGAGCAAGTACAGAAAGTTATCTGGACCTACAAAATGAGATCTCAGGATCTTAAAAATGACTCCCGCTTTGAATACCTTCTTATTTTCCGTAACTATGGAGAGGCGGCGGGAGCCACGCTGGAACATCCGCATTCGCAGTTAATAGCCACTCCCATAATACCAAAGAGGGTGCTTGAAGAATATACAGGCGCAGAGCAGCACTACAAATACAAAGAAAGGTGTGTTTTTTGCGATATGATAAAACAGGAAATGAAAGATGGGACGCGGGTAATACTTGAAAATAAAAGTTTTATTGCTTTTGCTCCTTTTGCCCCGCGTTTTCCCTTTGAAACCTGGATACTTCCGAAAATCCATAATTCTGACTTTATGACTATTAGCGAAGAACAATCTTATGATATGGCCAAAATTCTAAAAGACACGCTCCTAAAGATAAAGATAGCCTTAAATGATCCGCCCTATAATTACATAATTCATACAGCTCCGCTTAGAGAGAAAGACGGTCATTTTAGCCACTGGCATATCGAGATTATTCCAAAGCTCACTAAAGTGGCAGGTTTTGAATGGGGCTCCGGCTTCTATATTAATCCGACTCCGCCGGAAGAAGCGGCAAAGTATTTGAAAGAAGTGGAGTAGAGACCGGGCGAATATTCTTGATGCCCGCCGGCTAAAATAGAATAAATCAGAAAAAAACTAACTTTAAACTTACAAAAAGTAAAAAAACATCCTTTAAAGGTGAAAAATATGGATTACAGTAAAACAATAAATCTTCCTAATACCTCTTTTCCTATGAAAGCAGGCCTGCCGCAGCGGGAGCCGGCGATACTTGAAATTTGGGATAAAGAAAAACTTTACGAGAGTATCCGTGAAAAAAGAACCGGAAAAGAAAAGTTCGTACTGCATGATGGGCCGCCCTATGCAAACGGGGATATTCATGTCGGCACGGCTTTAAACAAAGTTTTGAAAGACATGGTAATAAAATACAAAACCATGAGAGGCTTTGACGCTCCGTATGTTCCCGGCTGGGACTGTCACGGTATGCCGATAGAACATAAAGTAACAGAAAAACATAAAATAGAGCATACGAAAGAAGGTCTGCTTAAATTCAGAGGAGCCTGCCGGGATTATGCGCTCAAGTATGTTGATATTCAGAAAAAACAATTTAAGAGGCTCGGAATACTTGGAGAATGGGAGAAACCCTATTTATCTTTGGATCACGGCTACGAAGCGGCTATTGTCGGTACCTTTGCGCGTCTTGTAAAAGAAGGGTATATATATAAAGGCCTTCGCCCCGTACTATGGTGCATGACACATAAAACGGCTCTGGCGGATGCGGAAGTGGAATATGCGGATGAAACATCACCCACGGTCTATGTGAAGTTTTTTCTTAAAGACAGTATCAAAAATATCTATCCTGAAACTGACGGAAAAAAAGTAAGTCTTCTTATCTGGACGACTACTCCCTGGACGCTTCCGTCAAATCTGGCAATATGTCTTCACCCCGAAATTGATTATGCCCTTATAAAAATAAAAGATGAATATATTATACTGGCGGCGAGCCTTGCAAGCAAAGTGTTTGAGAAAGCCGGTATAACTGATTTCACTGTTGTTAAAACCGGTGTTAAAGGCACAGCTTTAGAAAAGCTCCGCTACCAGCATCCTTTTATGGGGCGGGAAGGTCTGGTAATACTCGGTGAGCACGTAACGGACCAGGACGGTACGGGTTGCGTTCATACGGCTCCCGGTCACGGAGAAGAGGATTTTTTCATAGCCAAAAAATACGGGATAGAACCTCTTAGCCCTCTTGATGATGCGGGGAGATTTACTTCTGACGTTAAGCTCTTTGAAGGGAAAAAAGTATTTGAAGCCGATCCTCTGGTTATCGAACTCCTTAAAGAAAAAGGTGTTTTGTTCTATGAAGAAAAGATTACTCATTCCTATCCGCACTGTTGGCGCTGTAGAAAGCCTGTGATATTTAGGACCACGGAGCAGTGGTTTTTGAGTGTTGATCATAAGGATTTAAGAAAAAAGATGCTGGCTTCTGTAAGCGGCGTAAAGTGGTATCCGGCCTTAGGAGAAAACAGGATAAAGGGTATGCTGGAAAGCCGTCCTGACTGGTGTCTTTCGAGACAGCGCTACTGGGGCGTTCCGATACCTGTTATTTATTGTGAAAAATGCGCCGAACCCATTCTCGAGGAAAATACGCTGAATAAAATTACGGAGCTTATCGGCAGCGAAGGAAGCGAAACCTGGTTCACCCGTGAAACTTCCGAGTTTCTCCCTGAAAAATATACCTGTAAAAAATGCGGCGGTGCGGCATTTAAAAAAGATACCAATATTCTGGATGTCTGGTTCGACTCTTCCTGTTCTCATTTTGCCGTTCTAAAGAACAATCCGAAGCTGAAGTGGCCTTGCGAGATGTATCTGGAAGGTTCAGACCAGCATCGCGGCTGGTTTCAGGTCTCGCTTATCACCTCTATGGCGCTGGAAGGAAAACCATCCTTTAAGAACGTCTTAACCCACGGCTATGTCGTGGACGGCGCAGGTAAAAAAATGTCCAAGTCTCTCGGCAACCTGATTACCGGAGACGAAGCTTGTAAAAAATATGGAGCGGATATCGTGCGTCTTTGGGTGGCAGCTTCCGATTATGCCGATGATATACGTTTTTCCGACGAGATACTCGCCCGATTGATGGACGCCTACAGAAAAATCAGAAATACGGCAAGGTATTTGATCTCCAATCTCTACGACTACCGCCCGGGAGAAAAAGATCCTGCTTACGAAAAGCTTACGGATTTGGATAAATATATGCTGCACCGGCTGGAGGAAGTAATTCAAGAAACAACCGGGCATTACGACAAATATGAATTTTATAAATTCTATCAAGTTATTTACAATTTCTGCGTTGTGGATTTAAGCTCTTTCTATCTGGACATACTAAAAGACCGCCTTTATGTGAATGCTCCTGACTCTATTATCAGAAAAGGTTCTCAATTTGTAATGTATAGAATATTAACTGCGCTTACTAAAATGACGGCTCCGGTACTTGCATATACTTCTGAAGAGATATGGCAGGAGCTGCGAAAAATAGGAGCAGCCGGCAAAAGTGTGCATGTTGCCGATTGGCCGGCTGTTGAAGAAAAGTATTTGAATAACGAGGTTAAGACTAAGTATGAAAAAATCATCACGCTTCGCGCGGAAACGCTGAAACTTCTTGAAGTTCTTAGAAATACAAAAGTTATCGGACATCCATACGAAGCAAAAGTTGTCGTAAGCACTGCCTCTGCCGAGGATTTTGCGCTTTACAAGCATTACGAAAGCGAATTAGCAGGTATTTTTATTGTTTCTCAGGTTGAGCTCCTAAAAGGGGAAAAGAACCTTGTTGAAGTGCAAAAAGCAAGCGGTGTGAAATGCGAAAGGTGCTGGAATTTCAGCGCTACAGTGGGAAAAGACAGCACACATACTTCCCTGTGTGAAAGATGCGTACAGGTGCTGAAGGAGACCAAGCAGTACTAAAACTATGTGGATTTATTTTGTAGTAATAGGGGTTATAACTCTTGATCAGGCGGTCAAATACTACGTTCAGAGCCGTATGTATGTTAATGAGTCTGTTTCCGTAGTCGGAGAAATATTTCGCATTACCTATATTATGAATAAAGGCGGCGCATTCGGTATGCTTTCGGATTTGGAGGCAAGAATTCGGATTCCTTTTTTTATTTCGGCAGGGCTGGTGTTTTTAATTCTTGTTGTTTTATACTTTAAGAGCATTCTTAGAGAAGCATTAATAGCGCGCATCTCGTTTTCTCTTATTATCGGTGGCGCTATAGGAAACCTTATTGACAGAATATTCATAGGCGGGCAGGTAAGAGACTTTATTGAGCTCGGTCTTAATCAAAAATATAAATTTGCCATATTTAATCTTGCCGATATGGCAATCTCAACCGGGGTATTTCTCTTAATAATATATTATATGTCAGAAAGGAACAGGGAGAAAAATGTATCCTGAACTATTTAGAATAGGTCCGCTTCCGGTATATTCCTACGGCCTATTTGTTTTTCTCGGTTTTTTAGCCGCTACTATAGTTGCGGGACGTCGTGCAAAGAAAGCCGGACTTTCCCGGGAAAAGATACTGGATGTAAATGTATATTCTTTTCTTGCCGGAATTGTCGGAGCCCGAATCCTATACGTGCTTACCGAGTACAAGTATTATCTGGCAGCTCCTTTGGAGATTTTGAAGATATGGGAAGGCGGCCTTGTTTATTATGGAGGCCTTTTTTCAGGTGCTGTCTTTTGTATTTGGTATATAAAAAAACAGAAGCTGGATCCTCTTCTGGTCGGAGATCTGATAATCCCGGCAGTTGCGTTAGGTCAGGCCATAGGCCGTTTGGGATGTTTTATGAGAGGTTGTTGTTACGGCAGAGAGAGCGCAGATTTTGGAATAGTGTTTAAAGATATCGGCGATAATAAACCCCATATCCCCACACAGTTAATAGAAGCTGCTTTTGTGCTGGCAATTTTCCGTTTCTTAATAGCGAAAAAACCTAAGTTCAAAGGGGAACTGGTTTTCTTGTATCTCCTTTTGTATGCCTTCGCAAGATTTTTTATAGAATTCCTTAGAGGCGACGAACGCGGTCCGGTATTCTTCAGTGTTTTTTCAGTATCGCAGCTTGTCAGTATTCTCACTGCTGTTTTGGCGGCAGTTTTATACCTCCGGTTTAAAAAACAAAGCAAATGATGCAATCCATATGTTTTCTAACGGAAAAAAACGAAACAGGTAAAAGGATAGATATAATTGTCGCCAAGCGGACGAAGAACTCCAGGTCCTCGGCGGGCCGCTGGATAGAGGAAGGTCATGTCCTGGTAAATAAAAAACCTGTTAAGCAAAGCTATAAACTTAAAGAAGAGGATTCCGTTATTGTTAATATAGCAAAACCTCCGCCTCTGGACCTGCTTCCTGAAAACATCTCTTTGGATATCATATATGAAGATAAGCACCTTATAGTTATAAATAAAGCGGCAAAGATGGTGGTGCATCCCGCAGCCGGCGTGCCAAACGGGACTTTGATAAATGCGCTGCTTTTTCATTGCAATGAACTATCAAAGGCCGGGGGGGAAGCCAGGCCGGGCTTGGTTCACCGCCTGGACAAGGATACCTCGGGTGCGATAGTTGCAGCGAAGAATGATTTTACGCATAGAACGCTCTCCAAACAATTTAAAGACAGAACAGTTGATAAAGTTTATACCGCCTTAGTCTGGGGAGTCTTTAAAGAAAAAAGCGGTTATGTAGATGTCCCTATCGGAAGAAGCGAAGCCGATAGAAAAAAAATAGGTGTTAAAACAAAGAAAGCAAGGGATGCCTATACCGAATATAAAGTTCTGGAACAGTACGAAAAAACAGCCCTGCTTGAAATAAAAATAAAAACCGGAAGAACTCACCAGATAAGGGTGCATATGGCTCACTTGAAGCATCCTGTTGTGGGTGATGCGGTTTACGGAAAAAAGGACGGAAATATAGACAGGCAGGCGCTGCACTGCTCGTTTCTTGCTTTTACACATCCTGTTACCGGAAAAAGGATAGAATTTAAGGCGGAATTACCAGAAGATATTAAAAGTGCCATCGCAGTATTTCGCGATTAAGAGATATCCGTTTCCACTATGAGAAGCTTTTTACAAAAACGTCCGGGATGTAATGCCGGTCATAGTGAATATTTAGGGAAAACTATTGAAAAACGGGAGCATTTATCTACAGTTCAATAATAATTGACATTAAGGTATTATTAATGTAATATAAATGTTCAAATGATGCTAACTCAAGAAAAGGAGAGAAATGCATGATTAATTTTCAAGAAATAGCAGATGCCGTAATAAAAGGCCAGGCTCCAAAGGTTAAGGAACTGGTGCAGAAGGCAGTAGATGAAAAGACAACAGCTAATGATATTCTTCAGAAAGGTCTGATTGTCGGTATGGGATTTATTGGCGCCAGATTTAAGAAAAATGAAGTTTATGTTCCTGAGGTGCTTATTGCAGCCAGAGCTATGAAAGCGGGAATGGAGATTTTGAAACCGCTTCTTGTAACTGCGGGTGTCAAACCTCTTGGTGTTGTAGTGCTCGGTACCGTTAAGGGTGATTTACATGATATCGGAAAAAATCTTGTGGGCATGATGCTTGAGGGCGCTGGTTTTAAGGTGGTTGATATCGGTATTGATGCTGCTCCTGAAAAATTTATTAATGCAACAAAAGAAAGCAACGCCACGGTAATCGCAATGTCGGCGCTTTTGACTACAACCATGGTAGTAATGAAATCAACTATTGAAGAGTTGAGAAAAGCAGGAGTTACCGCAAAAGTAATGATCGGCGGAGCTCCGGTGACGCAGGCCTATGCGGATGAAATTGGAGCTTCGGGTTATGCCCCGGATGCGGCAAGCGCTGCTGACAAAGCAAAAGAATTACTGTAAAAAAATATTCAAAATGCTATATTAAAGGCAGATAGCTGGTAATAAGCTATCTGCCTTTTGCGTTTTAGAAAAAAATGTTTTCAAGATAGGGAGATTTATGTTAAAGAATACTTCATTGAAAACCCACATAAAAGCTCTGACGAACATAAGTAAGGCTATAACCTCGGATTTGTATTTGGAGGATATTTTAAGACTTGTTGTTACCGTAATTGCAAAAGTAATGGGAGCCAATATCTGTTCTCTTATGCTGGTTGACGAGAAGAAAAACGAGCTGGTAATCCGGGCGACACAGAGTATCAGCGAAGAGTATAATAAAAAACCCCACCTCAAGATAGGAGAGGGTATTGCGGGAAAAGTAGTAAAGGAAAATAAATACAAAATAATTAAAGATGTTAAAAAGGAAGATGAATATAAGTATAAAGATATAGCTAAAAAAGAAAAGTTATGCTCGCTTCTTTGTGTTCCGCTTGCCGTAAAAGGAAAGGTAATAGGTGTTATAAACTGCTACACTTCTACTCCCCATGATTTTACCGAAACAGAAGTTAACGTTATAACTTCTATAGCTAACCAGGCTTCGGTTGCCATACATAATACCGAACTAATGGTAACCAGTAAAATAATTCAGGAAGAACTGGAAGCTAGAAAGATTGTAGAAAGGGCAAAAGGGGCGCTGATGAAAAGAAAAGGGTTGTCCGAAGAAGAGGCGTATTCAAGGTTAAGAAAACACAGTATGGACAACCGTAAGACTATGCGTGAAGTAGCGGAAGCCATTATTCTTGCGTTAGAAATGGAAAAATAAGAGTTTTTTGATACATAAAAAAAATACCTTGCAAATATTTGTAAAGTAATGTATAATATAAAAACATAAGGCATTGGTTAACGGAGACAAAGAGGTCTTCTGATGATTGTCAGGAGGCCTTTTTTAATATGAAAAATACACGAAAGAAAGCCATAATTGTTCTTGAAGACGGTATGGTTTTTGAAGGCAGCTCTTTCGGGGCGGCCGGCGAAAGCTGCGGGGAAGTTGTCTTCAATACGAGCCTTACAGGTTATCAGGAAGTCCTTACCGATCCCTCCTACAAAGGTCAAATAGTTGCGATGACCTATCCTTTAATAGGCAATTACGGAGTTAATCCGGAAGACGCCGAATCAAGAAAATTATTCCTGGAAGGTTTTATCGTTAAAGAAAATAGCCGGATATACAGTAATTGGCGCGGAAAGAAAAGTGCAAGCGAATACTTAAATGAAAATAATATTATCGGAATTGAAGGCGTGGATACGCGGGCGCTAACCAGGCATATAAGAATTAAAGGTTCTATGAAGACGGTCATCTCCACGGAAGATTTTAATATCAAAAGTTTGCTAAGAAAAGTTAAAGCTTCAAGAGGTCTCGTTGGAAAAGATCTGGTCGCCGGTGTGACGACAGCAAAAACTTATAACTGGAATAACAGCGGAAAATATAAAGTGGTGGTTGTGGACTGCGGCGTAAAAAGAAATATATTAAGAGAGCTGGAAAAGAAGGATTGCAAGGTGACGGTAGTTCCGGCAAAAACTACGGCGGCGGATATTCTTAAGTTGAAGCCTAACGGGGTTTTCCTTTCAAACGGTCCGGGAGATCCGGCGGCCGTTCCTTATGTAGTTGCGGCCGTAAAAGAATTATTGGGCAAGCTTCCGATCTTTGGTATCTGTCTCGGGCATCAGATTCTTGGACTGGCTTTCGGCGGAAAGACCGGAAAACTTAAATTCGGGCATCACGGGGGAAATCATCCCGTTAAAGATCTTGAGACCGGCAGAATAAGCATTACCGCTCAGAACCATAATTTCTATGTTGATATCAAATCCCTCAAAAAGTCAGCTGTCGAAATAACGCACCTTAATCTTAATGATAATACCCTGGAGGGAATGAGACATAAAAAACTTCCGGTCTACTCTATTCAGTTCCATCCCGAAGCGGCGCCGGGTCCAAATGATGCAAAGTATTTATTTGAAGAGTTTATTAATAATATGAAAAAGAAAACGAAGCAGGAATAATATGCCGAAAAGAAAAGACATAGAAAAGATACTTATCATCGGTTCCGGGCCTATTATTATAAGTCAGGCGTGCGAGTTTGACTATTCCGGCGCTCAGGCGTGCAAAGCTCTTAAAGAAGAAGGGTTTAAAGTTGTTCTTATTAATTCTAACCCTGCAACAATTATGACCGATCCTGAACTTGCGGATGCAACTTATATAGAGCCGATAACTCCCGAGTTTCTGGAAAAAATAATTGAAAAGGAAAGACCGGACGCTATCCTTCCCACTCTTGGCGGGCAGACCGGGTTGAATGTTGCCATGAAAGTGTACGAAAACGGAGTTCTGGATAAATATAAAGTAAAGATGATAGGCGCCAATTATGAGGCGATAAAGAAAGCCGAAGACCGGGGATGTTTCAAAAGAGCAATGTTAAAGATAGGCCTGGATCTGCCGAAAAGCGCTATGGCGCACAATATGAAAGAAGCCAGAAAAGTATTAAAAGAGATAGGTCTTCCGGTAATAATCAGGCCGAGCTTTACCCTCGGGGGGACAGGCGGAGGAATTGCCACTACGCTTGAAGAGTTTGAAAATATAACGAGTATCGGTCTAAAAAACAGCATGGTGACCGGAGTTTTGATAGAAGAATCTATGATCGGTTGGAAAGAGTACGAACTCGAAGTTATGCGGGACCTTAAAGACAATGTTGTAATAGTCTGTTCCATAGAGAATCTCGATCCTATGGGCGTGCATACCGGGGATTCCATAACTGTAGCTCCGGCGCAGACGCTTACGGACAAAGAGTATCAGATAATGAGGGACGCTGCCATTGCAATTATAAGAGAAATAGGCGTTGAAACGGGCGGCTCGAACGTTCAGTTCGCGGTCAATCCGAAAAATGGCAGAATGGTTATTATAGAGATGAACCCTCGCGTATCCAGGAGTTCTGCTCTTGCCAGTAAAGCGACCGGCTTTCCGATAGCAAAAATAGCGGCGAAGCTGGCGGTCGGTTACACCCTGGATGAAATAAGAAATGATATTACCCGGGAGACTTTTGCCTCTTTCGAACCCGTTATTGACTACTGTGTCGTAAAGATTCCCCGTTTCACGTTTGAAAAATTTCCGGAAGCTAAAGATATTCTCGGTATTTCTATGAAATCCATAGGCGAAACGATGGCTATTGGCCGGACCTTCAAGGAAGCCCTGCAAAAAGGTTTAAGAGGTTTGGAAATCGGGCATATAGGTTTGGATAATAAACTTGATTTTGCGGGCATACCGGATAAAAAAATCCAATACCGCCTGAGAGAACCGAATGCTTCAAGAATATTTTATGTTAAATATGCGATGCAGAAAGGGTATAGTTTAAAAAAGATATTCGATCTTACTTTTATTGATCCCTGGTTCCTTGACAATATAAAGCAGATCGTTGAGCTGGAAGAGGAAATAAAAAAAGAGTACGCAAAAAAGAAGAAGTTGAGCGAAGAGCTTTTAAGAAAAGCGAAAGAGTACGGCTTCTGCGATAAACAACTGGCTGAGTTCACCAACTCTGACGAATATACCGTAAGAAATATGAGAAAGAAGCTGGGCATTAATGCTACTTTCAAACTTGTAGACACCTGTGCGGCGGAGTTCAAAGCGTACACGCCTTACTTCTACTCCACTTATGAAAAAGAAGACGAAGTAATACCCTCAAAAAGAAAGAAAATAATGATACTCGGCGGCGGACCGAACAGGATAGGACAGGGAATAGAGTTTGACTACTGCTGCTGTCACGCTTCGTTTGCGCTTAGAGATTTAGGGTATGAGACCATCATGGTTAACTCCAATCCCGAGACGGTTTCCACGGATTACGACACGTCGGATAAACTTTACTTTGAACCTCTCACTTTTGAAGATGTGATGAATATTGTAGATAAAGAAAAACCGGACGGGGTTATTGTGCAGTTCGGCGGGCAGACTTCGTTGAATCTTGCCAAACCGCTCTGGAAAGCGGGAGTACCTATCATCGGTACGAGTGTTGCGTCCATTGATCTTGCGGAAGACCGGAAAAAGTTCTCCAAACTTCTGGGAAAACTAAAAATTAACCAGCCGGTAAGCGGTTCTGCTAACTCAAAAGATGAAGCTATAGAAATAGCCAGAAGAATAAGCTATCCCGTGCTGGTAAGGCCTTCGTATGTACTTGGCGGAAGGTCCATGAGAATAGTTTACGATGAAGGCACTCTAAAGAAGGTAGTTTCCGATATCAGAAAGATATCCACGGAGCATCCGATACTTATAGACAGCTTTCTGGAAGATGCGGTTGAAGTGGATGTGGATGCAGTTTCCGACGGGGAGATTACGGTCATTGGCGGGCTTATGGAACATATAGAAGAAGCCGGTGTGCATTCCGGGGATTCCGCCTGTGTTCTTCCCCCGCACACGTTAAGCAAAGAGATATTAGATGTAATAAGAGAAAACACCTACGCCCTGGCAAAAGGGTTGAATGTTATAGGATTAATGAATATTCAGTTCGCAATAAAAAACGATGTGGTGTATGTGCTTGAGGTAAATCCGAGAGCTTCAAGGACGGTGCCGTTTGTGAGCAAGGCAACGGGTGTTCCTCTTGCAAAAATTGCGGCTGCCGTAATGTCAGGGAAAAAACTCAAAAGTTTGGGGTTCACTAAAGAGGTAAAACTAAAACACGTATGCGTAAAAGAGTCCGTTCTTCCGTTCTCAAGATTCTCGGGAGTAGATATACTTCTTGGCCCGGAGATGAAATCAACGGGTGAAGTTATGGGCATAGATTCGACTTTTGGAGTTGCCTTTTATAAGTCCCAGCTGGCGGCGGGTCAGGGTCTGCCTTCCAAAGGTAAAGTATTCCTGAGTGTAAAAAACTCGGACAAGAGAAATACGGTGTTTATCGCCAAAAAACTCCTTGATATGGGTTTTGAAATAATTGCTACGGAAGGTACCGGAAAAGTCTTACAGTCCAATGACATAAAAACTATGCTTGTCGGAAAGATTGGGGAAGGGGATAACAAAATCCTGGATCTTATAAGCAAAGGAGAAATAAGTCTTATTATTAACACACCGTCCGGAAAGTTGGGACAGTCGGATAATAATCCTATCAGAAGTTTTTCTGTGTTGCACGGCATACCCTGCATAACTACTTTGCAGGGTGCTCAGGCCGCGGTTAATGGAATGGAATCGATTGTAAAGAGCGGTTTCACCGTCAAGTCAATTCAGGAATATTTGAAATAGTACCGGAGCTTATATGTGCGGACTTTTTGGTATTTATAATCATAAAGATGCTGTTAATCTTACGTATTTTGGTTTATACTCCCTGCAGCACCGGGGGCAGGAAAGCGCGGGGATTGTCGTCTCCAACGGCGAAAAAGTCTCCTACCATAAAGAGATGGGTTTAGTGAGCAGCGCTTTAGAATCTCGTAAATTGAAAAAACTTCTCGGAAATATTGCCATTGGCCATGTCAGATACTCCACTACCGGTTCATCCGTCATACAGAATGCCCAGCCATTTATCGCAAATTTTAAAAAAGGTGTTATCGCCATAGCGCATAACGGTAATTTGACAAATACTCTCGAACTAAAAGATAAACTGGAAGAAGAAGGTTCTATTTTTCAAACTTCCGTTGACAGTGAAATAATAGTTCACCTTTTGACTAAGTCAAAAAAAGAAACCTTTGAAGAAAAATTAGCCGATGCCCTCTCGCAGGTAAAAGGTTCATACTGCGTTATACTTCTTACCGAAAATAAGATAATTGCGGTTCGGGATCCGGAAGGTTTCAAACCTCTTTGTCTCGGAAAGATCGGCGGGTCTTATACTCTGGCTTCTGAAACTTGCGCCTTTGATATAACGGGTGCTAAATTTATTAGAGAGATAGAGCCCGGAGAAATGGTAGTCATCGATAACGACGGTTTGAAATCTACGAAACCCTTCCTGAAACAAAAAAATGCTTTCTGTATATTTGAACTCGTTTATTTTGCACGGCCGGACAGCAATATTTATAACAGTAATGTTTACATGACCAGAAAAGCGCTGGGGAGAGGGCTTGCGAAAGAACATCCGGTAAAGGCGGATATAGTCATAGCCATTCCCGATTCCGGAAATTATGCGGCGCTTGGCTACTCTCAGGAGTCCGGGATACCGCTTGAACTTGGTATAATTAGAAATCATTATGTCGGCAGGACTTTTATCCAGCCTACGCAGTCAATGCGGGATGTCGGCGTAAAATTAAAATTAAACCCTGTTGTTGAAGTAATTAAGGGGAAACGCATTGTGGTTGTCGAAGATTCTATAGTAAGAGGGACAACCAGCCGCATCAGAGTAAAGGCTTTGCGAGAGGCCGGCGCTAAAGAGATTCATCTTAGAGTCAGCTGTCCGCCGATAAAATTCCCGTGTCATTATGGAATAGATTTCCCGAGCAAAGAAGAGCTCGTGGCGTATAAACATTCGGTAGCGGATATTGCAAAAGAGTTAAATGTGGATTCTCTCGGTTATTTGAGTCTTGAGGGTTTGGTCGGTGCTATGTCGGCAGGCGGAGAAAACTTCTGTACCGCCTGTTTTTCCGGAAAATATCCGGAGCAGATAGCGGACGGAAGTTCAAAATATAAATTAGAGGAGAAATCCATATGACAAAATATATCATTGTTACGGGCGGTGTTGTTTCTTCTTTAGGAAAGGGTATTACTGCGGCGTCTCTCGGAAGCCTGCTTATTAGCAGCGGGCTTAAGGTGAGTGTGGTAAAAATTGATCCCTATTTGAATGTCGATCCCGGAACGATGAGTCCTTTTCAGCACGGGGAAGTTTTTGTAACGGATGACGGCGCAGAAACAGATCTGGACCTCGGGCATTATGAAAGATTTATGGATATTAAGACCGGTCAGAGAAATAATTTTACCAGCGGCCGGGTTTATGATACGGTTATCAGCAAAGAAAGAAAAGGCGAGTTTTTAGGCGGCACCATCCAGGTGATTCCGCATATAACAACGGAGATTAAGTCCAGAATAATAAAAGCAGGAGTTGGCAAGGACATCGTTATTGTAGAAATAGGCGGTACCACCGGGGACATCGAAGGTCTGCCTTTCCTGGAAGCGGTCAGGCAGTTCAGACAGGATATCGGCAGAAATAACATCTGCTTCGTTCACGTTACACTCGTTCCGTACATTCGCGCGGCGGAGGAGTTAAAAACCAAGCCTACCCAGCAAAGTGTTGCAAAACTCAGAGAGATCGGTATAGAGCCGGATATTATAGTCTGCAGGACGGAAAAAACTCTGAGCACCGATATCAAAAATAAAATAGCGCTGTTTTGTAATGTGGCAGAAAATGCCGTTATAGAAGAGAAAGATGTTGATGACAGTATATATGAAGTGCCTATAATGCTCAAAGAACAAAGTATGGATAAATTGATCTTTAATATTCTCGGCATGAAAGGAAGAAAAACCGACATTTCCAAATGGGTTAAACTTTTAAAGCAGATAAAAAGCTGCAAGAGCTCCGTCAATATAGCCATAGCCGGAAAATATACCGAGCTCAAAGATGCCTACAAAAGCATCTGGGAAGCACTTACGCATGCTGCGATAGCAAACGGCGTTGAAATAAACATCAAATATCTCGATGTCGAAGCCGACAATTTAAATGAGATACTTGCGGATGCTGACGGAATACTTGTGCCCGGAGGTTTCGGTGACAGAGGAATTGAAGGGAAGATTAAAGTCGTCCGTTATGCCAGAGAGAAAAAGATCCCGTTCTTCGGCATCTGCCTTGGTATGCAGTGCGTGGTTATTGAACATGCGAGAAATGTTTGCGGGCTTAAAGGCGCCAATAGTACGGAGTTCAACGAAAGAACACGCTATCCCGTAATAGATATGATGCTGGAACAAAAAAAGGTGACGCATAAGGGTGGCACAATGAGGCTCGGTCAGTATCCTTGCAGCATTATAAAAGGATCGCTGGCATATAAAGCTTATAAAAGTACGCGTATCTTTGAACGTCACAGACACCGGTATGAATTTAACAATAAATTCATGAAATTGCTTAAGAAAAATGGTTTTATCATCACCGGAGAGTACAAAAAAAGAAAACTTGTCGAAATAGTAGAGTTAAAAAACCATCCCTGGTTCCTTGCCGTGCAGTTCCATCCGGAGTTTAAATCCAGGCCTTACAAAGCTCATCCTTTATTTAGAGATTTTGTAAAAGCCTCCATAAAAAATAAAAAACAATAAAGGCTGATTTTTGTATGATTTCCGGGCTTTTCAAGCTTTTTGTTACTTCTGAAAAATGGTCCACATTAGGGGGAAGTTAATCTGTTAAAATAATAATTGTACTGAGCCCTGTTAAACGCTGTTGTTGTGCCCGCTTACCATCCACTTGTATTTATTATATTCATAGTATATACTAATAATCAGGATTAGGTCAATTTTTAATATTTCAAGAGGCTTATTGCAGTTGTTATGTGTGTTGACGGCTGTAATAATAAGGATTTTTGAAGAATTTATAAAAAGTAAAAATTTAAGGCGGGAAAAAAGTCAGAACAAAAGGAGATAATAAATGAGAGCTTACAATATAATTGTTCTTGTGTCTACAGCAATACTGATTGCAACAGTTGTTACAATAATTTTTGCGATTGCCGTTTATCTTATTAGCAGAAGCAGACGAAGAAAAATTAATGAAGAGAGCGAGAGCGCCCCAAGCGTAATAGTTAAATTGAACGATACAGAAAAAGTAGCTATTGCCGGAGAAATCATAGGATCCAAGGATGTTTTTGCGGGAAAAAAAATATTGAAACTTTACGATCCTTATAAGTCAGAGGAGAACAGGAAAAATGGAAGCTAAGAAAAGCAATAAAAATATTTTTGAAGCTATTTCTGTAGCGCTGGTTATGGTTTTACTCATTACCGCGTCTTTTTTCTTTTATGGCAGGGTGATCAGGGAAAACTATTACGGAACCGTCGGAGAATTTCTCGGCATATTTTCAAATTTTGGAGCGGCAGCCTCTGCTCCCTTGAATTTGGGAAAAAAAGTTATTATTCTGGAAGGGAAAGCCACGGCAAAATATTTTAATAAAAACACGAGTGAGCAGTTCTCAATTATGTGGGGCAATTTTCTAAAGCAAAAGAATGTTGTTTTTGATGTTGTCTCGCAGGATGATTTTGCAAATAAAAATTTAGATACCTATGATATTTTAGTTTTACCGTTCGCGGTTTGTCTTTCTGACAAAGATATAGCAAAAATAAAAGAGTTCGCCTCGGTCGAAAATAAAGGAATAATTCTTGACGGCTATACCGGCGCGCGCGATGAAAACGGCAAATGGCGGGAGGCGTCTTTCTTAAGTGAAATTATAGGCGGCTACTCCATTAAAGAAGTAAAGAGTGAAGGGGGTTCGGGTTCGACGGCCAGTATTATTCTTGATGGAAACAGCCTTCTTTCTTCGAATATTGCGCCCGGTTTCAGACTGGAGGTCAATACATACAATGCTCCCCTTTCTGCCGGTATTATTGAGCCCCGCGTGGAAATAGACGGCTATTGGGAAGAAACGCCAATAGTTTATAAAAAAAAGTTTTCTTCCTCGGAAACGGGAATTGTTCACGGCAAATATATCGGCGCTCGTTTTGTATGGCTGGGCTTTACGATGGGAGCTGTGACCGGAAACCTGGCTGACCAGAAAGCCTGGAAAAGCTTACTGGATAATATATTTAATTATGTGTCTTCGTGGCCGATAGTCTATAAAGACCGCTGGCCCGGCGGAAAGAAAACAGCGGTTCTGTTTGCCGAAGATACCGAAGATAAATTTGAAAATGCTTTAAACGCAGCTGCGCTTTTTACGGAAAAAAACATTCCCTGCACTTTTTTCTGTGTTCCAGAGCTGGCAAAAAAATACGAAAAGGTGTTCTTCAGCCTCTATTCGCGTAAAAATTTTGAAATAGGGCTGCATGGAATTGAGGTCTATCAGGGACAGAGCTTAAAAACTCAGGAAGAAAGATTGCGAGCCGGAAAAGATACTTTAGAAAAAATCATAGGAAAAAATATTAGAGGCTTTCGTCCTCCGTTGGCTGTTTACGATAAAAACACCGTACAGGCTTTACTAAAATTAAATTATGATTATATTGCCGGAGACGATCTTAAGCAGGCCAGCCCGGAAACAATTATAGTCAAAAAAAATAAGGGGCTTAGTTTTGGGAAAAACATATTATTTCTTACTAAGTTTCCAAAAACAAGCAATGATGATTATGATATTCTTGAAAGGTATAAGATGCAGGATAAAGCAAAAATGCTGGAGCTCCTTAAACAGGACTTTGACAATATTCATAAAGTAGGAGGGCTGTACTACTATTCTTTTCATACGCAATTGATGGCGGAAGAAGAATATGTGGATGTGCTTGCTAAATTCATAGATTATGTAAAAGAAAAAGATGTCTGGATTGCCACTTTTTCGGAAGCGAATGATTGGTCGGTGAAGTGGTCTTTGGGTATGGATATTTCCAGTGCCCAGGTGTCTCCCAATCGTACGTCAATAAAGGTAACGAATAATTCTTTTAATAACGTGGAAAATGTAAAGATAAACATGCTTTTGCCTCCTACCAAAAAGCTGCTCAAAGCATTCTCGGAAAGACTGGGTGTTTCTGTGCTTTTTTCCGAAGGTAAAGACGGAAAAGTGGTTTTTGATATTCAAAACATTAAAAGCGATGAAAGTATAACTTTCGATGTAGAGTATGAGTAGAGATGCGGCAGATTCCTGTTCTAATAATTGTACTGATTTCTATTTTTCTTGAGAGCTGTATTTTCAGCGAGAATCGCCTAAAAATTGGAATTGGAGACCGCTTTGATCAGGTGGTAAACGGAAAAAATGTAATTGTTTATGAAGAGGCAAAAAAAGACGGTTTAAAGTTTAAATATGTTTCTATCTGGCTGACACCCGGCTGGTCAGCCTGGGTGAATAAAGAAATGCTGCAAAAAATCTGCAAAGACGGATATACCCCGGTTGTTATTTACTATACCTTCGGCGATTCAATAAGCAAGGAATATCTGGAAAGAAATAACAGAGCGAAATTAAACGCATGGTATAAAGACCTAAAAGAAAACCTCGTTCCTTTGATTAATATAAATTCGGAAGTATTAGTTGTCTTAGAACCGGAATTTAACAATATTCCTTCTTCTAAAGAAACAGCCGTAACTGAGTGGGAGGAATGGAATGAAATTACGGGAAAAGCAATTGATATTTTACGTAAGGGAGCTCCCTATTGCAAGGTAGGCCTGTGTCCCGGAGATTGGGGAACTTACAATTTATATAAATGTATGAATAAAGTTGCTCAGAAAAGTGATTTTATTGCTTTTCAGGAGATGCGCGCGTCGAGCGACCCGTCTGTTGATTCTTCAACTGCCGAATATCAGGATGTGGTCGGCTCTGCGCTAAAGTTTTCCTCATATTTGAAAAAAACCTTTAATAAACCTGTTTTGTGGTCGTATTTAGCGGTTTCAAGCTATAAAAACGGTAATCCTTTGGGATGGGAAACTGAACAAGCAGTCATAATAAAGGATATTCTTAAAAAAGAAAAGGAGTTGTTTAGAAATGGTGTTTTTGGCTTTCTTTATTTTGCCTATTTTGATGATCCTGCACATGGTACCGAGTTTTTTGGAGAGGCAGAAAAACACTTTGGATTAAAGGCTTCTTCTGGCGTCCCAAAAAAAGCATTGTATGAATTGAAAAAACACGGCCTCTCCGAGTAAAGAATTGGCCTCCTGTCCGTATCTATTGACTTAAGACTGTTAGTGTGGTAAATTAGTATTAGGGAAACTGACAAAATATGAAGCTTAGTTAATTTTGATGTATAATATTTATAAGTCTTGTATTATAGCGCAAAACAAAGCAACTCTTTATAAATCAATGTTTTAGGAGATCCTGTATTAGGGGGGCCGATGTTTGGTAAATGTGACAGCGGAATTGATTTGATTGAAGAAAACCTGGGGAAACTATACAATAGCGGAACTTACCTTTTTATGGGAGAGACGGGAACAGGAAAAACAACTTTTGTTTTGCAATTTTTACTGCAGGCGTTAAAAGAAGGTAAGTCCTGCCTCTTGGTGACCTCTAATTCTCCTCGGGATTTTGTGATTTATACCGAGTCTCTTGAGATGGGCCTGGCTTCCTATATTACTGAAGGACGCCTGATTATTTATGAGTATACCGTGGATAAGGATTTCTCGGTCAAACATTTTTTTGATGAGATAATGAGCGTCATCTCTCAAAACGGAATCAGCAGACTTGCCTTAGACTCCTTTATCGGCCAGAACATACTTCCCGGAGAAAATTTGCCGTTTTCCGGCGAGCTGCCTACTTTTCTGGAAAATATTGAAAAGAAAAATGTTGTGTCGTTTATAACTTTAGAACTTCCTCTCCCGACAGAGATGTTTATTATAAAGAAAAAACTGGAAGTGTCGGCGGTAGGTGTTTTCCTATTAAAAGCCGTCTCTGCCTCAGAAAAAGTATTTGTTGTCCGGAAGTTGACCGGGCAATTGGCTTCAAGCAACAAAGAGTTTCGTTTTTTGATTCAAAAAGGTAAGGGCATAAAAGAAATTAAAGAAGCTCCTGGGCTGGGCTTTAACAGATTTTTTTCCAAAAAGAAGCCGTTGGAATATGAAAAAATAACTTTACCCGGGAAAGAGAAATCGTTAGAGCTGGGCGAAATTATATTTTTTTCAAAAGAGAGACCGTTGGAATTCTCGAAAATTGCTTCGTTCCGAAAAGAAAAAGCGCTGGAATTTGCAAAAATAACCTTACCTCAGAGAGAAAAAGCGGTAGAAGAAGGGAAAATCAATTTTTTTTCAAACGCCAAAAGGGTTGAAACAGAAAAAATAACTTTACCTCAAAAAAAAGCAGAAAATAAAAATATTTCTTTTAATAATAATATATAAGGAAGAAATTGAAAAACCAGAGTTTTTTCAGGGGTAAGGATGATAAATAAAGTATTTACCGGGATAGAATTTATAGATAAAGATATAGGCGGGTTATATCAGTACGGGGCCTATCTGATTTGCGGCGAAAAAGATACCGGCAAAACAATTTTGGCCTCCAGGTTTTTAGCTGAGGGTCTGAAAAAAAACGAAATGTGTTTGTTCGTTACAAGTGAAAAACCGGCTGTTTTTATAAGTGAAATTCAAAACAGTTTGGGATTTGATTTTTCTTTGCATATTAAAACCGGTGTGTTCAGCATATTGGAATATGAGAGAAATGAAGAAAGCCCTGCCAGCAGGCTGCAACATTATATTGATGAAGTGAGAGCCTTTGTGAACATAAAGGGAGTAGAACGGGTAGTCATTGATTTTTCAACTGTTCAGGACATGCTGGACGAACAAAAAACCGAGGAAAATATTAGGGAGTTTGTTAAGGCTCTCGAGGGCCTCCATATCACTACTATTTTAGTGCTGGATAAATCCCGCTCCCCTATAATGTTTCAGGTGGAAAGGCTGCTAATAAAGGAAACAGTGGGGACTTTTAGGCTGGAAAAAAAACAAAGGGAAAAGAACGGCAAATATTTCTATAATATGGAAGTTGAAAAAATAGCAGGGCATTATCCGCCTTTTCCTTCCTGGGAGTTTGAAATCAGCAAAAAAGAAGGATTTCAATTGATAGTAAAAAGGGAAAAGCTGGTTTATTCCGATATTAAAAATATCAAAAAAACTATTAACGGAGGTTAGCATGTACAAAGAGTACTGGCATCTTAAGGAAAATCCTTTTGAAAACGTTATTGATTTTAGGTTTTTGTATACATCCCCTTCTTTTGAAGAATGCAGATCAAGGCTGTACTATGCCGTGAGTCAGAGGAAAACCGGAGCAGTTTTAATCGGCACTTGTGGAATCGGAAAATCAATGGTCAGAGAAGCGCTCATTAAGGATCTCCGGAAAGAAGGCAAATATCGTGTTTTTTCTATTGTCTATCCTACTTTAAATATCGGACAGATTGTCAGCGAGTGCTTTTATCAATTGGGAGAAACTGTTGAATCAACACGGGACAAACCTCTGCTTTTGCATGATTTCGGCAATAAATTACTGGCGATTAACGAAAAAGGCGAGCATGCCGTACTTATCATTGACGATGCGCAGCTTCTGGATTTGAACACGCTTGGAGAGCTGAAATTATTTTGCAACATGCATGATTACAATGAAAGACAGCTGCTCTCTATTATTCTGGTCGGCGAATCTTTATTGCATACGAAACTTATTAATATGCCGAGTTTAGCGCAGCGGCTAAGACTTATGGCAAAGTTAGAACCCTTGGATCAGGAGTTGACCGGAAAATATATCGCGCACCGGTTGAAAGTAGCCGGCGGTTCGGAAAATATATTTCTCCCGGAAGCCGTTGAAGAAATACATAAATCAAGTCAGGGCTGCTTAAGAGAGATCAATAGTCTCTGCGACATAGCGCTTATGATAGGAGTAAACGAAACCGTTCCCCGGATAAATGCGGATATTATCAAAAGAATAGTCAGCGATGTGGGAAATAAAGCCGGAGAAATAGACATTTGCTAAGATATTTTTTTTTCACGGAAAAAAAAATACTTGTAATTGCGGCTGTATTTGCTTCGGCGTTTTTATATTCTGCTGAAAAAGGAACAGACGCTCACTATAAAAGAGCGCTTGATTTGTACAATAACCACCAGATCTGGCTGGGCGCTATCGCCGAAGCCCGGTTAGATTTGCAAGAGAATCCTGATAACCTAAAAGCCTATCTCTTAATCGCCCAAATCTATTTGAAAATAAAGGAATATCCCAGGGCTGCAGAGGCTGCGCTTTCGGCCATAGAAAGAGGTCTTGAAAACAAAGAAGCTCAGTATTTATTAGATAATATTTTGCCCGCCTGGGAGAAAAGTAAAAGTTCAACAGATGAAATTGTTCCTTTATATTTAGAAATTGCCAGAGCTCATGCCAAAGTAAAATCTTTTGGAAAAGCTGTCGAATATTATCAAAAATATCTTAAACAAAAACCGCAGGATTATAGCAGCCGCCTGGAGTATGCCCGTGTTCTTTCCTGGGGAGAATACTACAACCTGTCTATTCAGGAATATACGGAATATCTCAGAAAACATCCCCGGGAAAATAATGTAATCTTTGAACTGGCTAATGTGTATATATGGAAAGGTGATTTATCTTTGGCGGAAGCAGAATTAAACAGAGTGATCAGTCTTGACTATAAGAACAGTGAAGCACGCTTAATTTTAGCTCTTGTATTTGAGCGCGCGGAAAAGTACAAAAAGGCAGAAATTGAGTATGAAAAAGTTCTTCAGCTTTCTAAAAATAATAAAAAGGCAAAAGAAGGATTGGCAAGGTTAAAAAAGCTGGAAGATAAAATCAACGAGGCCAAGTCTGCCGTCGGAATAAAAAAAGTAATAGAGAAAACCAAGAATTACAGTTTGTATTTGCCTCTTGCGAATCAACTATATTATACGGAAGAAAAAAAAGAAGAAGCGGCGAGCTACTACCGGCTTTATTTGGAAAAATATCCGGACGATTATGAGACAAAATTGAGATTCGCCAAAATTCTTTCCTGGGAAAACCTTTATGACGAGTCGCTCGTTCTTTACCGTGTTTATCTGGATAAGCACCCCGAAGAAATACAGGTGCGCTTGGATATGGCAAAGGTGCTGGTCTGGAAAGGGGACAATAGCTCCGCCCTGAAAGAACTTGAAATAGTGCAGGCTCAAGATCCTTCTTTGTCTGAGGTATATTTAATACGCGGGGATATATATAAATTTGATAAAGAATATAAAAAGGCTGTTGAAAATTACAGGCAGGTAAACGCTATATTCTATAATCTGGAAGCAATTGACAAGATTTATGAAATTCAAAAGATTCTGGAAAATGAAAAAAGAATTGTCCCGGAGCTGTATATGCGGTATTCAAGCTTTTCCGAAAACACATATAATTTCTATAAATTATGCCTGGACCTTGGAGGTCAAATCCACATATATGATGGTTCGCTGAGCATATCCGCGGGGCTAAAGCATTACCGGTTTACGCAAGCACCGGCGGATGTACAGGGTCGGGAATTATATATGGAAGGGGAAATAAATGTCCAGGAAAATTGGAGATGGTCTGTAGCCTTATCAAATCTGGAGTATTACGGTTATGAAGGAAAAAATAATTACTCTGTTGGAACGGCCGTGCAGCTTTCTCCTGAAACTTCTTTAAGAGCAAATTACGGCAAAAGAGACGGGGTTCTTGAAATGAACACTCTCAATACGCTTCTTGCGGGGCAGAATCTTAGTGTAGATAACTTTTCATTACAGGTTGACCATAGATTCTCGGATAAAGTAGATTTTGTTGCGTTCTTTTCTCAGGGGGTAATTTCTGATCAAAACAGCCTGACCAAGTTTAACGTAGGATTCCTTCATAAACTTGATCTTTCTCTGCCGGTTAAATTAGGAGGGGAATATGAAGCATTAGGTTATGCATGGACTTCCCCTTACTACTGGACACCAAAGACATATTCAACAATTTCCGTGGTTGCCGTTTTGAACAATCAAGAGAAGAGTCTGCTTCTTTATAAATTGAAAGGAAAAATTTCCAGCGTTATGGAAACTGCGCAGATCACTTATAGTTTAGACGGAGAAGCGTCCTATTATCTCTCAAGTAATGTTTCCGCGGAAATTGCGCTAAATTTTTCGCGAAGCACTTTCTCTGCTTCTACAAATATCTTATTGGGGTTGACCTATCATTTTGAAAAATAAACTATCAAACATACTGTTTAATTTAATCGTGCTGCTTTTGGCGGTAATTCCGTTTGCATGGTTGATTCTTGCAATGCTGGATGTTTATCTTTGGGAGATTTCTTTTCGCAAGGGTTTTATAGGACTGTCTTTCATTATGCTTTTCATTTTCCTTTGTATTCTGATTCTCAGGTATTTTGGTTTAATGTATTTTTCGTATCTAAATTTTACTTTTCATTATGCGGATCAGGAGAAAGAGAAAAAAGAAGATTCTCTTGTGTCCATCATAATACCCGCCTATAATGAAGGGAGAAATATTGAGGAATCTATCAAATCGCTTTTAGCGCTGGATTATCCAAAAAAGGAAATAGTAATTGTTAACGACGGTTCCACGGACGACACTTTGCAGCGCTCAGCAAAATATGAAGGTTTATACCCTGCTGCCAGGGTCCGGGTCATTTCCCAGCAAAATCAAGGAAAAGCAAAAGCGCTGAACAACGGCATAAAAAACAGTACGGGAGAATTTATTCTTTGCATAGACGGAGATTCGCTCATTGAAAAATATGCGGTAAAAAAAGCGCTGCGTCATTTTCATGATGAAAGAGTGGGCGCGGTGGCGGGAAATGTAAAGATTGTCAACATAAGTAATTTCCTTACCAGGCTTCAATCTCTCGAGTATATAGAAGGCTTAAATATGGTGAAACAAAGCCAGGGCTTTTTTAAAGTAGTAAATATTGTTCCGGGTCCTTTCGGACTTTTCAGACGCACGGCAATTGAAAGCGTCGGCGGTTATGACAGTGATACCTTTGCCGAAGATTGCGACATAACTATTAAGATATTGTCCGCCGGCTGGAAAATAGACTACGAATCAGAGTCGGTTTCCTGGACGGAAGCCCCGGAGAATATGAGATCATTGTTTATCCAAAGGTACCGCTGGGGCCGGGGGATATTGCAGGTTTTAAAAAAACATAAAAGATCTTTAGTAGGCATTAAGGGAAAAGGGAGCCGGCTAAATGTCGTAACAATATGGTATATGTTTTTTGAAGCCATTATTTGGCCCATTATGAATGTTTTTGCCCAGATATTTTTTGTATATGTGGCCGTTACGTCAGGAATGCTAAATAGTCTGTTGTTTTGGTGGATACAGCTTACCCTGCTGGATATGACAGCGGCTTTACATTGCGTTTTGATAGAAAAAGAAAGATTAAGCTACGTTCTCTATGCAATCCCTTACAGGTTTTTCTTTATTCTCACGATTGACGTAGTTAAACTTCTTGCTACCTTAGAAGAAGTTTTAGGCGTGAAAATGGATTGGGGCAGGATAGAAAGAAAGGGCAGGCTAAAAAAAAGCTGAAATTTGCAACCTGCTGCCGCCAAGTACCAGCCTGCGATATTTGTTTCAGCCTATTATAGCTTTCATCTTGCCCGCTAAGAGGGTCAGGCTTGGGCCTATTTTTCAGGGAAATGCCAAAATGAATGTAAAACGTGTTATGTACCCTCACAGGTCCTATAGAATAACCAGCTCCTATGGATATTTTGTAATGCAGTCGTTAATACTGCTTCTTCCTTTGATTGCTATATTCATCTATTTCCCATCCCTGACGTATTATATAAATATTCTGGCTGCCGGGGTCTTAGACATTGAAACAAGTAATCTTAAAGAGGTAGATTACTTGTTTCAAAGTGTATATTTGATTGGCCCGGTCGGGCGATATCCCGGCACTATGCAGTCTGTATATGTATTTATCGCTTCTTTGGCAGCAATAATAATTCTTTTAAAATCAAAAATAGCCGTACCAATTGTATCCTACCTGGTTTATGCGTTGTTGATATTATTGGTATCTGCGGTATATTTTGTATTTATCCCATTTTCCTTTCCGTATAATATATTGGCGTTTTCCGATCTTTATATTAAACTGCAGGTCAGCTGGTGGATTATTACACCTGTATTAATGCTGGTTTCGCTGCTCCCGCTGCCCGTAGGTCTTTTATCAAAGTTGTCTGTTTCGTTGCTAACTTTATTGTACGCAATAATATTCGGCATGGTCAGATATGTTGTGCTAATATATATTTTGAGAGAGTATTCATATTTGTATATGGCGGTTTTATTATTTGCGTTTGGGCCTTTAGTGGATTTTATTTATGTGGTAGGAATATTCTCAGTGTTTGTGAGCGGGATTGCCGGGAAAACAAAATCAAGATTAAGAGAGTGGAATTGGTTATATTGATATTTCTAAAAGCCTACATAGTGTTTATTGTGATTTTGACTATTATATATATGGTCAGACATTTTGTTTTTACAATTAACAGGCTGTGCGGTGAGCAAAGAATGTGCTATCAGGATATTGTACAATCGGATTATCCTACAATTTCTGTCGTGGTGCCGATGCATAACGAAGAGAAAGTTGCCGCAAATATATTAGACCTGCTGATAAAACTGGATTATCCCAAAGATAAAATGGATATAATACCCATAAATGATCATTCCACAGATAACACCAAGCAGATATTGGATAAATACGCCGAAAAATATTCATATATTAAACCTTTGCACCGGTATAATATGAAGAGAGGGAAACCGGCGGCATTGAATGACGCGCTTGAAATTTCGGATAAATCAATTATGGTTATTTTTGACGCGGATTATTTGCCGCCAAAAGGTATTCTTAAGGAGATGGCCGTTTGTTTTGAAAATCCGGAGGTGGGCGCGGTAATGGGCAGAGTTGTACCTGTAAATACTTCAAAAAATATTTTAACCAGAATCTTGGACATAGAAAGGTCGGGTGGATATCAAATAGACCAGCAAGCCAGATATAATTTACTGCTGATACCGCAATATGGCGGAACTGTAGGAGGTTTTAAAAGAGAGCTGTGTATACAGCTGGGCAAATTTGATCCCCGGTTTCTCACGGAAGATACGGACTTAACCTTTCGCCTGTATCTTAACGGCTGGAAAGTTGTCTACGCCAACAGGGCGGAATGTTATGAGGAAGTACCTGAAGTATGGAGTGTCCGGGCCCGGCAGATGCGAAGGTGGGCAAGAGGGCACAATCAGGTTATGTTTAGATATTTGCTGCCTCTATTGACCTCAAAAAAAGTATCCTTAAGAGAAAAAATAGACGGAACCTTGCTTCTTTTCGTTTACTCAGTGCCGTTTTTTCTATTGTTAGGAATTATTGTTTCGCTCACGCTATTTTTCCTGGGGGAAACTCAAATATTCACTAATTTTGCTTTAATATCAATATTTACCGCCGGCTGCTCCGCCTTTGGTAATTATGCGCCGTTTAACCAGATAGGCTTAGCCTGTTTCCTTGACGGTTCAACATACAGAATAAGATTATTGCCGCTGCTTGTTTTTAATTTCTACTTTAACATGTATTGCGCGTCCCTTGGGTTTTTAGATTCAATTATTGATTTGCTTACCGGAAGAGCCACTCTCTGGGCCAAAACAGAAAGATTCCGGGAGAAAATGTAATGATAATCTTTTTTGTGCTTTTATTTGCGCTGATGGTTTTGCTTCCTTTTTTTCCTGCTGTTTATGAAATCTATAAACGTGAGGATGCTGATAAATTGTTTGTAAATATGGACTACTCCAAAGACCCGAGATATTTCGGAAAATCCTTCAGACGTATTATTCTTAACGCGCTTAAATCGAATGTAAACTATTCGGGGGCCGTGCGTTTCAGCGAATTTGACCTGTTTCTAACCGGCAAAAATTACTATTTAACCAACGGGTCGTTTGAGCGGAAGATGTCTAAAGCGGAAATAATTGAAGTGCAAGATGAAAAAAACAATGTTATCGAAAACCCTGTAAATTGCGTTTTGTTTCATAAAAGAAATCTAATAATTAAGGATTCTGTCAAATGCAATAAGGAAATATATGCCATGGGTAGTGTTGATATCGGAAAAGGCTGCCGCATCCTATCCCTTGCCTCTGACGGGAATATTGTAGTACGGCAGGAGTCCAAATTGATAAGATGGTTGGACGCTGAAGGGAATATAAGTATTCTGGAAAATTGCGATCTGGGGATCAGCGTAGCTGCGGGAAAAAAAATTAACATAGAAAAAGGATGTTCTTTTAAGCGCCTTTACGGCAGCACTATAAGTACGGATAAGACTATTGGCAATGCGGTCCGGCAAAAGCTAAAGGCCGGAGAACAGAAATTCTCATATGTAGCGGGTAATTTAGAAATAAAAAAGGGCGTAAAAATTAAAGGGAATATGAAAATAAACGGAAATTTTATTGTCAACACGAAAGAAAGAGTTGAAATTTACGGAAGTGTGTTTGCGGAAGGATACGTAGATATTGCGGGAAATGCTTTTGTGGACGGAAGTATATTTTCCCAAAAAAGTATATGTTTAAAAGGGGTTGAAGTGGGAAAGGTTGATTCTATAAGATCGATTATCGGGAAAAAGGAAATACTGCTTTATGAAGACGTAATAGTCCATGGGTACATTTTGACAGAAGGCATAGGCTTAACCAAATGAAAAAAACCATAGTATTCCTGGTAGCACCGGTCTGCCTGCTTGTTGTCTGGTACAGTATTGTAAAACTAAACAAAGAGCAAAACATTACTAATGACAAGAATGTAAATGTTTTGCTGGTGTATAATCCAAACAATATAAGCAGTGAAAATAACATAAAAGAAGCCTATGAAAGCGTTTTGCGGGAAGAGGGTGTTGCTTTTAAAGCAATAGAAGTAACTCAACTGCTGTCTTTGTCTGCCGGAAGCATCGCTGTAAATAATCCGGTGCTTATTTTTCCGGATAATATCGCGCAGCAAATACATGATGAAACAAAATCCTGGCTTATGGAGTATTTGAGCGCAGGCGGGAATATCGCGGTGATATATAATGCGGGTGTAAAGGACAAGAAGGGCAGGTATCTTGAAAAGGCCGTATTTTCTGAAATTACCGGACTGAATTATGAACGTTACAGCAAAAAGAAAGAACATTCTTACGGAACCGGATATTTTCAGCTCTATGATAAAAAAAAGAGCGATTATTTTCAGTTCCCGCGCGGCAAGCTTGATTCTGACAATTATTTGTGCGGTTACAAATACGGGAAATTAAAATACCCGGCGGCTTTGAATGAACTTACCCGCCCGCTTGATCCGGAAGAGATATACGCCTACACGGTCTTAGAGGATAAAACAAAATATCCCGCGCTGGTGGTTAGAAAACACGATAAAGGCAGTATTTTGTACGCTAATATGCCGCTGGGGTATTTAAAAACAACCGGCGATGATTTGCCGTTGAGAGCTGTGCTTAGAACATTTCTGTTCAAAATAGTTAAAATTCCTCATTTGATGAGCACGCCTTTTGGAAGAGGGGGTATTGTGATTAACTGGCATATTGACGCCAGTCCCGATTATCCCAGTATAACCAGTGTTGTGGAAAAGGAAATAATAAGAAAAAGTCTTGAATGTTCTTTGCATGTTACCGCGGGAGATTTTAGAGATGCAGTCGGAGATAAAATCGGCTTTGATGCGGAGGGAGAGGGCAAACCCTATGTGGAAATAGTAAAAACCTTCGGAGTTCTCGGATGTCACGGAGGCTGGGCGCACAATTGGTTCGCAAAGAATGTAGAAGATAAAACATTCAGAGCAGATAAAATTAGGTACTATATAAAGAAAAATAAGGATGCTCTGGAAAGATTGGTCGGCTACAAAATTGAGGAATATTCGGCTCCGGAAGGAACGCATCCTCAACCGGAAAATACAGAAGTTCTAAACGCCTTAGGTATGATTGCTTATTATTATACCGGAGATTCGGGCTCGGCGCCAAACAGGACTTTTTCTGACGGAAAAATGGTCTCGGATAAAGTAATTGCCTTTCCTGTTATGCCGAACCATAAATACGCTTCTTTATTTGAGATGGAAGATGATGATCTTACTGCGGAGGAAATTGGCAAATGGCTGTTAAATATCGGGGATTACGTTTATGAAAACAAGACCGTAAGACTGTTTTATTCCCACCTGCGAGACGTCTCGCCGCTCTACGAGATTGCTTTTAAAAATTTTCTTGATCATCTGGAAAACCTGCAGAGTCAAAATAAAATAATTGTCAAGCCCATGGGCTATTTCGCGAAATTCTTTTTAAGATGCCTAAAAAGCGAGTACTCGTTTAATCAAAATAACGGCAAATTAACTGTAACATTAATAAATCCTGAAGGCCTAAATGAAATCACCGCGGCTATACCAAAACACAAATACAGGGTCATAGGTAGTAATGATTGTACGGTCAGTGAAGATGATGATTACTATTATCTCACTGTTAAGGAAAAGCTAAATGAAGCACATATTACGGCTTTTATTAATTAGTGTATTGCTGGCACCCGGATGTGATAAGAGCAGCGTAAATCCGGCGTTGAACATTTGGAAATATTACGAAGTTGTAAATATGGACACAAAGGCTTACTATGTTATTCCCTATTTTTGTAACCTTCTCGGGCTGTCTATTCTTCAAAAAGGCGGGAATCCGGAGGAGGTAAAGGCCTACATTCAATGGTATTTTGACCATCTAAATTATCCTGACAAGTATGGACTGACCGGAAGTATATATGATTACTACATTACGCAAGACGGAACAGAAAAAAAAGCTGAAAAATATGATTCCGCAGACAGTTATGCGGCAACTTTTTTAATATTGCTTAATGAGTATTGTAAAAAAACAAACAATACGGTCTTAATTAAAAAAAATTGGAATAAAATTAATGATATTGCGTATTTAATAGCGTTCCTTCAGGATAAAGACGGGCTGACGAAAGCGCTGCCGGATAATGATGCGAAATATCTTATGGATAATTGTGAGTGTTATGGCGGGTTGGCAGCCTATGCGGAAATGTGTTTACTTATGGGAAAAGAAAATATATATTATAAAAAAGTGCAGGCTTCCATAAAGGAGGGGATACTGGAGACTTTATATGACAGGAAAGAAAATAATTTTTACTGGGGAATCAGCGGAGGGGTTAAACATAAAATTGATGATAATATATTTTATCCTGATTCTTTTTCTCAGTTTTTTCTGATATTGCACGGTGTTCTTGACGATAATGTAAAAATTAATAACAGTGAATTATGGAGCAAATATGGGGAAAAATATAAGAACAAGACGGCTGCTTTTGCGGTGGAGCAAAAAATAATTTACGAAATGACGCTGGAAAAAATGATCCAAAAGAGATAATGGGCCGGAGTCAATAATTAAATAAGCTCAAAAGGGAAATATGTCAAAACAAAATATTATCAGAATAGCAGCTTTGCTTTTTATGTTTTGCAGCGCCGGTATTTGTTTAACGGAGGGTCCTCTTTACGAAATATCTGAACCCGGGGATTCTTTAGTTTTAAGAGGCGGAATGGGGTTAACGGACGATAAAGCGCCGGGCTCGTGCCTGGAAATAAGCGGCTCCCTGGCAGAACTTTTGCCCAACGAAACGTACGGGAATTGGAAAAGCGGAACCCTGGGTTTTACCGGTAAAATTAGCGAGGATTTTACTCTACTTTCAAACATCAGCTATATATTGACAAAACAGGGGTGCGGAGTATTATTTGTTGCAGGAGGTTATAAGGACTGGTCGGAAGACTTATATACTTTTACTTCGTTCTCTTTAGGTTCAAATTCCGAAATTACGCCTAAGGCCAGATTGGACCATATATTTAATTTTAGACTGAGAGAACAAAAAACACTGATTATCCCCCTGGGCTTCTCCTATATCTGGTATGAGGGCTTAAAGAATGATGTCGTTATTTCAACCGGTCTGTCGGCCTATATTGAGAGTTGGGTGCTGACGTATAATTTCTTTTTTAATTACAGTAATCCGGGAAGGGTAATTTCTTATTCAAATCTCGTAAGTATTGGCTCCGGAAAAGAAGGAGAGCAGTGGACATATTTTGATATTTTCTACGGAGAAAATAAGTCTTTACCTGCCAATATTGAAACCCGCAGAGAGGCAACAGAAATTTCTTTTTATGCGTCGTTTAAAAATAGAAAATGGCTTGGTAAATATTACGGAGTGTTTGTGGAATTTAATTATTTAAAAGTTATTGACGCCTATCAAAAAGTGGGCATCTCTCTTGGAATTTTTTTCAATATGTAGCAATAATAAGTGCAACAGCTTTCCTTGATTTTATATATAGGCTGTGATATAATTCCAGTAATTGCTTGTGTTTGGAGAGTAAATATGAAGAACAGTATATTAATTACTATAATAGTTTTAAGTGTTTTTCTATGCGGTATTGGTTTGTCTATTAATGAAGATACTTCAAAACATATATTTGAATATTCGGATATTGGGCACCTTGATGAAGTTGTCATTTCAGAAAGAACCCCTCTTCTGATGGACTATAATAATAGAGTTGATATTTACAATAAACAACAGATAATTAAAGAAAGTTTTGTAAAACATATATTTCACCCGCCCCGCTAATACTTCGAAATAACCTAATCGAAAACTTGACCTACTGAATATTCAACTAAAGAGGAAGGAAAAAATGAATTATTTTAAAACATTGTTTTTATTGGCTATAATGGGAGTATTGATTGTGTTTGTCGGCGGCTTGCTGGGCGGAAAAACCGGAGTTTTTATCGCGTTTGCTTTTGCTTTAATATTTAATATCGGGAGTTATTGGTTCTCTGATAAGATTGTATTGGCAATGTATAAAGCTAAACCTGCTTCTGTGTCTGAAGGACGGGAAGCTCATAAGATATTGACAAATTTAACCGCAAGAATGGATCTCCCGATGCCAAAGCTATACATAATAGATATGGAAGCACCTAATGCATTTGCAACTGGAAGAGACCCTGCGCATGCAGTTGTTGCTTTGAGCCCATCGCTCATGAAATTGCTTGATAAACATGAAATTGAAGCTGTAATTGCTCACGAATTAATGCATATTAAAAACAGGGATATTTTAATTATGACCATTGCAGCAACTTTTGCTACGGCAATAGTTTCTATAGCGAAAATATCTCAATTTGCTGCGATATTTGGCGGAGGAAGAGATCGTGAGAATAACGGAGGAAGTATTGTCGGCTTTATAGTGCTTGCTGTACTTGCGCCGCTTGCCGCCACTTTGATACAGCTTGGAATAAGCAGAACAAGAGAATATTTGTCAGATGCCGATGCTGCAAGATTGACGAACAAACCCAACAGTTTAATCTCTGCTTTAGAAAAGATTTCAGGTTTTGCGAAAACTAACCCGGTTGAAAACGGTTCTCCGGCAACTTCGCAATTGTTTATCATAAACCCTATGAAGGAAAGCTTTATTGCAAACCTGTTTAGCACGCATCCGACACTTGAAAGAAGGAGAAAAAATCTGGAAAAAGTATCAAAAGAACTTGGACAATCGTTTTAAGTTACCCGGAAAAAAGCGGCAATTTACATTGAAAGTGTTAGGCTCAGTATATTGCCGGTAAAACAAAAATGAATATGCGGGGAGGATGCATTTGAAATTATTTGATATCAAAAATATTAAAGGGTTATCGTCAGCGGAGGTTAAAGAACGCCTCCTTAAATACGGGTATAATGAGCTGCCTTCCTCAAAACCGAAGACGATGTTCCATATTGCGTTGGAAGTAATCAAAGAGCCTATGTTTGTCCTTTTGGTTGTTTGCGGGAGTTTGTATCTGTTCCTCGGGGATTTCCAGGAAGCTATGATGCTTCTGGGCTTTGTTTTTGTAATTATGGGGATTACTTTTTACCAGGAAAGAAAGACAGAAAGAGCTCTCGAGGCTTTAAAGGACCTCTCCAGTCCCAGGGCGTTAGTTATAAGAGACGGCGCAGAGATTCGTATTGCAGGGCGGGAAGTAGTGAAGGATGATATGATTGTTCTTCATGAAGGTGACAGGATACCGGCCGATGCCTTTGTTTTGAATTCAATTAATCTGAGCGTAGAAGAATCCCTCTTAACCGGAGAGTCTGTGCCGGTACGAAAATCAGATTGGGACGGAAAAACAGAAAGACATCAGCCCGGAGGAGATGACTTGCCTTTTGTTTACTCCGGAACACTGGTTACACAGGGACAGGCGTATGCCAAAGTGTTTGCTACCGGGATGGAAACAGAGCTCGGAAAAATAGGAAAAGCTTTGCAGGGAGTGAAGGAAGAGGAGACAAATTTAAAAAAAGAAACCAGAAAGATTGTAAAGACGGTTCTTATTGTAGGTAGTATCTTATGCGCAATTATTATCGCCGCTTACAGTATTACCAGGGGAGATGTAGTCAAAGGATTTCTTGCCGGCATAACGTTTGCTATGGCTATATTACCGGAGGAGTTCCCGGTCGTTCTTACTATATTTATGGCGCTCGGGGCCTGGAGGATATCCAAGAAAAACGTTTTAACGCGCAGGATTCCTGCGGTAGAAACACTCGGTTCGGCAACGGTGCTTTGCACTGATAAGACCGGGACTTTGACCCAAAATAAGATGACCGTAGATACTATTTATGCAAAAAAAGAGTTTATAAAGCTTGATAAAATACTAAATGACGGCTTGCCTGAGAATTTTCACCAGCTGGTGGAATACGGTATTCTTGCGAGTCAAAAAGACCCGTTTGATCCGATGGAAAAAGCCATAGCCGAATTAGGCCGCTTAAAATTAAGTAATACCGAGCATTTACATCAAGACTGGGGACTTGTTTATCAATACCCTTTATCAAGAGAGTTACTTGCTATGTCTCACGTATGGAACTCTGCTGACGGCGGAGAGTTTTTTATTGCAGCCAAAGGCGCTCCGGAAGCTATTATGGACCTGTGTCATTTACCGGAAGAAAAATGTAAAGAGATAACGGAAGCTATAGAAAAAATGGCGGCAATCGGTTTAAGAGTTCTCGGAGTTGCGCAGGCGTTTTTTAAGAAAAAAGAACTGCCGGAAGTTCAGCACGACTTTCAATTTGAATTTATCGGTTTGATAGGTCTGGCAGATCCGATCAGACCGTCAGTTAAAGATGCAATAGCGGAGTGTTACAAAGCAGGTATTAAGGTTATCATGATAACCGGGGATTATCCCATTACCGCAGAAAATATAGGAAAGCAAATAGGGCTTAAAGCTCCGGGAAAATTCATTACCGGCAGCGAATTAGAAAAATTATCCGAAGAGGAGTTGAAAGTCAGGATTAAGGATGTAAATATATTTGCGAGAGTAGTTCCCGAACAAAAACTCAGGATTGTGAATGCTCTGAAAGCTAACGGGGAGATAGTGGCGATGACCGGCGACGGAGTAAATGACGCGCCAGCTTTAAAATCAAGTCATATAGGGATTGCTATGGGCGAAAGGGGGACAGACGTAGCCAGAGAGTCCTCTGCTCTTGTACTTCTTGACGATGATTTTTCCTCTATTGTTGCCGCGGTCCGGCTTGGTCGCCGTATTTTTGACAATCTAAGCAAGGCGATGGGTTATATTTTATCAATACATATTCCTATAGCCGGTATGTCACTTTTACCGGTAGTATTCGGCCATTTACCTATAGTATTCTGGCCGATTCATATAGTGTTTTTAGAGCTTATAATAGACCCGACCTGTTCGGTAATATTTGAAGCCGAGACCGAAGAGAAAAATATTATGGATAAGCCTCCGAGAGATATAAAGGAACCGCTATTTAATAAGAAAAAAGTTCTGATAAGCGTTCTTCAGGGTTTAAGTATATTGTTTATAATCTGCGCCGTATATTTTACGGCTCTCTATCTGGGTAAAACTCCGGGAGAAGTCAGAGCGTTAACATTTACCACTCTGGTAATATCTAATCTCGGGCTTATACTGACAAACCGTTCCTGGACAAGGTCTATTGTTTCAATGATGAAAGAAAAAAACGAAGCTCTTAAGTTTGTTCTCGGCGGAGTTGCCGTAATGCTCAGTCTTGTGCTTTTTGTCCCTGCTATAATTGATCTTTTCCATTTCTCTCCTTTGCATTTTAATGATCTGATTATCTGCTTTATCTGCGGAGTTGTAAGTATCTCCTGGTTTGAACTGTTTAAATATCTGACAAAAGGGAGATACGCTTGATGAAATCCCCGCTAAAACTTATCAGAAATTTGTATGACTGGACTATACGGCAGGCGCAGAGTAAAAAAGCACCCTATGCTCTTTTTTGTATTTCGTTTGCAGAAAGTTCTTTTTTTCCTGTACCGCCGGATGCTCTTCTCATCCCTATGGTTATCGGAGAAAAGAAGAAATGGTTTCAATATGCTCTGATCTGCACCCTTGGCTCGGTCCTTGGAGGCATCCTCGGGTATTTTATCGGGTGGGGACTGTACGAAACAGTCGGCAAAGCGCTTGTTAGTTTCTATAATATGGAAGAGGTGATAAAAGTAGTCGGTGTTAAATTTTCTGAAAATGCTTTCCTCACGGTTTTTACTGCCGCTTTTACGCCGATACCCTATAAAGCCATTACCATCGCCGGCGGGGTTTTCCTTATCTCTCTTGAAGTCTTAATTGTAGCCTCCATTGTGGGAAGGGCGGCAAGGTTCTTTTTGGTAGCGGGGACTCTCCGGATACTTGGTCAAAAAATACAGGATGTGCTGGAAAAATACTTTAATATTTTATCTATGATGTTTATGATTCTGCTGATAGGCGGTTTCGTAGTCCTTAAATATTTTATTAAAGCAGGTTAGGTAAACAATAAACATGAATTATTCAAGAAAAGGATATTTTTATGGCAAAAAAAGAAAATAAAAGTAATGTTCCGATAATTCAAGATACCTGGGTGCGCTGGGTGGCTCTTACGACTACAATACTTGCTGTCTGCGCAGCGATTTCTTCGATGAAAGGTTCCAGTAATTCTACAAAAGTGCAGATTTGGACAACTAAAGAGGCGAATCAGTGGCAATTTTACCAATCCAAAAGCATAAAAAAATACCTTATGCAGCTTCAGCAGGATGATTTTAAGGCCCAAAATATGAATGAATCCGTTTCTCCGAAAAAAACTTATTACGACGGTAGATTAAAATACTACGGTGAAAAAATAAAGCAGTACGAAGAAGAAGAAAAAGGAATAATGAACGAAGCTAAGAAACTAAGCACCGAACAGGAAGATTTCAAAAAAAGAGGCGGTCAGTTCTCCAATGCCGTAATGCTCCTTCAGGTTGCAATAATGCTTTCCTCTATAGCCGCACTGTTAAAGAAGAACCCCCTCTGGTACGTAGGCCTGGCCTTTGGAGTCGTCGGCATAATCTTCATGATAAACGGATTTACGCTGACGTTTACAATGCTGCTGTAAAGGCCGTCATATTTTATGGGAAATAGTTCAGAGCTTTTATCTCTGGTTTGTAAATATCCAATGTTTACCATACTTCTTAGATAAGCCGGTATAATATACAATATGATAAAACATGAAGTATACTTGACAAATAGTTGGATAAAACATATACCATAGTATAGTAATTGCTGGAAACGAAGACTATTCACAAATGTTCTATTTAGAAGTCGAAAGGCTCTTTTTGACCGGTCCTTCTGATAGGTGTGTTATTATCACTGCAAATTATCTGCAATGGTACTGCAAATAGTCAATTGACAAACATTGGAAAACATGATATTATTTAACTATGAAGAATATGTATATTTTCAGAGAAATAACAAAAGAGTTGAAGGAGAATATAGCGCAATTTCCTGTAGTGGCCCTTACAGGGGCTAGGCAAACAGGTAAAACTACGATTTTAAGGCATATACTAAAAGACGAGTATGAATATTTCGACCTGGATGATCTTGACTTGCAAGATAGAGCAAAACGTGATCCTAAGTTATTTATAAACTCAGCTTCAGGAAAAATTATAGTTGATGAGATTCAATATGCTCCCGAATTATTAAGATATATAAAAATGAAAGTGGATGAAAATCCCAGGCTGAAAGGGCGGTATATTTTAACAGGATCGCAGCAATTTCTGATGATGAAGAACCTGTCTGAAACCCTTGCCGGCCGGGTAGGCATTGTTAACCTGTATCCGTTGTCAAAAGATGAGATAAATAAAAATAATAGCTTAAAAGATTCATTTACTGAGGCTTGTATAAGAGGGACTTATCCGGGACTTGTTACAGAGAAGAATATTGATTCAGAAAGGTGGTATAAGAATTATATCCAAACATATGTTGAACGGGATGTAAAAATACTCTACAATATCGGAGATTTGAGGACCTTTAATCATTTTGTTATCATCCTCGCTTCGCGAGTCGGACAGCTTCTTAATATGAACTCAATATCTATTGAGCTGGGTGTTGCCGTAAATACAATTAAGAGCTGGTTGTCCGTTCTGGTAGCGAGCAATATTGTATATTTGCTGCATCCGTATTACAAAAATGTCGGAAAAAAGCTTATTAAAACGCCAAAAGTGTATTTCATTGACAATGGCCTTGTATCCTATTTAAATAAAATAACAACTTCTCAAAATCTCTTTTCCAGTTCTCTTGTCGGTCCTCTTTTTGAAAATTACATTATTATTGAAATTTTGAAGAAATTTAAGAATAGAGGAAAAGATTGTGAAATAATCTTTTTTAGAGACCATGCCGGGTTAGAGGTAGATCTTATTATAAAAAATAGGGACAAATTGATACCTGTAGAAATAAAAGCAGGGATGTCGGCCAAATATAATACTGGAGATAATATAGAGAAATTTGTTAGTATGTATGACAAAGAAAACATAGTAATGGGTTATCTGGTAAATTTGGGCCTAAAAAGCGAACGTATTTCGGAGCATGTTAAGACCGCAATAAATTTTGATTTTGTTGATAATTAGTTGTCAGCAATTAGCAATCAGTAATCGAAAATCGACAATCGAAATTAGATTAAAACGCCGGGGTGGTGAAATAGGTAGACACAAGGGACTTAAAATCCCTCGGTCGCAAGGCCATGGCGGTTCGATTCCGCCCCCCGGCATAAAATTGCCTGCAATTTTATAGAGCGGTAGCGTTCTATTTTCTATTATCTATTCTCCAAACCTTTTTCAATCA
>JAPLKO010000039.1 GCA_026388015.1 Candidatus Firestoneibacteriota bacterium | reverse complement strand
AGCTGAGCCTAATGCTTTGATTCTTTTTGCAGGTCCGAGAGTTATCGAACAGACCATCAGACAAAAGCTTCCAAAAGGTTTTCAGCGGTCAGAATTCCTGAAAGACCACGGCTTTATTGATGTTGTGGTGCATAGAAAGGATTTAAAAGAGAGCCTTGGGAAAATATTAAAGTTTTTCTCTAACAATTGAGTTTGATTTATTGCATATTTAAATGGTAAAATACTAATGTTGTTCTCATCCGCTAAAAGCGGAAATATTTTTACTAGGCCTAAGCCGTATGCGCTTTAGTCAGGTAAAAGGAGGCCTTAAATGGCAAAAGTAATACTGGAAAAGATAGAAAAGAGGTTCATCAATAATCCAAAAGCAGCAGTAGCCGAATTAAGTCTTGAGATTAAAGACAAGGAGTTCATAGTCTTTGTCGGTCCTTCCGGTTGCGGCAAGTCAACTACTTTAAGGATGATAGCAGGGCTTGAAGAAATAACTTCAGGCAAGATATACATTGATGATAAAGTCGTTAATAATGTAGCTCCAAAAGACCGGGATGTGGCAATGGTGTTTCAGAACTATGCGCTTTATCCTCATATGACTGTATATGAAAATATGGCATTTGGAATTAAAATAAGAAAATATCCTAAGGAAGAGATTCGGCGCAGGGTAATGGAAGCTTCTGAAATACTGGGCATACAAGAGCTCTTAGAAAGAAGACCCAAGCAACTCTCCGGCGGACAGCGCCAGCGTGTAGCCGTCGGCAGGGCCATAGTAAGAAAACCAAAAGTGTTCTTATTTGACGAACCATTGTCTAATCTTGATGCAAAACTCAGAGGTTCAACAAGAACCGAAATAATTAAACTTCATAACCGCTTGCAAGCCACTATGATATATGTGACTCATGATCAAGTAGAAGCTATGACTATGGGAGACAGAATAGTTGTAATGAAAGACGGCTTTGTGCAGCAGATAGGAGCACCTGTCGATATTTATGAAAAACCCATAAATAAGTTCGTGGCAGGATTTATCGGAACTCCCCCGATGAATTTTATTAACGGAAAAATAGAGAAAAAAAACAGCGATTTATTTTTTAGTGACGGCAGTTTTACTGTAAAACTTCATAGTGATATGTACAAAAAGATTGCGCCATATGAAGGTAAGAATATTATTCTTGGGATTAGACCGGAGAATATTGAAGAAAAAAGAACATCAAGGCTTGCAGATCCGGATTGGAAAGTCTCGGCAATGGTTGATGTAATAGAACCTATCGGCGCTTTAGCCTATGTTTACCTTGCAACAGGGCATTCGGCTTTTGTTGCGGCTCTTGATTCACACGAACAGTTAAAAATATCTACAAAAGGCGAAGTTGTATTCAATATGGAAAGAGTACATTTCTTTGATTGTCAAACCGAAAAGACTGTTGATTAGGTTCGGAAGAAAAATGGTCAAAAAAGTTGATTATGCTGTTGGCGTAGATCTCGGCGGTACAAATATTGCTACCGGGATAGTTAATTCTGCCGGCAAGGTAATTCTGCGTGAAAAAGCTCCTACCCTGGCCGGACTCGGGCATAAAGAAGTTCTAAAAAATATCTGCAACATAATACTTTCTTTACTTTCAAAAGCAGAGCCGCAGGTAAGAAAAAGAATTATAGGTATTGGAATCGGTGCGCCCGGACTTGTGGATCATAAAACCGGGATTATTCGCGAGCCGCCTAATTTACCGGGTATGAACGGGATTAATTTAAAAAAATATATAGAAAACCGGTTCAAAAAGAAAACATTTATCGCTAATGATGCAAACGCTTACGCTGTAGGGGAACATACTTTTGGCGCAGGGAGAGGCACGAAAAACATGGTTTGTATTACCCTGGGCACCGGTCTGGGCGGCGGTATAATTATTGGCGGCAAACTCTATGTCGGCTCTTTTCAAACTGCCGGAGAGCTGGGACATATAGTAATTAGAAAAGAAGGAAGACCCTGCCTTTGCGGGAATACAGGTTGCGTTGAGACTTATGTAGGGGCAAATAATATAGCCGAAAGAGTCAGAAAGGAAATTAAGCACGGAAAAAGGAGTATTATTCTTGAGCTTGTAGGCGGGGATCTTTCTCTTATTACGCCTTTGATTTTACTGCAAGCTGCAAAACTTAATGATAAATATGCAAGATCTGTTTGGAATGAAATAGGAAAAGATGTGGGGACTGTCTTGGTTAATATTGCAAATACTGTAGGGCCGGAGATGATTGTCGTCGGCGGCGGTGTTTCTAAAGCCGGGGAATATCTTTTTAAACCGATGCTGAAAGAATTTAATAAGAGAGAGTTTAAATATATAAGGAATAAAATAAAAATTGTGCAAGGAGAACTACTGGATGATGCCGGGGTGCTTGGAGCAAGTTCCCTGGTCTGGAATCATGTTTAAATGCCATTGTTTTAGGGAAAAAATAAAGAAAATAGTATTAGCCGCCCTGCAAGTTTGGACGGTTTTCTTTTTTTATAGAGCTGCGGCTTCCGGCGCCGAAGAAAATGTTAATATAAAATCTTCTGTGTTCGGGAAAGTTAGGACAGCTGAAAATAAACTTATCAATCCTGAGGCTTTCGTCTTGGCAAAAGAGGGCGTAACCTCCGAAGAGAAAATTGCGGTTGACTGTTCTGCGGACTACCTTGAGTACGACGAAGCTTCAGGTATAATAAACGGCAGAGGCAGGGTGAAGGTAAGCTATAAAGGCACTGATATCACAGCCGACCAGGTAAGGTTTGACGTAAAATCTTCGGTCATAGAGGCGAACGGAAATATTACTTTTAAGGAAAACGGAAGTACTATAACCGGCGAGCATGTACTTTTTAACATGAAGAATAAAACCGGAATAATTGACAAAATAACACTTTCCAGCGGACCCTGGTTTTTTAAAGGAAAGCTAATAGAAAAACCGGACGAAAAAAATGCCTCAATAATAGAAGGTTATGCAACGACCTGTAACGACAAGGAGCATCCTCATTATCGGTTGATATCGCAGAAGATACATGTCGAACTTGATAATATTGTAGAAAGCTGGAACGTCTTGCTCTATGTTGGAGATATTCCAATATTCTACGTTCCCTATATATGGAGGTCTTTAAAAACCTCGCCGAAAAGTCCATTAACAATACGCCCGGGAGTATCCAGCAGTGAAGGTGCTTCTCTCAAGCTGGCCTATAATTACGATTTTTCGGAGTATCTTTCAGGGGCTTTAATGCTTGATTTTATGTCAAAAAAAGGCTCAGGTTACGGACTTCAGCAAAATTACAGGTTTGCTGACGGCCTAAACGGAGGATATTTATTTGCGTACTATATTCTGGAGCAGGATACCCTGCATGAAAGATTAAGAATAGATTTCGATCATTCGAGCAGAATAAATAATAACCTGAGCATAGTAGCCCGGCTTAATTATTTGAGCGACGAGGCGCTTACAAAAGATTATTATTCTTATTATTATCCGGTAGTAGCGCGCGATATAAGATCTTATGTTGCTGTCAGCTATTATGACCCTTTATTCTCCATAGTCACTGCCGTTGACCGACAGGATAGATATGATCCTATTGATGCCGTATATCGTATAAGTTCTCTAAATTTACCCAGCCTGCGTTTTAGTACAACTTCAATGGCCATAGGCAATACCAATGCTTACTGGTTTCTAAATGCGGATCTTAATTATTATTTTCCGGACGTGGCCTATAACAATAGGTACTATATTCTAAAAGTCGGCCTTCATCCCTCTTTTACTCATGTGCTCAAGCTTGATCAGGCAAACACTTTTAACACCACTGCAGTCTTGGATGTGCTAACGCAGGATAAACCTGATTATGGTTATTCCGGGTTTTTAAACAGTCTTAATTATTCTATTGCTCTTAATCTTAATTCACGCTGGAATAAATATGTGGATACTGATTTGAACTATAATTATTCGCAGAAGCTTTCCGGTGTTGGGAGCGATTATTACGGTGAAGTGCTGAACAACAGATTAAACGGACGCTTGAATCTAAGGATCGGAGAGGCTTTTTCAAATACCCTTTATACGGGTTATGACTTCAGGGCTAAAAACGTAGAGGTTCAAAAGAATTTTGATAATTTGGTGAACTCTACAAATATCTATATATCCGAGGAATTTAATGCTTTTTCGAATATTCAGTATAGTTTAGCTGAAGGAGCCATGAAAGCAATGGACATATTTTCAAATTACGGAAAGCCATCTGGAACAAAGGCTTCTCTTGGGCTTAATTATATAAACAATTCTCCGAATTACAGTATCTTTGACATATTCGGATCTATCGCCTTTAGTATCGGGGAAGATATGCGGTTTGAATATGGCGCGCGTTTTGATACTGTTACGGTTAAATTTAAAGAACACCGCTTTGCTTTTTCAACCAATATTACTGATTGCCTGTACTGGGATATTAATTTTACGAACAATAACGGTCTTTTTTCTTTTGGTTTTAATATTCAGCTGAGAGCTTTTAAAGAATCGGCGCTTGATAAGAAGATTTCTCCGGAGGTCTTTAAATACTGATTTATGACAGTCTATATTGTTAAACGTCTTCTTCTTTCTCTCCCTGTATTGTTTGGTATTACCATAATTACGTTTGCAATTATTCATCTGCCTTCCGGAGGACCAACGGTCCTGCAAAGTAATATGAGCGCGAAAGTATCTGCGGATTCCGCCGCAAAACTCAGAAAGTTGTATGATTTGGACAAGCCTCTGCATATTCAGTATGTTAAATGGCTGGGACGCTTGCTAAAATTAGATTTTGGAGAGTCTTTTAATGATAACCGTCCTGTTGTGGAAAAAATCATGGAGAGAATTCCAAATACACTGCTTTTGAATCTGCTGTCGCTATTGATAATATTTGTCGTCGCGCTCCCGATAGGAATTTATTCTGCCGTAAAACAAAACGGCATATTCGATAAGACCTTTTCCGTTATAACTTTTTTGGGCTACTCTCTGCCTGCATTTTGGCTGGCTCTATTGCTTATGCTATTTTTCGGCGTCTATCTTGGGGTTTTGCCGATCTCCGGTATGAGATCTCCCGACTCCGAACGTTTTCCTTTATATTTGCAGTTATTGGACCGGGTATGGCATCTTATACTTCCTGTTTTTGTGAGTGCTTTTGGCGGACTTGCAACTATTTCGCGCTACACAAAAGCAGCAATGCTTGAAATTATCCGGCAGGATTATATCAGGACCGCGCGCGCAAAGGGTTTATCCGAGCATAAAGTAATATTTAAACATGCTTTTCGAAATGCGCTATTACCTATTGTGACTATACTCGGACTTTCTTTACCCGGACTTATTGGGGGCGGTTTCATTTTTGAAACTATTTTTGCCTGGCCGGGTATGGGCCGGCTGGCCTACGAAGCCTCTTTTAGTTTTGATTACACTGTTATTATGGGTGTTGTTTTTTTTGGAGCAATATTAACGCTGCTCGGGAATATTATTGCGGATATCACCTATGCTCTGGTCGATCCAAGGATAAGGTATAAATGAACAAAAGAAAATTCTCCCCTAGAGGCAAAGTATGGGGAAAGATAAAGAATAACCGGTTGGCTCTCTTGGGAGCCTCTGTTATCCTTGTCTTGAGCCTGATGGCTATTTTGGGCCCTATGCTAACGCCTTTTGGTCCGGAAGAGCAAAGTATTTCTGAAAGGCTTTTAGCGCCGCATTCAAAGCATATTTGCGGAACGGATGAACTCGGCAGAGATGTGTTTTCCAGGATGCTTTCCGGCGCAAGGGTATCTTTATCTGTAGGGTTTATTGCCGTAATTATTTCTAGTTGCATAGGCATAATAATAGGGGCTGCGGCAGGGTACTATGGGGGAAGGATAGATTCAGTATTAATGCGCTTTGTTGATATAATGCTTTCAATACCGACTCTTTTCTTAATTTTGATTTTGAGCGTTTATCTCGGACCCAGCATTATAAATGTTATGGTTATCATCGGACTTACAGGATGGATGGACCTTTCCCGCCTAATAAGGGCGGAGTTTTTGTCTTTAAAAAAAAGAGAGTATGTACTGGCGGCCAGAGTCTGCGGGGCTTCGGATGCAAGGATAATATTCAAACATATTTTACCCAATGCCTTAGCACCGGTATTTGTATCCGTAATATTTGGCGTCGGCGGCGCTATTCTTGCAGAGTCAGGGTTAAGTTTTCTTGGTCTGGGTGTACAGCCTCCGGATGCCAGCTGGGGAAGTATCCTTGCTTCCGGCAAAGATTACATAGAAAGAGCGTGGTGGATGACTGTTTATCCGGGACTTGCAATATTCATTACGATAATGGCTTATAATCTTTTGGGAGAAGGGCTTCGAGATGCTCTTGATCCGAGGCTTGTAGAATGATAGATACTCTCCTTAAAATAAGTAAATTAAGCATCGAGTTTCTTCTGCCGGAAGGCAGTTTGAAAGCGGTAGACGGTATTAATCTGTCGGTCAGAAAAAAAGAGACTGTCTGTATAGTCGGAGAATCCGGCTCCGGGAAAACAGTTACTGCTCTGGCTATTATGCGTCTTATTCCAAAGCCCGGTATTATTTCTTCAGGTGAGATATTCTTTAATGGCGAAAATATACTCAAAATACCAGAAAATAAGATGATGCAACTCCGTGGCGCTTCTATTTCTATGGTGTTTCAGGAGCCGTTTAACAGTCTTAATCCGGTGTTCAGGGTTAGCGATCAAATAGGGGAGTCGGTAGAGCTTCATATTGGGCTTAAGGGTCTGGCAAAGGAACAGAAAATACTTGAAGTATTAAAACTGGTTGGAATTCAGGATGAAAAAAGGGTATATAATTCCTATCCGCACGAGCTTTCCGGTGGAATGCGCCAACGCGTTATGATAGCAATGGGGTTAGTCAGTAATCCTTCACTACTAATTGCTGATGAACCTACGACGGCCTTGGATGTTACAATACAGTCTCAAATCCTTGATCTTCTTGCAGAACTTAAAGAAAAACTTTCACTTAGTGTACTTCTAATTACGCATGATCTTGGAGTAGTAAATGAAATCGGGGACAGTGTTTATGTGATGTATGCAGGAAAGATAATGGAAAAAGGAAATAAAAGTGAGATATTTAACAATCCAAAACACCCGTATACAGAAGGACTTTTAAAGTCTGTTCCTGATCTTGGACCTGTAAAAAGGCGTCTTTATACTATTGAGGGTAATATCCCGAACCTTAAGGAGCTTCCTAATGGATGCAGGTTTCATCCCCGGTGTCCTTATGCTATGGAGATATGTAAAAAACAGACTCCGGTTGAGACAAAATTTTCATCTCAGCACTCTGCCTGGTGTTTTCGGTATCAGGGAGGGGAAGAACAGAATGGATAATCTCGTTGAAGTAAAAGACATAGCCAAAACTTATAAGAGCCTGGACGGAGTTTTTGGTATGGAAAAACCCGTTGTTGCTGTTAACGGGGTAAATCTTCAAATTAAAAAAGGAGAATCACTGGGTCTTGTCGGAGAAAGCGGTTGCGGCAAAACAACAGTAGGTAAAATAATACTTGGACTGGAAAAGCCTGATGCCGGAACGGTACATTTTGAAAATAAAAAAATATCCGGACTTTCAAGTAAAGAAATGTTTTCGACAAGAAAATACATGCAGATAATATTTCAGGATCCCTTTGCTTCACTAAATCCCAGGATACGCATAGGTTCAGCAATAGGCGAGGTTCTTACTGTATATGGTGTTAAAGATACTGAAAAACTTGTCAAACAAATGATAGAAATAATAGGTCTTCCGGAAGATACTTACTACAGATATCCGCATGAGTTTTCAGGCGGGCAGAGACAACGAATATGTATTGCCAGAGCTCTTGTCGGGAACCCTAAGTTTGTGGTTTGTGATGAACCGGTTTCCTCCTTGGATGTCTCCGTCCAAGCTCAAATAATAAATCTTTTAAAAGAGTTGAAAGAAGAGTTGCATCTAACTTATTTGTTTATCTCTCACGATTTAAGAGTTGTAAAAAATATTTGTGACAGAATAACTGTTATGTACTATGGTAAAATAATAGAAGAAGGTGATACGGATATTATATACACTGAACCTTTGCATCCGTATACTGAGCTGTTAATTTCTGCTGTCCCTTCAATGATTATGAAGAATGGTGTTAGAAGAAAGAGGAATGCCGTAAGTTCTGTGTCAGCTATTAACGGTGAAGGTTGTCCGTTTTTTTACAGATGCCCAAAAAGAATAGAGAAGTGTGGAACTATCACACCTGTTCTTAAAGATTTAGGGAATAATAGAAAAGTAGCCTGTTGGAATGTCTAAATACAAAGAGGTGTAAAATGAGAAAATTCAATTTGTCGGTATTGCGTCCAGGAACAAGCGAAGAGTACTCTGGTTTTATCGATGGCTCCGCAAATGTTTGGGGAATAAAGGCTAAAATTCAAATTAAGGATGAAGAAATAAAACTGGATTTGTCCGGTCTTGGAGAGGCTATTGTTACTCTTTGGTTAAAACCTGAAGAAGAGTCTCTGTTTCCTCTACTTCCGGGTTTTATGGTGGGATACAACAGACCTGAGGATACAGGACCGTATTATCCTCAGATAGCCCCTAAACAAGATATGAACCATCCAAATATGTTATCACCGTATTGGGGTATCCGTGCCGATAGAGCTACAATTCCGGCTGCATTTCTTTTCGGGAAAAATAAGTGTTGGGCAATATCAGTACCTCCTTATATCGATAACCCGGGAAAAAAACATACAACCAACGGATTAAGGGTTTGTCTGAAAAGAGGAGTAGGAATATCAATAGGTTTTATTAATGAACCTGTCCATTTTGTAAAAAGTGTTTATGCTCCCGGCTCAAAGGAGTACCATAATTTTAAAGGCAAGACAACAGTGGTGTGCCAGTATCATCAAGGACTCTCAAACGGCCGGAGCGGTCATGCTGTGTTTGTTAAAAGACTGTATAAGTTTTTTCATGAGAAGGGACCAAAAGGCGACGGGTTAAAAGCTACCGTAAAGATGGTTTCTGATGCTTTAGTCAAAGACATTCTAATTCCGGCACAAACTACATTAAAAAAAGAAAGGTTTGGAGAGTTTTTTAAGATAAAAGACGGTAAACCGGCCCCTATCCTTTTTTAGCTATGCAGAGTCGTTACAAAAAGCAGGAACTTGCTGATTATGCAGTACAGCGCCTTGATAAAATCGCCGCGGGTGTAAATATTAACTCCGGTTTTTTTTGGGATTGTCAAGAGGATGAAGCTTTACATTCGAAAGGTTGGTGGGCAGGTGGACCTAAGGCTCCTGATAATCCAAGGCAGGCTCATTATGCTTACACGCAAGGACATGCTTGTTATTATCTGATAAAATCTGCGTACTTGAATAATAAAAGAGGAGAATGCTGGGTCTCAGCTGCCGGTAAAGTTCTGGACAAAGCGTTAGAGTTTCAACAAAAAAACGGCCAGTTTCCGGTCTCGTACTCTCTTAAGGACGGAGCCCCTATAAGAACTGTTGGTTTTGCAGGCTGCTGGTTTGCAGCAGCTCTGGGTGAGTTTTATGGATGGACCGGTGAAAAAAAATATCTGCGAGCTGCAATAAAGGCGGTTAATTCATATCACTCGGATGTGGTTAATCTTCAGCCGTGTGCAACTCCAATGGATACTCATAATGCCACAGACCAGGAAGGCAATCT
>JAPLKO010000060.1 GCA_026388015.1 Candidatus Firestoneibacteriota bacterium | reverse complement strand
CTAATTTTTATAAAAATAAAAAGAATTCTCAGGATGCGCACGAAGCAATAAGACCTTCGTCTTGTCTTCGTGAACCGGAAAAGATAAAGAAATTTCTTTCTAAAGATCAGTATCGTTTGTATGATCTTATCTGGAAGAGGTTTGTCGCTTGTCAGATGAAACCTGCTATACTTGAGGTTACTACTGCTGATATTGCGGCTGATATATATAATTTCAGAGCGAGCGGGACTGTTATAAAGTTCAAAGGCTTTCTTGGGGTGTATACATTTGAAGAAGATGAAGAAAAAGAAGAGAAGCAAGGCGAAACCGGAGCAGAAGGGGAAGAAAAAGAAGCCTCGAAAGAAAAAATATTGCCGAAATTGACAGAGCAGGAAAAACTGGATTTGCTGGAAATTAACGGGAATCAGCATTTTACAGAACCACCGGCGAGATATAACGATGCTTCTTTGGTCAAAGCCCTTGAAGAGAACAATATTGGCCGTCCGTCAACCTATTCACCGATTATTTCTACTTTACTTGACAGGAATTATGTTGAACGGATAGAAAAAAGATTTAAGCCGACGGAACTCGGGGAGCTGGTAGATGATATACTCATAAAGACATTTCCCGATATACTAAATATAGAGTTCACGGCGAATATGGAAGAAAAACTGGATAAAGTCGAAGAGGGCGAGACAGATTGGAAATCCGTTATAAAGGAATTCTATGGTCCTTTCTCCGAGGACTTGCTTAAGGCGTCCAATATTATGGGCGGGATGAAAAAAGACCGGGACGGAGAAACAGGAGAGTTGTGCGAAGCGGTCTATAAGAAGAATGGCGAGGGTGTTTTGGAAAGAATAGTTGATACTGAGAGACTCACGGAGGAAGAAAAAAAAGAGCTTGTTCCGTGCGGTCGAGCGATGGTGGTAAAGTGGGGCGCTCGCGGCAGGTTCCTGGCCTGTTCAGGCTTTCCTATTTGTAAAAATACCAAATCCATGGACGGGGATGATAAAAAAGACGAAGTTGTTAATATGATGTGTGATGCCAGATATCTTAAGACCGATGCCGGTCTGGTAAGAGTTACAAAAAAAGCTCCGGTTCCGGAAGGACAGGAAGGTAACGTAATTGCTTGCGGCGGCAGAATGGTTATGAAATTCAGCCGGTTTGGGAAATTTATTGCCTGTGAGAAATATCCGGAATGCAAGAATACCAAAAGTATCGGTATAGGTATAAAATGTCCAAAGCCTAATTGCGGCGGCGACGTTATAATGCGTAAAGGCAAAAAAGGCACATTCTTTGGTTGTTCAAACTACCCTGATTGCGATTTTATCTGCAATCTAAAGCCTATAGACAGAAAATGCCCGAAGTGCGGTTATGCGGTAATGGCGAAGTTTAAGGATAACTTTAGATGCTTAAATAAAGAGTGCAAACACGAAGAAGAGAATGCAGCAGCTAATTGATAAGTTTTTAGAATATTTAAAAGTTGAAAAGAACTTTTCGAAAAACACTACCGTTAATTATGCCGTTGATCTTAAACAGTTTTTTGAATTCTGCAGGGAAAAAGAGGATATATATAAAATTACCGGGATAAACATTCGGGAATTTGTGGTGGAGCTTACTCTTAAGAAATACGGTAAGGCGAGCATTGAAAGAAAACTGGCTACACTTAAGAGCTTCTTCTTTTATCTGAAAAAAGAGTCTATTGTCCTGATAGATCCGACCGGTAATGTTAGTTTTCCTAAAAAGGACAAAAAACTTCCGCGCTTTCTTGAAGCCCTGGAAATGGGCAGGTTTTTGGATTCAATTACCGGAGATAAAGAAGAAGATGATAGGGATAGAGCTATTCTTGAACTCCTTTATTCCACCGGGATTCGTGTCAGCGAACTGACGGGTCTTAACAAGGAAAGCGTTGACCTGACAAACGGGCTGGTAAGGGTATTCGGAAAAGGAAGCAAGGAACGTATCGTTCCCATCGGGGATAGAGCGAAAGAGGCTCTCAAGACCTATCTTGCCAAAAAAAGTGTAGAAACTAAAGAATTATTTATTAATCGCAAAAAAAAACGTCTAGATACAAGGACTATAAGACATATTCTCGATAAATGGTCGAAGTCCTCAAAGCTCGGCAAGCATATTAGTCCGCATTCAATTAGACATAGTTTTGCGACCCATCTTCTGGATGCCGGAGCGGATTTACGAAGTGTGCAGGAACTTCTAGGACATGCAAATTTATCAACTACACAGATTTATACACATGTAACCAGGGAAAAACTGAAGAGCGTGTACGACAAGGCGCACCCGCGTGCGTAAAATAGCTGGCAAGAGACCCCGGTATTATTGTATTAGTGAAATCATCTTTAAGGAGGTTTTTTAATGGAGCGATTGATTGCTAAAGCAGACGTACTTATAGAAGCTTTACCATATATCCGGAAATTTTCAGGAAAGACTTTTGTTATCAAGTTCGGCGGCAAGGCGATGGTAGAGACGGCATTCAAAGATTCCGTGGTTGAGGACATTGCCCTTCTTAAATACATAGGAGTTAATACTATAGTAGTTCATGGCGGTGGTCCTGAAATCTCGGCAGCTATGGAAAAATTAGGTAAGAAACCGAATTTCTTGAACGGCCTCAGGGTTACAGATAGAGAGACAATGGGTATTGTAGAAGAGGTCCTTTTTGAGAAGGTCAATAAAGAGATAGTTGAGCTCTTTAGGAAGCATCATGGTAAAGCGGAAGGCCTTTCCGGGAAGAACGGCAACTTGATTTTGGCAAGACAGATGAGTAAAGAACTTGGCTTTGTGGGAGAGGTTGAACGTATTGATCTTTCAATTTTAGAAAAGAAAAAGGATTATATTTACGTAATCGCCCCTATCGGAAAAGGAAAAGACGGGAATTCCTATAATATTAATGCGGACGATGCGGCATCAGAGATAGCTATTGCCGCAAAGGCGGAAAAACTGCTGCTTCTTACAGATGTTAACGGAGTTTTGGATGCCGAAAAGAATCTTATCTCGAGTATTAAAGTAGGCGAAGTAGCGAAAATGGTGAAGAACGGGACATTGACCGGTGGTATGATCCCTAAAGTTACCGGTGCCGCTGAAGCGGTAAAAAAAGGTGTGAAAAAAGTACATATCATAAACGGTAACATTAGACACTCCTTGCTTCTCGAAATATTCACCGATCAAGGGGTCGGGACAGAAATACTATAAATTGTCTTTTGATACTCTAAAGGAGTTTTATGAATAACGAACAAATAATAGCCGAAGAAAAAGATTGTATATTTCAGACTTATGCTCGTTTCCCTTTTGTTATAACTAAAGGGAAAGGGATGAAAGTTATTGATAACAATGGTAATCAGTACCTTGATTTTCTAGGAGGTATTGCAGTTGATGTGCTCGGGCATTGCCATCCAAAAGTTACCTCTGCTGTGAGAAAGCAGATTAATAAATTGGTCCATGTCTCAAATCTTTACTACACTATACCTCAGATAAAACTTGCAAAGCTTTTATGCCGGCTTTCCGGCTTGAATAAATGTTTTTTTGCCAACTCGGGCGCAGAAGCCAATGAGGCGGCCATAAAACTTGCCAGAAAATATGCCAAAGAAAAGTTAGGTGCGGACAAGTATGAGATTATTACAATGAAAAGTTCTTTCCACGGAAGAACGATGGCTGCTTTATCGGCAACGGGACAGGAAAAGATACAAAAAGGATTTGAACCGCTTTTAGAGGGGTTTAAGTATGCGGAGTTCGGTAGTATTGATTCCCTGAAAACTCTTATTTCAGAAAAAACCTGCGCTGTTATGCTGGAGCCGGTACAAGGAGAGGGCGGAGTTAAAGTGCCTGATGCCGGATATCTCAAACAGGTGAAAGAACTTTGTGATGAGAAAAACATTATTCTAATTCTTGATGAGATCCAGACCGGTATCGGAAGAACCGGTACCTTCTTTGCGTATGAGGGATTTGGCATTAAACCGGATATTGTAACGCTGGCAAAAGGTATTGGCGGCGGACTGCCGCTTGGCGTTATGATGGCAAATAATAAAGTTGCTTTTGGATTATCGGCCGGCAGTCATGGTTCTACTTTTGGCGGCGGTCCTGTTGTTTGTGTTGCGGGACTGGCGGTTTTAGAGACCATTATAAAAGAAAAACTTACAAAGAATGCTTCAGAGACAGGCGCTTATTTTATTGAAAAGCTAAAAGAGTTGGTGGTAAGATATAAGTCAATTGCAGTAGACGCTAGGGGCAAAGGCCTTATGGTCGGCCTGGAATTAACCGTTCCCGGCAAGGAGATTGTAAACAGGATGGCGCAAAAAGGTTATTTAATAAATTGCACGGCTGAGAAAGTGCTTAGATTTTTACCACCGCTCATCGTAACAAGACGTCAGATTGACAAGCTTATACTGGCATTGGATGAAGTTCTTAGCGAAGCAAAGCTCTAATTTTCCGGAGGATTCCCCATGAAACTTAAAATTAGTGATTTTCTTGCTATTACGGAGTTGAATAAAGAAGAGTTGCTGTTTGTCCTAAAGACTGCCAAAGATTTTAAAAGCGGCAAGCTTAAAGATAAGACGTTATCCGGCAAATCTGTTGCAATGATATTTGAGAAGCCTTCTACACGCACCCGCATGTCTTTTCAGACAGCTATTTACGAACTTGGCGGACAGCCTATTTATCTGAATTCAAATGAAATACAGCTTTCCCGGGGGGAGACAGTGCATGATACCGCGAAGGTTTTAAGCCGTTATGTACATGCCATAACTCTTCGTACTTTTGAGCATAGCCGTGTAGTTGAACTTGCCAAATATGCTTCAGTGCCGGTAATAAATGCTTTGTCTGATTATGAGCACCCGTGTCAGATACTTGCAGATCTACAGACAATGGAAGAACAAAAAGGGCTTAAAGGGATAAAAGCAGCCTTTGTCGGAGATGGAGACAATAATGTGACAAATTCCTTTATTTTTGGTTGTGCGATACTCGGAATACCACTTACGGTAGCGTGTCCAAAAAAGTATGAGCCTAAAAAAGAAGTGCTGGAATCGGCTTTGACCCTGGCAAAAAAGGTGGATTTAACTATTACTAATAACCCTGAAGCAGCTGTAAAGGATGCAGATGTAATCTATACTGATGTATGGATAAGCATGGGCATGGAAAAAGAGTATGAATTGAGGAAAAAAGCTTTTAAGCCTTTCCAACTTAATGAAGAGTTAATGAAAAAAGCGAAAAAGAAAGATTATATTGTAATGCATTGTCTTCCTGCGCACAGGGGTGACGAGATTACTGACGGTGTCATTGACGGATCTCACTCTGTGGTATTTGATGAAGCAGAAAACAGGAAGCATGCCCAGAAAGCTGTACTTCATCTTTTATTAAAGAATCATTTGTAAAAGGGAGAATATCATGCAGAATGTTAAGAAAGTGGTACTTGCTTATTCCGGCGGTTTGGATACTTCTATTATCATTCCCTGGTTGAAGGAAAATTATCACTGCGAAGTTATAGCATGCGCGGTGGATGTAGGGCAGGGTGAAGAACTTTTTCCCCTTAGGAAAAAAGCCATTAAAACCGGGGCAAGCAAAATATACATTATTGACGCCAAGAAAGAGTTCGTTACCGATTATATCTGGCCTTCATTAAAGGCAAATGCAATCTATGAAGGGCGGTATCTTCTCGGCACATCTTTTGCCCGTCCTATTATCGCTGAAAAAATAGTGGAGATCGCCAAAAAAGAAAAAGCTGATGCGGTTTGCCACGGTGCTACCGGAAAAGGAAACGATCAGGTAAGGTTTGAACTTACTTTTAAGGCGCTTAATCCTGATTTGAAAATTATTGCTCCCTGGCGCGAATGGGATATTAAATCACGCGAGGAAGAGATTGAATATGCAGAAGCCCGCGGTATCCCTGTTCCTGTAACAAAGAAAAAACCGTACAGTATGGATCGTAATTTGTGGCATATAAGTTACGAGGGCGGTATTCTTGAAAAAACCTGGAATGAATACAAAGATGACATGTTTCTGTATACGGTTTCTCCGGAAATGGCGCCAAATAAACCTACTTTTGTTGAAATATATTTTGAAAAGGGAGTTCCAAAGAAACTGAATGGCAAGGCTTATGGACCTGTAGAGTTAATATTTAAACTTAATGATATTGCCGGAAAAAACGGTGTTGGTCGTATTGATATTGTTGAAAACCGTCTGGTCGGGATGAAATCCCGCGGCGTATATGAGACTCCGGCGGGAACAGTTTTACATGCTGCTTTAAGAGATCTTGAATGTATAACTCTTGACAAAGAAACTTTACACTACAAAGAGCTTATTGCTCCTCGTTATGCAGAACTGGTATACAACGGTCAGTGGTATTCTGAATTAAGGAGTTCCTTTGACGCTTTTATTAACCATGCCATGCGCAACACAACAGGAACAGTCAAGATGAAGCTTTATAAGGGGAATTGTCTTGCGGTGGCTCGAAAGTCAGAATATTCGCTATATGATGAAAACATTGCGACTTTTAGCAAAGATGCGGTGTATAATCAGAAGGATGCCGAAGGTTTTATCAATCTTTTCGGACTTTCCACTAAAGTCGGCGGAATACTTAAGAGAGCCAAAAAAATAAAATAAAAGCGTAAAGAGATAAGCCGTGTATAGTTATTTGTGCACGGCTTTTTTCATTTAAAAATTGTAAAAAACTCTCTAGAAGTGATATAATAAAATGCAGTTAAGATTAATAAATAACAATTCAAGGTGGCAATATGAAGCTTTGGGGCGGACGCTTTAAAATAGATGCGGATAAGTTAGCGGCAAAATTCACCGCTTCTATTTCTTTTGATAATCGTCTTGCGAAATATGATTGCATAGGCAGCATTGCCCATGTAAAAATGCTTGGCAAACAAGAGATAATTCCATCTAAAGATGCGGTAAAGATTGTTGCTGCTCTGAAAAACATTCTAAAAAAAATTGAAACCGGGAAATTCAAGGTTGATTTTGCCTGCGAAGATATACATACTAATATAGAAAAAGAAGTAATTAAGCTTGCCGGTGAAGCCGGAAAGAAGATGCATACCGCCAGGAGCCGCAATGATCAGGTTGCGCTTGATGAAAAACTTTATCTCCGGGCCGAGATTATAGATATACATTCGAAATTACAGAAAGTCATAATTTCCCTGGATAAATGGAGTGCTCTTCACGCCGGAATGATAATTCCCGGTTTTACGCATATGCAGCATGCCCAGCCTGTAAAATTTGAAGAGTATATAGGGGCTTATACCGAGATGTTAAACCGTGATATCTGGCGTCTTACTAACGCTTACGAACGTACCAATATTATGCCTCTCGGCGCCTGCGCTCTTGCAGGGACAAGTTTTCCGATAGACCGTAAATTTGTCGCCGAAGAGTTGGATTTTTCTATGCCGACAAAAAATACAATAGATTCTGTTTCTGACCGCGATCATATTATTGAGTTTATTTCGGATTGTGCAATAATAGCAATGCACCTAAGCCGGATTTCCGAAGAGATGGTTATTTGGTCTACCAAAGAGTTCGCTTACGTAGAGATAAGTGATGCTTTTACTACAGGCAGCAGCATTATGCCCCAAAAGAAAAATCCTGATATATTTGAATTAATCCGCGGACGCACCGGACGGGTGTATGGCAGCTTGATGGGTATCCTTACCGTTATGAAAGGTCTGCCTCTGGCGTATAACAGTGATATGCAGGAGGATAAGATACATCTGTTTACTGCTGTTGATTCAATTAAGGAGACACTGGATATCCTGGGAATTCTTTTTAATAATATAAAACTGAAGAGCGAAAATATAAAAAAAACACTTCTTAAGGACTATTCAGATGCTGTTGAAGTTGCAAACTATCTGGTAAAAAAAGGTATGAACTTTAAGGACGCACATACTGTTACGGGCAAGCTTGTCCTTTACTGTATAGAAGAAAATAAGGATTTTAATAATTTGGGCGTAGGTGATTTTAAAGTATTCTCAAAACTCTTCGAAAAAGACGTTTACGAAGTGTTAAAGGTGAAATAAGATATGACAGAAGTTTATAATAAAGAGTTCATAGCGATACTTGATTATGGTTCTCAATATAACCAGCTGATAGCGAGGCGGGTCAGAGAAAATAATATCTATTGCGAGATACTTCCTCCGACGACCACTGCCGCCGAGTTAAAAATGAACTCGAAATTAAAAGGAATAATTCTCTCTGGCGGGCCTGCAAGTGTTTACGAAAAAGATTCACCGAAGATGGATAAAGAGATACTTGAGCTGGGTATCCCTGTGTTGGGTATCTGCTATGGGATGCAGCTGATTTCTGATACACTCGGAGGGAAAGTAGTAAAAGCAGATAAAAGGGAATATGGTCTCTCAAAGCTATTGATTAAGGATTTCTCGGATCTTATGTGGAATATGAGGTCTACACTGGATGTCTGGATGTCTCACGGAGATCAGGTTACAAAACTATGTGCGGTCTGTCCGGAGGTGTTGATTCTTCAGTGGCTGCTGTACTGATACACAAGGCCATAGGTAACAATCTCCATTGTGTTTTTGTGAATAATGGAGTTCTCCGAAAAAACGAAGCAGAAGAGGTGTTAAAAACTTTTAGAGACGGTTATAAATTAAACCTGCATTATTTTGATGCTTCTGAAAGATTTTTGGATAAACTGAAAGGAATAATAGACCCCGAAGAAAAAAGAAAGATTATCGGCGGCGAATTTATTAGGGTATTTGAAGAAGAAGCAAAAAGGCTTGAAGGTCTTGGCGGTATGGAATTTCTTGCGCAAGGTACGCTTTATCCCGATGTTATCGAGAGTATTTCCACTAAAGGTCCTTCTGCCGTAATAAAATCTCATCATAATGTTGGCGGATTACCTAAAGATCTCAAGTTTAAACTGATAGAGCCTCTCCGGGAGCTCTTTAAAGACGAAGTAAGGGTGTTGGGGAAAGAGCTTGGAATACCTGATGAAATTCTTTGGCGGCAGCCGTTTCCGGGGCCGGGTCTCGCGGTAAGAATACTGGGTGAAGTTACCCGGGAACACGTAGAGATGCTTAAAAATGCTGATAATATTATTATCGAAGAAATAAAGAAAGCAAATTTATACAGATCAATATGGCAATCTTTCGGGGTGCTTCTTCCGATTAAGACCGTCGGGGTTATGGGAGATGAAAGAACATATGATAATGTGATTGCTCTGCGCGCAGTAGAGAGTCAGGACGGAATGACTGCTGACTGGGTAAAAATCCCGTATGAAGTGTTGAATGTCATATCAAATAGAATTGTCAATGAAGTGCGAGGCATTAACAGGGTGGTTTATGATATAAGCAGCAAACCTCCGGCGACTATTGAATGGGAGTAATGAAACTATTCCAATCCAATAATTTCTTAAGTAAAATAAGTTTACAAAGTTTGAAAGTTGTTTAATATTAGTTTCAATAAGCCATATGTAATATTAGTGAAAAACTTATGAGCGGTTTAGGCGTAATGCCAGCAAAAGGATGAAATTAAATAAATGAACACTCGTGAGATAAGAAAACGTATTGCGAGCATAAAGAAGACGCAGCAGATTACCAAAGCTATGAAGATGGTGGCTGCAGTAAGATACAGAAAGGCGCATCTCAGTCTTATTTCCAACCGGCCTTACAAGCAGGATATGGAGATGCTCATGAAGGACCTTGCCTCAAAAATACCTGATAATTATGAGCATATTTATTTTACCGCCCCGGAAAAAGCAAAGAAAGAATTATGGATTGTTTTGACTTCTGACAAAGGTCTTTGCGGGAGTTTTAACAGCGCTCTTTTAAAAAAATGCCTGAAAGCTCTAATGTCTCTTAAAAAACCTGCGGAGATTATTACCATAGGAAAGAAAGGCAGGGATTATCTTGTGCATAGAAGTTTTATATCAATAAGTCATTATACCGGAGTTATGAACAATCTTAAGTATTCTCGAATCGTAGAAATTGTTGAAGAAATATTGAAAAAATATAACACTGGAGAATATAGCAGTGTTAAGCTAATTTATAATGAATTTAGAATAGCAACGCAGACAAATACAAAAATCTTTCAGTTGCTGCCTGTTTCTGTCGGCGGAGGTTCAGAAGTAAAAGCAGATTTCATTTTTGAGCCGGACGTTGTGACCCTTTTGGAAAAGCTGCTGCCCAAGTATTTAGGTGTTATATTCTATGGTATACTGCTTGAAGCAAATGCCGCCGAACAGGGTTTGCGCATGACTTCAATGGAACAGGCTACAAAAAATGCTGACGATATGATGAAAAAACTTACATTGGTCTACAATCAGACAAGACAAGCCGGAATCACCAAAGAATTGAGTGACTTAGCGGGAGGAGTTGCCGCAGTATCTTAACGGCGGGAGCAGGCGTCTTTGTTTTTTATTACAGGGAGAGGATATGGAAGATAAAAAAATAGGTTTTGTTTCTCAGATAATAGGTGTTGTGGTCGATGTGGAATTCCCCTCCGGTGATTTGCCCGGGATTTATACGGCTATCCGGATTCAACGTGATACCCCGGGAGACTACGGCAAGATGGAAATTGTCGCAGAGGTTCAACAGCATCTTGGGGATAATAATGTTAGAGCCGTGGCCATGTCGTCAACTGACGGACTGCGGAAAGGTTCAAAAGTTATCAATACGGGAACTGTAATAGCTGTTCCTGTCGGGAGAGAAACCCTGGGAAGAATGTTTAATATACTTGGGGAACCGATTGACAATATGGGAGATATAAAAGCGAAAAGGTTTAATCCAATCCATCGCGAGCCGCCTTCTTTTGAAGAACAGGATACCAATGTCTCCATACTCGAAACAGGACTAAAAGTCGTTGACCTGCTTGCGCCTTATCCAAAAGGCGGAAAAATTGGCCTATTTGGAGGAGCCGGAGTTGGTAAGACAGTTATCATTATGGAGTTAATCAGAAACATTGCCACCCAGCACGGCGGTTTTTCTGTGTTTGCCGGCGTCGGGGAACGCACCAGGGAAGGTAACGACCTTTGGCTTTCTATGAAAGAATCAGGAGTTATTGAGAAAACGGCGATGGTCTTCGGACAGATGAATGAACCGCCGGGAGCAAGACTTAGAATAGCGCTCTCCGGACTCACGATGGCGGAGTACTTCCGTGACGAAGAGGGACAGGATGTGCTTTTGTTCATTGATAACATATTTAGATTTGTGCAGGCAGGTTCGGAAGTTTCCGCATTGCTGGGTCGTATGCCTTCAGCCGTAGGTTATCAGCCGACTTTGAGCTCCGAAATGGGTGCTTTACAGGAAAGAATTACTTCAACAAAAAAAGGTTCTATAACCTCGGTACAGGCAATATATGTTCCGGCTGACGATTTAACGGATCCGGCTCCTGCAACATCTTTTTCGCATCTTGATGCAACGACCGTTCTTTCCAGGCAAATAGTCGATATCGGTATTTATCCCGCTGTTGATCCGCTAGATTCCACATCAAAAATTCTCTCTCAGGATGTTGTAGGTGAAGAACATTATACTGTTGCTCGTGGGGTGCAAAAAATACTTCAAAGATATAAAGACCTGCAGGACATAATTGCCATACTCGGTATTGATGAGCTTTCCGAAGAAGATAAACAGACGGTAAATAGAGCAAGAAAAGTTCAGAAGTTCCTTTCTCAACCGATGTTCGTAGCCGAAGCTTTTACCGGTATGGCCGGAAAATATGTTTCTATAAAAGACACTATAAAAGGGTTTAAGGAGATAATGGAAGGGAAGCATGATGAGTTATCTGAACAGGCGTTTTATATGGTCGGAACAATAGAAGAGGTAATAGAAAAAGCGGAGAAGATGAAATAGATGTAAAGCAATTTTCTATTCCGCGTTAAGACAGGCAAACGATAATATCTGATAGATTAAAAAAATAGAATTCAAAAAAGCACTAAAAAAGAAAAGGACAAAAGGAGCAGCTTATTAGTACGCTGAAAAGCTTTACATTGGAAATACTGACACCGGATAAATTATTCTTTGCCGGAGATGTTGAATCTCTTGAAGCACCTTCTTTTGCAGGGAGTTTTGGAGTGCTAAGGAACCATGCCCCCATGCTTGCTATATTAAAAAAGGGTAAAGTAAAATACAGACACGGGAATAAAGTAGAAGAATTAAACGTCGAGGAAGGCTTTGTCGAAGTCCTGCCCGGCAAGGTACGTATTCTAGTGGAAGGATGTGAATAATGCCGGAACCAAAAGAAGAGATAATTGAAATAAAAGCAAAAATTCTAGAGCTTTGGAGGCATCTTTGACCTGTCTAAGAAACAGTTAAGGATAGCAGAACTGGATAATCTGGCAGGCAGCGCCGGTTTTTGGAACGAGAATGAAAAAGCGCAGAAATTAATGAAAGAGCGCGATGACTATAAGAAAGAGCTCGATAACTGGAAGGCGCTAAATACAAGAGCCGAAGATGTTGTTGCAGGTATAGAGCTCGCAAAATTCGGTGAAGATTCCGGAATATTAAAAGAAATCGCAGAACAGCTCATACAACTCAGAAAAGAGCTCCGCACGGAAGAACTTAAACTATATTTTGTCGATGATTACGACACACACAACGCGTTTCTTTCCATACATCCGGGAGCGGGAGGTACTGAATCCCAGGATTGGGCTTCAATGCTTCTTCGTATGTATAACAGGTGGACGGAAAGAAAAGGTTTTGCTGTGGAAATGGTGGACTACCAGCCTGGTGAAGAAGCCGGGCTTAAGGATGTGACTCTTCTCGTTTCCGGTCCTAATGCCTACGGCTTTCTAAAATCTGAAAAAGGCGTGCACCGCCTGGTGCGGATTTCTCCTTTTGATTCAAACAAAAGACGTCATACTTCCTTTGCGTCAGTAGATGTAATGCCGGAAGTGGATGACGTAGAAGTAAACATTGCAGACGAAGAGATAAGAATAGATACCTACCGCGCCTCTGGTGCCGGCGGTCAGCATGTAAACCGTACCGAATCGGCAATACGTCTTACGCATTATGCTTCCGGTATTGTCGTTACCTGTCAAACTGAAAGAAGCCAGATGAAGAACAAAGCAATGGCCTTTAAAGTCCTAAAAGCGAGATTATATAAATATTACGGGGAAAAGCGTAAAGAAGAGATGAAAATAGTGCAAGGCGAAAAGAAGGATATTGAGTGGGGAAGTCAGATAAGATCATACGTTTTTCAGCCATATCGTCTTGTTAAGGATAACAGAACCGGTGTTGAAGTCACTAATACAATAGCCGTTATGGACGGGGATATAGACATATTCATAGAAGAGTTTTTAAGAACAAATGCCAGTAAAAAATAAGGCTGCATTTATTCTACAAAAAGACAAGTAGTAAAGCTGCTGTTAAATTATTTTTACAGACGTAAGAGTCCGTAACATTTCAACAAAAACACCTTGCTGCAGAGTGACTTACCTAAAATACTTAAAGTTTCTGAAAACTATTGCAAAAATAAAAAAAACCTCTCTTTCCCCTTGACAAACATAGATAAATCATTATACTATATATAGCGGTTGGCGTATCTCAGGCCACTATATATGCGGGTGTCTAACTGCAGAAAAGAACATGGAATATTTGCATATTTTGTTTAAGGAGATTAGTTGCTACTAAAAAAACTACAGCTGTATGGCTTTAAATCTTTTCCGGATAAGACTGATATTGTCTTTGAGCCGGGAATTACTTGCATTGTTGGTCCAAACGGAGCAGGCAAATCAAATATTGTTGACTCCATCAGATGGGCGCTGGGAGAACAAAGTGTAAAATCCTTGCGCAGCCCATCCATGGATAACGTAATTTTTAACGGGACCGAAGGAAGAAAGCCGCTCGGCATGGGTGAAGTCTCGCTTGTGTTTTCTGATTTTAAAGGACAGCTTGCGTTTGATTTTGAAGAATTGAAAGTTACTCGTCAGATTTTCCGTAACTCTGATTGCGAATATTTTATAAATAAAAATCCCTGCCGAATGAAAGATATTACAAATATGTTCCTGGATTCCGGGGTTGGCACGGATACTTATTTTATTCTCGAACAGGGTAAGATGGATGCGATACTGTCCTCAAAGCCTCTTGAAAGAAGATATATTTTTGAAGAAGCTGCGGGAGTTTCAAAATATAAAGCAAGAAAAGAAGAAGCGCTTAAGAAGCTTGATCAGACAGATCAAAACCTCCAGCGTATTAAAGATGTGCTTGGCGAAGTGAGACGCCAGATTAATAGTTTGGAGCGGCACGCTAAAAAAGCAGAGAAGTATAAGAAACTTGCCGCAGAGCTTAAAGATGCCGAGGTGACAGTCGCAAAATACCGGTATGATGGTTTTAGAAATAATATAGATGTTCAAAATATAAAAAAGAATGGCCTAAAAATTGAAATTGATAAAACACAAAATAGTATTACCAGTGAAGAGGGTCGCCTTCAGGAAGGCAGAAAAAATTTACTGGAAGAAGAAAAGAAGCTCACCTTAAGACACGAAGAGTTTTATAAGGTCTCCAATGAGATCAATAATGTGTTTAATAGAATCAGCCTTCTGGAAGACCGTAAGAACTCTTTAACCCGCGAAATTGAGCAGATAAAAGAAAAACTCGAGGAGCTTGACAGGAAAAACGAAGGTATTGCGGAACAAATAGGGAATACCAAAAAAGAATATGAAGAAACTGTAAAGGGGTTGTTTGACGAGAAAGAAAATATAGGAAAACAGGCGAACACGGCTAAGAAGTTGCGGGAAAAACATCGCCAGAACGAAAAACAACTGGAAGAGTTGCGTGTCCGGATGTTTGACGTTATGAACGAAGCGGTTCATCTGAAAAACGAACTAAAAGCCGCAGGGAATAGACTTACTGAACTTAAATTCGCAAAAGAAAAACTTGGAAGAAAAAAGAATGATTTTGTTTTAAGGAAAGAGGTCGGAGATAAGAGACTTCTTGAGCTTAAGGCTGAGCTTGCGGATATTGGGGGCAGGAAGAAACTTACCTCCTCTGCCGATGTGTACGAGTACACGGCGGAAGAAGTAAAAACTATTGAGACCATAGGCAATTCCATCTCCGGTGATTTTGAGCGGGCTGAAAAGGAAAAAGAACTAACAAGTGTTAGAATTATTATTAAGTCGTTGCGCGAGCAGTGGGGCTTTTACGTCAAGAAGGTTAAACCACTTTTTAAGATACTTCAGGATGTTAAAGGTACTGTTGCAAAAAAACAGGAAGAGCAGTCTCTTACGGAAGAACTTGTCCGGGTAGAACGTGAGCTAAAGGTGTTGGAGGCGGAAATTACAGAGCTGGCAAAGGAAGAAGCGGCTCTCAGTAAAATAAAAGAAGAACTCTCGACAAAAAGCGGCACATCCGAAGAAAACAGAAAAGAGAATGAAGAGAAAATTAAAGCGCTGGAAGCCGAAGTATTAGTTGCAAGAAAAGATGAACAAACAGAAAATGAGAAGTTCACAGACAGGAAAGTGCGCTTAACCTTCCTTGAACAGCGTGAAATTAATTTAAAGAATGAACTCTCCCGTATGGGCTTAAATGTAGATGAACTGGAAGTTAATAAATCCTCTTACATTAAAGAATCTGGTAGCAAGGCAGAACAGCTTCTCGGGCTGGGCAGAGAGGTAGCCGTTTTACAGGCTTTTCTGAAGGAGATTGCACCAAAGAAGGCGGCTCTTGAAAAATCGCTCGCAGATGAAAAAGTAAACAATGATAAAATCAGGGATTCTTTTTATAAAGATGAGGAGCAGTTAAGAACTTACAGAAAAGATTATGAGATAAAACAAAAGCATTTGTTTGAGCTGGAAATTGAGATAAACAAAGAAGACCTAGAGTCCAAAGCCGTTAGGGACAGGATTGTCAGAGATTATCACGTGGATGTATCGCAGCTTGCTCTTGATAAGGACTATATAAAAGAAAACAGCCTGACGGTTGATGCTGCTGATGCAAAAATCAAGGAGTTAAGAATTGCTATAGAGGAAATGGGATCTGTTAACCTTGACTCTATGGATGAATATCAGGAGCTAACCGTAAGGTATAACTTCCTTTCAGGACAGGAGAAGGACCTTATAGATGCTAAAAATGAACTCCTCAAGACTATTCAAGAACTAAATCAGACTACCAAAGATCTTTTTATGGAAACATTCACGAAGATAAAAGCAAATTTCAATGAAGTCTTCAGAAAACTCTTTAACGGCGGGCATGGCGACTTGCAGTTGATGGATGAGAATAATATTTTAGAAACAGGAATAGAGATTATAGCAAGGCCTCCGGGTAAGCGACCGCTTTCAGTGGCAATGCTTTCAGGCGGGGAAAGGGCCATGACTGCAATAGGGCTTCTTTTTGCTGTCTTTATGGTAAAGCCGTCGCCTTTCTGTATACTTGACGAAATTGACGCTCCTCTTGATGATTCAAATGTTCTTCGGTTCCGGGATATGCTTAAAGAGACCTTTAGCCATGTCCAGTTTATTATAATTACCCACAATAAACTCACAATGGAGTGCGCCGATACCCTCTACGGTATAACTCAGCTCGAAAAGGGCGTTTCCACCGTAGTCTCCGTAAAACTTAAAGACATCGACCCAGCCACAGGCAAAGTTAGCGCCGAAGCCGCCAAACGCCGGTCTGCGGCCAGTTAAGAAGCAAGGCTTTTCTCGAAAGGAAAGGATAACAGTTGTCAACTTTCGTTGACATAGGGCGATAAGCTTACAAGTAAAAGAGTTCTGCTTTGTATTATCTGTGTCATCTTACTGTTTATCCGTACCTTCAACCAATAAAATAAGAAAAAATGTATTTCTTTCTTGGATTTTTGGCGTTTATCTGGTAAAATTGCTTTACTATAATTGTTTGCTTATTTTTGGGGGTAATATTATGAAAAAAGAACTGATAACCATAATTCTTGGAAGTGATTCTGATTTGGCGGTGCTGGAAGGCGGGGTCAACCTGCTTGAAAAGGCAGGAGTTCCCTATGATATTATTATTGCAAGCGCTCACAGGGCTCTTCCTTTTCTTCAAAAGACAATCAGGGAAAAAGAAAAAAACGGAACTAGAGTCTTTATTGCTGCGGCTGGAATGGCTGCCGCTCTTCCCGGTGTTGTTGCGGCGGAAACAACTGCTCCTGTAATCGGGATACCTATTGATAGTTCTGCTTTGAAAGGCGCTGACGCACTTTATTCCATTGTTCAGATGCCGGGAGGTGTTCCTGTAGCAACTGTAGCGATAGGTAAAGCAGGCGCCCTCAATGCGGCGATACTTGCCGTGGAAATACTGGCCATTTCTGATAAAAAATTAAAGATGTTTCTGAAAGCTCATAGAAAAGAAATGTACGAAGGCATTATGAAAAAATCAGCCAAATTGAAAGCGAAAGGTTTTAAAAAATATTTAGCAGAGCAGAAAAACTAAAATGGAATATGGAGCTTCGAATAAAATACTGAAAGCTAGTCAGCTTGACCTTCTTGCGGCAGAACTAAAAGCCGGGAAAGTGGCGGCTATTCCTACAGATACCGTCTATGGTATTGCCGCTTTGATGAATAATTCAAAAGCAATAGAAAGAATTTACAGTATCAAGAAAAGACCCAAGAATAAGCCACTAATTATTTTTGTAAAAGACCCTCATGATGTTGAAGATTTTATCGAAGAACTCCCGCCTTTCGGAATTGAGCTTATGGAGAGGTTCTGGCCGGGCGCGCTTACTCTAATATTCGCAGCAGGGGAAGGTTTGCCGGGAGGTGTGACGGCCGGTCTGGATACTATCGGAGTAAGAATGCCCGACAGTAAATTAGTTCTGGAAATATTAAGAAAAGTGAAAGTGCCGCTTGCCGTAACAAGCGCAAACATATCAGGGAAAAAAGATTTGACAAATGCGGCGGATGTGGAACGTGAGTTGGGGGTAGAGCTGGACTATATACTTGAGGGAGATATCAAAGAATCCAAAGGGGTCTCGACCATTGTGGATGTTACCGGAGATCACCCCTCAATATTTCGACCGGGAGTTATTAAAAAGAAACAATTGGAAGAGATTGTCCCCGGGATTTCCGAATAATGAAAATCCTTTTTATCTGTACGGGAAATACCTGCAGGAGCGTGATGGCTGAATATTATGCAAGAGCAAAGCTTAAAGAGCTGGGTGTTAGCGGTGTTGCGGTGAGTTCGGCAGGAGTTGCGACTATTGACGGAATGCCGGCCTCACAGGGAGCGCTGGCCGTTCTGGAAGAGGTTGGAATGGACGCTTCGCCGCATGTCTCCAGGGTTCTTACCAAAGAGATAGCAGAAGAAGCGGACAAAATTTACGCGCTGGCGAAATCTCATTTAGAGGTGCTGGAAAAAGAGTTTCCCTCTGTTAAAGGCAAAGCGGAAATTCTGGCAAGTAAAAGTGTGCCGGATCCCATCGGTTTGACTCTGGAAGAATATCGTGATAGTCTCGATATGATTAGCATTGCGGTAGATTTTAAGATACTTTCAAAAATATAAAAACCAGTGAGGAAAAAATGAAAATAGTGCTTGGAAGTGATCATGCATCAGTTGAGCTTAAGGATTATATTAAAGCAGAATTAATGAAGCTTGAATATGAAATAAATGATCAGGGAGCGTATTCAGAAAAGAGTGTGGATTATCCGGATTATGCGGTTAAGGTGGCTAATGAAGTTACCTCAAAAAAAGCAGATTATGGAATACTTTTTTGCGGCTCGGGTTTAGGTATGTCTATTGCCGCAAACAAGGTCAAGGGAATACGCGCAACACTCTGTAACGACCTTTATCTTGCAGATATGGCAAGAAGGCATAATAATGCTAATATACTGGTGCTCGGCGGCCGTGTTGTAGGTAAAGGCCTGGCAATAGAGATAGTTAAAAAATTTCTAAACACCGCCTTCGAAGGCGGTAGGCATCAGGATAGACTCGACAAAATAACAAAGATAGAAAATAGTTAATAAAGTTTGTAACGTTTACAAGGTCTGATAGGAATAGAAGCAGAGGATTATTTGCTTGGAAACCTTGGAAATCATAAAACTTTTTTGCCGGACTGTTATGGCGGCGCAGGGGTCTATTCTTACCAATAAATATTCGGAAGGATATCCGTATAAGAAGTTTTATGAAGGGTGTCAGTATGCAAGCCAGGTGGAACAACTTGCAATTGATCGCATGAAAAAACTTTTCCGCGCGGAACATGTAAATGTTCAACCGCACTCCGGTTCTTCCGCCAATATCGCTGTTTATCTTGCTGTGTTACAGCCTGGCGATACCGTAATGGGCATGGATCTTTCCTGCGGCGGGCATTTAACTCACGGCGCTCCCGCAAACATATCAGGAAAAACTTACAAAATTGTTTCGTATGGTGTTAATAGAGATACAAATCTACTGGATTATGAGGAGATAAGACAGCTGGCCTTGAAGCACCGCCCAAAACTTATAATTGCAGGAGCTTCTGCGTATCCGCGGACGATAGATTTTAAAAGATTTAGGGATATAGCGACGGAAGTTGGGTCATATTTAATGGCTGATATAGCGCATATTGCCGGGCTGATTGCAGGTAAAGCGCATCCGAATGCTTCTCCTTATGCAGATTTTATTACGGGAACGACTCATAAAACTCTCTCAGGTCCGAGAGGCGGTTTCATAATCAGCAGAAAAGAGTTCGCAAAAAAGATTGACTCAGCAGTGTTTCCGGGTATACAGGGAGGACCTCTTGTGCACGTCATAGCCGCAAAAGCTGTTTGTTTTAAGCAGGCGATGACTCCGGCATTTAGAAAATACCAGCAGCAGGTTGTGAAGAATGCCAGAGTCCTTGCGGCAGAATTGATAAAACGCGGGTTTAAACTTGTAACCGGCGGTACAGATAATCATTTAATACTTGTTGATCTTCGAAGTATGAATATAACCGGAAGAGATGCTGCTCTAGTTCTGGATGATTCCGGTATTACTGTTAATAAAAACGGTATTCCCTATGACACTATGAACGTCTGGCATACCAGCGGAATAAGAATCGGCACCCCTTCGGTGACTACCAGAGGAATGAAAGAAGCCCAAATGCCGGAAATTGCAGGGTTTATAGAAACAGTGCTTAAAAATATTAAGAGTGTTAAAGTGCATAAAGCAGTTGCAAAAAAAGTGAAAGCTCTGTGTAAAAAGTTCCCGGTTAAGATTTAATAGAACTGTTCCATTGATTAAAATGAAAGATGAAAGTATAAGATGGTTTAATCGGCGGACCAAAAACACAATAAAGCGGCACCGTTGGTATAAGTGGAATCAATTCAATAAAAAGAGGTTAACATGAAAAAAAACTCCGTTAATAAACGTCCGAGCTGGGATGAATATTTTATGCAGCTGGCGCATCTTATTTCCACGCGGTCTACCTGTACCCGACGGAAAGTGGGGGCAGTTGTGGTTAAAGAAAAGAGAATACTGAGTACCGGCTACAATGGGACTCCTTCAGGGGTGAAACATTGTACGGAAGCAGGTTGTTTAAGAGAAAAACTTGGGGTACCTTCAGGACAGAGGCAGGAGATCTGCAGAGGTTTGCATGGAGAGCAGAATGCCATTCTCCAGGCAGCCAGATTCGGTAATTCAATGAAAGATTCGGTTCTATATTGCACAACGCAACCTTGTGTTACCTGCGCCAAGATGATAATAAATTCGGGAGTTACAGAGGTTATTTACGAAGGGGAATATCCAGATAAACTGGCTCTTGAAATTCTTAAGGAAGCAGGGATAAAACTCACCAGATTTAAATGTCTGTAGATTTCAAATATTGGGCGTTGTTTTCTCTTAGTGCGCTGCTTGGGATAATAATAACCAAGCAGGTTATGAAGCTGGCCGTAAGATATGATGCTGTCGATAAACCCTCCCACAGAAAAGTCCACAGAAGCCTGGTACCCCTCTGGGGTGGCGTTGGTATTTATGGCGCTTTTTTCAGTACTCTCTTAATATATTATCTGTTTAGCAATCTTTTTGGTCCGGCGCTGCGCTTAAATGACGGACTGCTTGCCCGCAAACTTTTGGGACTTTTTGTTGGCGGGACTATTTTAATCGGAGTTGGGCTCATTGACGATAAATGGGGGCTGCCTCCAAAAGTAAAACTCTTTGGACAGTCTGTGGTTGCTCTCGTTGTGATTTATTTTGGTGTAAGAATAATGGGAGTGACAATACCTGTCTGGAACAAGTATATAAATTTCCCGACTGCGGTCTCAGTTGCTATAACGTTAATTTGGATTGTCGCACTTATTAACTCAATGAATTTTATTGATGGGCTGGACGGTCTTGCCGGCGGGATTGCTTTTATCGGCTGCGCCGCTTTTTTCTGTATCTCTTTCCTTAAACCGCCAAGTTCCGGGCTTTATATTGCAGGAAAAGTGTCATTTTTTATTTCGATAATTTCAATTGTTCTCGCCGGTTCAACTTTAGGATTTCTGAGGTTTAATTTTAACCCAGCCAGAGTATTTATGGGAGACGGAGGCTCTATGTTTCTTGGATTGATGCTTGCCTCAATATCAATCATCGGTTCTTATAAAGGACTTACCGCCATCACGCTGTTTACACCGGCTCTTATTCTCTCGATTCCGATATTCGACATCGTCTTTGCAGTTTATAGAAGATGGAAAAATCATACTCCACTTTCTCAAGCAGACAAAAAACACCTTCACCATAGACTATTAGCTCTGGGCCTTTCTCAAAAACAAGCAATACTGCTCCTTTATGCGGCAGCTGTGATTTTTGCCGCACTCGCCGTAGTTTTGTCGTAAAAAAAATAATGGCCGGCCCGGCTGTTATTAGCAGTATGTCAACTAACCGTGGTCTTGACTTTACATCCTTTTAGGCTATAATTAATATTAGAGCTGAAATAATCGATTATGCTGCTGTGCGTCGGTAATAGTTGTTTTATCAGTGAAAAACGAGGTGTATGTGAATCGTACAACCCAAATATTCGTTTTCATGTTTATAGTCGCCATCCTTCTGATCGCGCAATTTGTTACCGGCGCCCCCGAATTGGGAAATAAGCCTTATATCGATTCCACGGGATATTTCAGTATCATACCCCCCTGCGGATGGGATATCCAAAACTACCCTTCGGACCCGAGAGGCAGAGTTGCATTTAAGAAAAAGGAAGGTAACGAATCTGCTGAGATACAAGTGCTTGTTCAAGCCGCAGAAGTTACAGACTTCTTTTATTTTGCGCGTAAAATAAAATCTAACCTGGAAAAAATAGGTTTAAAGCCCGAATGGCAGCCGGTTATGTTCTCAGAAATACCCGCCATCAAAAGCGTGTTGACGTTGTCTGTCCGGGGCCGGAAGAAAAAGTTCCTCAACCTGCGGTTTCTTTCCGGCAAATTATACCACGACATAGAGTTTAGCGGTTCTACGGAGTTATTCGATAAATACCAAGATGTATTTATAAAAACTATTGCGTCTTACGAAATAGGAAAGCGAAAGAGCGAAGGCCATGTTGCCGCAAAAAAACAAAAAACCGAGAGCTATCTGTGTCTTGCAAAAGTTGCAGTGGAGTTTGGGGATAGAAAGAACGCTGTTCTTTTTCTCGATGAAGGGCTGAAAAATGACCCTGAAAATAAAGAACTTTTAGATCTCAAAGAAAATTTTAAGCAATAAAATGCAGCAGTGGCTTGATTGTGAGTCCTGAAGAGATGCGTTCCTGAGAAAATTGCTTGAATAGCAAAAAAAGAGCAAACTGTATAATATATAAAGGGAAAAAGCGAACTTAAGAGGAAAATATTTTACTTGCCGGCAAGGGGAAACATAAAAGGCAATTCCATTGAAAAACCCCTTTATAACTGATAATATATACTATTATGCAAACAACCAAGGTTTATTCGGTCAGCGAAATTACCAAGCAGGTAAAGGGACTTATTCAGCAATTTGAAGGTATTTGGATTGAAGGGGAAATCTCTAATTTTGTTCCTCATTCCTCAGGGCATATGTATTTTTCGCTTAAGGATGAAAAAAGCGTCATTAAGGGAGCTTTTTTTAAAAATGCCAATCAGCATCTAAAATTTAAACCAGCCGACGGAATGCAGGTTGTTGTTCACGGCAGTCTTGACCTGTATGAAAAAAGCGGACAGTATCAGATTATTGTTGACAAGATGGAGCCGAAAGGAATCGGAGCGTTACAGCTCAGATTTGAG
>JAPLKO010000004.1 GCA_026388015.1 Candidatus Firestoneibacteriota bacterium | reverse complement strand
TAATATGCGGTCTAAAAAGCGCCTGCATATAAATCTCGAAAAACTGATTAGTATTTTTTCCATTGAAGGTTGTCTAGGCTTTCGTTCTTTGTATTTTACAGTTTTTAATTTATATTGTCAACAAATAATATTTAAGGTATAATGCTATTTATGTTGAAAAACTTCTCGGAACTGCTTAAAAAAAAGAGTACTATTTGGTTCGGCATCTTCTTTTTGGTTAATATCTTTTATGCCTTGACGCGTCATTCCGTGGATTTTTATCAATTCTGGCTGATAAGCCGGAATGCAATATTTGTACCCGGATACGACATTTATTATGTTAACACTGATTTTTCACAGCCAATCTTTTTCTTCTGCCTTGTATCTGCTTTTTCTGTATTCACCTATAAGACCGCGCTTTTCTTCTGGAATATTATGCAAATGCTGCTTGTTATCTTCACCGTAATTCTATCTTCAAGAATTATGGGTTTTGGGGAGCGTTACGACGGAGGCTGGAATGAAGGGAAACATTTAAAATCAGGGAATTATGTCCTTCCGCTCGCGCTTGGCGCTGTTATTATTTGCGACAATCTCTGGCTGGGACAAGCTAACATCCTTTCTTTCTTTCTTTGTGTGGCGGCTATCTATAATCACTTAAAAGAAAGAAGCTGGGCTGTGGGACTTTTCTTAGCGCTCGCTATATCTGTTAAACTTACACCGGTTCTCTTCTTAATATACTTTCTCTACAAGAAGGATTACGAGGTATTACCCTGGACCCTCTTCGGCCGTGATTACTTCCGTTTAGTGATAATGCCTTTTGCCAATAATGCTGTTGCAATCCGCGGCACTACCGGCTTCTGGCATTCCAATCAGTCTATTGACGGTTTTTTGGGCAGGCATTTTACTGATTTTGGCAAAAATCACTACGGCGGACTGCACAATATTATCGACCCCGCAAATTTTACTTTGGTCCAGATAAAAAAGATAGGTCTTCTTCTTAAATCAGCCCTGGTGCTTTTTGCCGCCTTTTCGTTTACAAATAGCAAAAATAAAAATCCGCAGCTGCTTAAATTCGAATATGCTTTGATGTTTTTATTAATACTCTTTCTTTCTCCGGCTTCCTGGCTGAATCATTTCGTTACCGTATTTTTTGCCTATTACGCAGCAGCTAATTACATAAGAGACTCTTCCGGCAGTTATTACGGCAGAATTGTGATGAAGATCGGACTTACCGCCGGTTTTGCTCTTGCAGCACTGAGTTCTTTTAACAGCTTTACGCAGAGTTACTCGGGAATGTTTTTAGGTCATTTCATCCTCCTGCTTACCCTGTTTATTATCTTATTTATAGAAAAGTCAAGGACACATAAAACATGGCAGCCTATTTAAAAGCGCTTTTAAATAAAAAAATCTCTGTTTATCTCGCCGGGTTCTTTTTCCTGTTACTCCTTTACACTCTGACGAGACATACTGTGGATTATTTAAACTTTTGGCTGCTTGCGAGGGAAACCGTTTACGGCAATGCTGATCTTTATAGAAAGCATATAGCCTTCTCCTATCCGCCGTTTTTTTATAACATTATTATTTTCTTTTCAATTTTTACGGTAAAAACTTCTCTGGCGCTCTGGTACTGTTTTAATATTGTTATACTCACTTTTTCAACAGCCATGCTCTTAAAAATCATATACCCGGAGAGCACTTTTTTCAGGCAGGACTCAAAAAGCCGGACGAAGACATTTCTGCCGTTTATTCTGGCTCTTCCGATAATTGCGGATAATCTTTATCTCGGACAGGCAAACATTTTTATATTCTTCCTATGCGTTTGCGCTGTTTACTTTTTGGAAAACAAGAATCCGGTTGCGTCGGGTTTATTTATTGCAGCAGCTACGGCAATCAAACTAACTCCTGCGTTTTTCATCGTCTATTTCCTATATAGAAAAGAGTTTAAAGCTGTATTTGCGGCACTGCTGGGTCTTCCTGTTTTTTTCCTGCTCCTCCCGTCTTTATTTTACGGTTTTGAGAGATCCTGGTATCTTTCAAGCGAATTTGTTAAACTTGTAGTAATGCCGTTTTTCAGAAATGATGCTATCATCCGCGAGACCGTATACTATACCCATCCAAACCAATCTCTGGATGCCTTTCTTGTGAGGCATTTTACGGATCTGGGGGTAACGAGTTACCCGGGATGGCTGCACAGTCACCTTGACCCCGCAAAATACACAGGCGAACAGATGAAAAGAGCCGGATTAATAATTAAAGCAATATTACTTCTAATCTCGGCAGTCGCGCTTTGGAGGACAAGAAAGTTCAAATTAGTCGCTAAATTCGAGTATGCCATAGTATTCTTGTTAATTCTGTATATTTCTCCTTCTTCCTGGCTGAGTCATTACATCTCTGTCTTATTCGCATATTACGTCTCAGTTGCCTATATTACCGATATTTATGCCGATAGAACAGGGAAACTTATCTTAACTCTTTGTCTCGGTCTGGCAATATTGCTCACCTATACAGGGGTAAATCCTTTTATGCAAAGCCTATCCGGAATGTTTATCGGCAACTTCATTCTTTTTCTCGGTATGCTTTTTGTTTGTTTTAAAGAGTCATATAGAAAAGCGTTATGAAATTGGGTTCATAAAGTTTTTAAAGTTAGTAACGCGTATCAAGTTTACTTCAACCACCCTGTTACTTTTCCCAGGAGTTTACTGTACTCCACAAAATCAGGCCAGGAAACGTCTGGCGGGACGCCGTGGTCGCAGCTGGGAAGATAACCTCCGCTTTTGACAAGAGGCTCAATCCTTTTAATCTCCGCTATAATGTTTTTTCCGCCTTTGGCAATTTCCCTTTTATCGACTCCTCCGGAAAAAGCCATCTTTTTCCCGAACATTTTCCGGTATTTGTACATGTCATTACCAGCTGCGATTTCCATGGGGTCACAGCCGTTTATACCTGCTTCTATCCATAGAGGAATAAGCTCTTCCACATCCCCGTCAGAATCAACAGCATATAAAGGACATTTTCCTTTTATCTCCTGTCCCCATTTGTTCCAAACAGGCATGAGGAACTCCCGGCACATAACGGGAGAGATCATGCTTTTTTCTTTATAAGCCATATCCTCGGATATCAGGATGTGAAGGATTTTTCTTTTTAGGTCCGGCAAAAGCGCAGAAAAAGTTTAACGTCTATCAGAACCTGGACAAGGAATACTCTCAACTTCCTTCATACAATAAAACAATATTTAAAGATACTGAAAAGCTGTTAAAGATATTTGCAGATTATTTATTTATAGAAATTGAAAAAATGTCAATCAACGAGATCGGCAACTCGTCTGACAACGATAGAATAAAAACAGCCATAAGCTACATTAATAACAACATTAAGAAACGTATTAAAGGTTATGAACTTGCAAAGGAGTGCGGCTTAAGCGAATGGTACTTCCTTCATCTTTTCAAAAGAACCACGGGGCTGCCCGTTTCGGTTTACATTAAAAAAGTAAAACTTGAAAGAGCAAAGACACTGTTGGCATCCACCAACTTGAAAATTTCATCAATAATAGAAGAAACCGGCTATATGAACGAAAACAATTTCTTCATAGCATTTAAAAAATATACCGGAGTTACCCCGAACAATTATAGAATTAACGCCGCCAAGAACTCCATTTAAACAAAAAAAAAGACCGGCTATGCGTTCTCCCGGTCTTTTTTTTAAAACTTTCTATTTAAATTTAAACTTCGTCTTCTTTACCATGGTCTTAAAGAGTTTCCAGGCATCATCTAAGGCAATTCTTGACGTCAACGGATCATTTACGAACGCGCTGAATGCCAGGTCCTCGTTTTTGGTTCTTACGGCTTTTACTAAAGCCTCCTGATTGGTAACGTGCCTCATTACCAGCTGATTAACCAGAGGCGGAAGTGCTCCGCTATAAACAGGTTTAACGCCTGCCGAAGAGAAATGCGCATTTGTTTCAACAACCGCTCCGAGCGGTATACCATCATGCTGTCCGACATTCGGAATATTCACATTTGTAATAAACTTTGTTTTTCCGAGTATAGCCAGCATCTGATTTATGTACTCTTCACCGCTGTCTTTCAAGTCTTTGTAAAACCCGGCTTTTAGAATATGCCTTAATACCTTAGGGCCTTGATTAAACCTGATTTTTCTGTAGGCATACGGAGTTAATCTAAAGCCAAAACGCTGACAGGAGTATTCATCGGTTAAGAACCAGGGTACAAACTCTGCAAGGTGCCTATCACCTGCAGCAGCCACGACGCCGAACCTTCTGGTCAGCTCATAGCATACCTGACCTTCACTTTTGCCGTTTCTTGGATCATACAGTGTATTTATACCGCCGAGAGGTTTGTATTTTGATCTGTCCACCTTTGATTTTCCAAATTTATTTACCAACTCGGGCCTGTTAATATACTTTATAAAGGTTTTAATAAGATCCTGCCCTTTATATTCGGCTTTTGTAATCCAGGTAAAATGGTTAATACCGAGCACATCTATTTTAATCTCTTCTCTTCCCGGCCTTTTTGCCCCTGTTACTTCACTAAACACCTGGCCAAGCTTGTCCTGGGTCCCGAAAACTTCATGACAGCAGCCAAAAGCTTTGATTTTAGGAAAAACTTCATACAGAGATCTTGTACATACGGT
>JAPLKO010000024.1 GCA_026388015.1 Candidatus Firestoneibacteriota bacterium | reverse complement strand
GAAAAAAGTAGATATATTTTTTTTTAATGATGCGGAAGCCAGACAGATTTCCGGCGAGTCGAATCTTTTTACCGCGGGTAAAAAAATAATGAAACTTGGACCAAAGATGGTGGTAATAAAGAAAGGCGAGCATGGTTGTATCTTGATGACGGCAAACTGGCACTTTTTGGCGCCGGCATATCCGCTGGAAAATGTATTTGATCCGACAGGCGCGGGGGACTCTTTTGCCGGAGGTTTTATGGGCTACATCTCGACAGTAGATAAAATCTGCGAAGAAGAGATTAGACGGGCTTTGATATTCGGGACGATTACCGCTTCTTATTGTGTCGAAGATTTTTCTGTCAACAGATTTAAGGCGTTGACTATGGCGGAAATAAATGAAAGGTTTAGAGAAATTAAAAAAATCACCCATTTCAGTGTCTGATTGTACCGGGCGGCAAAAAGGCGGCTTTGATAGAATGCTAATAAAACAAAAGGTAATAATAAACAAAGAAAAATGCAAGGGCTGCGGCTATTGTATAGAATTTTGCAATAAAAAGAATCTTGCGTTTTCTGCGGGGTACAACCAAAAAAACTTTCTTTATCCTGAATTTACCGACCGGGAAAACAAATGCAATTCTTGCGCTTTGTGCGCTCTTATGTGTCCTGAAGCTGCGATAGAAGTTTATAAGGAAAAATAATAATGCCAAAAATTGTTAATAAAAAAATATTAGTTAGCGGTAATGAGGCTATTGCCGAAGCCGCAATTATAGCGGGCTGTAGATTTTATGCAGGTTATCCTATTACTCCGCAAAATCAAATACCTGAATACATGTCCTGGCGGATGCCGGAAGCCGGCGGTGTTTTTATACAGGCCGAGAGCGAATTGGCCGCAATTAATATGGTTTTTGGAGCTTCTTTGACCGGAACAAGGGCTATGACCAGTTCTTCAAGTCCAGGAATATCTTTAAAATTGGAAGGAATATCCTATATGGCGGGCTGTGAATTGCCCGGAGTAATAGTAAATATGCAGCGGGGCGGCCCTGGTCTTGGGAACATTCAGGGCTCGCAAGCTGATTATTTTCAGGCAGTAAAAGGCGGCGGGCACGGCGATTATAAAATGCCTGTTTTTGCTCCCTCGACAATTCCTGAAGCAATAGAACATGTAATGGATGCCTTTGATCTGGCGGACATTTACAGATCTCCGGTTATGATTCTTTCTGACGGTATTCTCGGACAGATGATGGAAGCCGTGGAATTCCTGGAGTATAAACCAAAAAATAAGTTACCAAAAAAAGATTGGATTCTTAACGGAGCAAAAGACAGAGAACCCAGATCAATATATTCTTTAATGATGCAGAGTCCGACAATGCTGGAAAAACACAATTGGAAACTGGCGGAAAAATACAAAAAAATGGAAATTGAAGTGCGTTATGAGACTTATCTCGCAGACGATGCGGAAATATTAGTCTGTGCTTACGGCATTATGGGAAGAATATGTAAAGGCGCAGTAGATCTTGCAAGGAACGCAGGTATTAAAGCGGGCTTGTTCAGGCCCGTTACTGTATGGCCCTTTGCTTCGGCTGTTGCTTCCAAGCTCGGTAAAAAAGCGAAAAAAGTACTTGTGGTAGAACTCAACCTTGGCCAAATGGTTGAAGATATTAGGCTTGCCGTCGAAGATAATAAGAAAATCTCTTTTTACGGCAGACCCGGTGGCGCAGTTGCTACAAAAGAAGAGATATTTGAAAAAATAAAGGAAACAGCAAAATGAAAGCAGTGTACAACGCCCCGAAAAGCCTAAAAAAAACAGCGAATTCCTATTGTCCCGGCTGCGGCCACGGGCTTGTGCAGCGTATTTTGGCAGAAGTTATTGACGAGCTGGGAGTAAGAGAGAAAACTATAGGGATTGCTCCGGTCGGCTGCGCAGTCTTTACTTATGATTATTTTAATTTTGATGTTACCGAAGCTCCTCACGGCAGGCCTCCGGCGGTAGCTACGGCTATTAAGAGATGCTTGCCCGACAGGATTGTTTTTACGTATCAGGGTGACGGTGATCTTGCTTCCATTGGAACTAATGAGATTTTACATGCGGCAAACAGAGGCGAAAATATTACGGTAGTATTTATAAATAACGCGGTTTACGGTATGACCGGCGGTCAGATGGCTCCTACAACTTTACCGGGTATGAAGACCACTACTTCGAGAGAGGGCCGGGATACAACTACTGCGGGCTTTCCATTGCGCGTCTGCGAACTTCTTTCCACGCTTGAAGGCGTGGAATATATTGAGAGAGTAGCTCTTTTTGATCCGGCAAATGTTATTAAAACAAAAAAAGCTATCAAAAAAGCTTTTCAGAATCAGGTGGACGGAAAGGGTTTTTCTTTTGTAGAAGTTCTTTCCCCCTGTCCGATTAACTGGGGGTTAAGACCTTTAGATTCGTTAAAGTACATAAAAGAGAAGATGCTGAACTATTTTAAACTTGGAATAATAAAGGATAGGAGCAACTGTACTTAAAGCTGGGAAAATATCTGGAAGCAGGTCCCAAGATCAAAAAAAGCGCAGACAGCTGCCCCGGCGGAACCGGAAAAAACTATCTGGCAGCAGTACGAGGCTGTAACAATAAAGTAATTTTTATGCGATAAAAAAGCTACAAGGAAAGAAGGTTTAAAAATGGAAACAAATCTTGTCATATGTGGGAGCGGCGGGCAGGGCGTGCTTCTTTCAGGCACGGTACTTTGTCATGCAGGTTTGAAGGAAGGTAAGAACGTTACCTGGCTGCCTTCTTACGGCGCTGAAAAAAGAGGCGGACTGTCTTATTGCTGTGTTGTTCTTTCGGATAAAAATATAGCTTCTCCGGTAATAGGGAAGGCTGAAGTTATAATTGCTTTGGATAATGTCGGTTTTGACAATTATGAAAACTCTCTTAGTGAGAACGGTCTTTTAATACTAAATTCATCATTGATTAAAAGGGAAACGAAAAGAAAAGATGCTAAAGTCTGTAAATTTCCTATAACGGAACTTGCGAAGGAACTGGGCAATATCAGGATTGCAAATATGCTGGCTCTCGGCATTTATGTGGGTAAGACAAAAGCCGTTAAACTCCGGTCAATTATTGCAGCCCTGGATAATGTAGCCTCGGAAAAGTATAAAGAACTTGTCGCCATTAACAAAAAAGCAATGGAGAAAGGCTTTCAACTGGGAAATAGCAGGTAAAATAATATTACGAAAAGAGGAAAAATGCAAGTTATTACTGAAAGAGTTAAATTAGATACAAAAGGGAACTCGGATATTAAGGAGATAACCGGAGCTGTTGCCAAAACGATAAAATCCTGTGGTCTTGAAAACGGTACGGTTACCATGTTTGTTCCCGGCGCAACCGGAGCTTTTACTACTATAGAGTTTGAACCCGGCCTTGAAGCTGATCTAAAATCATTTATTGAAAAGATAATACCTGAGAAGAGCAAGTATCAGCATAACATAACGCATTCCGACAGTAACGGTCACTCGCACATCAGGGCTTCACTTATAGGCCCGTCGCTCGTTGTTCCTTTTTCCGGAAAAAAGCTCCTTCTCGGAAAATGGCAGCAGATAATTTTTATTGATTTTGATAACCGGCCGAGAGAAAGGGAAATAATCCTCCAGATAATGGGCGTGTGAAACGTTCTTTATATAGCAGCTAAACCTTGCAGCTGCCTCTCCTTCCCGGAATTGAATTTGCGCAATTAAACCGGCATAACGGATCCGGTCTCGAATCCTGCTTCTTTAGAAATAAGGAAAAGAATGAGTGATTTAGAAAAAGAAAAATATATTATGTGTTTGGCCGAAATAACTGCATTGTTGATTAAAGTCGACCCTGCAGGGTTGATGCAGGGTTTACCTGAGGACGAGTACGACCCTGAAGCCTGTAGAATACTTGTTACCCTTGCCAAATTTAAGCTTAAAGAAGAAGTCGTCAGAGAAATAAGCAGAGATTTTAAAGATTCCTTGGGGATCTCTAACGTAGGTCAAATAATTGGTCAAGAAGTATGGAGGATAAAGGAAAAGTATAAGATATAATTTTGTCTGGGAGAGACGTGCTTAATAACCTTATGGACTTTGCTTTGGGACCGTGTTAAAATGCCGTATAAACAATAAAGGAAAAAAATGAAAAAACTAATTTTACAGGTAGCATTAGACTTCGTTGACATGCACAGAGCTATGCCGGCGGCAAAAGAAGCAGTTGCAGGCGGTGTTGATTGGCTCGAAGCCGGAACGCCGCTGATAAAAGCGGAGGGCTTAGATGCCATACGTGAACTCAAAGCCAAATTTCCTAACAAGGTTATTGTCGCAGATATGAAAACTATGGATGTCGGACGCGCTGAGGTTGAAATAGCCGCCAAAGCCGGAGCAAAAATTGTAGATGTTCTGGGGGTTGCTTCTGATTCTACTATTTCCGAGTGTGTGGAAGCTGCAAAGAATTACGGTTGTGAAGTTGCCGTTGATATGATTGAAGTTAAAGATATTGTAAAAAGAGCTGTAGAAGTTGAAAAATTGGGAGTGAATTATATAGGCATTCATACCTCCGTTGATATGCAGATGAGAGGTAAATCCTCGTTTGATATTTTAAAAAAAGTAGTTGCTGCGGTAAATATACCGGTTTCCATTGCCGGAGGGATTAACTCCGAAAATATTGTGGAAGCTGTCAAGGCAGGTGCGAGTATCGTAATAGTCGGCGGTTCTATCACTAAGGCTAAAGATGCAAAGAAAGCCGCACAAGATATTAAAAAGGCAATGACTTCTCTAAAGAAGATTAATACCAAACTGTTTAAACGCGGCGGAGAAAAAGATATTGCTGCTATACTCAAACAGATTTCTACCGCAAACTTGTCTGACGCTCTTCATAGAATGCCTTCCCTTGCTGGTATAAAACCTGTTATAAACGGTCTTAAACTCGTTGGAAAGGCAGTTACGGTAAGAACGTACCCGGGAGACTGGGCTAAGCCTGTAGAAGCTATAGATATAGCCGAACCGGGAGATGTGGTGATAATTGATGTTTCCGGTGTGGGACCTGCAGTTTGGGGAGGATTGGCTACGACCAGTTGTGTAAGAAAGAAGATTGCCGGAGTAGTAATAAATGGAGCAATTAGAGACACTGATGAGATAAGGAAATTCAAATTTCCAGCCTTTTCTAAGCTGATAATGTCAAATGCCGGCGAACCTAAAGGTTTTGGTGAGATTAACGTCCCGATAACTATTTCTGGAGTAAAAATCTTTCCCGGTGACTGGATAGTGGCCGATGATGACGGGGTAATGGTAATTCCCAAAGAAAAAGCTGTAGAATATGCCAATAGAGCCATGGACGTGCTGGAAAAAGAAAACCGCTTGAGCAAGGAAATATTAGAGGGCGGCACCCTTTCCTCAGTAATGAACCTCTTAAAATGGGAGAAAAAGTAAACATACACAACCTTCTTTTTTTGAAGTAAAATTACAGTATTTAGCAGTTATCTTTATAATTATTCTGTATATAAATGTGCTTTTACCATTGTATTGTCGTATTTTTAGCAGATATCTATGCCATCTCCCGTCATCATCTGTGTAATCAACCCGAAACAAAGGTGCTATTTTGGGCTTTAATCATTGACTTTAAATAGCAAATCTAGTATATTCTTGTATCTGATTTTGGATATTTCAATAGGGGGAATCCGGCGTTATTCCGGGAAAAAAAAGAAAATGGCCAATAAAACCGATACTTTTAGAGGTAAGAGCGCAATTGAGCTTGCTGCAAAAATTGGTTTAGACAAAAAGGACTTTGAATTTTGCAGTAAGTATAGCGCTAAATTAAATTCCGAAACAGTACAAAGGCTAAAAAACGGAGGAAGGGCAAAGCTTATAGTTGTTGCTCCCACCATGCCGGTTCACGGAACAAACAATCAGCATTACATTATTTGCGAACGTTTTGTTCAGGCGTTTTCTCTTCTAAGGAAAAAAACCTTGCTATGCGTGCCAAGTTTTTCTCTGGAAGATATGCTCGTACATGAGACCTATAATAATCTTTATCCCTTATCTGATGTCTTGTCTGGCTGCGGAGAAGTATCAAATATAGCCTATTTACATAATTTCATAGCAAACTATATAAATAATCAGCTCATTTTTGATGGTGATGCATCTTCTCTACCCCACCATCTTATGTGGAGCAGAGTGGCTTCTTCCAGGGATGAAGCTCTTAAACGGGTAATAACCGGTTTTGGTAATACCAAACCCGGAAGAGCATTAAAAGAAGAAGGCTTTATGCACATGCAAAACTCAGAGCTTCTTGCGTTGGTTGCAGCTTCTATGAACGAAGAAGAACTGAAATCAAGAATTGCAAAAATAATAGTAGGGATTTCCAAGGATAATACAGCTGTGCATTTGAAGAATCTTAAACTGGAAGAAATAGTATTCGAAATGCTCAAAGGTGCCATGAATCCGGGGCTGATGCAAAACAGAAACGGAGATCCGGTAATGGTGTATACCTCTCCTAGCGGTAATTTTCTTCCCGAGGGCAATCCTCTTGCTATCTCAGCGGCAATGTCGCTTGCAGATTTTGTTATAGCAAAATTTGACAGCGGTGTTCCTTTGAGTATCGAAAAGTTCTTCAATATAACCTGCGCCGAGAACGAGATGAAACCTGACATGGTTGTAGTCACTGCCTTTGTTAACGAATTAAATACCTATGGCGGAGCGACCCTTGAAAACGCAAAAAAGAAAAATCTTGCGGCTTTGGAAAAGGGGATACAAGTACTTATAGGAGATATTGAAAACATTAAAAAATTCGGGGTTCCGGTCTTAGTGAGTATATGTGAAAACAGAGATATTACAAAAGAAGAAATAAAAATAATTGATAAATATTGCTCTGATCTTGGGGTCAAACCGGTCTTCTCTTCTACAAAAAAGTATTCAGCTAAAGCAGGTATTGATTTCGTAAAAAGTGTACTTGAGATAATCAGAATAGAGAAAAGTTATTTTGCCCCATTATACGAAAACGCTTTGCCTTTGAAAAGCAAAATTAATATAATTGCCAAGGAAATTTATAATAAGTCCAGAGTTACATACTCAAATAAAGCAGTTAAAGAGCTTGAGCTTTTTGAGCGAATGGGCTACGGCAAACTGCGGGTTTCTGTCTCGCGCTCCGCCTATTGGCGGGAGACAGGGGCGGAAAATGAAATAAATATTAAATCGGCATCTCTTTATGCCGGAGCCGGATTGGTGATGGTCGCGGCGGAAGACGGAGAATTTATGCCGTATTACAACGAAAAGTATAATTTGGAACGGATCAAAAATGCCTTACAGCAATGAGTCCCTGTTAAAGTTTACTGAAGACCTGAGCGCAAAACTTGCTGCGCCTGGTGGCGGCGCGGCGGCGGCCTTGGTCGGAGCTGTGGCAGCAAGTCTTAATTGCATGGTCGGGAATTTTACCGCCGGCAATGAAAAATATGTTTCTGTTTCTGAAGAGGTTAAAGAACTGCTTGAACTTTCCGGGAAACATAGAAAGGAGCTTCTAGTTTTGCTTGACGCTGATGTTGAAGCGTATGGCAACTATTCTAAAGCCTCAAAACTTTCAAAAAACACGGTAGAAGAAAAGTTGCTAAGGGCCAAAGCTATGGAAGCGGCTATAAAGACAGCGGCGGAAGTGCCTTTTAATATAATGAGACTATGCGATAAAGTTTTGAAAGTTTGTGAAGTGTTGGTGTTCAAAGGCAATAAGAATCTAATAACTGATGTCGGAGTTTCAGTCTGCTTTGCGAAAGCGGCGCAAAAATCAGCCTATTTAAATGTCCTCATAAATATTTTATGTTTGAAAGACGAAGCTTTTAAGAGTAAAATGAAAAAAGAAAGTGATTCATTGCTGACAGAGGCAGAAAGAATAGAAAAGCTGGTAGAGAAAGAGTGCTTTAAGATATTAAACGGCTGACAAATTGTTTTATATCCTTAAATAATTAGTTTTGAAGCTGTCAATCAAGGAGGAAATTAATGATTTTGGATTATTTTTTTGGAATGTTTTCTAATGATCTCGCGATAGATCTGGGGACCGCTACGACGCTGGTCTATGTTAAGGGAAAAGGAATTGTTTTAAACGAACCTTCTCTGGTTGCGCTGGTTAAAGATACGCACGAGATATTAGCTGTAGGAACCGAAGCTAAAAAGATGCTTGGCCGTACACCTGTAAGTATTCTTGCCATAAGACCAATGAAAGACGGTGTAATCGCCGACTTTGAAGTAACCGAAAAAATGCTGAAATATTTTATTAACAAAGTCCACAATAAAAGAACCCCGATAAGACCTATAGTCGTGATTGGTATTCCTTCAGGTGTCACCGAAGTTGAAAAACGTGCAGTGCGAGACTCTGCGGAACAGGCTGGAGCTAGAGAGGTCTTTTTGGTTGAAGAACCGATGGCCGCTGCAATTGGCGCGGGATTGCCTGTAGAGTCGCCCACAGGTAACATGATTGCGGATATTGGAGGAGGCACGACAGAAGTCGCAGTTATCTCTTTACGAGGCATCGTCTGCAATAACTCTGTCAGAGTCGGCGGGGATGAATTAACGGACGCCATTGCTATGCACCTGAAAACTGCATATAACGTCCTGATCGGGGAACGAACTGCAGAAGAAATTAAAATTGAAATTGGCTCAGCTTTTCCGTTGAAAGAAGAATCCAGAATTAATGTTCGCGGCAGAGATTTGGTAACCGGTCTGCCAAGGACTCTGGAGGTAACATCTGAAGAGATTAGAGAAGCAATGAAAGAACCGATTTCACAGATAATTGAGGCTATAAAAGAAACTCTGGAGAGAACTCCACCGGAACTCTCCGCGGATATAGTAGATAAAGGTATTATTTTGGCAGGCGGCACGTCTCAATTGAAAGGTCTTGCCGAAAGAATAAGATATGAAACCGGAGTTCCCGTCAATATCGCAGAAGACCCTGTTACCTGTGTGGTAAGAGGTGTAGGCCGTCTGCTTGAGATAGATGACGGCTTGCTAAGGGAAGTGGCAGTTTACGAAAAAGAATATTTTTAAAGATAAAAGCAGAAACCCGTTCTCGGAAAATTGAGGGCGGGTTTTTTTATTAATGCCAATAATAACATCTCTTGCTGCAATCAAATCTAATAACTTGCATAATTCTATTAGAATAATTAGTTATGCAGTATCTATTATGCCAAAAAATTTGACATTCTATTCCGAACCGGCACATGGTTCTTGTAAAAATAGCTGTATTTTGGTATATTATGAGTAGTTAAAATATGTGGAAAAAACGCCTAAATAAATACAGAACATATCTTTTGGTTATTGCTATTCTCGCGGTATTTGCCGGACTTTTTTTCTTATTTAAAGATAAAGAGCAGAGTTTAGGCAGGAGCAGAGCTCTATTTTATGTGTTGCATCCGCTTCAGAAACAGGCCGGCAAGATAGGCCGGACAGCAATTTATCTACGGGATACACTGATAAACTTCGCATATTTGAAACACGATAATGAAAAACTTAAGAAAGAGCTTTCAGATTTAGTGTATGAAAACAATCAATTGGAAGAAAAAGCTCTGGAAAACGAAAGGCTTAAAAGGCTTTTGGATTACAAAAGAAAAATTAGTTTCAAGACAATAATGACCAAGGTTGTAGGCAGGGATTTAAATAATTATTACGGAATTATAACCGTGGATTTAGGCGGGAGAGACGGGGTTGTAAAAGATATGACGGTCATAGCTCAAGACGGGGTTGTGGGAAAAATTATTGAAGTTTATCCCGAGTATTCGCTGGTGATGCTGATTACTGACTACAAGAGCGGAATAAGCGGTATCATACAAAAGTCAAGAGTAGTGGGTACGGTGAGCGGAGCAGGTAACGGTAAATGCAAGATGGTGTTTCTTTCCGCATATGACGTCAAAGAGGGGGATTCTATTGTGACCTCGGGTGACGGAAAATTTCCTAAAGGCCTTTTAATAGGGACGATAGCAGGTGTCAGATCTGCTTCAGACAGTATGAGCCTGGATATTGAGGTTGTGCCGACAGTCGACGTTCTTAAGTTGGAAGAAGTTCTGATAGTGGTTAAGGAGTAACTTTCTCTTATGCTGATTAGAGTATTTGTTTTGTTTATATTTTTTTTATTTCAGCTGGCCTTAAGAGATAGTTTTGTCTTATGGGGAATAACACCTAATTTTCTGATAATAGGATTGGCGCTGACAGTTAAAAAAAACAATTTGCTTGATGGTGTGCTAATCGGCGCCGGTTGCGGGCTTTTTTATGATTTTATCTCCTACAGTACCTTTGGTTCAGGTATTTTAACGCTTACTTTTGCCGGTTTTCTGACAGTTTTTTTAACGAAACATATATTCACCGAAAATAAGTTTTCAAAGGTGCTGATTGTTTTTCTGGTTGCACTGTTACACGGTGCGATCACACTTTTTATTATTAATTACTTTTATGCCCGGATAAATATTGCTGTTGAAATTATACGTTTGGCGCTTCCCGTTTCAATATATTCGGCGCTCCTGTATTCTCTTCTGCTTCTCGGTAGTTATTTTTCTGATGGGAAATTCTGGAAAAAATTAGGTCTTTATGGCGCTTGAAAGAGTCCAGGATAAAGAGCAGAAAAAACGTTTTAAGCTTCTTATAACTTTTGGCTCGATCTTGTTCGGGATAATAGTTCTCAGGCTGTTTTATATTCAAATATTGTCCTATACAAAATACAAAAGTCTGGCCCAAAGCAACAGCACCCGAGTGGTTTTGAAACGCGCGGCACGGGGGATTATTTACGACAGATACGGAGAAAAACTTGCCGACAGTGTACCCTCTTTTACGGTGTCCATAATACCGGCTGATCTTAAAGACAGTGAGAAAGTTATCGCTCTCCTCGCAAAAATACTGAAAATCCCCGAAGAAGAGATAATTCAAAAAATAGAAAAGCAGAAAAATAAAGTATATGAAGCTATTAAAATTAAAGGTAATCTGAAAGCGCAAATTGTTTCGGTTATTGAGGAGAATAAAACAGAGCTTTCCGGAGTAATAATACATGCGGAAGCAAAAAGGAACTACCTGTATAAAGAAACTGCGGCGCATGTTATCGGCTATGTCGGAGAGGTTAGTCTTAACGATGTTAACAAAGGAAAAGTGTATGTCGGAGATACGGTGGGCCGCGCCGGTGTTGAAAAAAAGTTTGATGCAGAGCTGCGGGGTGTAAATGGCGCCATGAAAATAATGGTAAATTCTTCCGGGAAAGAGATTAAGAGCCTGGGGGAGGATCCGTTTGTAAAAGGTGAAGATATTGTTTTAACGCTGGATTTAAGATTGCAAAAATTATGTGAGGAGTATTTTAAGGGCCGGCGCGGAGTGGTGGTGTGTATGAATCCGAAAGATGGGGAGATTTATGCTCTGGTCAGCAAGCCTTCCTTTGATCCGAATATTTTCTGTGATCATCTTGATAAAGAGGAGTGGAGCCGTATGCTCTATGATCCGGAACAACCGTTTTTAAACAGGGCTGTAAGCGGACTTTATTCTCCGGGTTCTGTTTTTAAAATTGTACCTGCCGCCGCGGCGCTTGAGAAAAAAAAACTTACCAAAGAGGATATCTTTGTCTGCCGGGGAACCTATCACTACGGAAAGGATTGGACTTACGACTGCTGGAAGTTGGAGGGGCACGGTGTCTTAACGATGGTAGATGCGATCTCTCAGTCGTGCGATGTATTTTTCTATCAACTGGCACTCACGGTAACAGCTGACAAAATCTCCGAGTATGCGAGACTTTTCGGCTACGGTGCTTTGACTGGCATAGATCTTGACGGAGAAAAAGCGGGGTTGGTCCCGACTCCCGTCTGGAAAAAGGATAAATACGGCATCCACTGGTTTCCCGGCAATACCATCCAATATTCAATAGGTCAGGGTTATATTACGGCCAATCCGCTGCAAATATTATCAAGTTATGACATAATAATAAATAACGGAATATCATATAAGCCACGCCTGGTTAAAAAAATAGGTGAAAAAGAGTTTAAGAAAGAAATGCTTAGAAGTTGTCCTATTAGCGCTGAAACTCTCGATCTCGTCAAAAAAGGACTGTGGAAAGCGGTCAATTCCGGAGGGACCGGGAGCAGGGCAAAGTCGGCCTATGCAATTGCGGGTAAGACTGCAACCGTAGAGAACCCGCATGGGTTATCACATGCTGCTTTTGTCGGTTACGCGCCTTTTGTTAATCCAGAAGTTTCTGTTCTTGTATTTATTGAGGGCGGAGGTTCCGGCGGGGAAAACGCCGCGCCGATAGGAAAAGCGGTAATTGAAAGCTATTTCAAATTAAAGAAGGAAAGGTATGCGCTTACTAGAACAACAGAGCATTAGAAGTTTAAATAAAATAATATTGATTTCTATAGGTGTTTTGTGTTTTTTTAGCCTTATCATGATATATAGCGCGACAAGTACCCGTGAAACAACTATATTCAGATATAATTTTTTTTTAAAGCAATTAGTCTGGGTCTGTGTTTCTTTTATTCTTATGCTTTATGTCAGCAGAATTAACTACGAGTTCTGGATTGGGCATGCTCCCTGGCTGTACTATATAACTATAACCCTCTTATTAATACTTCTTCTAATTGGCAAAAATGTCTTCGGAAGTGTAAGATGGTTCCATTTTGGTCCGATAGCTTTTCAGCCTTCGGAGTTCGCAAAAGTAGGACTGGTTTTAATGCTGACAAAATTTATTGCGGACAGCAAAGGTAAAATTGATTTACTTGAAGGCATGTGGAAGACATTTCTTCTGGTAGGCATTCCGCTCGCTTTGATTTTACTGCAGCCGGATTTAGGAACGACTTTAATATTTATTCCAATGGTATTTTTTATGCTCTTTATAGGCGGTATGAAAAAGCGTTATCTTTTAAGCACTTTTGTCTTGCTAGCAGCGATTGCTCCGATATTCTATTTATTTTTGATGAAAGATTACCAGAAAAAACGTATTTTCAGCTTTCTGGATCCTGCTGCAGACCCTCTCGGCAGCGGTTATTCTCTGATTCAATCCAAGATAGCCATCGGCTCCGGCGGTCTATTTGGTAAGGGGTTGTTCAGGGGTACTCAGTCGCAGTTGAATTTTATACCCGAACATCATACGGATTTTATTTTTTCTGTAATAGGCGAAGAGCTCGGGTTTTTACTGTCCATAGTTATAATATTTATTTACTATTTGCTGATAATGGAAGGTATTAAAATTGCTGTTTATGCGAAAAACCGTACAAGCGCCGTACTGGCTACGGGTATAGTAGCAATTTTTATAACTCAGATATTCATTAATCTGGGTATGACGCTAGGGCTTCTGCCTGTGGTAGGAGTGCCTCTTCCTTTTGTCAGCTACGGCGGTTCTTCTCTTATCTTTTCAATGTTTTTGGCGGGGATTCTTCTCAATATACATATGTCCATTAAAAAGTTCTCAGCATGAATGATATTTTAAAATTTAGAGAGCGCCTTTATCTTGAGCTTCTTCCTTTCATTTCTCATCCCACAAGATATATCGGCTGTGAGCTAAATGCGGTCTCTAAAGTTCCTACAAAAGCTCAAGTAAAAGTACTCCTGGCTTTTCCGGAAACCTATGAAGTTGGCATGTCTTATCTTGGATTCAAGATACTCTACGGGATTATCAATAGCCGTGAGGATGCCCGGGCAGAGCGCGTATTTTCTCCCTGGCCTGATATGGAAGCCAAGCTGAAGGAAAAGGGCTTTCCGTTGTACTCCCTGGAAACTTTTACTCCGGTCTCGAAATTTGACATTATAGCCTTTACCCTGCAATATGAAATGACTTTTACAAATATTCTTCAGATACTGGAACTTTCAGGTGTGCCGTTTTTATCGGCGGAAAGGGGGGAAGACTGCCCTTTGATTATCGGAGGGGGGCCCTCGGCTTTTAACCCGGAACCGGTTGCGGATTATTTTGACCTCTTTCTTGTAGGTGAAGGCGAAGAGGCGATTAACGACATATTAAATACCTATAAACAAGGTAAAGCTGCCGGGCTGGCAAAGAAAACTCTGCTGGAAGAGCTTTCAAAAATAAACGGAGTTTATGTTCCTGCATTTTATAAGGCCGTTTACAACGAAGATAAAACCGTTAAGAGTATTCAGCGGATAAATTCAAAAGCACCTGATGTAATACAAAAAAGAATAATAGCAAATATGGATAATGCCTATCAGCCTGTAAATCCTATTGTGCCTTATATGGATATCATACAAAACAGAATATCTCTGGAGATTATGAGAGGGTGTACCAGGGGCTGCCGTTTTTGCGTAAGCGGTATTACTACAAGACCGCTGCGTGAAAGGTCAACAGCTGTATTACTTGCAGCCTATAAGGAAAGCTATAAAAACACGGGCTTTGACGAGCTGTCACTTTCTTCCCTAAGCTCTACCGATCATTCAAAAATAAAAGAGATGCTCCGGGAATTAAACAGGTCTTTTGAAGGGGAGGGTGTTTCGGTTTCACTGCCGTCTTCCAGAATTGACGCTTTTTCTGTTGAACTTGCTGCCGGACTTAATTCCGTAAGAAAATCTACTTTAACATTTGCCCCTGAAGCGGGAACACAACGGCTTCGTAATGTGATTAACAAATGTGTTACGGAACAGGATCTGCTGTCAGCCTGCACTTCCGGCGTAAAATCAGGGATGAATAATATTAAGCTGTATTTCATGCTCGGGCTCCCTACGGAAACAGATGAAGATGTAATTGCTATAGGCGAACTTGCCAAAAAAGTAAATGCAGCCTGCAAAGCAATAAGCCGGAATTTTAGGGGACTTACCGTCAGTGTTTCTTTCTTTATTCCGAAGCCACACACTCCTTTTATGTGGGCGGCTCAGGATTCAACTGCCGAGCTTAAAAGAAAAGTGGACTTACTTCGAAAAAATGTTAATCCCAGATGGTTGAAATGGCATAGTCTTGAACTTTCCGCTCTGGAAGGAGTATTTTCCCGGGGCGACAGGAGTCTTTCTGCCGTAATAAAAGTTGCTTATGAAAAAGGCGCAAGGTTTGATGCCTGGCATGAGTTATTTAAACCTGCCGCATGGGAAGAAGCGTTTAAAACTACAGGAATAGATCCTTTGTTCTACTCGGAAAGGAAAAGAGATACCTCTGAGATTTTGCCGTGGGAACATATCTCCTCCGGAGTTTCAAAAGAGTTTCTAAAGAAAGAGTATGAGAAATCCCTAATAGGTGAAACTACCGGAAATTGCAGAACGGAAGGGTGCGCAGCGTGTGGAATGGAAGAGAATTGCAGTAAAGAACAGAAAATTGAAGAAGTATCAGTCGCAGGCGGAGCCAGGTCCGGCAGGTTTAAAAAGTTTGCCGTTGCAAAATACAGTGTAACTTATGAAAAAACAGAAGTAATTAAATTCGTGTCACATCTCGAACTCCTAAATGCCATACTTCGTACTCTGGTCCGGACCAAAATGCCTCTGGCGCAAACCGAAGGTTTTAACCCGCATCCAAAGGTAGCTTTTTCACCGGCTTTGCCCGTAGGAGTTTCCAGTGTTTGTGAGGTTTTTGAATTTGAACTGACAAAGAACATTTCCGAAGCCGAAGCACTTGAAGCTTTAAAAGTAAAGTTACCTCCCGGTCTTGTACTGAAAAACTTGAGTAAGATAGATTTAAGCCGTTCGACAGTCTATACGTGTGCTTTTTATGATATCGAAATGAAAGGTCTTAATATTTTCCCCGGAGTGGTCTTACCTAAAACGGTAGAGAAAGCAGTGATGGAAAATGAAAAACTCAACCTGGTTGTAAATCTCAAGGCGGAAGGCACAACAAGTGTATTTAAGCTGCTCCAGCTTATAACAGGATTAGAGCCGGATATTGTTAAAGGAGCTCTTGTAAAAAGAGTGGGGTTGTTGTAGAGGGTTAGTGCTCTGTTTTCATAAATTAAAAGGCTTCGGTCACGGCATGATAGGCAAAGAGTACATCCTTCCGGAAATACACGCATTTTTTAATAAGCATCTGAAGAACTGATAAAACTGCAAAAGTAATATTGATTTTTGGAAGTCGGAAAATAGCTTTAAATGCGTATTTGGAAATAATTAGGAGGTCTAATGAAGAAAAGAGAATTAGTGAATATTGTGTCAAAGGTGTTTGGGTTATATTTTTTAGTTATTGGATTGATGCAGTCTGTTAGTCTGATTCCAATGTTAATCCATGAATACTTATCTAAGGGTTCTCCTTTTTCGGACTACTATTTTATTATAGTAATTATTGCTGTTTATTATCTCTTCATATGCTGGCTTCTTATCGGCAAAGCATCGCGAATAGCTTCTTTTATAATAAAGGATAGCGAAAATTCAGATGTGAAAATTGGAATAGGAAAAGATGGTCTTCAACAAGTTTTGATCTATGCTGCAGGTGTCTATTTGATGCTGGATATTGTTGTTCTTATTTCAAATGTCTTTCTTCTGGCTAATAACATTACCTTTAAAGTTGCTTTAGATAATATAATTTTGTCAGCTGTTAAAGTATTAGTTGGTTCAGCTCTAATTATCTTTTTCCGACCAATCTCCAGATTTACCGATAGTTTGGCGAAAAGATTTAAATAAAACGATAGATTAACGAATTTTTAGCAAACAATGATGGTAGGGTTCTATTATTGATATTACAAGAAAATAGAGTTTGTTGCAGTTCTTTATTTTCTTTAAAGAAACTGGCGGTCAAGCAGACCGCTACCGCTTGATAAAAGCCCTTACCTTATAAACTTTACAAACATTACGAACCTTGAATCGTAGCGTAGCTTCGCTACGCTACAGTCATAATCTTTATAAAGTCCGAAACATTTCCCTTCTTATGTAAGGCTCCGGCTGCGATTATGAGTTTGTCGCCTTTTTTGAAGAGGCCGGATTTTTTGATGAATTCGTCGGTTAGTTTGAAGACTACCGCGGAGTTGACGTGTTTAGGTATACGGCACGGGTAAATACCGAAGGGGAGGACTAACTGACGCTGGACCCGTTCAGTGGAGGCTAATGCAACTATCCTTGCGTTAGGGCGGTACCTGGAGACCATTCTGGCGGTCTTGCCGCTTTCTGTTGGAACAACGATACCTTTTACGCCGTAAACTTCAGAAATTCTTACTACGTTCTTGCTTATAATATCCAAAAGGTTGTCTTTCTCTAAATAATCTATATTCTTACTGCGGTCGATTTTTGGTTCGACTGTTTTGGCTATTTTGTACATCATCTCCACGGCCTTAAGTGGATACTTGCCTATCGCGGTCTCACCGGAGAGCATTATTGCGTCAGTACCGTCAAAGATGGCGTTTGCCACATCGGAAACTTCCGCTCTGGTCGGCGAGGGGTTTTCTATCATAGATTCGAGCATCTGAGTAGCTGTTATCACGGGTTTACCGAGAGAGTTACACATCTTAATAATTTCCTTCTGCAGGATGTTGACTTGTTCTATCGGAAGTTCAACTCCCAAATCACCCCGGGCTACCATTACACCGTCAGTCGAGTCTACAATCTCTTTGAGATTTGCGATTGCGGCTCTTCTTTCTATTTTTGATATTAAAAAAGGCTTAGCCTTAATTATCTTAAGATGAGCTCTGACTTTTTTTAGGTCTCCTGCATCTTTAATGAAAGAAAGTCCTATAAAATCCACCCCATTTGCGCAGGCGAACGTCATATGCCTGAAATCCTCGGAAGTTATCGCAGGAATGGGAAGGTCGACTTCGGGGAAGTTTAATCCGGCGCCTTTTTTTATCTCGCCTTGACCGTCTATTACTTTACAGGTCACGGTTTTTTTTGTTTTGCTTACGACCTTTATGATGTATTTTCCGTCGCTAATAAAAATATTATCTCCCGGTTTTAACACTTTTAATATTATCGGATAGGCAATATTAAACTCATTATTTGCCTTGGGTGTATCTTTAGTAATTATTACTATACTTCCTTCTTTTACGGGAATGGATTTTACAATTCCGCGAACTCTGAGTTTGGGTCCAGGCATATCGGCAAGTATTCCTATGGGCCTTTTGATTTCTTTCTCTATCCTGCGGACTAAAAGGATGGTCTTCTTATACTCTTCGTATGTTCCGTGGGAAAAGTTTATCCTGACAATGTCCAGGCCTTTGTTAATCATTTTTTTCAGGGTTGCGTACGATTCTGATGCGGGACCTGCCGTTGCTACGATTTTTATTCTGTTCCAGTTTATCATAGGGATTTTCCTCTGCTGTCTATCCAGACGATGGCCGGGAACTCTTTAATTTCGAGTTCGTAAACAGCTTCCGGTCCTAAATCTTTATAAGCAATAATTTTGGCGGCGAGTACTCTTTTTTTTAGGTACGCTGCAGCGCCGCCGAGTGTTGAGAAATATACGGCTTTTTCTTTTTTGATGGCAATTCTAACTTCCTCCGAACGGTTACCCTTACCTATCATTGCCGTAAGACCTTGTTTTAAAAGAGAAGGGGTGAAAGCATCCATTCTTCTGCTGGTTGTAGGCCCGCAGGCGCCGATAATCTCGCCCTTTTTGCAGGGAGTGGGGCCGACATAGTAAATTGCCTGTCCTTTTAATTCTACCGGAAGTTTCTTTCCTGCTTTTAATGTTTCGGTAAGCCGTTTATGCGCCTGGTCACGGCCTGTGATTATTCTGCCTGAGAGATATACTATTTCTCCGGCTTTTAAGCTTTTAAGTTCTTCTTTTGAGGTGGGGAAGTGAACTGTTTTCATAAAGTTGCCGATGCGCTCCTTAGTACATGGCAAGAGATATTAACTGCCACGGGAAGTCCTGCAATGTGGGTGGGGAAGGAGAGAATGTTAACTCCGAGTAAAGTTGTCTTTCCCCTGGCTCCGAGCGGCCCGATGTTAAGCCGGTTACCCCTCTTGTATAGTTCTTTGGCAAGAGTTTTGTAATTAGCGCTCTCGCCCCAAAATCCTATTTTATATGTAAGTGCTTTCTTTGCAAGGAAAGTCGCCTTGCCCGCGTCACCGCCGATTCCGACACCAAGCATATAGGGGGGGCAGGCGTCAGGTCCGGCTTCTTTAATTGCGTTAATGACAGACTTTTTTACCTCTTCCATTGAAGCAGTAGGATTAAGCATGTAAAGCTTTGATTTGTTCTCTGAGCCGAAACCCTTCGGCAGTATTGTGAGTTTTACTTTTTTCCCGGGGACGAAGTCATAATAGATAACAGCGGGAGTATTTGTATTGGTGTTTTTTCTTGAGAGGGGGTCGTTGACTACGGATTTTCTTAAGAAACCTTCTTCGTATCCCGCTGCAACCCCGTTATTTATAGATTTTCCGATGTCGCCTTTAATCTTTGCTTGCTGCCCTATTTCTGCGAAGACGACCGTTATTCCCGTGTCCTGACAGATAGGAGTGCTCTCTTTTTCTGCAATTTTGTAATTTTCCACTAATGCGCCGAGAATGAACCTCGCATTCTTGTTTTTTTCAAAAGCACAGGCTTTGCAAAGCGCTTTTTTCACATCGGGACGAAGAATAGTGTTTGCTTTGATGCAAAGCTTTTTGACAGTTTCAGCGATTTGTTTTTCAGTGATCAATATAGCTCCTTACTTTATTTCGTTTACACCTGCTTTTACAATTGCCGCCGAATTGTGCAGCGCTTTTAGTTCGTCTGCCGTCAGATTGAGTTGTACTATTTTTTCAATTCCGTTCCTGCCGAGTTCTACAGGTACACCTATAAATACATCGCTCAAACCGTACTCTCCGGTGAGATAAGCCGAGCAGGTCAAAATACGCCGCTGGTCTCTTAAGATACTTTCAATCATAATAGCAACCGAAGTGCCCGGAGCAAAATAAGCGCTGCCGGTCTTTAAAAGTTTTACTATCTCGGCGCCGCCGTTAGCTGTGCGTTCGACCAGACGTTTTATTACATCGGGCTTCATAAAATCAGTTATCGGAACACCGGCAACAGTAGAGTAGCGGGGAAGGGGGACCATAGTATCTCCGTGACTTCCGAGCACCATAGGCGAAATATCCTTGGGAGATACATTTAATTCTTCGGCGATAAAATGCGCGAACCTGGCAGAGTCAAGTACTCCTGCCATGCCCATTATTTTATTTTTCGCAAAACCCGTAGTTTTGAAAACCAGCTGGGTCATAATATCTAAAGGGTTTGTTACTGCAATCACTATAGCATTTGGCGCGTGAGTTTTTATCGCTTCTGCGGCTTTTTTAATAATATCTGCGTTAATCTTTAGCAGATCTTCTCTTGTCATTCCGGGTTTTCTCGCAACCCCGGCGGTAATGGCAACTATGTCACTGTCTTTTATCTCTGAAAAGTCATTTGTACCGGTAACCTTTGAATCAAAACGGAGGACGCCTGACATCTGAGAGATATCCAGCGCTTTTCCCTGCGGCATACCTTCAACAACATCGACAAGTACGACATCGCCGAGCTCCTTTTGAGCCGTTTGCAGCGCAATGATCCCGCCCACGTTACCCGCGCCGATAACACTTATTTTTGCTCTGGACATATTAAAACTCCTTCAAGTATTTAAATTTTAGCTAACTCTTTTATTATCGCCTCGCCCATTTCTTTAGTTCCTACGGCAGTCGGATCGTTCCTATCGGGTTTCATATCATACGTTACATCTTTTCCTGATTTTATTACGGACATTATTGCTTTTTCGAGTTTGTCCGCGGCTTTTAATTCTCCGAGGTGTCGAAGCATTAGCATACCTGAAAGGATAAGGGCGCAAGGATTGACTTTGTTCAGCCCTTTATACTTTGGAGCGCTTCCGTGCGTGGCTTCAAAAACGGCCATACCGTTTTCACCTATATTGGCCCCCGGTGCGACTCCCAAACCGCCGACAAGTCCGGCGCAAAGATCAGAAAGTATATCGCCATAAAGATTGGGAAGAACCAGAACATCGTAGAGTTCAGGCTTTTGCACCAATTGCATAGACATATTATCCACAATGACATCGTTGAATTCTATTTCAGGATATTTCTTTGCCACCGCTCTTGCTGTTGCTAAAAACAGTCCGTCGGTAAACTTCATAATATTTGCTTTGTGGATTGCGGAAACTTTTTTCCTTTTGTTTGCCTTAGCATACTGAAAGGCGTAATCAACTATTTTTTCTGTTCCCGTTACGGAGATGGGTTTAATGCTTATGCCTGAATCGTCTTTTATATTTTTCCCGCCAAGCTCTTTAATGGTATTAATAAGTTTTTGAGTTTCAGGCTTACCTTTTTCAAATTCAATACCGGCATAAAGATCCTCTGTGTTTTCTCTCACAATTACCAGGTCTATATTCTCATACTTTGACCGTACGCCTTCGTAGCTTCTGCACGGACGGACACAGGCGTAAAGTCCAAGCTGCTGGCGGAGAGCCACGTTAACAGAGCGAAACCCCGTGCCGACAGGGGTGGTGACAGGGGCTTTAAGAGCTACCTTGTTTTTTCTGCAGGATGCAAGGGTTTTTTCAGGCAGAGGCGTGCCTTCCTTTGCCATTACATCTATACCGGCTTCTACCTCTTCCCAGTTAATCTTTACTCCCGTTGCGTCTATTACTTTTTGTGTTACTTTTGCAATCTCCGGGCCTATTCCGTCGCCCATTATCAACGTTACATTGTAGGACATTTTCAGACTCCTTCAAAATAAATTACAAAGTTTAGATAATATTCTTTGTATGTAAAATAATAACATAAAAACAGGACTCTTCTCAATTGTTATTAATAATTACAAGCAGGTACTGTCAAAAACCGTTTAACTGCTTCAGCTGACCCTGTTTTTTGTTGATAAAAACAGTTCTAAAATGCTACAATAATGTGTTAAATTCTTTTAATATTTCAGGTATAGGGACTGTTTTAAATGTTTGGTAAAACAGTTAAAGGAGGCGTAATGCTAAAATATAATAAAGTAACAAAAACACTCGAACAGGATGAGTTCTCTTACTCGCTGCAGGATCCGGAAACACCTAATCTTTATAGAGATATTTACTCTTACGGGGCGGTTCCCAGTATACCTTTTAACCATAGAATAGTCCCTATGAATCCGCCTGATGAGATCTGGATAACGGATACTACCTTTAGAGACGGTCAGCAGTCTATGCCGCCTTTTACCGTTAAACAAATTGTCGATGTATTTGATATGCTTCACAAGCTAAGCGGACCGAAGGGAATGATTCGTCAAACGGAGTTCTTTCTTTATACGGATAAAGACAGAAAAGCCGTAGAAAAATGCATGGAGCGGGGTTACAAATTTCCAGAAATAACAGGCTGGATTCGAGCCGTTAAAGAGGACTTTAAGTTAGTAAAAGCTATGGGATTAAAAGAGACAGGTATACTAACGTCTGTTTCTGATTATCATATATTCTTAAAACTGAAAAAAAAACGCAGTCAGGCCATGAAAGGCTATCTTGAAGTTGTAAGTGCGGCGTTAGACCAGGGTATAATTCCCCGTTGCCACTTTGAGGATATTACGAGAGCGGACTTTTACGGTTTTGTTGTGCCGTTTGTTCAAGAGCTTATGAAGCTTTCCAGAGAAGCAAAAATACCTATAAAGATACGGGCTTGCGATACACTTGGTTATGGTGTTACCTTTCCGGGTGTGGCGCTTCCCAGAAGCGTAAAAGGCATTGCGCACGGACTTTCCAAGATAGCCGGTGTTCCGAGTGAATGGCTGGAGTGGCACGGGCACAATGACTTTTACAAAGGCGTAATTAATGCTTCAACGGCCTGGCTCTACGGCATATCTGCCGCCAACGGCGCCCTTCTTGGAATAGGCGAGAGGACAGGAAATAGTCCGATTGAGTCACTGCTTATTGAATATCAACAGTTAAAAGGTACAACGAACGGAATGGATACTACCGTAATAACGGATATTGCTAACTATTTCGAAAAGGAAATTGGTTACAAAATTCCGGGAAACACCCCGTTCGTCGGCTCCAAGTTTAACGTGACAAAAGCGGGTATCCACGCAGACGGGATAAACAAAGATGAGGAAATATACAATATTTTTGATACCCGGAAAATTCTAAAGAGGGAAGTTGATGTAGAGATTACTGATAAGTCTGGTTTAGCCGGCATATCTTTCTGGATTAACTCAAGATTACATCTTGAAGGTTCTGCTAAAGTCGGCAAGGATCATCCCGCTGTAAAAGAGATAAAGCTCTGGATAGACTCCGAGTATCAACACGGCAGGACTACCTCCATAGCAGAGTCGGAAATGTGGTTACAGATAGAGCAGCATATACCGGAGCTTGTGAATAACGGAAGAAAGAAAATATAGAGCACAAGGGAAAATTCAATGCAGGATATTCTTGGCCGGTTAAAGAGGGAAATTCTGGTTTGCGACGGCTCTATGGGTACAATGCTTCAAAAATTCGGATTGGCTTTAGGCGAGTGTCCTGAATACTGGAACTTGACGCAAACCGAAAAACTTATTTCCGTGCATCAGGAATATATAGAAGCCGGCGCGGATATAATTATTACGAACACCTTCGGCGCAAATAGTATAAAGCTTAAGAAATTTAATCTAGAAGCAAAGCTTGAAGAAATAAACAAAAACGGAGCGCTTAATGCAAAAACTGCGGCAAAAAAATATGGCAGGAATGTAATAGTCGCAGGAAATATCGGGCCTACAGGTTCTCTTTTGGAGCCTTTGGGTTTTTTGAAAACAGAAGAAGCATATGAGGCTTTTCAGGCTCAAGCCATGGCGCTGGAAGAAGGCGGGGCGGACATAATTATTATTGAGACTATGATAGCTCTTGAAGAGGCAGTGGCGGCGGTAAGAGCGGTGAAAGAGAATACTAAACTTCCAATAATTGCGTGTATGACTTTTGAGGTGACTGCGGCTAAAGATGTGCGAACAGTAATGGGGGTAGACGTTCCCTCTATGATTTATGAGCTTACAAAAGCCGGCGCGGATATTCTCGGTTCAAATTGCGGCAACGGGGTAGAGCAGATGGCAGAAGTAATTAAGGCCCTGAGAGCCGGGACCGATAGCCCTTTGATTGCGGAGCCGAATGCCGGCATGCCTAAATTGAAAAACGGCGTTATAGGTTATGACGAGACTCCGGAGTTGGTGGCTTCTTATACGGAAATATTATTAAAGGCCGGGGCGAACATCATTGGCGGTTGTTGCGGCACCACCCCCGGGCATATAAGACAAATTAAAAATAAGATAGAAAGGAGATTTGATAAATGAGAAAAACGATTATTGCAGGTAACTGGAAGATGAATAAGAATATTGCGGAGGCTCTGGAGCTTGTGAAAGATTTAAAAATCAAGCTTGAAGGAGTTGCCGATACGGAGGTCGTAGTCTGTCCGCCGTTTTTGGCGGTAAATGCAGTTTCTCAGTTATTGAAAGGCAGCAATATAAAGGTTGGCGCACAGAATTGCTATTTTGAAAAAAAAGGCGCGTTTACCGGAGAGGTTTCACCCGCAATGCTCAAAGAAGCGGGCTGTGCATATGTAATCCTCGGTCATTCAGAGAGAAGGCAGTATTTTAAAGAGACCAACGATTTTATTAATAAAAAAGTTAAAGCAGTACTTGCAGAGGGCTTGCTACCTATTATTTGCGCCGGGGAAACACTTGAAGAAAGAGAAAAAAATATTTGGAAAGAAGTTATCAAAACACAGATAACGGGTTGCCTGGCAGGTTTTACTAAAGAAGAAGTTTCAAAGATGGTTCTTGCGTATGAACCGGTCTGGGCTATCGGTACCGGGAAAGTGGCCAGCAAAGAACAGGCGCAGGAAGTACATAAATTTATAAGAGATCTTGTCGAAAAACTATATGACAAGCCTGTGGCGGAAGCTCTTCGCATTCAGTATGGCGGAAGCGTAAAACCTGACAATGTTTCGATTTTGATGAATGAGCCGGATATTGACGGCGCTTTAGTCGGAGGAGCCGCTCTTGAAGCCGATTCTTTTGTAAAACTCGTGAAATTCGAGAAGAAGTAATATAATCAAATTGGAGGAAAAATAAATGGCTGCATTAATGACGATACTGACTATTCTGCATGTGTTTTTGTGTTTGCTGTTAATACTTTTGATACTCCTGCAGTCCGGCAAAGGTTCTGATATAGGCTCGATGCTGGGCGGAGGCGCCTCTCAGACGCTCTTTGGTCCTGCCGGCGGAAAGAATATTATAGTTAGAATAACCACCGTCGTGGCAATATTAATACTTGTAATAACCATAACCCTAGCCAGATTCTCCAAGTACTCCGGACCGGAACAAAGCAGGTTGGTTGCAGAGCTGCAAAAAGAAGCGGCAGGAACTCCTGCTACGAAAAATGCGGCTGCGTCTATAACTCCTGAAGCTAAACCTCTTTCCAGAGCTAAAAAAAGTGTTACAGCGGAAGCAAAAATTCAACCCAGGAACAAAAATAATATTGCGGCAGAAGCGAAAAGCCCTTCAACCGGCGCCCGTGAAAAGACGCAATCTGTTAAAGGCGTTGTAACTGCAGAGAAGAGAAAATAAAGTCTTATATCTTGCATAAGAAATGTTGCGAGATTTTTTTGAGCCAGAGGTGAAAGCATGAGTGCAGGGAAAATTATCATCCTGATAGTGTTTTTTGCTGTTATTGTTGGGGGCTACTTCCTTACCATAAGAATTTCAGAAGACATGAGCAAGCTGCGGGAAAACAGCTCCGGCTCTATATCGGATAAAGGAAAAGCCTTCGGGGACATGTTTATTGACTCATCTATCGGAGATGCTTCCGTATTGAACCCGCTGCTTTCAACTGACTCAGCCTCGAGTGATATTAACGGACTCATCTTTAACGGGTTGGTTAAATATGACAAGGATTTAAGACTTGTAGGCGACCTCGCCGAGAGGTGGGAGGTGTCAGAAAATAAGCTCACGATCACTTTTTATCTTAAGAAAAACATTAAATGGCAGGATGGCGCGCCCTTTACTTCAGCAGATGTGGAATTTACTTATAGAACTTTAACTGCGGCAAAGACAAAAAGCCCGTATAAAAGCGCCTATGAGCTTGTAAAAGTATTTGAAGCGACGGATAGTTACACTGTCAGAGTTACCTATGAAAAACCCTTTGCTCCGGCCCTTGAGAGCTGGGGCATCGGGATTATACCAAAACATCTTCTTTATAAAGAAGATGTTAATACCACAGACTTTAACTCCCGTCCTACCGGCACCGGCCCGTTTATTTTTGCTGGCTGGAGTCGGGGAGAAAAAATCAGTCTAATATACAATGAAAAATACTTTGACGGCCGTTCCTTTATTGACAAGTTCTTATACCGTGTAATTCCGGATCAATCTTCACAATTAATGGAACTGAAAGCAGGGGGTGTCGATTCGATGAACCTGACCCCCGATATGTATAAAACGCTTAAGAAAGATATCTCATTTAACGCCAAATACAATATGTTTAAATACGTAGGCTTTAATTATTCCTACATGGGCTTCAATCTTCGGAATCCTTTGTTCACCGATAAAAATGTCAGAAAAGCGATAGCTTACGGAATAAATAAAAAAGAAATAATAGACGGTGTATTGCTGGGCTGCGGCGTTGAAACGACAGGTCCCTATTTGCCCAGGTCCTGGGCGTATAATAAATCTGTTCCTGCGCAGGGGTATAACCCCGAGAAAGCAAAAGCGCTTTTAACAGCCGCAGGCTGGACGCCCGGAAATGACGGTGTGCTGGAGAAGAATGGAAATAGATTTGAGTTTATGCTGCTGACAAACCAGGGTAACAAAGCAAGAGAACTTATGGTGCAGATAATTCAGCAGAATCTAAAGAAAATAGGGATTAACGTAAAGATCCGGGTGATTGCCTGGAGCTCTCTGGTTAATGAGTTTATTGATAAAAAGAAATTTGATGCAATATTGCTAGGTTGGTCGCTTTCGAATGATCCGGATAATTTTGATCTTTTTCATTCTTCAAAAACAGCGGAAAAAGAGTATAATTTTGTTTCTTATAAAAACGACGAGGTGGACAGGCTGTTACTTGCGGGCCGGACCACTTTTGATCATGAAAAAAGAAAACAAGCTTATAATAAAATACATGCAATAATGGCTGACGACCTTCCATATGTCTTTATCTGCGTCCCGGAATCGTTAGTTGCGGTAAGCAAACGTTTTAAGGGCCTAAAAGTGGAGCCTGCAGGTTTGAAGTATAACTTCGAAAAATGGTATGTTCCCAAAGAGGCGCAGAAGTATAGAAATGAAATACAGAAATAATAATAGCAAAGTACATTATCAGGTAAACGGATAATTCGCTTCGCTTAAATTATGAATATTGCGTGATTGTCTGTTCGTTTAATAATTTTGTTTTAAGGGAGGTTTTTATGAAAGGAATTATTTTGGCGGGAGGACTCGGGACGCGTCTTTCTCCTCTCACAAGGATAACAAATAAGCACTTACTGCCGGTTTATGATAAACCTATGATATTTTATCCTATCCAAACGCTTGTTAATGCAGGGATTAAGGATATTATGCTGGTTGTAGGTGGAAATAATGCCGGGGATTTTTTACGCCTGCTCGGTAACGGCAAAGATTTTGGTTTACAGCATATAAATTATGCCTATCAAAAAGGCGAAGGCGGGATTGCGGATGCGCTTTCACTTGCCGAGCATTTCTCGGAGGGAGAAAAAGTGCTTGTTATGCTCGGAGATAATCTAATCGGCGGCAACATTAAGAGTTCGGTTGCTGAATTTGAAAAAAGCAAAAAAGGCGCAAAGATAATTCTTAAAGAAGTTCCTGATCCTGAGAATTACGGTGTGCCGGTATTCAAAAACGGCAGAATAACCGGGATAATAGAGAAACCAAAAAAACCGGCTTCGAACTATGCGGTAATAGGTATTTATATGTTTGATAATGAAGTTTTTAAGATTATAGGGAAGCTAAAACCTTCCGAAAGAGGAGAGCTGGAAATAACCGATGTAAACAATATGTATCTTAAAAAAGGCCGGCTTAGCCATAGTATACTTGACGGCTGGTGGGCGGATGCGGGTTCTTCCATCGAGGGCTGGTTCGAAACAAATAAAACCGTTGCTCTCTACGGCGCAAACAAAATGGGGTAAGAGAAGCAAGACAGCGAAAAAAGCAACAAAAGAGTATAAGAGATGAGGAGTGAAAGATGATAGAAAATGTGAAAATAAAGAAATTAAAAGTAATTCCAGATGAACGCGGACGCCTTATGGAGATGTTCAGAAAAGATGATGAAATGTTCGAAAAGTTCGGGCAGGTATATATGACGACAACAATGCCCGGAGCCGTAAAAGCCTGGCATTATCACCGTATACAAAATGATAATTTTGTCTGCGTCAAAGGTATGGCCAAAGTCGTTCTTTTTGACAGCAGACCAGGTTCAAAGACGAAAGGTGAAATAAACGAGTTCTTTATCGGGGAACATAATCAAATCCTGCTTCATATACCAAAAAACGTTTTTCACGGGTTTAAATGTGTAAGCGAGAATGAATGCATTATCATTAACTGTCCCACAGAAATGTATAATTATAAAGAGCCTGACGAGTACCGTTTGCCGGCTGATACCAAAAAAATTAAGTATAATTGGGCAAGAAAAGACGGGTGACAACAGCCCTCTTTCTAGATTCAGGCGGGCAGATAATCTAAGAGGCGAGGAGTTAAATATGAAAATATTGGTGACTGGCGGGGCGGGGTTTATCGGGAGTAATTTTGTCCGCTACATGCTTAACAAATATAAAAATTATTCTATTGTTAATCTGGATAAGCTGACTTATGCGGGGAATCCGGATAATCTTAAAGACCTTGCGAAAAACCCGAGGTACAAATTCATAAAAGGCGACATCTGCGATTCCGTCACGGCTCAGAAAGCTATGCGCAACTGTGATGCCGTCATCAATTTCGCTGCCGAATCCCATGTTGACAGATCAATAGCTGATCCGTCGGCTTTTGTCAGAACTAACTTCATGGGCGTTCACAATCTTTTGGAAACGGCAAAGAAACTGAACATTAATAAGTTTGTTCAGATAAGCACCGATGAAGTGTACGGCAGCGCAGTTAAAGGGGCTTTTTCTGAAGAGGATAACCTTAATCCTTCAAGCCCTTACTCCTCCAGTAAAGCCGGGGCGGAACTACTGGCTAGATCCTACTATACTACGTTTGGTTTTCCTGTTATTATTACAAGAAGCTCAAATAATTACGGACCATATCAGTATCCGGAGAAACTTATTCCTTTGTTTATTACCAATGCCTCTATGAATCTTAATTTACCGGTATACGGCAGCGGCAAAAACGTCCGGGATTGGATTTATGTGGAGGATAATTGTATCGGCATCGACCTGGCATTGCATAAAGGTAAAGCGGGGGAGATCTACAATGTCGGCGGAGGAAATGAGAAAACTAATCTTGAAATAACCACTCTTATTTTGGAATATACCGGCAAACCTAAGACCCTGATCACCTACGTAAAGGATCGCTTGGGGCATGATTTTAGATATGCGCTTACTACAAATAAAATTAGAAAGCTAGGCTATAAACCGAAATACAGTTTTGAGGACGGCATGAAAAAAACAGTTGAATGGTATCTGAACAATAAAGCCTGGTGGCTAAAACTAGGATGAGAATACTTGTTATCGGCGCGGGAGGTATGCTGGCCCACGACATAATAAGTGTTTTTAACAGGGAACAGGTTATTCTTTCTGATTTAAAAGCAGTCGATGATAAACCTACATTTATTGCTGATATTACCAGGTATGAAGAGGTTAAGGAACTTGTCCACAAGGTGAGACCAGCGCTGGTAATTAATGCGTCTGCCTATACCGATGTGGACGGCTGCGAGAACGATGTGGATCTTGCGTATTCTGTTAATGCAAAGGGGCCTGAAAATATTGCAATGGCCTGTAAAGCATACAGGGCAAAACTGGTGCACATAAGTACTGATTATATCTTTGACGGCGCGGCAACTTCTCCTTATAAAGAATCTGATTTTCCGAGTCCGTCAGGTATGTACGGAAAATCAAAACTCGCCGGCGAGTTGTTTGTAGCCAAAAATCTCAAGGAAAGATATATTTTAAGGACGGCCCTACTTTACGGGATTAACAGGGAAAATTTTGTTACAAAGATTTATGAAAAAATTAAAAATAATGAACCGATTACGGTTCCTGATGATATGTACGGTTCTCCCACCTGGACTATGGAACTTGCAAAAATGATCAAAGGGCTTTACCGGACGCATAAGTTTGGCACTTACCACGCTGTTAATACCGGCAGTTGCTCACGGTACGAATGGGCAAAAAAGATTGCGGAATACTCGGGCTTATCCGCTGACATCACTCCGATTAAAACCGAAACATTAATAGTCAAAGCAAAACGTCCTCTCTATTCCGTGCTGGATAATTCAAAGATAAGAGCTCTTGTCCCCGGTGTCCTCCCCTGGGAAGAGGCCCTAAAGGGTTTCCTCTCGGAGTTAAAAAACAAGAAATGAAAGACGATAGCTCCCGAGCAAGAAATTACATCTACTGGCTAATTTCAAAGCAAAGCCGCACCCGCAAAGAAATTATAGATAAGTTAAAAAGAAAAGAATATAATAATGATATTATTACGCTTCTGATAGAAGAAGCCGAAGAAAACGGTCTAATTGATGATAAACGCTATGCTTTCGCGTATGCTTCTGACCGGATGAATTTCTACAAATCCGGAAGAAACCTAATAAAAATGAAGCTTTTGCAAAAAGGTGTGGACAAAGAGCTCATAGAAAAGGCGCTGGAATACACCTTCCGCAATGTGGATGAATACAAGCAGGCTTTGGATATTGCAAAAAAACGGGCCCGCTCTTACAAGAAGCTTGATGAAAAAGTAATTGCCCGGCGTTTAACAAGTTATATTGTAAGAAGAGGTTTTTCCTTTGACACGGCGCTGAGAGTGACCAAGGCTATAGTTAAAGACGTTAGGTATGAAGAATAGAATAAAATAAACAATAAGTTTTTAAAACAAAAAAATTAATTTTTTCTAATGATAAAATAGTCAGTCAAATATTTTTTAAGTATTTGTAATTGCTTTAAAATGGAGTTTAATGCTAACTAACGAAATTAGAAAGACATATCTCGAGTACTTTAAGTCAAAAGGCCATACTGTCGTAAAAAGCGACTCATTAATCCCGTCAAATGATTCTACTCTTTTATTTACTTCGGCCGGTATGGTGCAGTTTAAACCTATGTACGTGTCGAAGGGAAAACTTGAATACGTCAGAGCAGCTTCTTGTCAGAAATGTGTTAGAACTCCGGATCTGGAAAATGTGGGAAATACGCCGCGGCACCATACGTTTTTTGAAATGCTGGGTAATTTTTCTTTTGGTGATTATTACAAGAAAGAAGCAATTTCCTATTCCTGGGATTTCATTACAAATGTTCTTCAACTTCCAAAAGATAACTTATGGGTAAGTGTATATGAAGATGATGATGAAGCTTTTGATATATGGAGTAAAATAGTAGGCCTTCCTGAGAAGAGAATAGTCCGGCTCGGGAAAAAAGATAATTTTTGGGGACCTGTCGGCGGTTCTGGTCCTTACGGACCTTGCACTGAAATATACATTGATTTTGGAGTTGAGCATGGATGCGGGGGCAGAGATTGTAAACCCGGTTGTGATTGCGACAGGTTTGAAGAGTTCTGGAATAATGTTTTCCCGTCTTTTGATGCCCAGGCTGACGGCTCTTTCATCCCTCTTCAAAAAAAGGGTGTGGACACCGGAATGGGGCTCGAACGACTTGCTTCCATATTACAAAATACGAAAAACAATTATGATATTGATATAATTAAGCCTCTTGTTCTTGAGGCGGGTAAAATAACTGGTACCGTTTACAGGGCTGATGCAAATAAAGATAAGATGCTTAAAATCATGGCAGATCACGCAAGAGCCGCCACCTTTCTAATTTCTGACGGAATAATTCCTCTAAATGAAGGGCGTGGATATGTTTTAAGAAGATTAATAAGAAGAGCCGTAAGATTCGGCAAACTACTTGGGCGGGACTTGCCTTTTATGAGCGAACTCTCTGACCTGGTTGTAAAACAAATGAAAACTCCGTATCCCGAGCTCGAAGAAAGAAAAGAGCAGATAGGGCGTATAATAAGACAGGAAGAGGAAAGATTTTTAACCACTCTTAATCAGGGAATGAACCTATTAGAAGAGTATATGGAGAAGAACAGCGGTTCAATTCCTGGTGCTGTAGCGTTTAAACTGTATGATACTCATGGTTTTCCACTGGAATTGACCATGGAAATAGCTGTTGAAAAGGGGTTGGCGGTCGATCAAAAAGGTTTCCGGGAAGAACTAAAAAAACAGCAGGAAAAAGCGCGTTGCGCCTGGAAAGGCTCCGGAGAAAAAGAGTTGAGTGGACAGCTTGCCCAGTTTGAAAAAACCGAGTTCACGGGATTTGATTGTCTTACCTCTGAGGCAAAAGTTATAGGCTTGCTGAAAGATGGAAACCCCGTCAATGAAGTTAAAGAAGGAGATGAAGCCGTGATGCTTCTTGATGTTTCTCCATTTTACGGGGAGATGGGAGGACAGGACGGAGATACAGGAGCTATTTCAAATAGCAATTTTACGGCCGAGGTGTTTGGTTCTGAAAAATTTCAACAAAAAGTAACCGTTCACAAGGTTAAAATAAAAAAAGGCCGGGTAAAAGCCGGCGAGACGGTAAAAGCCTCTGTAGATTCTGAAAGACGAGAAGCCATAATGAAAAATCATACTGCAACGCATATTCTACACTGGGCTTTAAGAACGGTTCTTGGAGAAAATGTCCGGCAAGCCGGTTCTTATGTCGGAGCCGAATATTTTAGGTTTGACTTTTCCCATGGTAAAGCCGTTTCAGGTGAAGAATTGGAGAAAATTGAGGTTCTTGTTAATGAAAAAATTCTTTTATCTTCATCAGTGACCGTAGAAGAGCTGTCCCTTGAAGAAGCAAGAAAGACCGGCGCTCTGGCTTTTTTTGGAGAAAAATACGGTGCATCCGTACGTGTGGTCTTTGTAGCAGGTGTAAGTAAAGAATTCTGCGGCGGAACCCACGTAGAAAATACAGGGAGGATTGAGGTCGTGAAAATCACAAAGGAAAGTTCGGTAGCATCTGGTATAAGAAGAATAGAAGCGGTTTCGGGCAATGCAGCGCTCAAGCTTTTTAAGGAAAAAGAAAAAATATTGGTTGATCTGTCAAAAATATTAAATGTTGAGGAAGACAAGCTTGTAGAAAAAATTGCAAAGCTTTCCGAACAGATGAAGGCTCTTGAAAAAAAAGTTATAAAACTTAAGCAGGGCGGAGGGGTTATTAATTCTGCCGAGCTGCTAAAAGAAGTTAAAGATGTAAAAGGCGCTCAGCTATTAATCAAAGAACTTGAGGGCGCAAAGCCAGAAGATTTGAGAACCGTCGGAGATAAACTCAGGAGTAACATGAAAAACGGAATTATTGTGCTCTTTGCCCGGGGGGAAGAAAAAATATCCTTCCTCTGTATGGTAACAAAAGAGCTATCTTCGAAAGTAAAAGCCGGCGCAATAGTCAAAGAAATTGCCGGAATAACAGAAGGAAGCGGGGGGGGGCGGGATGATATGGCGCAGGGAGGCTGCAAGGTCTCTGCTGTGGCGGATATTAAAAAATTAATAAAAGAAACAACGCAGTTAATAGAGAATAAACTCTGAAATATTAAAAGAGAATATTAATTTAGGTCTCGCCTGTTGTAATAGTTCTAATCTTGTGTTAAAATTAAATAGGGCTTAAAATCAGATTAAGGAGGTAGTGCAAATGAATAAAAACATCAGAAGAGCAATGCTGGCGGGGCTTGGCGCACTGACGCTCACGGAACAACTTTCAAAGAAAATACTTGTAGAGCTGGTAAAAAGAGGGGCTGTTTCAGAGAAAGATGCTAAAAACATGATAAACGGTGTAATAAAAGAGGCCGTGAAAACTAAGAAGAAGATAGAAGTAAGAGCAGAAGCTGAAGTTAGAAAGATGATAAAAAATCTGGACCTGGCTACTATGACGGACCTTCGTGATCTTGAAAGCAAATTAAAAAAGAAAGGAAGAAAATAACTTCTAATATATGGATATTGTCAGGCTGGGCAGGACCTATAAAAACCTAAAACGCTTAAGAGAGATTTTAAATGTGTTTGCGAAATATGGTTTTGAATATATAGTGCACAGAATCAATCTTTCCAGACATATATCTCTTCGAAAGCGCGTGCTGAAGCCGAAAGAAATTAGACATACCGATATATTTGATTCAGCCCATAAGATACGGTTGATGTGCGAGGAACTTGGTCCTACTTTTGTAAAATTCGGACAACTAATGTCTCTTCGGGCAGATATTCTTCCTCAACATTTTATTGACGAGCTCTCAAATCTTCAGGATTCTGTAAAACCCTTCTCTTACGCTGAAGCAAAAATAATAATTAAAGAGGAAATTGGGGAGCCTCTGGAAAATGTGTTTTCAAGACTTGATGAGCTGCCTTGCGCTTCCGCTTCTATGTCGCAGGTTCATTATGCGGTACTGAAGAAGAATAAAAAAAAGGTTATTGTAAAGGTACAACGCCCCGGAATAAAAAATGAAATTAACAGAGATCTGGATATTCTGTTTTATCTTGCACGGCTGGTAGAAAAGCATCTTCCGGAATACAGAGTGTATAATCCCGTCGGGATGCTGGAGGAATTCTCTTCTGCAATAAATCGTGAGCTTGATTTTACGTACGAAATGGCGCATGCCGACAAAATCAAAAGTATTTTTAAAGAAAAGAAAACAATTCGTATACCTTCTGTCTATTTTGAGTATTCAGGCGAACGGGTTATGGTTATGGAATACCTTGACGGAATTAAAATAAGAACAGTGGCAGCTTTTTCAAAAGAAAAAAAACACGAACTTGCAAAAAAATTGATAGATGCATATTATATAATGGTGTTTGAGCAGGGCTATTTTCACGCCGACCCGCATCCCGGCAATATCTTAGTGTTAAAGGATAACGCACTTGGTCTTATCGATTTTGGCTCAACCGGGAAACTAAGCAGGGAGAATATCAAAAAATTCGCTTTCATGGTGCTTTCCTTTATGGAAAAGGATTTAAATATTAATATTGAAGAATATAGAATGCTTGGAATTGTTTCTGAGGAAGATGAAAACTCCGGTTTTGAAAAGGAAGCAATAACAATGATGGAACGTTACAGTCGATATCCTCTAAATAAAATAAATATAGGAAATGTCGTTTATGAGCTTTCAGCCCTTGGCAGGAAATACAATCTCAGGTTAAATAAAGATTTTATTCTTCTTGGTAAAGTGTTGTATACTGTGGAAAGCGTTATAAGGGGTTTGGATCCTGCTTTTAACTTTGTCAAGGCGGCTGAACCTCATGCGCTTAAATTTATAAGAAAAAGCATGGAACCCAAAAGTCTGTTAATTGACGCAAAAAATAATGCTCTTTCTATGTATGGTTTTGTTCGTAACTTACCAAGGGATATTTCAGAAATATTTAAGAAAATTAAAAAAGGGGAGCTGGAGATAGAATTTGTGCACGTCGGGCTGGAGCCTCTTATTCATGAAATTGACCGGGCCACAAACCGTCTTGCATTTTCCTTTATTATAGGAGGGCTTTTGGTAGGTTCCTCCATCGTTACATATGCAGGCATCGGCCCTAGATTATTGGACATACCTTTGTACGGTTTTATAGGGTACTTTATCGCAGGTGTGCTCGGGGTGGCGATCGCTCTCTCAATATTGAGATCCGGTAAACTATGAGCATTATGGGTATAGACTACGGTGATAAAAGAATTGGGGTTGCCATAACCGATGAACTAACAGGCTCAGCTCATCCGTTAAAAGTTATCGGGAATTCGTTGGCGATAAAAGAAATAAAGAAGCTAATAGCAGAATATGGAAATGTTGAAAAGCTGGTAATAGGAATGCCGTACAATCTTAAAGATGAAGTGGCTTTCAAGGCCAAACAAGTTCTGGTGTGGATTGAAAAATTAAGAGCAGAAATATCAATACCGATTGTCACCTGGGATGAAAGATTTTCCACCTCGGACGCCAAAGATATACTTATTGCGGCAGATGTCAGCAGGAAAAAAAGAAAAGAAGTCATAGATAAAATGGCAGCCTGCATAATTCTTCAAAGTTATGTGGATTCACGAAAAGGAAAAATTAGTGGGGAGATTTAAAGCCAAAACCATTAGCCGGTATTCGCTAAAGAAAAGATACATTTTCTTCTTAACAATAATTTCTTCTGTTATTATTTATGCTCTTGCTCAATTAATGCCTGTCAGTCTCTATAAAAATTCTAAATGCATATCCGTTCAAAAAGGCTGGAGCGCCTCTAAAATTTCAGCCGTTTTAGAAAGAGAAGGTGTTATTCGTTCAAGAACAGCTTTTAAAATACTCTCAAAAGTCCGGGGCGGACAGTTTATGGCAGGAGAATATGAACTTTCACCTTCTATGACGCCCTGGCGTATCATAGCAAAAATCAAAACAGGTAAAGTGTTCAGCCGGCCCGTAACCATACCGGAAGGGTATACTCTGCGGCAGATTTCAAAACTTTTAGAATCGAAAGGTCTTGCTGTGGAGAAAAATATTGCAAGGCTTTGCGTTGACCCGGTCTTCATAAAAACATGCGGTCTGGATGTTTCTTCCCTGGAGGGTTACCTTTTCCCGAGCACTTACTACATTACGCGTGATATGCAGGAGAAAGAAATTCTTCAATTAATGGTTAAGGAGCTGAAGAAAACAGTTGCAAAGAATGAAATTGATAAGGAAATGGCAGAGAAAAAAATGAATCTATTTGACGTTATAAGACTGGCTTCGATTATTGAGCGTGAAGCAGAAACTGATTTTGACCGTCCGTTGATAGCATCGGTTTTTACCAACAGATTAAATGCTAAAATGAAACTTGAATCCTGCGCTACAGTTGTTTATGCTTTTAATAAAAAAGAAATGGATAAAAACCGGCTGACAAATAAAGATTTGACAATTGATTCGCCCTATAACACTTATTTGCATTACGGACTGCCGCCTGGACCTATCTGTAATCCCGGATTAAGATCAATTAAGGCTGCTCTAGCACCGCAGAAAACAAAAAAACTATTTTTCGTATTAAATACGGATGGCAGTCGTTCTCATATATTTTCAGAGACCTGGGCAGAGCATCAAACCGCAAGAAAAACAGTTATGCGGAAGGGGGAAATAAAATGAATTTGGTGGAGGCAGTCGGACTTAATAAATCCTTTACCACACGGGAGGTATCCGAAGGGTTTTATGGCGCTCTTAAGGGGTTGTTTGGTTTTTCGAAAAAGAAAACTCATGACGCTGTAAAAGACTTTAACTTTACAATTGAAAAAGGCGAGATAGTCGGGCTTATAGGACCGAATGGAGCCGGTAAAAGTACTATAGTCAAGATGGCTGCAGGTATTATTCTTCCAACGAGCGGCTCCATAAAAACTTTTGGCTTAAAGCCGTTTAAGAATAGAATAAAAATAGCCAAAAAATACGGAGTAGTGTTTGGACAAAGAAGTAATCTATGGTGGAATCTGCCGGCTATTGAAACATTTAAAGCGTATCTTCCTATCTACGGAGTGGATAGAAAAGAAGGACGTAAGCAGATAGATTATCTGGCTGAACTTTTGGATATTAAGGATTTTATAAATAAACCTGTAAGGCAACTCTCCCTGGGACAACGGATGCGCTGCGAGTTGGCAAGCGCGCTTATCCATAAACCTGAGCTTCTGTTTCTCGATGAACCTACCATCGGCCTTGATGTCGTTTCTAAACAACTTGTAAGAAAGTATATAAAGAAGATAAATGAAGAGCAGGGGGTCAGCGTGCTGTTGACCAGTCACGATATGCTGGATGTAGAGCGGCTTTGTGAAAGAGTAATGGTCATAGATAAAGGTCTGCTGGCGTATTATGGACCGCTGGACCCGCTCAGGGACAGGTTTGCTCCGGAAAGATATCTCGAGATTGATTTTGAAACTGATCCCGGCGAATTAAACGTATTGCAGGCGGAAAGAATTAGTAAAGAAGGGAATATACTTGTTTTCAAATTTGACAGCAGGAAAGTAAGCTGTATGAATATTTTAGAAAGTTTAAAAGGAACCTGCAATATTCTTGATTTTTCCGTAAAAGAGCTGCCTATTGATGAGGTAATAGCGAAGATCTATAAAAAAGGTTTTGGTAAATGATGCTTCGAAGTTTTTTTAGTTTTTTCGCCCTTGCGCGTATCTCCTTCAAAGAGAGTATTTCTTACGCTATAGAAGTCTGGGGTAAATTGTTTTTTATGATACTAAGTTATATGGTCTGGTACTATTTGTGGAACGCTATTTATAACGGGAGACAGGAAATTGCGGGAATGACTCTCGCTGCGACGCTTACACACCTGACAATCAGCGTATTTGTGGATGCTTCGGTAAAAAACGGGCCTATGAAATTTGTAGGGGAGGCTATTCTTACAGGAGACATAGGAAAGGAGCTTATCCGTCCTGTTTCTTTTCAAACTCTTTGTATGGCTCAAGCTGCGGGAAAGACTGTCTCAGATATTATTATTGAATCTTTTCCGATTCTGCTTTTTGGTGTGGCATAGTGCTTCCGGGGGCCTCGTTTTATCTCCCGTTTATCTGCTCGGTATTTCTGGCTTTTCTGGTTTATTTTTATATCGAATATTCCATTGCCCAGGCCGTAATATTCATACAGACGTATTCTGCAATCAGAAATATGTTTATGCTTTTTTTATCCTACACATCGGGAGCCGTTATACCTTTTCCATTTATGCCTGAAAGCTTAAGATTTTTCCTTTTTTCTCTCCCCTTTCATTGCATATATGCAACACCAATAAATATATTCTTGAAATGTAAGCTTGTGGTCAGTCCTTATGCAAAATTCATAGCAAGCTGCGGAATACCTCTGCAGTATGCTTTGATCGTAGAACAATTTGGGTGGCTGGTAATTTTGTTTACTTTTGGAAATATTCTCTGGAAGTACACCTCAAAAAAAATAATGATACAGGGCGGCTGAATGAAGGAACTCTATTTGAAAATGAAAGACAGTGTGCAGTGTTATCTTGAACTTCTGGGAATGAATCTTAAGTCTTCTTTAGCTTTTGTGGCTGATGTTTGGATAGACATAATTCTTTTTGCGGTGCATCAGGTTGCGGGACTTATTTTTATCTGGGTTATCTTTACCAGAACTAAAACCATAGGCGGATGGAGTTTGTATGAAATGGTATTTCTTATCGGCATTCAGACCTTATCTACTGCTTTTTACCGCACCCTGTTTTCCGGGCTTGGAGAAACCGGTATGCTGGTGATTAAGGGAGAGATGGATCAATTGCTTACCAAGCCAAGACACCCGCTACTAATAATGAGCACCAGAAAGACAAACATAAACGGTTTGGGAAGTTTAATAATGGGAGCTGCGCTTATTTTAATTTCTGCAGAAAAATTGGAGCTAAAATGGACCCTGCTGCTCTTTTCAAAGATGATTATTCTTGTTCTTTGTTCTAATATTATAATGATATCTTTGTTTCTTGCTCAGGGAGTGTTTTCTTTCTGGTTTGTCAGATTCAGTTTTTTTATGGACTCAATACATAAAGTCATAGAATATTCAAAATATCCTTTGAAGATATTTAACCCTGCGATAAGATCAATATTCTATGCTGCGATACCGATAGCTTTCAGTGTCTATGTGCCAGCCTCTGTCCTTCTCGGCAAAGACGGTTTTTCTTCTGTCTGGTTCTATCTACCTATCCTGGTCTGCGCTGGCGTAATGATTTTCTCCGTAATATTTTTTAATTATGGGATGAAACATTATAACGGGGCGGGTTCATAAGACTTTACAGGAGTCCAAATGATAAAATTAGAAAACGTTACAAAACAATACGGAAGTTTTACCGCCGTAGATAATCTTAGCCTCGAGATAAAAAAAGGGGAGATTTTTGGTTTTCTCGGACCAAACGGTGCAGGTAAAACCACGACTATTAAGATGATGACAGGTCTTCTCAAGGTAAATTGCGGCAATATAACTATCGGCGGTTTTGATATTGCAAAAAAACCTTTTGAAGCAAAGAAGATCTTCGGTTTTATTCCGG
>JAPLKO010000053.1 GCA_026388015.1 Candidatus Firestoneibacteriota bacterium | reverse complement strand
ATATCTTTTAGAGGCGTCTTTCCCGACAGATCAGTTACATTATGTTTGCTTTTTATCTTAGCGATTATCTGTGCGTTTACCGGTTTATCTTTTTCATCTCCAAACAGTATAACCTTTACTCCTTTTCCCGCATAATACTCTGCAACCTCGGAAAACCTCTCCGGCAGCCACCTTTTTGTATTTTGTTTTCCGCCGGCGTGAATACCGATTGTTTTAACCGGGGATTTTTTCACATCCTTTAAAAAGATCTCCGGTAGTTCGCCGTTATATTTTATCTCTAAAGTTTTGAGCGCCTTGAAATATTTAGCTATAACATTATCCTGTTTTTTGTAAATTTCCGGCAGAAACGGAAGCACGCCTCTTGTCCGCGCGTGGCTGACCATAAGACGCCTCCGGAGCGCTCCTTTTTTATAGCGGAGAGTTTTCACATCGGAGTAAAGTGAAATAATAAAACTTCTTAAATTTGCATGTAGGTCAATTACAACATCGTACTCCTTCCTGAGCCCCTCCGCAAATTTAATAAGGTTATCTATCTTAAGCTCTTCTTTTTCAAAACCTATGACTTTATTAATATACGGATTTCCTTCGAGCACCTCCGCATACTCTTTTTTCGTCAAAAACGTAATAGCGCTCTCCGGAAATCTCTTCTTAACCGCCGGAAGCACCGAAGTAGCAAGTATCACATCGCCGAGCGAGCTAAATCTTATAATAAGAATACGTTTTAGACCCATCATATTTTTCCTTTGCTCCCTTTACTCACTTTACTTCCTGCTCTTGCTTCTCTTCCTTCTCCTGCTTCGTTTTCCATCGCCTATGCACCCAAAACCACTGCGCAGGATACTCTCTCACGTATCTTTCCAGCACAGCCGACCAGTTTTCGGTGTTTTTTCTGACATCAGCTTCAAAATCACCCGTATCTACAAGAGGTAATTCAGGTTCTATATGAAGCGTAAACGTATTGTCTTTCTCTCTCACTATAAAAGACATTATCATAGCAGCCTTTGTCTTAAGCGCTATTACAGCAGGGCCTCTGTTTGTGGAGGCAGGTCTCCCGAAGAAATCTATAAAAACACCTTCCCCATGGGCATCCTGGTCCGCCAAAAAGCCAACCATCTCCTTGTTCCGGAGAGCTCTAAATATATCCTTTACGGCATTTCCCGTAAATATAATTTGCATACCTGCATTTGTTCTGTATTTTGTAATAACTTTATCGGTTAGAACATTACTTTGCGGAAAAGCTATCACCGTACTTGTACCGTACTCCGTGTATCTTGCACCCATAAGCTCCCAGTTACCAAAATGAGAGACTATTACGATTACGCCTTTTCCTTTTTTTATTGCAGCCTTAAGGTGCTCTTCGCCTTTCACTTTTATCAACGTTTTTAATTTTTCCAAAGGAAGTTTGGGCAGGTACAGGAACTCGGTGAAACTGCGCCCCATATTATCGTACAGTTTTTTTATTATATCGTTTAACTCTGCTTCTGTTTTTCCCGGAAAAGAGGGTCTCAGATTATCAAAAGCAATTTTTCTGTGTTTTTTATCAAAGAAATGTAATATCTTGCCAAAAAAAGAACCTACGGCGGAGGCACTCCGGTAAGGGAGGCGTCTCAAGATAAAACCCGTAGTGACCAAAAAAACATACTCCAGTATGTGTGAGAGTTTTTTCATACAGCGTCGACTCTCCTTTTAAACTCTTCTTCTCCGTTTAATATCTTCAGAGTGACTCTGAGCGCAAAAAGCTTTTTGTTAATTTTCTCTTTGGAAAACCGTGCGAGCTTCACTCCGTCTTTCTCCGTGGTAATGATTATTTCACTTTCTGCGGCGCGCTCATTAATATCTGCAAGATCCGGCTCTCCGTAGGCATAATGATCCGGATACGGAAGCTCGTGAATCTCCGACGGCTTAAAATCTGAAAGCAGTTTTTTAAAATATTTCGGGTTACCCACGCCGGAAAGAGCCGTTATTTTTTTACCCTGAACAAAAGATAGCGCGAGTTTATCGTTTTTGTCGAAAACATTATACAGCTCCACGGGCTCATAAATACTTTCCAAAAGCAGCGCACGGCTGCTTAGTTTTTTCACAGTTTCTCTAAGTTCTTCAATATTTACAGCTTCGTCTGTTTTAGTCAGTATTATGACCTCTGCGGCGGAAAGGGACTCTGTTTTTTCCCTCAGGATACCGGCAGGAAGCAGTTTTCCGTTACCGAAAGGATTGGAGGCATCTACTACAACTATCTCCAGGTCACGAGAGAGAGAGAACCTCCGCTGAAACCCGTCATCCAGAATGCAAACTTCTGAATTATACTTTAGAATTGCATATTCCCCGCCTTTTAATCTGTTTACCGCCGCAATTACAGGAACTCCGGTACTATCCGCAAGCAAAACCGCTTCGTCTCCGCATTCTACAGGATCGGCTCCCTCTTTAACGTCAAGAACCTCGGCTTTATTCTTTCTTTTATACCCCCGGGTAAGGATAGCCGTCCGTTTTTTCCCTGCCAGAAGTTTTGCAATGTAAGCAACCACCGGCGTTTTTCCGGTACCGCCGGCTGTAAGATTCCCGACACTAATAACCCTGCAAAGCAAAGTGTTCTTACGAAGAACAGCTTTTTTGTATAAAAACGCCTTTGCCTTAAGCACAACCAGATACAAAAACGTTATAATTATTCTCATAATGATATCCTTAAACACTCGTTAATTTGCTGTTTTATTGCAAAACCGACGCCCTCTCTATCCGTTTCCTCAATAAATCCATCAGCACAATCGGCGGATCTGTCATCAGCCCGAAAAAGGTATCTATCTTTCACCGGACCTAGAAGATCACCTGAAAATAATGATCAAATTTAATATCGTGTATTTCCTTTTTTTCTTCGGGAATTTTCGCAGAGTTAAGATGGTTTCTGTCTTTAAAAAGTTTTCTAAACCCCTCTTCCGGAACTTCGCAGAGGATTCCGTAAATGGTAGCATCTTTCGTCCAATGAGAAGCCCAGCCCGAAGAATAAAAGTCGTACCGTTTTTTCAAAGCCGTTAAAGGAAGCGCGTCATCCGAAAATATACCGGATTCGTGAACATCATATTTAATAAATTGCAAATCCGTTCCGCCCCATCTTAAGGCAACAAGTTTCCATATATACTTTTGCTTGTTTTGAACAAGCTCATTGGACCTGACTGTTGAGACCCGACTGGCGGCATAAGAGCTCTCAAGCTCTTCTTTGGAATATTCCTTAAACTTACCGGTGCTTTTTATAAGTGCTGTCTTGATAACCACATGCTCCCAATAACTCTGAGAAATATAAACACCTCTCTCAAAATAATTACCGCTCAGTCTTACGGAATAGAGAATAAGTTTATGCGCTGCCTGCTCTTTTTTTACGGCCAGAAAACCGGGCTTTCCGGAGAAGAACCTGAAATCAAATACCTTCTTGTTTACATCAACGAGCTCTACCACGTAACCCAGGATATCAAAATCCCTGCCGTCCGGATACAGCTCCAGGACGTAGAATTCTTTTTCCTCTCTGATATTCGGGAGTTTTTCAAACGGATTATAACAACCGGCCCGGTACTTTCCCTCCAAGCCGTAGTTATACCTGTTGCGCAGATACTTAAAGCCGGGAATTTTTTCCGCTTCCAGGGAAGTAGATCCTTTTGTTTTTGTGCGGTCAGCGTCATAATTATCTCCGCAGAAGACGGCGGGAACCAAAAGCGCTGTTATAATGCATTTTTTAATTGTTTTATTCATTTATTCGTCGCCTTTTTGTCCGGCAGAAAAGCGGGGGTGGAAAAACAAAATAACAAGTATTGCCGGGGAGCAACACTTTTGCATTTAAATTTCCTTATCTCGCAGCTTTTTAACTTTATCATAAACCGCAAAAATCAGTTCTTTCAGCCCTTCTCCTTTCATTGCAGAAATTGAATACACTTTACCTTTTCGTTTTGAGGTCAGATACTTTTTAAGCTTTTTTAATTTTTCTTCGGCGCCGGGCATATCCATTTTATTGGCGACTATCACCTGGGGCTTCTTTAGGAGTTCCTTGCTGTACGCCCCAAGTTCTTTAACTATACTTTCATAATCCTTTTTTGGATCTCTTCCGTAAGCTGAAACATCTATCATATGCACCAGGATTTTTGTACGCTCAATATGTCTTAAAAATTCATCTCCGAGCCCGACACCTTCAGAGGCTCCTTCTATCAGGCCGGGAAGGTCCGCCCAGACAAAACTGGTATACTCGTCAATTTTTACAACACCAAGATTTGGCGACAGCGTCGTAAAAGGATAATTGGCAATCTTTGGATTGGCATTAGAAACCTTGGAAAGCAAAGTGGATTTCCCTGCATTCGGATAACCTATAACCCCCACATCCGCAATGGTCTTAAGTTCCATTAAAAGTTCGCGGGATTCGCCCCGTTCGCCATTTTCCGCAATTCGAGGAGTCTGATAAGTTGAGGTTTTATAAGATGCATTCCCTCTTCCGCCTTTTCCGCCCTTCGCGACAAGAAGTTTCTGCCCGTCTTTTAAAATATCTCCGAGAAGTTCTTCCGTCTCAAAATCTCTGACCACTGTTCCAAGCGGTACTTTGATTATCACGTCCTTCGCATTTTTCCCGTACATATTACTGCCAAGACCGTGTTCTCCGTGAATGGATTTATAGTATGGCTTATATTTGAAGTCAATCAATGTGGTCATACTTGCATTTCCCACAATGATAATATCCCCGCCCTTGCCGCCGTTTCCGCCGTCAGGCCCGCCTTTAGGAATGTATTTCTCGCGCCGGAAACTAATACACCCCCGGCCACCTTCCCCCGCTTCAACGTATATTTTAACTTTATCTATAAACATAGATATATATTAACATATTTTTAATGTTTATTAAACTAATTAGAGGCAGACCGGAGGGTTTAGTATGGAGTGCAATTTAAATCACTTTATAACGGCTGTTTTCCCGGTTACTTTCCTTCCGTTAGAAGCTTTGGCTGTGTAAAAACACTCTTTGAGCAAGAAGGAAAGGAACTGGAATAGCGGAGCTCAATATACTTGCCCCGTGTTTATTGTGGTTTTCTTTCGCCTCTCTTCTACTCTTTAACTTTCTTGCGTTTTTTTTCTTTGGCTTTTTCAGGAAGGGTGCAATTCTTTATCTCAAGGTTCCCGTTCCCCCTTCCTTCCCCTTTTTCAACTATCGCAACTTCGTTATCTTCTCCAAAATTGACTTTTTCAACAAGTACTTTCGCGCCGCCTTCCACCCTTATGGCAACTTCATTTCCGGAAGCAGTACAATTCTTTACTGTTACATTAGCAGGGTACCGAAGTCTGCAGGCTATTTGATTAGCATACATCCGACCTCCTTCAATAACACAATCCACATTTTCTTTTATATTATAGGCTGCCATATTATCTATTAAGCCGTTTTTAAAGCCGTAAACTACGCAGTTCTTGATACTAAGGTTGCATCTCGTTTCCGAGAAAGCGCCCTTTATCCCCGGAGTCTTTGTATCCACAGCATTCTCTCCCGGAGCTTCTCCCTCGGGAAATCCCGACTCAGTTGAAAGAGCCTTGGATACAGGCGCCAGCCAGAAGGTACAATCTTCTATAATAATATTGTTCCAACCCGGAGTCGAACGGGAGGGATCAAACTGTACCCCGTCACCGGAGAACTGGGAGATATCACACCTTTTGATAAGCAGGTTCTTAGGGTTTCTTCCTGTAATTCCGTGCGCATCGACCCGCTCCTTGCCGTCATACCTTAGAAGATTGTAGATTTTGCAGTTGTCTATGACAACCCCCGTCACGCCTAAAACATTTATACCGTCCCTTTTGTTATTTTTTACGGTACAGTTTTTGAGGGAAGCATAATTTCCCTTGATAGCCACCATTCCCTTGTCTCCCCAAAGTCCGTCAAAAATTATACCGTCCACTTCGTTATAGTCGTGTTCAATATTCAATACTTTCCCTTTTGTTCCAACCTTGACCTCTTCCCCTGTGACGGCTCTAAGAATAATTTTTGCATTAGCAGTACCCGCTTTTTTCGTAGACACAACCTCTGCATACGTTCCTTTCCCCACAATAACGCTATCTCCGGGGTTGGCGGCGTCTAACCCTCTATTTATAGTGAGAAACGGAGATTTTTCACTGCCATTATTGGAATTATTACCGGAGGTTTTTACAAAATAGGAGGTTGAGGCTGCGGCCTGAAGAGCAGCGCAATAAAAAACCAGGCCAAGCGCAAAAATCAAACTACTTGAAATACCCTTTACAATTTTTTGCATTTTGTCTTCTCCTTTAATTTTCTTCTAAAAATCAGGCATCTTTTTTTAATCCTTACTTACTATTCTTGTATCTTACTACAACTTAAATACCGAAACTTCTTCTTGTACTTGCGGCAAGAGGATTTTTTTTCATTGCCCAAGCCTTTTAACTGGAGCTATTTTCCCCTTTGTGTTATTGCTTTTGTTTTTGTTTCTGCCGGAGTTTTCTCCGCCAAATTTTATGCCAAGAGAAATCCTGTGCGTGCTGCCCAGATCTCCGAGCATAGTAATATTATAATCCAGCATCCCCGTCATATCCCCAAAGTCCTGCCGGGTTCCAACTCCGATATTTATACCGTCGGCTTCAGCTGTTCCGTAGCCCACCCTTAAACAGAACATACTCCTGTCAAAATACTCCGCGCCTATACTGCCGGTTAAAGCACCGTTTTCTTTTGAATAATTAACCCCTGCTCCGATTGTCAAATAATCTTTTTCAGCCAATGCCAATTTTGTAGAGGCACCGGCTCTTCCGGTAAGGGGAGAGCCCGCTCCCAAATTATATAGAACCACGCCGGCATTTATCTCTTCCGAAAGATTTACAAGGACTCCCGCATCACCCATAAAGGCGCTTAGACTGTTACCGTCTATGTCGCTTACGGCTATCTTAATATTAACTCCCAGATTAATGCTGCTGTCTAATTTGTACCCTATTGAAATTGCCCCTGCTAAATCATACGGGACAAAACTTGCCGCGCTCCCCAAATAGTCGCCTGCTAAATTTTCCGTTGTTCTTGGAATGTTTCCGTAGTTTAAATATACAAGATAGCCGCCAAGCCTTATTTTTTCTCCGAGGGGAAACACTACCGCGCCAAACTCATAACTTGAATCTGCAAGATAGACCATATGCATGAAAGAAAGCTCCATATTGTCCGACTGAACCAAACCTGCGGGATTGTAAAATACAGCATTTACATCATTTGCGATACTTACAAAACCATCTCCGAGCGAGGCCGCGCGGGCGGAAGGTTTTATATTTAGGAATTGCATGCTATCCGTTCCGGTCCCGGCAAAAGCCATATCCAATAACATCAAGGCGAGAATCGCCATGGAAAACAACGTCTTATTACTTGTTTTTTGCAGCATTAAACCTGCCTTGTTCTTAAAATTCAAGTATGTTGCCTTCTGAAATCAGCGCTGCCTAAAACCATCTGTAGCAAGCGTGCGCCGGTAAATACTATTATATACTTTACTCCACTATTCTATCTGATTCAAGTTATTAAGTATTCATTGTTTTGCATATAATACGGCTGTTTTTATTTCCAATACCGGACCAGGTTTTTCTTTTTGAGACTTTTGTATCTTGATTTTTAGATTTAATGTCGGTAAAATGGCTCCTGATGAGCCTAACAGAGAAAATCAAAAATATCCCTGAAAAAAGCGGTGTTTACCTTATGAAAGACACCGAAAACAGGATTATTTACGTAGGAAAATCAGCCAACCTTAAAGAGCGCGTAAAATCCTACTTTTTGGAGAAAAGCCGTTACGACAGAAAAGTAGCGGCGCTCGTACCAAAAATATTTGATATTGAGATAATTACCACAAAAACAGAAATGGAAGCTCTGATACTCGAGAGCAAATTAATTAAAAAATATCATCCAAAATATAATGTACTCTTTAAGGACGACAAAACATATCCGTATATAAAACTCTCTGTCAACGAAGATTTTCCCAGAATAACGCTGACAAGGCGTGTTCTGCCTGATAACGCAAAATATTTTGGACCGTATGTTTTTGGCTCTGTCGGCAATATTATAAAAGTGATTCAGAAAAGCTACAAACTAAGAAGCTGCAAGCTCAACCTTCCCCTGCCTGCAGACAAAAAGCAACAGAGAGCGTGTTTAAAAGAAGAGATAAATTTTTGTACTGCGCCCTGTCTCGGTAAAATATCCAAAGAAGAGTACGCCCGGCAGGTAAAACAGGTGATAGCTTTTTTAAACGGAAAGCAGGCGGAACTCGAAAACAAGCTCGACACAAAAATGAAGAAAGCTTCCGAAAATCTGGACTATGAGGCGGCGGCGCTTTTGAGAGACCAGAAAGAACTCGCACAGCTTATTGCCGCGCAAAATGCGGGAAAAGTAGAGATGTCCCTTGACGCCAGAGAGGATTCCAGAGACACGCAAATAGAAAAAGCACTTACAGACCTGCAGAGCCTACTTTCTTTAAAGACCGTGCCTTTGACGATAGAGGGTGTTGATATTTCAAATATATCCGGAACGAATGCCGTAGGCTCGGTAGTCCGGTTCTTTAACGGCGAGCCGGATAAGAACGGCTACCGTAAGTTCAAAATCAAAACAGTTCTTGGTCCGGATGATACAGGAATGATGAAAGAAGTCGTGGGAAGAAAATATAAAAGGGCTCTTGAAGAGAAGAAACTGCCGGACCTCATACTTGTGGACGGCGGCAGAGGCCAGCTGAACGCGGCAAAGGAAGTACTTAACGCCCTGAAAATAGAAGTACCTCTCATCTCCCTAGCTAAACGGGAAGAAGAGGTTTATTTTGACCTCACTTCAGCTCCTCTCAGACTTAAAAAGGACTCGGCTGCGCTGCACCTTCTCCAACACGTCAGAGACGAAGCGCACAGATTCGCCGTAAGTTATCACAAAAGCCTCCGGGACAAAACCACAGCAGCTTCAAAACTGGACTCCATAAAAGGCATCGGGGAAAGAACAAAAAAACTGATACTCTCACAGATAAAAGACATAAGCAATCTTTCAGATATAGAAATAGACGCTTTAGCCGGTGTTACGCGAAATATTAAGGCCAAATTAAAAGGAGCCAAGTGAATACAGAAACGCTAATATGCGCAGTAGAAAATATAGCAAAGCGGAATAAAATAAAGATATATATAGTAGGCGGCTACCTCCGTGATACCCTGCTAAATAAAGATAATATTTCCGATGTGGATTTTGTTGTTTACGGAGACGCAAAAAATACCGCAAAGCAGTTTGCAAAGAAAGTAGGCGGGAGTTTTGTGGAACTTTCTGAAGCTTTCAAGATTTACCGTGTGGTGTGCAAGGGCGGGAGTATCTGTGATTTTTCCAAAGGCCGGGGCAGAAAAATAGAAGACGACCTGGTCAAACGGGATTTTACTGTAAATGCGCTGGCTAAAGAAGTATCCGGAAACAAGATTATTGATGTGTGCGGCGGCTTAATAGATATTAAAAACGGCGTAATCAGAGAAACAGCAGGCAAAAATGTTTTTAAAGCTGATCCTCTCAGGCTCCTCAGAGCTGTACGCTTTTCCGCTGCTTTAAATTTTAAACTTCACCCCAATACAGCGGCACATATAAAAACTATGTCGGCTTTGATTTCAAAACCGGCAAAAGAGCGGATCAGGGATGAGGTTTTTAAGATATTCGAGACGGTTGCTTCTGTTGAGTATTTAGTTCTTTTGGATAAGCTCAAACTTCTTGATAAGATTTTTCCCATAATAAAAGATATGAAAGGCGTATCCCAGCCGGGTTTTCACCATCTGGATGTTTTCGGTCATTCCATAGAGAGTTTGCGGCGGCTTGAAGAGATATACAAAACTTTAGACTTTTCACTTTCTGAAGAGATAAAACGCCTGATACGTGAAAAAACCACGGGGAGAACCGGGCAGACGGATAGAAAGAGTTTTTTAAAACTTATCGCCTTACTCCATGACAGTGGAAAGCCCAAGACAAAATCAAAAGATAAAAAAGGCACGCACTTTTACAATCACGAGCTTGTCGGCGCCGAAAACTTCAAAAAAATCGGACGGCAGCTGAAACTTTCAAACGAAGAGATAAACAGCGGCGTGACCGTAATAAAATGCCATCTCCGCACCGGATATCTGGCAGGGTTAAAAAAGATATCCAAAAAAGCTGTTTACAAATTCCTGAGGGATACGGGAGAACTGGCGGTAGAGGTGTTGCTTCTTTCCTGGGCTGACCGGCTTTCGGCAAGAGGCATCAAGGTAGACAAAATGACGCTTTCGACACATAAAAAAGTTATAGAAAACCTGTTTAAAGCCTATTACAAAACTACAAACGAAAAAAAAGAAACACCTCTTTTAAACGGTCACGAAATTATGAAAAAGTTTAAACTCCCGCCTTCCCCTCTTATCGGCAAGATACTGGAAAAGGTAAAAGAAGCCCGGGCCACCGGGAGAATAAAGACAAAAGAAGAAGCTTTTAAGTTTGCCGCAAAACTCGTTTGACTGTTATTTAGCAAATGTTTTATTCAGCGACAGAAGAGATGCTCTTATCGTAAAAACAGACGGCAAGAAGTAATCTACTGATAAAAAAGGGTCGCTAAATATTATTGTTTAAATTTTCCAGGATTTAGGATCCAGTTTTACAAGTCTGCCGGACTTTGAGGACTTCATCGCCGCTTCTGCTACGGCAATAGACCTTGCAGACTCGACAGCGCCTGCCGCATTGGTAGGCTCACCGGCTCTAAGATGACGAAGAATTGAATGGTCTGCATTACACCAGCCTTTGTTCACCATATAATTAACCGGCGGCATAAAAGGTTTGTGCGCCTCTACCAGTTTGCCGCGAATCTTATCTGTCTCGGGTTTATGATCAAGTTTCGGCATTCCGTCGGCAATGTTATATTCCTGCCAACGTCTCCTAAACGCAAAAACGGCAGAAAGCCCTTCCCACTGCATTTTCTCTTTATACCCGGAAAGCCATCCAGGGTATTCAAAACCTTCATAACGCTTGGTCATAGAGCCCCAGCCCGGAACATTCGCTGTCTGAAGTTCGACAAAATCCTCTACCGATAATGCGCTGTTATCCATAATAATCTCCAGCCTTTCTTTAGGCCACGCCATACTGGATTTGATAGCAGAAGTAAGAGAAGCAACCGCCCCGTTAGCGTATCGTATCGACACGAGATCGTTGTTTTGAGAAACATTGAACGTTATAACCTCGACAGGATCTGCTCCGGCAAAGAAATTTAATATATCAAAAGCATGACAGGCTTCATCGAGCAGCTGCGAAGAAACAAATATATCCGACCCTCTTCCGTTTGAATCATCCGCCAGCCGGTACGTCATCATCGGAGGAGTTTTCATCTTTTGCAGTATGGAGGTAACGTCCACATATGCAGGCGCATATCGGCGGTTAAACCCCGTAAAAAGCTTTAAACCTTTCTTTTTTGCAAGCCGTCCGAGCTCAAGACACGTTTCAGCAGCATCCGCCATAGGCTTCTCCACAAAAACATTTTTCCCCGCTTTAAGAGCGCGGCGGGCAAGATCCGTCTGCAGATGGGGCCTTGTCGCAATCCAGATAATATCTATATTTTTATTATTTATAAGTTCTTCAAAATCTTCCGTCATCAGTTTAGGCTTGTAATGTCCTGCTTTCTTTTCCATCTGCTCCCGGTTTAAATCACATACCCCGTAAAACTCTGCATTCGGACTTGCAGCTATGTTCGGGAAATGCTGTATAGAATTTAGATTACCCGCCCCAAGAAAACCAACCCTTACTTTGTTATTCATTTGTTCTCCTTTCTATTTAGCCGACGGCATTCCGCTATTTACCGAACTTGAACATACCGCCGAACGGACTATCATTAGGTTTTTCATCTACTTTAAAAACGGAATCATCTATTTCCTTGTCTGTTTCCAGAACTGTAACAATTATAGCCATGTCTATTTTATCACCTCTTAAAATATCAGTTTTCATAGGAACTTCATAATCATCTTTTATAATTTTAAACCCGGAATTTACAAGTTTCATATTCCCGCCGGACGCTTTTAGAAGACTCAGTGTTTTCTTGTCCACCCAGATCTTTTTCAGATACTCTTCGCCGCCGTCACCTTCTATTACCCAGCACTTTCTCTCGAGTACTTCTTCTTCGCCGGTTAATTTTACATTATCATTAAACTTTTTAGACCAGCCAAAAATACCTTTATCATTATCATCATAATATTTACTGTTCTGTTGTGTAGTCCCGGTCATAGGAAAAATACTCCAGTAATTCTTGCCGTCAAACACAATATCAGAGGTCAGTGTTCCGGAATTAGAATTTGACCTTTTTTTATCGCCTTTTATTAGCGTCTCAAATTTACCGTTAAAACCCCGGGGAGATTTCTTTTCGTAAACCATTTTGAAACTCTTAAACACCTTGCTTGTATTCTGATCTTTTTCCCTTACTTTTTTCATAACTTCCTTTGCGTCTTCCCCAAAAGCACTGACAGACAAGAACACTGCAGACATCAGCAAAAGAACCGCAAGTTTTTTCATTCCCTTCCTTCCTGTATTATTTTACTGTTATCATTATACCTCATTAGATAATAATTTCAACAGGGAACAGAAATGCGAATCAAGAGGAAAGCATTGCTTGTAAAATGCAGGTGTTTTAATTATTTCAACCTTATTCTTAAGGAGTTTGTTACGACAGATACTGAACTCATAGCCATAAATAATGAAGCCAGCATAGGGCTCAAAGTGTGTCCGGTAAACTGATATAAAACTCCTGCTGCAACAGGAATCCCTATTATATTGTAGATAAAAGCCCAGAAGAGATTTTGGCGGATTATACTCATTGTCCGTTTTGACAGCCGTATAAGATCCAGGAATTTTAACAAGTCCCCGTTAACAAGAACGGCGTCTGATGCTTCCATTGCAATATCGGTACCCGTACTTAAGGAAACCCCTATATCCGCCCGGGTCAAAGCCGGCGCATCGTTTATACCGTCGCCCACCATTGCAACCTTATCACCTTTTTTTTGCAACATCTTAATATACTTTAATTTACCGGCGGGAAGCACTCCGGACTTAAACTCTTTGATACCTGCAGATTTCGCAATTTGTTTTGCAGCCGTCTTATTATCTCCTGTGACCAAAACTGTTCTGATATTTATCTTATTCAGTTCTTTTATTACACCTCCGGCATTTTGCTTCAAAGAATCGGAAAGAGCAATAATTCCGAGAATCTTATTTTTATCCGCAAGGCAAACAACCACCTTTCCCTGCTCTTCATATTTTTTGATAACTATTTTTATTTTTGAATAATTTCTTGTGTTTTTCAAAAAATCAGGCTTGCCGGCACGGTACCCTTTACCCCCGAGTTCGCCTTTTATACCAAAGCCCGAGAGCGCCGAAAAATGCTGCGCTACGGGAAAAATCAACCTTTCCGCCGCCGCCTTTCTGATAATACTTTTTGCAATCGGATGTTCGCTCTTTTTTTCTAAACCGGCAAAGAGAGAAAGCAGCTGTTTTCTGCCAAGGCCTGTTGCCGGTTCAATATCCGTAACTTCAAGCAAGCCTTCCGTAAGAGTCGCAGTTTTATCAAATACTACTACATTTATTTTTTCGCATCTTTCCAGGCTGTCGGCATTTTTGATAAGAATTCCTTTTTTAGCCGCAGCTCCCACCCCTACGATTATACCGATAGGTGTGGCAAGTCCGAGAGCGCAGGGGCAGGCCACCAAAAGAACTGACATAAAACTGACCCCGGCCATCAGCTTATTTCCCGCAAAATACCACACAATAAAAGTAAGGGCAGCAAGAGCAAAAACAATCGGGACAAAAACATTTGCTACTTTGTCTACAAGATTTTGGATAGAGGCTTTAGAACCTGCGGCATTTTCCACCAGTGTGACTATTTGAAAAAGAACCGTATCCTTTCCGATTTTTGTGGCTTTCATTTTTAGAAAGCCGTTTATATTTATCGTCCCGCCGATAAGTTCCGCTCCTTTCTTTTTATCAACGGGCAAACTCTCGCCGCTTAACATTGATTCATCTACGGAAGACTCGCCGGATAAGACAATACCATCAACCGGAATCCCCTCCCCGGGACGAACAAGCAGTACATCTCCGGCTTTTACATATTCTGTATTGACTATTATCTCCTGATTCCCCTTTAATAGTAAGGCCTTTTTAGGCTGCAAATCCAGAAGCCCTTTCAGACTTTCCAGAGCGCGTTTTTTTGATTTTGCCTCCAGCATTTTTCCGGTTAAAACCAGGGTTATGATAACTGCAGACGTATCAAAGTAAACAACAGGCTCAAATCCTGATTTTAGAAAAAACTCAGGAAAAAAAGAGGCGCTGCCGCTGTAAATAAAAGCGCTGAGTGTCCCGACCGCCACAAGAGTGTTCATATCGGCATAACTGATGGGAGGTTTAAAAGCAGAAAGTGCGCCGGAGAAAAACTTTCTGCCGGACCAAAGAAGCACCGGCAGGGTCAGAAAGAACAGGATAATATTAAGAGTATGCTTATCCAGAGAAAGAGCTAAAGGGAGAAAATCGAACATCGACAAAATAAACACCGGAAAGGAAAACACAACTCCGACCATAAACCGGGTGCGAAGGTCTTTATACTCCTCCTGTTCTATTTTTTCCATAGCTTCGGGAGAAGTCGTCACGCCAAAACCGGTTTCTTCTACTGCTTTTTTTAACTGCAGAAAAGATATCTTTTTGGGGTCAAACTCTACGGCTGCATTATTCAAGGCAAGATTTACATCCGCTCTTTTAACGCCTTTCAAAGAATGGAGTTTCTTTTCAACTCTTCCGACACAGGAGGCGCAATGCAGGCCCGTAATATTAAAAACGATCTTTTGATAAGGCATTTTTCCTCGAAGAAAGAATACTTTTAAGAAGAAAGAACTCCAACAAGTTTATAATCAGCAAGGTCTATTGTTTTTTTAGTCTTGAGCACCTTTTTGATTTCGGTAGCAACAACTTTTTTGCCGATGACACCTACCATTTTGCCGTATTTTCCTTTCAGCAATAATTCTACGGCGCTCTGTCCCATTCTTGCGGCAATGGCTCTGGAAAAAGCAGTAGGTGAACCGCCTCTTTGCATATAGCCGAGCACGCTCACTCTTACTTCCAGATTTTTAGTTCTCTTTCTTATTTGTTTTGCCGCTTCATAACCGGACATTACTCCTTCTGCCACTATTATAATACTGCTGTGCTTACCTCTTATATGACCCTTATCAAGCTGTTCGCACACTTTATTCAAATCAGGTTTAATTTCCGGTATAAGGACAGCCTCCGCGCCGCTTCCCAGCGCTACTTCAAGCGCAATCAGCCCGTTGTCTCTTCCCATTACCTCAACAACAAAAACCCTGTCGTGAGAGGTTGCAGTATCTCTTATTTTATCAATAGCCTCAAGAGCCGTATTTACGGCAGTATCAAATCCCACCGTGTAATCGGTAAACGCCAGATCGTTGTCTATCGATGCAGGTATATTAACAACGGGTATTTTCCATTTATAATATAAGGCGGCTCCTCCGGCCAGCGAACCGTTACCGCCTATAATAACCAGAGCGTCTATCCCGTAGCATTTAATATTTTCCGCCGCTTTTTTTTGATTATTCTTTTCCCTGAATTCCGGACAGCGTATCGTCTTTAATATAGTACCGCCCTGATTAATAATACCGCTGACCGAGGTAGGTTTCATTTCTTCCAAATCTCCGTCGATTAAACCTCGAAATCCTCTTTTTATTCCATACACCTTTAGGCCCCTAAAGATGGCGGTTCGAACTACCGCGCGAATAGCCGCATTCATACCTGAAGCATCGCCCCCGGTGGTGAGTACGCCGATTGTTTTTATTTTCATAGTAATCCTCCAAATAAAAATTATTTTATCTCGCGACATTAAAGACTTTTGCGGTTTAAGAACTTTATGGACTCTGTATTAGTTTTACCAGTAGAGACCTCTTTCTCGGGCCGTCAAACTCGCAAAAATATATTCCCTGCCAGGTCCCGAGCAGTAATCGCCCCTTTTCAACCGGCACGCTTACGGAAAAACCCATTAAAGAAGCTTTAATATGGGCATCTGAGTTTTCCTCGCTGTGTTGATACCCGGCATCTAAAGGAACAAGCTCGGTAAGCCTTTTGAGAATATCCGCGCGCACCGAAGAATCAGCATTCTCATTAATGGTAATACCTGCGGTGGTGTGCTTTACAAAAACGACGCAAAGACCATTTTCCAGGCGGCCCTTACTGACAGCTTTTTGAATCTCTCCGGTGATTTCTTTAAATTCATTTCTACGCGCTGTGTTTACGCTTATTTCCTGTATCATATTCTGTCAAGATCTGAGAGCAAGTGTTTTTTAAAGTTGTCCGGGTGCTGCGCTTTTGCCAGAGCTGCTTCAAAGGTAACAGCTCCGGAATTGACAAGCTCTTTAAGCGCGTTGTCCATCGTTTGCATGCCTTCGGATTTTCCGGTCAGCATGGACGACGGTATCTGCGCCAGATCGTTTGCGCGTATCATACTTCTAATGGCAAAAGTCGGCAGCATAATTTCAAGCGCAGCTGCCCTGCCTTTATTATCCGCCCTTGGTAAAAGCACCTGACAGATTACCGCTTCGAGCGTAAGAGAAAGCTGGCTCCTGATTTGCTGTTGTTGACCTGAAGGAAAAACATCTACCATCCTATCTATCGTCTGGGCAACCGAACCGGTATGAAGGGTTGCAAAAACCAAATGTCCGGTCTCAGCTGCAGTTATCGCGGTGGAAATTGTCTCAAGATCCCGCATCTCGCCTATTAAGATTACATTGGGATCCTGCCGCAGAACTCTTTTTAAGGCATTGTTAAAGGAAAGGGTGTCGCGTCCGACTTCTCTTTGATCAACCTTTGCGTTTTGATCCTTGTGTAAAAATTCAACAGGATCTTCGATCGTAACAATATGGCATCTTTTTGTTGCATTAATATGATCGATCATGGCGGCAATTGTCGTGGACTTTCCCGATCCGGTAGGTCCGGCCACAAGCACCAACCCTCTCGGTTTTTCTGATATTTTTTTAAATACCGGCGGCAGCCCAAGTTCCTCAATAGTCATAACGCGAAGAGGAATAACCCTTATTACGCTGGCGAGATTGCCTGTTTGCAGGTACACATTTACACGAAATCTTGCCAAATCCGGAACAGCATAGGCAAAATCCAGTTCCCGTTCCTCGTCAAACTTTTGCCTGGCGACATCATCCGTCATCTGATTAATCAGTTCGCGTACTACCTGAGCGGTGAGAACCGGGAATTCGGAATCTACATATACCCCGTCTATCCTGTAAGTCGGCGGGCTGCCTGCTTTTATATGCAAATCTGATGCATTTTTATTAACCATTGCTTTTAAGATATCATTTATCTGCATTTTTCACCGCCTTTACTTTTTTAACATTCTGGCTGTAGTGCTTCTCAAACGAAGACTGAGAAGCCGGAGTAACAAGTCCATCAGTTTAATAGCAACCCCCGGCGTTTCTTTTTTAAGCGTAATAAAACCATCCTGCGAGAGTTCAAGAAGTTCTGTATGCGCGATTGCTTTCGCGGTTGCGGACCTGGGACTGCCGTCTATAACCGCCATCTCCCCCACAAACTCCCCTGCGTTCACCTGCGCAATCGCAGTCTCCCCGAGAAAGCCCATCTTAAGTATTTTAATGCCGCCCTTTTTGACAATAAACATTGAAAGACCGAGATCGCCCTCCGAGAATAATAAATCCCCGGCAGACAGCGTTTTTGTCTTGCATTGAGAGGTAAACAGCTTGAGTTCGTCTGCCGAAAACCGCGTGAAATTCGGATGTTCAAGAAATGAATCCACAATCTGCGGCTGGCTTCCCAGTTTTCCGCATACCTTTTCTTTTTCTTTCATGGCGCACGCTCCCGCTTTTCTTAATTATTCTCCGCAAGTATAATATTGCTGCCGGCAAACGTTAATCAGAATTGTTTTAGCGCCTGCCTTGTTTAAAATGCGGCAGGTTCATACTGCCGCTCCTAAAGCCTTCAAGGTCAAATGTAATATAAGTATAGCCGATAGATTTAAGCTTTTCTGCAATTTTCTTTGCGGCGCCGGACTTTAGAAGCAGCCTGAAATCCTTTTCCATAACCTCTATTCTGGCAAGCTTGCCGTGATGCCGCACCCGCACCTGCTCAAAATAAATACTTTTAAGATATTCTTCAGCCCTGCTTATTTGCTTTAATATCCTATTTTCAATTTTGGTTCCATACGGAATTCTGGAAGCCAAACAAGCCATGGAAGGTTTATTCCAGGTGGTGAGTCCCAGTTTTTTAGAAAGCTTTCTTATTTCAATTTTAGTAAAACCGGTTTCTTTTAAGGGACTTTTTATGCCAAGCGCCTTTCCGGCTTTTGTTCCCGGACGGAAATCCAGTCTGTCATCATAATTTGCCCCGTCAAGCACAACCTTGCAATCTTTTTCCTTTGCAATTTTTTTAAGTTTGGTGAATAATTCCAGCTTGCAGTAATAACATCGTCTCAGCGGATTTTTTGAAAATCTGAGATCTTTAAGTTCCTCTGTTTTAATTATCATAAGGTTGGCTTGCATTTGTTTTGCAGTCTTTATTGCAGAACGAACCTCGGAATCAGGGTAGGTCTCGGAGGTTGCGATAACTGCAAGAACATTCCCCCGCCCAAGTGTAGTCAAAGCAATTTTTAGCAGGAAGGTGCTGTCCGCGCCGCCGGAATAAGCAACGAGAACTCTTTTCATCTCTGTAAGTTTTGCCTGAAGTTTTTTAAGTTTGCTCATAGTTTGCTTCCGTCTTAGCCCGGTTTAACACCGAGCCGGACCAGAAGATCTCCTTTCTTTGTTTCTTTTTGCGTGTTTTACTCCTAACCGCCGGCGCAAGTAAAAAACCCCTCCCTGCCTAAATATGCAAAGAGGGGTTTTCCGGTATTACTTTTCCACAGGGGTCTTTTTTATTTTTGACTTTTTTCCCGTTGTTACCGCTTTCTTTCCTGAAGTTGCAGTTTTTTTTACCTCTACTTTCTTGGGTTCTTCTTTCTTTACCGGCGTCTTTATATCTCCGGGCTTTAGATCCGCCGGGATTTTATTTGAAATTGGCGTAAGCGTGCGCAGATAGGCAACCAGACTTTTTAGGTCTTCGTCGGTCAGGCCTCTATACCAATCATAATAAAGCGGAGCCTTTCCGTTTAAGCCTTCATCTTTTATGGTGTTAATAACTTCTTCATCATTCATCATTCCTATTCCGGTCTCATTATCCGGAGTAAGGTTTTTGGCATAAGAAATACCCCAGACTCCCTTATAGCCGACTTCACTTCCGGCCATGAATTTAGTCAGATCGGGCTTCCCGTCTTTACCAATGGGGGTATGATGCGCCAGAACTCCGCAGCAATTCACAAGATACTTGCCGCGCTCAATCAGCTCATCCTTTGACATCTTCTTTGAGCAGGCAGTCGTAAGGATGAGCATACAACCTGCTATCGACAATATTACAGCTTTCTTTAACATCTTTTTTCCTCCTTAGAAAAATGATATCACAGATAATAAAAAGAGATCGCCACGGAACAACTATAGGGTATCTCCGTAATTGTTAATTTTAAATCTATCTTCTTGCTCTTACTCCGCATTTTCCGCAGTATGCGTACAGCCTGCATTTACTGCATACGGGTGAAACCGGATGACAGAGATTCTGCCCGTAGGTTACCAGCAAATCGTTTATAGTTTTCCAGTGTTTTTTTGGAAGTTTTCCCCGTAAAACAGATTCAGTTTCTTCGGGGTGCTTTGTTTCCACATACCCCCACCTGTTAGTTATTCTATGAACATGCGTATCAACACAGATGCCATACTTATTAAAACCAAGTGTCAGAACCAAATTCGCCGTCTTTCTTCCGACTCCGCTTAAACCAAGAAGCTCGTCCAGGGTGTTTGGAACTTTTCCGGCATAGCTTTCAAGGAGCATTTTTGAAGTTTTCTTTATTGCTTTTGCCTTAACCCTGTAAAACCCGGCGGGGTAAATAGCTTTTTCGATTGCCCGATCGGTCAATTTTATCATTTCCGCAGGGCTGTCTGCCAGTATAAAGAGCCTTTTTGAAGCCTCTGTAGTTATATCATCTTTTGTGCGAAGCGAAATCATAGTAGAAACCAGAACTCTAAAAGGATCTTTTGTCGTTCTTGCAATAACTCCTACAATGGGTTCTTTGTACTTTATTATTTCATTTTTCAGTATTTTAATTACCTTGTCTATATTTTCGTTTGTTACCATTACATTAGTTCTGCCATTATCCTAATCTGTTCAACGGTACCTAAAACCACCAGCACGTCATTATTTTTTATCACTGTCGCGCCTCTCGGATTATACAAAAAGTCGACCCCCTGGCTTTTAATCGCAATAACACTTGCGCCGTTTTCCTCATGAATTCCGGACTCGTCAATTGTTTTGCCAGCTATTTTAGAATTGTCTTTTACCGAAAGCTCTTCAAAGCGGACGCCTTTTTTATCTCGCAGCATAACATCTAAAAAAGAAGCCGTGGTTGGTCTTACCATTTCGGAAGCCATGCGAAGACCCCCTATTCTGTTTGTAGAAACTGTCTTATCCGCGCCCGCGCGTTTGAATTTTTGTTCCGACAGGTCTTCGACACATTTGGTAACAATCCTGATGCCTTTGTTTAGTTCTCTTGCCGTAAGCACAACAAATAGATTATCTTTATCCAGCGGAAGGCAGCAAAAGATACCTTTTGCTTTATTAATACCTGCTTCCAAGAGGGTCTTGTCATCTGCGGCATCCCCTATTATATATAGAAGCTCCTTATTTTCAAATCTCTTAATGTTTTCGATTTCTTTGTCAATAATTATAAAAGATCTTTTTGTTTGCAAAAGTTCGCCGATAATGTGCTCTCCCAGCTCCCCTGCCCCGCAGACAATGTAGTGTCCTTTTAGTTTTACAATTTCTTTATCCATACGACCCCTCCGCAACAATCTCTGAAGATCACCTTCCGCTATCATTGTAGTTATCGTTAAAAGTCCGTAAGAAAAAACGCTTAGCCCCCCAACTATAAGAATAATAGTAAACATTCTTCCTGCATCCGAGAGCGGATGGGTCTCGCCGTAACCAACAGTAGCAAGAGTTATCGTTGTCATATAAGCCGAATCAAGAAAGCTCCAGCCTTCGATAAGCTCATAACCCAGAGTCCCTAAGAGGAAAACGCCGATAATTACAAGTATTAAAGTAAAAAACTGTTTTTTAATATCCATTAGTCAGTATTATCTAACAGGGGGGGATAAAAATCAAGGATTAAAAAGCATAACCCGACATCGTCCCTCAAAGTACCGTGTTAAGGCAAATTGCCAGTCTTATATTTTACATTATTTTTGTACAGCTTTTCGCCTGCTTATGTCTTGAAAAACCCGTAAATTGTGTTATAATTCTTTAAGAACAATATATTTTTTTTATTAAACAATTCTTATCCGGAGGCTCTATGAAGAACACAATCAGAATATTTTCCCTTCTTTTTATATTTATGGGCTCACTTCTTGCTGAAGGAATGCTCAAAATCTCCGCACTTTCGGGTGAAGTGGAGTGTGCCCTCGCCGGCGCTGAGTGGAAACCGGCATCCCTTAACCAGGAACTGAACTCCGGCGATAAAATAAGGACAAAGACCGGCAAGGCCGAGCTCTTTTTTGCCGAGGGGACAACCGTAAAAATCAAAGAGAATTCTCTATTGGAACTTAATAAGATTCAATGCACCGAGCAAAAACAAAACTCCTCTTTAAAGCTTTTTTTCGGAGGAATTAAGGCCAAAGTCGTAAAATTAGGCCAAGGCGGTTCTTTTGATGTTCAATCCCCGAAGATTATAGCCGCCGTTAAAGGAACAGAGTTTGCGCTGGACACAACTAATGAATTGACAGAACTTCAAGTACTTGAAGGAGTTGTTGCGATTTCTGATTTGCTAAAAGAAAAAGAGTTTTTCGTAAGAGAAAATGAGAAAGCGGCTTTCAGGGACGGTCTGCTCGAGAATCCAAGACAGATGGATCCTTCGGAAATTAATAGAGTCAGAGAAGGTTTTGATTTTTCGGGCAGGGCGGCGCCGGGCGCAGGCGCGAGAACCCCGGGACTTGGCGGAGCTGATATTGAAAAAGAAGTCAAAGAGCTGCGCGAGCTTAGAAATGATCTGGCAGAGCTTAAAGACAGATCAAATCTGGAAGACAAGCAGGATTTACTTGAAAGAATCTCCGATGTTCAGCTCGGAAAAACAACAATGGATATGCACGGATACAGAGTAAGGACGGATAACTATGTCCTTCGCCCCGAACCAAAAATGCTTCAGATGCTGAACATTACAAAAAGAGAAGGCGGACCAAACGCCGGTATCTCCTCTTTTGAAATTAATGATACCTTCAATAAAAATCTTCCGCCAAACTATATGGATGTAAAAATCGCGCTTAAAAATCAGAAAGGGTGGTTTGACAAATTGAATCGCCCTGAATACTTTTTGGAGAAGGAAACAGCGGCGATAAGAAATCCTTACGGAGATGTCATACTTGATGAGGTGGCGCTTTCAAATCCTGAGTGGAACAAGGATCTAACCAAGCCAATGTGGGAGCAGCCTTTTAAAGAAAAATTTTCAATTAATGATAAAATGAAATGGAGGCACGATTACAACTATGCTGCTGCTACAGAAAAGTTTACTGAAGAATATTTTAATAATAAAATTGACGTGATATCCGACGGAGAGTCTACCGGAACCACGCTGCCCTATGATATTTCTAAAGCTTCTTTAACCTCAGACGGGGGAATACTTTTCAAAGACACTTACAAAGACGGCACATTTCTTGAAAAATATATTTATCTGATTAATGACGCCGGTCTGGTTCAACCTCTAAAAGATATTGACAAAGGCAATCTTACCTGGGAAATGATTTATAAAGCAAATGAGTTCGGCCCCCGTACCATAGACTTGATAGTTTTACCCGCAATATTCGGCGAGCTTTTTTAGAAAACAAAGCAATGCCTTGTTTTGTAATCAGTCATTTGTAATTTATATTTTATTTTACAACGGAGGTTTGGGATGCGAAGGTATTTTGTTTTTTTTGTGTTATTTATTTTGGCAGTATCCGCAAAGGCCGAGTTCAAACTTATCCCTATTTTTGACGCGGATATCCGGCTGGCTTACTCTTCTGTAGTAGAAAGCAGCGGAGGGTATGCCGGTTCCGGCTGGCTTTTTTTTATGCCGGCAATGAAACTTTCTGAAGAAGATTATATCCTTCCCGTCTTTAATGTTAATATTTCCTTAAGTGAAAGAGTAATCGAAGAAGAGACTTTATTCTTAAAAAGAATGAACAACCTCGGTTCAATTGCTTACAAGCATAAATTCAGCAAGGAGCTGGAAGGGAAACTTTCTTTTGACGCCAGATATAATTTCAATATGGAAACAAAGGATGAGCCTTTCGGTAAGGGCCTTTACGACCTGTACGATCTGGGTTTTTCAGGGTCAGTCTCTTTTAACAGTTTTTATAACGAAACCTCGCTCCCTCTGACTTTCGGAATAAAGTATTACCAGAGAAAATATCCCAACTATACATCGCTTGGCTCCACGAACACAACAATAGCTGCTTTAACAGGAGGAAAAGAAGCCGCCCCTAAGGATTTTAATGCCGTGGCTTTTACTGTAAATTATAAAACTATGTTTTCGCAAATATTTGCGGAGGCGGCCTATAATCTTGTTTTGAAAAACTATCCGGACGCTTTTACAAGAACTGCTCAGGGCGCCATCTCGGACACTTTGCGCGCCGACGCAGCGCATTACCTTTCTCTTTCGCTTCAGCTTCCTTCGGCCAATAAGACTTTTTTTGGCACGGATGCTGACTACACGCTTTACGCCTCAAACGGCAGTATCTTCGACTCAGACAATCTTGTTTACACGGACAATTATTATAGCTTTGCCAGTCTGGCGCTTAAACCCTATTATTCTTTCAATGTACTGGGAAATCTGAACACGGCTATTTTTTATCAACTTCTTGTCAGAAATTACGGCAACAGAAAAGCAAGAACCGGCGGCGGGGCCTACACCGGAGAAAACCAGTGTGATCTCGAGAACACGTTAGGCGTTTCTTTTAAGTATCCGCTGGATAAGAATTTTAACGCAGTCGCGGGAATGTCCTATACGACCGTTGATTCAAATATGAAGTATCAGGACTATGTGAAATATAACTTTAGGATAATCTCTGCTTCGGCAGGTGTTTCTATGAGTTTCTGACCGCGTGTTAATTTAATCCGGCCAAACTCTTAAAATAATTTAATGTATCTTCCAATTTACCGGCGGGAGAGGGCTTAAAAGAGCCTCTACCGCCTTTTTTCATCTCAAAATAGACGCTGCTTCCCTCTTCCCTTATACCCGTAATAGAAGCGGCTTTTGCGCAAATACGGATACGAACCACTTTCAAGAGATTCTCTACTTCCTGAGGAAGCCTTCCGAACCGGTCAAGAAGCTCTTCTTTTATTTTTTCGGTTTCCGCAAAACTTTCCGCCGCCATCATATCCTTATAAATATTAATCTTCCGGAAGCTGTCTTTGATGTAGTAATCCGGAAGATAGGCATTAGTTTGAATATCTATCTGGATATTCTCCTCTACGGGAGTTTCTTTCAGCCCCTTGGCTATATTAACCGCTTCTTTTAAAAGTTTCATGTATAAATCAAGACCGATCCTGCCGATCTGGCCGTGCTGTTCCCGGCCCAGAATATTTCCGGCGCCCCGTATTTCCAGGTCCTTCATTGCTATGGAGTACCCCATGGAGAGTTCGTCGCACTCTTCAATTGCATTAAGCCGTTTCATAGCTGTTTCCGAGAGGGACCTTTTCGCAGGATACGTAAAATAAGCATAAGCCTGCACCCGGCTTCTTCCCACCCGTCCCCGGAGCTGATACAATTGTGAAAGTCCCAGGTCATCGGCATTTTCGATTATTATTGTATTCGCAGAAGGATTGTCTAACCCGGCTTCGATTATGGTGGAGCAAAGCAGAACATTATACTTTTTTTTGTAGAAATCCATCATTATTTTTTCAAGCTGAGGCCCCGGAAGCTGACCGTGCGCAACGGCTATTTTTGCCTCAGGGACAAGCCTTGCCAGTCTCTCCGCTGCGCGGTTTATAGTTTTTACCTTGTTATACACATAATACACTTCACCCCCGCGTTTTAGCTCTTTTAGAATTGCTCCTTTTACTATCTTATCGTTATGCTCGATAATATAAGTTTGAATCGGCATTCTTCCCGCCGGAGGTGTGTTGATATTGCTTATCTCTCTTATCCCGGAAAGGGAGAGGTAAAGGGTACGGGGAATAGGTGTTGCCGACAAACTCAGACAGTATACACTCTGTTTTAACTTTTTTAGCTTCTCCTTTTGCGCAACCCCGAACTTCTGTTCGTCATCCAGTATTATCATTCCGAGATCTTTAAAAATAATATCATTTTGAAGGAGCCTGTGCGTTCCGATGACGATATCCACTCCCCCCGCTTTAAGTTTTGCGATTGTTTTTGTATGTTCTTTTTTTCTGCCGAATCTGGAGAGCATTTCTATTTTTACGGGGTAATCCGCCATCCTCTCCTTAAACGTATTATAATGCTGCTCGGCAAGAATAGTTGTAGGGCATACAAACGCCGCCTGTTTCCCGTCCATAGCGCATTTGAAAGCAGCCCGAAGAGCCACTTCAGTTTTACCGAAACCCACATCCCCGCAGACCAGACGGTCAATGGGTTTTCCTTTTTCCATGTCGTCTTTCACTTCCTTTACGGAGCGGAGCTGATCTTCCGTCTCTTCGTACATAAATGCACTTTCAAACTCTTTCTGCCACTCCGTATCCGCGGAAAAACTGAATCCGGGGAGGGATTCCCTCGCCGCATAAAGCTCCAACAAATCCGCCGCCATCTTTTTTACATCTTCTTTTGCCTTTTCTTTTGCCTTTTCCCATTGCGAGGTACCGAGATTGGAAAGCACCGGTTTCTCTTCAAATCCTACATACTTTTGGATCTTGTTAATATCTTCAACCGGCACATAAAGTTTGTCATTATTAAAATATTCAAGTGTAACAAAATCTTTTTTTGCGCCGCCGACCGTTATACTGTTTAAGCCGAGGAACCTTCCTATACCGTAGTTTTCGTGTACTACGACTTCTCCGGTATTTATCTCAAAGATATTGCTGACCGGCGAGCCTTCTTTAAAAAATCTTTTTCTTCTTTTTGCAGCCGGCCTTGCGTTGGCATAGCGGCCAAATATCTCATTATCCGTTATAAAGCAGACTCCCGCTTCGGCAAAGTTAAACCCGGTCTGCAAAGAGCCCTCAAGATACACGCCTCCAAAAGATATTTTGCTGTCTAAGAGCAGCTCTGTGAATCTTTCTTTTTCGCCGGCACTGTTAAACAGTATAAACACTTTTTTTCCGGAAGCCTCCAGCTTTGCCAGCTGTATAATAGCTTCCCCTGCATCGCCATTAAATGAAGGATTGCTCTTAATATTAAATAGGATCTCGGCGTTTTCAAAGCGCGTACTTAAAATTGAGGCATAAGCTTTAACTCCCGGTATTTTACTCTCTTCGAAAATATTTTCTTCCATATATATCACAGAATCATCCGGAAGATACTCCGTAATTACCCCTTCAGAAAAACAAGTTTCCGCTGCGGGATATACAACTAATTCCTCCTCCGTTTTTATTGACTTTTGTGTAACCGGATCAAAACTCCTTATAGTTTCTATTGTATCGCCGAAGAAATCCAGCCGGACGGGTTTTTCCTGCGTAAAAGGGTAAATATCAAGGATACCTCCCCGGACAGAGATCTCCCCTTTTTTTTCAACATAGGATTCCATTGCATACCCTATTTTAATAAGGTTTTCAACGAGATCGACAAGTTTAACCTCTTTACCCGTTTCAAGCTTAAAGATAGAGAGTTCATATAGTTTTCTTTTCGGCACCGGCTGCAAAAAAGAGGCGCCGGTAAATATTACGGCTTTAAAATTATCCTGAAGAAGTTCCCGAAGACCCGTGATTCTCTGCTCGATGATTTCACTTGAAGCCGGAAGTCTGACGCCTTCAAGTTCTTCCACCGCGGGAAAAACAAACACTCCTTCTTCCATAAAAGTAAGCAAATCATAATAAGCCCTGAGAGCAGAATCATTATCAGGAAGTATCAGGACAACCGGACGGGAGGTGTCGTTGTTAAGAGAGTACGCAAAAAAAGAATCAGCGGAACCTTTAATTCCGCTGATTCTGACAAATTCGTTTTCCTTTATTTTATTGAGGAGTTTTCGGTACGCTTCGCTTTGTAAAAGCAGTCCCTCGGTTTTATTTTCATCCATTTAGAATTTTACTTTTACCGGTTCCTTCTCCGCTTCTGCAACCTGGAAGTAATCTTTGGCTTTGAAGTTAAACATACCGGCTATGATGTTGGTCGGAAAAACCTGAAGTGTATTGGAGTAGCCCAGAACTTCGTCATTATAAAACTGTCTGGCATAGGCAATCTTGCTCTCTATTCCGTCCAGTTGTTCCTGCAGCAAAATAAACTGCGAGTCCGCCTTTAGCTGCGGATAGGCCTCCACAACAGCAAACAGGCTTTTTAAAGCGGCAGTAAGTCCGTTTTGAGCAGTCTGCATATCGGCCACAGAGCCGGCGGACATTATTGAAGCTCTTGCTTTTGTTACCGCCTCAAATACGCCTTTTTCGTGTGAAGCATAACCTTTAACGGTCTCGACCAGATTCGGTACCAAGTCCGCTCTTTTTTTAAGCTGCACGTCCACCTGTGCCCAGGCGTTTTCACATCTGTTGCGCCGTGTCACCAGACCGTTATAAACGGCAACAATGGCAAAACCTATTATCATCGCAAGAATTACCGGCAAGACTATTAAACTCATATTTAACCCTCCCAACCAAATAATATAAAAGCAAAACACCTCTTCGCAGTTCTAAAAACTCCCGCCATTATCACAAACAAGGCCCCTGTAAACCCATTGCAAGCCAATGAATCCTTATAATTATAACACAAAAAACTGGAAAAATGAATGTCTTGCCGTATTTTGAATTTTTTTCGGCGGCCCTGATATTTCTCTCACCGCGCTAACTAAGACCTTCTGCGGAAATTCAAGAAAACCAACTGACAGCGGCATTACATAGCCCTTAGTATCCTGATTCTTTCTTCTATCGGTGGATGGGTGTCAAATAGCTTGCCCGCCCCACCTTTAATATTTTTGAAGGGATTGACAATAAAAAGATGCGCGGTGGCTTTGTTGGCAACTTCGAGAGACTCCTTGTCTTTGGCTATTTTTTCAAGCGCTGCGGCGAGCCCCGGAGGATATCTGGTCAATAATGCGGCGGAAGAATCAGCCTGATACTCCCGTCTTCTGGAAACGGCAAAATGCATCAGTTGAGCGATCAAAGGAGATAAGACAGCAAGGAGTGCGGAAACTATAAGAAGCGCAGCCCCGAAGTAGCCTCCCTCTCCCCTACCTTTTCCCCCGAGTCTGGACCATTTTACATTGCGAAGCATCCAGTCAGAAAGCAAGGTAACCGTACCTACCAGTACAACAGAAATAGTGGATATTAAAATATCATAATTTCTAATGTGGGAGAGTTCGTGGGCTATAACGCCTTCCAGCTCCTGCCGGTTCAGCTTTTCTATTAAGCCGCTGGTAAAAACTACCGCAGAGTGCCCGGGGTCCCGGCCGGCAGCAAAAGCATTTGGCGCTTCGTCATAGATTACATAAACCTGCGGTTTCGGCAACCCGCCTGCCAGGCAAAGTCCTTCCACGGTATTAATTAAATACAGATGGTCCTTAGGATCCGCCAAAACAGCATGGGACATAGAAAGAACTATTTTATCGCTGTAGTAATAACTGCCCCAGGCCATAATCAAAGAAATGCTTGCCGCAAACAACATTCCAAAAAGCCCAAAACCCGCTGTTTTACCAAAGATGTAACCCAGGACTAATATTACCGCTATAAAAGCAATTAACAAAACAACGGTCTTTCTTTTATTTGCAGTTATTTCTTCATATATCATTTATAAATTATATAACTTTAAAAATTAAAGTCAAGAGGAAATCAAAATATACAGAACAAGGATGAATTGCGGAATTAATTTTTGAACGCATTCTGCTTAGCGGCTGCTTGAAACCGGCTCAATATTTATTTTACTTCGGTCTTAAATTTGTCCAGAGTGTCGGTATTTTCTATATTATAGATGCGAGCGTCTTTCTTAATTTTTTTAACAAGTCCGGAAAGTACTTTTCCCGGACCTACCTCTACAAACAGGTCAACCCCGTCTTTTATCATCCTGTTTATCGTATCTTCCCAGAGAACGCTTGAAACAGCCTGCTTAACCAGAAGTTCCCGCACCGCGCTTGCCTCTTTTACATAATCTGCAGTTACATTGGCAATAAAGCCTATTTCCGGATTATTCAGCTTTGCATTTGCCAGCTCTAAGGCAAGTTTAGCCTGCACACTTGTAAGCAAAGTAGAGTGGAAGGGCGCGCTTACCGCAAGAGGTATAGCCTTTCCTCCCGCCGTCTTGGCTAATTTGCACATTTCTTCTACGCCCTCTTTAGTCCCCGAGACCGCAATCTGCCCGGGAGAGTTATAGTTAGCCGGAGCTACAAGGCCTATCCGTGACGCATCTTTACAAAGCTGTTCAACTTTTTCTCTCGGAAGCATTAAGATGGCCGCCATAGTTCCGCCGGAAGCAGCTTTCATAAAATCTCCGCGTTTTTTAACCAGCTTTACCGCTTCGGAAAAATCAAGAACGCCGGCCGCAACCAGAGCAGAATATTCCCCTAAAGAATGTCCTGCAACAACATCTGGCTTTACAAAAGGTAGAACTTCCTGCAGTATCGCTATGCTGGTAGTAAGTATAGCAGGCTGGGCATTTTCCGTACTTTTTAATATCTCCTCGGGACCAAGAAAACAAATATCTGAAATTTTTAGGCCAAGCGCGGTGTCCGCAGCATCATAGATGCTCTTTGCCTTGGAAAATTTTCCGAAAAACTCCATACCCATGCCGACGTATTGAGAACCCTGTCCCGGAAAAAGAAATGCCGTTTTCATATAGACCACCTTATAACGGACGCACCCATCGTCAAGCCGCCTCCAAACGCTGTTATGACAAGGATGTCGCCTTTTTTAAGTCTTCCTGTCGCATAGGCCTCGGAAATAGCAATCGGTATTGAAGCAGAAGAGGTGTTACCGTACTTATCAAGATTAATAAAGACCTTTTCGGCAGGCAGCTTCATTCTCTTTGCTATTGACTCTATTATTCTAATATTTGCCTGATGAGGTATTACTAGAGACACATCCTCATATTTTAATCCTGCTTTTGCAAGAGCGGAATCAATAGCGCGCTCCATCCCTTTTACGGCATTTTTGAATATTTCATTACCTTCCATCTTAATATAATTGGATTTATCTTTTAATACTTCTTCCGAGAAAGGCTTTCTCGAGCCTCCTCCTGGAACCTGTAAAAGATGCGTCTTTGAAGCATCAGAGAATATATATGTAGAGAGTATACCTGCCGCTTCTTCTGTGGCCTGTAATATTACGGCCCCGGCGCCATCCCCAAATAAAACACAGGTGTTCCGGTCCGTCCAATCGGTAAGTTTTGAAAGACAGTCAGCGCCAATTACAAGAATAGTTTTTGCCTCGCCGGCGGCTATCATAGCCTTGGCTACAGAAAGCCCGTAGATAAAACCCGAACAAGCTGCGCTTAAATCAAAAGCGGCGGCTTTAACGGCTTTAATGTTGTTTTGGACAAAACACGCTGTGGATGGGAAAAACATATCGCCTGTAACTGTTCCTACAATTATTACATCAAGCTCTTCAGCCGATATTTTTGCCGTTTCAAGAGCTCTTAAGGCAGCTATAGTTGCTAAATCTGAGGTCGCCGTATTAGCATCAGCAATGTGGCGCTCTGACATGCCGGTACGGCTTTTAATCCACTCATCAGACGTATCGACAAGTTTTTCCAGGTCTTTATTGGTTAGTATTTTTTCAGGAACACCAAAGCCGGCTCCTATTATCTTAGCAGAAATATTTGACATTTTTACTCCGTTTCATTATATCCAAGTTTACTAATTTCTTCGGCAATATGCATATGCACACTTCTGTCTATGGTTCTTGAAGCTGTCTTAAAAGAATTTTTTACTGCTTTTGCATTCGAACTACCATGACCGACAAAAACGTAACCGTTAATACCGAGGAGCGGAGCGCTGCCATATTCCGCATAATCCGTCTTTTTTATTATACCTTTAAAGACCGGCTTCAACAGCAAGGCTCCTATAGAAATAAATATTCCTTTGTCCGAGACTTCATGTTTTAATATTTTAAAGAAATTTCTGGCTAGACTTTCGGCAAACTTTAAAACTATATTTCCTACAAAACCATCGCAAACAATAATATCTGCCTTGTCCGAAAGAATATCCCGGCCTTCTATATTTCCTATGAAATTTAGGTTTGTTGTTTTTATCAGCTTAGCTGCTTCTATTGTAAGTTCATTGCCCTTTGTTTCTTCTTCCCCTATACTGAGCAGACCGACCCTCGGGCTTTCCACTTTTTCAAAATATTTAAAATATACCGAAGCCATGACTGCAAACTGTTGCAGGTGTTTCGGTTTGCAATCCGCATTTGCGCCGGCATCTAAGAATAGAGCCCGTCCTCTTTGGGACGGGAAAAAAGTGCATAACGCCGGACGAGCAACGCCTTTAATTCTTCCCAGTTCAAAGAGCGCGGCCGCCATCACTGCGCCGGTATTGCCGGCCGATATCAAAGCATCCGCCTTTTTCTCTTTAACAAGTTTCATGCCGACAACAATTGATGAATCTTTCTTTTGTTTGTATGCTTCAGCGGGAGACTCATGCATGCCAATAACTTCCGAGGCATGCACAATAGAAATTGGCAGGTCTTTGGTCTTGTGTTTCAGCAATTCGGTCTCTATTCTGAGTTTGTCCCCGACGAGAATGACTTCAATACCGAATTCTTTTGCGGCTAAAACTGCGCCTTCAACTTCTATTTCCGGCGCATTGTCACCACCCATTGCATCCAGCGCTATTTTCATATAATCTTCCGGACTTCCTCAATAAAACGAGGACTGCGGCTAGACATCCAATACTTCTTTTTTTCCGTAATAACCGCAATTTTCACAAACCCTGTGAGGGAGCTTGCTTTGTTTGCATTGCGGGCAAACAGATAAACCCGGACTTTTTAATTTCCACTGGGACCTTCTGTGATCCCTTCTTGATGCAGAAAATCTTCTCTTTGGATTTGCCATAATTTCCTCCTTACCTTTTTCCTTTCTTTTCTCTTAAAAGCTTCTTTAAGTCTGCGAAGGGGGCCTTATTTCCCTCTTTACAGGAACAATTTGATTCATTCAGGTTCTTGCCGCAACCCGGGCAGAGACCTTTGCATTTTTCTTGGCAAACAGTTTTTTCAGAAATCTCAAGTAAAACAGCCTGCCTTATGTCTTCGCCAAGATTCAATTCATTTCCTTTTAGGCGTTCTTCGTCAAGGCCGGCTTTATTTATCTGTCCATTTTCAGTAGAGGTGTTTTTTAAATACTTATAATCAAACTCTACGTTAAGCATCCCTTTAAAAGCTTTGCCGCAACGGGCGCAAACAGTTTCATAACCGGCTTTTGCCCGACCTTTTACCGCAAATTTTTCCACCAAATTATTAAATTCTATATTAGCTTTAACGGGACCTATATATTTGAGTTCATCTGTGTCAATTAATCCAAGCTTTGCAGCAGGTTCAATAATATCAAAACAGGAAATTCCTTCTTTTTGCTTACTTATATCTAAAATCATATTTTTGCCTTATAAAACGAATATTTTACCTTATAAAACACAGTAAGTCAATACGAAAATTGATATTGTCCGCGCAAGGACAAAGGAAGCTAGGGCGGGCCTTTAAATTTAGGCTTTTTTTATGGCTGCACTATTTCCCTAATTATTTCAGGTAAAAAAAGAGCGGCAAGAACTGCCGCTCTTAACATCTTTATTTGCGCAGCCTTGTTATTCTTTTATTTCCTCCGCTCTTACATCCTTTACCTTTTCATTTGTTTTTTCACCGGGTACTTTTCTTTTTTGAGTCGGTCTGTTGACTTCTCTTGTTTGCGTTTCAGGATCAAAGACCTGGTCTTTGAGCATCTCGACCGTATTTAGAACCGAAACATTGTACTTCTTGATCAGCTTGTTGTTTTTGTAGACAGACACTTTACTTACTATATCACTCTTGCCCTGTTTAAAAGTGCCCGGGCCAAAAACTACTTTATTAACCACCTTTTTTTCCTTTTCCGTGGCGTCATACTCAATTATCGCCGGCAGACAAGTGTCTTTGTTAATGTAATACCGCATTTTTCCTTTGATAAGCCTGTAAGTCACTCCATCAACCTTTTCTTCAATTTCCATGGCGTCTTTAATATATTTTTTATGCATATAATACCAGTCCGGAAGAACGCTTGCTGCAATAAAATCAACGCTAATCTTACCAATAGAGCTTCCTGCCTTTCTTTTTATATCCCAGAAGTCACCGCCGTCAAAAATGCGCTTGCTTTTTACATAAATATCCGATGGGGAAACCTCCAGCACCTCCAGCATTTTTCTTTTACTCTCGCTATAGAGCTTAAGCCGGTCTGTTACTTTTACATCTCTTATAATGGTCTCGGTTTTGTATTTTCCCGAATCTTTTCTTGTAAAAAACTTTTTTACTTTCCCCATAAAAGACGTATCAGGTATAAAAACTTCAGTTGTATATTCTTCTTTTTTTTCTCTTGTCGTATCGAAGGCCAGGAGCAAGAGCGGTCTTTCGGAAGAAAATGCATCTGCTTTTTTTTGAAGCTCCGTTTGGAATCTTGATGCCGCAGGAAAACCCGCTGAAAACAATAAAACAAGAGCAAATACCGCAACTATTGTTCTTTTCATATAGCCCCCTTTGATTTCTGTGCTTAAGCTTATATTAATTTTATTATACACTTTTTAAAATTATACTTCTAGCCATTTATACTACAGGCCCGACGCAAGCCAGCACTTTGTTTCTGTAAACACTTGTAAAACAAAGGTAAATATAACGCTCCGGATAACCGGCTCTGCCGAAAAGTGATATTATTTTATTTATTTTTCTTGGTTTCTTCTTTCTGCCATTCGCGATTTATTGCTACGGCGCCGGTGCGCACCATCTCTTTGATTCCAAAAGGCAACAGGATCTCTATAAGTGCATTTATCTTGTCGTCGGAGCCTGTCACTTCTACGGTAAAGGTTTTAGAACTTATGTCTACAACCTTTCCCCGAAAAATGTTTACCACCTGTATTACCTCTCCGCGGTTTCCGGAGTTAACTGCCACCTTGATAAGCGCAAGCTCGCGATTAATGAACTGCTTTTCAGTCATATCTATTACTTTTATTATATCGACAAGCTTGTTAAGCTGCTTGCTCACCTGCTCCAAAATCATATCATCCCCGCCGACCACAATGGTCATCCTGGAGACACAAACATCCTCCGTCTCCCCGACGGTCAAACTCTCTATATTAAAGCCCCTGCCGGAAAACAGCCCCACTACCCGCGCCAGCACCCCCGGCTTATTCTCTACCAATACCGATATTGTATGTTTCATATTTTTCTCCTTATCCAGTTAGTAAATCATGTTTCATATTTCCGTAATCTAATGTACGCCTTTTGGCAGCTCTGTTTACTTTTTCAAACCCTGTTTGCTGCCTTTTTTACGGGATGATCCCCGCTGCAAAGCAATTATGCTAGTTCCACATCCTTGTAATCTATCGCTTCTGTTATAGCTGCGCCTGCAGGCACCATGGGGAGCACATTTTCTTCCGGGGCAACCTTAAAATCAATCAACGTCGGTCTGTCGGTAATTTTAATAGCCTTTTCAAGAGCTTCTTTCACTTCTTCTTCTTTGGTAACTCTCATGCCGACTGCGCCGTAGGCCTCTGCAAGTTTAACAAAATCGGGCTGTATAGAAAGATCCACTCCCGAGTAGCGCTTTTTCCAAAAAAGCTGCTGCCATTGACGAACCATCCCCAGATAGCCGTTGTTCAATATTACTATTTTAATCGGTAGTTTATGCTCTACCGCAATAATAAGTTCCTGAATATTCATCTGAATAGAGCCGTCTCCGGAAATATCAAAAACGAGCGAATTCGGCTTTCCAAACTGAGAGCCTATAGAAGCAGGGAGTCCGAACCCCATTGTCCCGAGTCCGCCGGACGAGATAAATGTCCTGGGTGCGTCGTATTTATAGAATTGTGCGGCCCACATCTGATGTTGGCCTACTTCCGTCACGATTATCGCCTTGCCTTTGGTCATTTCATAAATCTGCTCAATAACATACTGTGGCTTAAGAGCGCCTTTTCTTGAATAAAGAAGAGGGAAACTTTTCTGCCATTCGCCTATTTTGGCCCACCACTCGGAATGTTTCCTTTGAAGGACCTGTTTGGTGAGTTCCGGAAGCACGCTCTTCGCATCTCCTACAATAGGAATATCCGCCTTAACACTTTTGCTGATAGAAGACGGGTCTATATCAATATGAATTATCTTTGCCTTTTTTGCAAAATGCGCAAGATTGCCGGTAACCCTATCGTCAAATCTTGCTCCGACAGCAACAATAAGATCAGACTCGTTCATTGCCAGATTAGAAGCCCTGGTTCCGTGCATGCCAAGCATCCCCACAAACTGGCTGTGCGTTCCCGGAAAACATCCCAGGCCAAGCATAGTAAGTCCGACGGGAGCGCCGGTTTTTTCGGCAAAAGCTTTCAACTCCTTACTCGCTCCGGAAGAAAGTATACCGCCGCCCGCATAAATAAACGGTTTTTTTGAATTACTTATCTCTTCGGCTGCTTTTTTTATCTGGCTTGGATTACCTTTATAATTAGGGCTGTAATTCTTCATTACAATTTTATCCGGCCATTCAAATTCGGTTTCCGTCTTTGCCACATCCGACGGAAGGTCTATAAGAACCGGACCCTTTCTTCCTGTAGTCGCAATATGAAAAGCCTCTCTGACGGTTCTTGCCAGCTCTTTGACATCTTTTACCAGATAATTATGTTTTGTAATCGGTCGAGTAATACCCACAACATCCGCTTCCTGAAAAGCATCGTTACCTATAAGCTTCGTCGGTACCTGCGCCGTAATTGCAATCATGGGAATGGAATCCATATATGCAGTTGCAAGTCCGGTCACCAAATTCGTAGCCCCGGGTCCCGAAGTAGCCACGCAAACCCCGATCTTTCCCGTAGCCCTTGCATAACCGTCAGCCATATGAGCTGCGCCCTGTTCGTGTCTTGTCAGCACTAACTTTATTTTTTTGCTGTCAAAAAGCGCATCAAAGATAGGGATGGCCTGTCCTCCGGGTATTCCCCAAACAATATCAACGCCTTCTCTTTCCAGACATTCTATTAATATTTCTGCACCTTTTTTCTTCATTTTAAGCTCCCTGTCCCGCACTTATGCGGAATAAAATAATTTTTTTTATAAATCACAAATCTCTTTCTTAAATATTGCCCCCTGATTTGAAGGGGTGACCATCTTTGCGTATCTTGCCAAATACCCGGAGGTCACTTTCGGTTTCGGCTTTACCCATTTTGCCAGCCGATCTTTCAGCTCTTTATCCGAAAGCTTTACCCGAAGTACTCTGTTTGGAATATCCATCTCTATAATATCCCCGTCTTTTATTACTGCAATCTCGCCGCCGTCTGCAGCTTCGGGACAGATGTGTCCGATGGAGGCGCCTTTCGTCCCGCCGGAAAATCTTCCGTCAGTAATCAAAGCAACGTCCTTAATTTTCATACCGGCAACCGCCGCGGTGAGAGAAAGCATCTCCTGCATTCCCGGCCCGCCTCTCGGTCCCTCATAACGAACGACTATAACATCACCCTTAACAATCTTGCCGCCGAGAATTGCTTTGATCGTATTCTGCTCGGAGTCGAAAACCTTTGCAGAACCTATATGTTTCATCATATCGGGGGAAACAGCGGACTGTTTTACTATAGATCCGCCTTTTGCAATATTCCCGTAAAGTACTGCCATACCACCTTCTTGTCTGTAAGGGTTTTTCCAGGGGCGCACAACATCTGAATTTTTCACCTCTGCCCCTTTTACCACATCTCCTATCTTTTTTCCATAAACAGTCTTGCAGTCTAGATGAAGTCTTTTGTTCTCTGCCAACACTTTTAATAGCGCAGGGATCCCGCCTGCAAAATATAAATCTTCCAGGAAGTGAGGTCCGCCCGGAGATAAGGAGCAGATATATTTTGTTTTTTTACTGATATCGTCGAACTTCTTCAGGTCGAGATTTATTCCCGCCTCCGAAGCGACCGCAAGTAAGTGAAGCGCAGTGTTAGACGAACCACCAAACGCCATATCAACGGTAATGGCATTTTCGAACGCCTTCATCGTCATAATATCGCGGGGCTTAATATTTTTCTTTACTATCTCAAGTATCTCCATACCGGCATACTTCGCCAGCCGTAACCTTTCGGCGTAAACCGCAGGGATGGTTCCGTTACCGGGAAGACCCATACCAAGAGCCTCTGTTATGCAGTTCATAGAATTAGCCGTAAACATTCCGGCGCATGAACCGCAACCCGGACACGCCACATCTTCGAGTTTGTCCAGCTCTGCCATAGTCATCTCGCCGGCTTTTACTTTTCCGACACCTTCAAACATTCCTTTCACAAGGTCCGTCTTAACTCCGTTACTTACACCCGCAAGCATAGGCCCGCCGCTAATAAAGATAGAAGGCACATTTAACCTTGCAGCCGCCATAAGCATTCCGGGAATTATCTTGTCGCAATTCGGTACAAAGACAAGCCCGTCAAAAGGATGTCCCATACATTCGCACTCAATAGAATCCGCAATAACCTCGCGGCTCGGAAGGGAGTACTTCATTCCGTCGTGGTTCATCGCTATACCGTCGCAAATCCCGATGACTCCGAACTCAATAGGCGTCCCGCCTGCCATTAAAACGCCTTTCTTTACGGACTCTGTAATTTTATCAAGGTGAACGTGCCCCGGAATTATCTCATTTGCGGAGTTAACGATACCTATCATGGGCCTTTGAATCTCTTCATTTGTGTATCCGCAAGCCTTAAAAAGCGAACGGTGCGGCGCCTTTTCCAGGCCTTTCTTCATAGCATCACTACGCATAGCTCCTCCTAGTATTTAGTCTGCTTCAAATTAGATTATATCAAAAACCATTGCTAATATCTAATATAATTCAGGTTTTGCTTGTTTTTTGGGGGTATTATATTATGTAGGATTAGATGTGGGCGTCAGCCCACTACTACCAAAACGCTTACTACCAATAAAGAAAACAAAGAGGTAAGAAACTCTCCTTTTGGTTGGAACTTATTTTCCTTTATAGTAAGCATATCAGAATATAGCATAAGAACGTATTTACTGTCAAGAAAAACTGCATTCTGAATTTCTGTACTCACCATTAATTAGACTGTGGCAATGAAATTCTTAAGACGGAAACAGCTCACTTGCAATTTAGACCTTGAAAAGTTAACTCTTATTTGCAAGCCTGCGAGCTTTTCCCTCTCGACACGTTATACCTTTTGAATCAAAATATTCGAGAACAGGTACGGCTACATTCCTGGAAAGTCCGGTCAGCTCCCTAAAATGGCTCAACTCAACCGTACTTTCGTTTTTAAAATGCTCCTTTAACTTATCCAGAGCGTTAATAACTACCTTAGAAAAAATTACATATTTATCCAGAGTATATATCACCCCTTCTTCTGTTAAAAAACGCATAACAATCCTGAGTTCAGGCATATCAACTTTAAGTTCAGCTTCAATAGTATTGAGCGCTACAGCGGAGTTCTCGGCTTTCGAAAGCATCCCTATAATCTTTTCCCTGATATTCTTTTGTTTTGCGGTCATTTCAACGGCAAAACTTTTCAAAGAAACACAGTCACTTTGCACCGAAAGAACTCCGCTTCCGGCAAATATTTTACTCAAATCCGGATAGCTTTCTTTATCCAGCCCTAAAAAAGAGCACACCCCGGCAAAAGGCATGCCGCGAGAAATCTTATTTTCTTTGTGATATGCCGTTAACAAGAATCTTAATTTTTCTTCAAGTTCAACTATACGGTCTTTGATAATCCACTGTGTTTTACCGGCAGGTATAAGTACGCCGGCTTTAATCTTCTCCTCAATTGCAATTTTTATGCTTTCTTCGTCTTCCTGAACAAGAAAAGCAAGCTCATTTTTGTTTATCACGGAAAAACCACCTGCTATAATTTCACTAAAAAAATAGTCGCCTTGCTCTGCAGCTATGCGCGCCTTTTCCAGTTTAACGGTGTCAACTTTTGCTTTTTTCTTCCCTTCCGGAGGATTTGCAGAAAGAACCACGCCTCCTGCTACTGTCGCAGAAGGAGAGAGAGTTCTTAAAATAAACCTGTCGCCGGCCGCTAAAACGACAGGTTCGGAAAGTTTTATCTGTATAAAACCATTCTCTCCCGGAGACAAAACTTCATTTTTTCCAAGCAACACACTCAAAACTATTCTGTTGGAAGTCCCGCAACAAAAACGCAGTTCCTGTCGCCGTTTAAGCGGCAACGACTCATGAACATTTTTTATACTTAAAACCGCTGAAACAGTTTTCCTATAGACTCCGGTCGAAGCGAGCGTCATCCCGCGTTCAATCTCAGGTAGTTTTGCCGCTCTCAGATTAATAGCTGAGCAGGCATGAGCAGTCGCATCGGAAGAATCCACACTGTACTTCTGGATAGAGCGGCAGATTACGCTATGAGGACCCGGCAAGAGCTCCAGTTCCTCATCTATAACGCATTTTCCTGAAAGAGGAATACCCGTAACCACCGTACCGTAACCTTTCACCGAAAAAACTCTTTCGATATTCATCCTGAAAGGTTTTGTCTCCTTTGGACGCTGAATACGGCACACCAGCTTATTTACCTCTTCTCTGACCTCTCCGAGCCCCTCCCCCGTTATATTCGATTCCAAAATAACAGGAACTCCGGAAAAACCGTACTCTTTGAGTAATTCATGAACCTGGTTACTTACTTCCTGCTGCCGCTCTTTACCCACTATATCTATCTTGGTAATTACGGCCATAACCTCAGGAGTTTGAAGCAAGCTCATTATCTTCAGGTGTTCTATCGTCTGGGGCATCACCCCGTCATCCGCCGCAATAATAAGAATAAGAACATCTATGGATGAGGCGCCAGCAATCATGTTCCTGATAAAATCTTCATGACCGGGCACATCGATAATCCCCGCCATCCTGTTATCGTCCAGCAAAAACGGCGCGAACCCCAAGTCTATGCTCATTCCTCTTTTTTTTTCTTCCGGCAGGATATCCGTCTCGCAACCCGTAAGCAGTCGAACAAGAGCTGTTTTACCGTGATCAACATGACCGGCTGTACCTATCATAACCGGTATAATTTCCGGGGTTTTGATTTTATACTCCGGCATCAGGAGCAACCCTTCATAACACTGCTTAATGCTTCTGCTATTTCCCTCTCCTCTTTGTCAAATAACGTCCGCATATCAAAATACAGCGCATCATCTTTTACTCTGCAAAAAACCGACGGAACTCCGAGCCTCAGGCATATTGCAATTTCTTCTATACTCTTTTTACTTTTGTTTGCGTTATCAAAGCTGACACACACAACCTTCGTCGGTATTCCTTCATCCGGGAGTGAACCGCTGCCGACATAAGACACATCATCTATTATTTTTGCTTTAACCCCTTTAATCTTTCCGGCCAAATCAGCAAGCAGTTTTGCTTTTTTCTCGAGATTTTGAGCAGAGATCGTCAACATCTTATAAAATGGAAGCGCTTCACCCTGTGTATCGTTTACAAAATGCACAAGTGTTGCCTCGAGCGCCGCAAGCGTAAGCTTACAAACACGAAACATCCGGGCAAACGGATTTTTTCTGATGTTTTGAATAAACTCTTTTTTCCCGCAAATTATTCCGGCCTGGGGTCCGTTGATAAGCTTATCTCCGCTAAAACATATTACGGAACTCCCGGCCTTTATCGAATCAGAAACCAGAGGCTCATCTGTAATGCCGTATCTTGAAAGCGGTACCAGAGCTCCGCTCCCTAAATCGTCAATTACCGGAAGATTATATTTTTTTGCTAAACTGCAAAGTTCTTTAATGTCCGGAGTTCCGGAAAAGCCCCGTACACGGAAATTCGAAGTATGCACGTGTAAAAGAGCGCCCGTATTTTCATCAATAGCCTTCTCGTAATCCTTAAGGTGCGTCCGGTTAGTGGTCCCGATCTCCTGCATAATGACGGAACTTCTCGCCATCACATCCGGCATGCGGAACTCTCCGCCTATTTCAATAAGCTGGCCCCGGCTTAAAATAACTTTTTTTCCGGCCGCTAAGGTATTTAAAATGAGCATGGTAGCCGCCGCATTATTATTTACTACGGTTGCGGCTTCACATCCGGTCAGCCGGATAAGCATCCTTTCTATTTTTTCCTCGCGCAACGAGCGTTTTCCCGACGCAAGGTCAGCTTGTAAAAGAGAGTACGTCCCCATTCCTGCAAGCGCTTCGAGGGCTTCACTGCATAAAGGTGAACGACCAAGTCCCGTATGGAGTAGTATTCCTGTAGCATTAATAGCTCTTCTTCCTTCGGGAGAGGTAAAACGTGTCAGGCGGGTCTCGAGCTGTTCCGTTATTTTATTTATTTCCGGAATACCGCAGCTTTTACCGTTTTTAATCTTATTCCTTAACTCTTCAAGAAGCAGGCGAAGCTCCGATTTAAGTATCTCGCCGCCGAATCTTTTTGACAACTTTTGGAGTTCCAATGTTTCCAAAAGCAGCGAAACGGAAGGGATCTTTTTCAGTAACTCTGAAATTGGCGGAGGTGTATGGGAATTGAACCCACCCGGAACCTTATCAGTCCCGCGACAGTTTTGAAGACTGCGAGCGTCACCAGGCACTAAACACCTCCCTAATAATCTATTTAGAAATATTTCACAATTGCTTAAATTACAACAAGGCTTTTTCTATGATAACAGATATATTATATACTATTTTTTATTAACTGCTTAATATTTATCTTTTGCCGCCAGCAAGGCCGCGCCAAAAGCTCCGGTAAATTGCGGAGTCTTTACAACGTTTATAGAATGCTCCAAACAGTCCTGAAGCGCTTTTTTCATGCCGGGAAGAAGCGCAACGCCTCCGGTAAAAACAACCGGCCCTTTAAAACCTGAACCGGCCATAATGCATATACGTTTTGCAATAGAGTTTTGAACCCCGGCCAAAATATTTTCCGGGGCTTCTTCAGCAGCAAGAAGGCCCACTATTTCGGCTTCAGCAAAAACTACACACATACTGCTTATTTTCGAAGGAGATGCGGCTTTATCCGAATATCTGCCGATATCCTTAAGTTTTATTTCAAGCCTATCCGCAACAACTTCAAGAAAACGGCCTGTTCCGGCTGCGCACCTGTCATTCATAACAAAATCGTTGACGATACCATTTGAGTCCAGATGAATTATTTTACTATCTTGTCCACCGATGTCAATTATCATACGAGCATTGGGTATTTCCTGCTTTACTCCATACGCCTGACAGGTGATCTCGGTTACTTTACTGTCCGCCCAGCTTAAAGCGTTCCTTCCGTAACCCGTGGCAACAATTCCTCCGATATCTTTAATTTTTATTTTTGAGTTACGGATTACTTTATCAAGGAGCTCCTTTGCTTTAACTGCCTGTCTTACCCCTTGATCAACAATACCGAAACCGGAAACGGTTAAATCAGACCCTTTAATAATTACCACTTTTATAGTGCGGGATCCCGCATCCACTCCGGCAAAATACATTATCTTCCCTTTCTTGTTTTTTTCTTTTCAAATCTTCCGGAACTCTTTCTGCCTTTGACAGTCTCATATAATGCCTGCACTCTTAGCGCTATACGGGCAGTGTCAGAAGGCGAGTAATCAGTTTCAATTTTTAAATATGGGAGGTTTAACTCCTCTTCCGTCATTTTTTTGACCAGCACAGACTCCACATCATAAGTTATACAGGTGCGCCAGATAACTTCAATAACGCAATCAGCTTTATATTCTGCCGCAAGCTGTTTGATTTGAACAAGTCTTTTCTTGTTCGGCGTCATAACAGAACAGGGTATATTAAAATATTTTTTGGCAATTGCTGTAAGGAGATCCCCCGTATTCTCTTTGACATCCTCTAAAATCGGTTTTAACCCGGTACAGTTTTCCTGGCAAACCACCAGCCCGCCGTTTTCTTCAAGGATATCCATAACCCTCTCCGCTCCATGAGGCATAGGGACTCCGGTCAAAAGCACTCTTACTCTTTTGCCCGCGGCAGGTTTAATCTTTCTACCCGGAAGCATTTTCAAGGCTTTCTCATACTGCTTAAAATCCTCGGGCATTCCGGAGATCAAACTTTTCATATCAAGAAGTTCACGGCCCGTAAGCGGCGGATTATCGGATTTCATAAGAGCTGCCAGTTCTCGTTTTAATTTTCTTTCCCTGTTCATAACCCGGACAGCTTCTTTTAATTTTTTAGCAGTGATTTTAACAGAAAATCTTTGTTCCAGTGCGGTTTTCAATTTGTTAAGTTCCGCCACCCAGTGCTTGAAAGCGTCTTTATCCTCCGGTTTTTGCGGAAGTTCAAGCACGTGCAAAGGATGCATCTTTGCTAAAAGTTCATACATCTTTTTCTTCCCGTCACAAGTGATTTCGGCAACAAGAAGATCTGACATTTCCAGAAAAGGGTTTTCTTTCAAAAGACTAAAGCCAAACGTGGATTTTATTAAAGGGCATAGATTCGCAGGCAAAACCTTTTCCGCCGGCTCAACCATCTCGACTGAACCTCCGCAAAGACACACCGGCACACCCCCTGCCGCCATGATTAACTCACGCGGAGTGTATTCACACATAATACCGACAATTTTGGCTCCTTCAGCTTTCATAGACTCTGCATAATCCAGTGAATTCTCCACCTGGTTCTGGAAATAATTTATAGGACAATCGGCAGTCTCATCTTTTTTTATGTCGGCGCAACATTTATTCTTTTTACATTCCGGCATTAAACTCTTCTCCTATTTGCTGTTACGTTTGCTCAAAAAAGTCGCATAGCACATTTTTACAGGAGCGCCGCCGATCAAAATAGCGCACCAGGCAGCCTCGTCAAGCTCTTCTTTTGTGATACCCATACCGAGGGCTTTTGTATAATGCAAATCAACACAGGACTCACAGCGCTGTAGAACCACAAGAGAAAAAACAATCAGCTCTTTTACGCGTTTATCAATTTTCCCAGTTGCAGTTACAGAAGCAAGAAGCTCGCCAAATGCTTTTATGGAGGCAGGAACCGTACTCGTTCCTCCGGCGCTCATTCCGGCCTCTGCGCAATCAGACTCCGAACAGCAACAACCTTTTTCCTCTTTTTTTTGATGTTTCATCTCTTCTCCTTTGCCTTTGATATTATCAAGTTTTATAACTCCCGGCTTGCCGGAAAAGACCTCTCCGATAACAGCAAAAGTAACATTACGCTCTTTTAGTTCAGCTGCAAGGGTTTTATATTTATTTTCAGGCACTGAGATAAGCAACCCGCCTGATGTTTCGGAAGAAAATCCGATATTTTTATACTCTTCACTGACAGTTTTTCCGGCAAGAAGATCTTCCCCGACGAACTCGGCATTTCTTTCGTTCGCCCCGGGAATCACCCCTTCCTTTAAAAGTTCAAGTGCCCCTTCAAAAACAGGCAGAGTGTTTGTAAATATTCTTGCCGAAGTTTTTGAATGGCGCATCATGCGAGCCAGGTGCCCGTACAAACCAAACCCGGTTATATCCGTACAGGCCGAAACTCCGGTTGCAATCATAGCCTCCGCAGCCGCTTTATTTAGAGTCATCATTGAAATTTCCGCCGCTGCAACTCCTCTTTCATTTTTGCGCTCTATCTGATTTGCAAATGTTAACACGCCTGTTCCTATAGGTTTGGTCAGCACCAACACGTCGCCATCAACTGCTGTTTCAAGAGATACCGATTTTCCCGTATCAATAGTACCTGTAATTGCAAAACCAAGTTTTATCTCCTCATCTTTTATACTGTGGCCGCCGAGCAAACTGCATCCGGCCTCCTGCAGCACTTCCATAGCGCCTTTTAGCATCAAGTACATTATCTCTTTATCCTGAGTTTCAACCGGAAAAGCCAGAATACTTAAAGCCGTACGGGGCACTCCACCCATTGCGTATATATCCGAAAGGCAGTTACAGGCGCAGATTTTTCCGAAAGCATACGGATCATCAACACAGGGGGTAAATACATCTACGGTCTGAACAAGATTTGTTGTGTCGTTTATTTTATAGACAGCCGCATCATCACCTGCCGCCAGCCCTGAAATAATAGCCGAATCAGAAACTACAGGTAACCTTGCAAGAAGAGCTTCAAGGTCTGAAGCAGGAATTTTTGAAGCACAGCCTGCATTATGTACAAGTTTGGTAAGCTGAATATTGGAAATATCGGTCGGCTCCGGACGTTCACCCGCGCAGGGACAAAGCCCTTTTTTCATAAAGACATCACAAGGACAATGCTTTTTCGGGTCACAAATACAATGCCCGAGCTTTTTTGACCGTTGCATTATCCGTTTGCGCTTTGATAGATTGACTTTTATCTTCATTCAAACAACTCCAATTTTCAGGAAATATTTATTGGTTTCTATTGAATTATCTGACGTATTAGCGGTGTCCACAATCACTTAGACCTGTCCCAAAACCCGGTAAAATATTATAACAATTATACAATACCAAGAGCGACAAAAACAACAAATCAAATTTGTATGATAATAAGGCTGATATATTATGGCAGGCTGAGGGAAAATAGCTGAATAAATAGTAAAACAGAGCGGTGTTTCAGTAAATACCTGCCAGAACAAGAGAAAAAGGCATCTATAGTTAAAACATTAGAGAGTTCATTGAAGGGAAACACAGGCGGGGACGGTTCGGCTTTCAGTTCTACAGGAATTATCCCAGGTAGTTCTTTATCTATTTTTTATCGGTCTTATAGAATATTATAAGTTTCGGACGGAACGGTTTATCATAATGATCAGAAGATAAGAATTGAGTATATACATCTTTTCCCTCAAGTTTTTTTTCTAAAAGTACACCAAAATTATTCTCCGGATCGGAAACCCATTCTTTTGCAGCTTTTGTAACATCCCAAGATACCCAGCCCCTCGCCTCATCCTTTACTGCTATTTTTGTTTTTTCCGGAATTTCACGCGCCCTATCCAACGCCGCACCTTCACGGTCTTCTCCGGTTTTAGAAACTCCGACCCCTTCCCATTTTTCCGGTTTTTCAGAGTACGTCCAGCTGCACTCACCTTCCTTCGGGACAGTTCCAAATTTCACTTTTTCATATTCATAAACAAGATTATCCAACACAATAGAGTCGCTCCCGGTCCCGGCCCCCCAGGACGAAAGCATCCGGTAAACCGGCATATCCTTTGCGTAGGAAATATTGAATGAATACATTTTTAGATATGCGCCCTCTATTTTTGCATTTTTAGGAAGTTTGGAGAGATCATATTTGATTAAAGATTTCATGTCGACACTATACTTCCCGACTTTAAGATAAATACTCTTTCCGTGGTTAAGACCTAAAGAGTTAATCCAAACATCCTTACACCCTTCATACTTTTTAACAGGCAAAGAAGTACAATCCTGCCCCTGCTGAAATACTTCAACAACAGCTCCGGCATGCTTTCTCTGAAGCGATTGAGTATCAGAATCTACCTGTGATTTTCCATAGTTAGGATTTTCTACATCAAAAGTAAAATGACGTTCAGGCACCTTTACCTCTTTGCCTTTATAGGTTACTGATATCCGGTGCCGCCCCGGAGGGAAGTTTGAGGGTACGCGCACGGCGTACGGGGAAAGGCCCGTTCAACAATAGTCGATAGTAAGTGGTACTTTCTCTACAACTTTGCCCTTATCCATAAGACACATGACAGCAACAACTTTCAAGAAATTGGATAATTTTTTTGTCTGAACAAAATATCCCTCACCGTCAAGACCGACCGGCCCAATACTAAAACGCAAAAAGCCGTCGCCCGGTTTTTCTCTTATCCTATCTCCAACTCCGAAAGTACCGATATGCCCGTCATCATTTTCAAAAATAGCCTTAATTTCCCAAGGTTTGTCTTTATATTTTGCCAAAAGCTTATCAAGCTCCATCCTGTTTGTAGACTTAAACTTGTAAACTACTTTTTCTGTTTCTTGAGCATACAGGTGCAGGGAGGTAAAAACGAAAAGAAAACAAAAGAGGAAAACAAAAGCGATATTAATTTTAAATTTTGCGCTCATATCACTCCAATACGGATTATTATCACTAACTAATTTAAACGCGCATGCCTACTTTCTGAGATAATAATAGCATAGGCGAGTTTCTGTGTCAACAAAGATAAAAGGAACAGTTTTTCACTATTTTCCTTGCTATATATTCTCTTCCACTCCTCAAACTATCCTTTCCCAGTACTCCACGTCAATCCACTTTTTAAGTTTAAAACCAGCTTTCTTAAAGTGAGCAACTTTCTTAAAACCGAAATATTCATGCAGTTTGACACTTGCTTCATTTGGCAGAGCTACGCCTCCGATCATTACCGCAACATCAGTTTTCTTTAGCATCGATATAAGATGGCCGTATAGCGCTTTTCCGTAACCTTGACCACGAACCATGTTGTCCAAATATACCGTAAGTTCAACTGAATACCTGTAAGTATCTCTTTACTGGAATTTATCGAAATAAGCATATCCGACCACTCTCCCATCAACGACTCCGACTATCCAGGGATGCTTTAAAGGTGACCCAATCTTCATTCTTCGTCTTATTTCCGCAGGCGGCACCACCTTTGTTTAAAAAGTAATAACCGTATTCTTAATATAATAATTATATATTTTACTTATCGCAAGAGCATCTTTTGCTGTGGCCTTTCTTATTAACATTCTTCAATCTCCTTTTACATTTACATTCGGACAATAAGAACCTCACCTGTCAGATTAATCGTCCATTTTTTTGGTCAAAACCTGTCTCCACTCTCTCCATTAATTTTCAGTTCATAATGAACGTTACGGCCTTTTCCCGGAAGATGATAAAGGACACCCTTATCAAGCATATCAGAGATTTCCCTGAAGGCTGTAGCACGGCTGGTTTTTGTAAGACCTGCATATTTTCTTGTTGTCAAACCTCCGGTAAATCCTCCGGGTCCTGCTTCCAACATACGGGTGATAACTTTTTTCTGTCTCGAATTAAGCTTCTCTGTCAAATTTATTTTATAGTGAGTTACTATAATATGGTAAAGAAACCTTATTTCTCTGCAATTCTCGGTTTATTTCCCTTTCCAGTGTTTTCTTAGGGTATGGGCTAAAAGTTTAGGGTGACGGTCACGGGTGAAAACGCCCTTCCAGTTACTCCCTACCCGGCCTTTGTGCTGGCCGCCTCTGAAATCTGCAAAAACCCAGATGTGGGTGCCGCAATGCTCTTTCGAAAGGGTACATCTTTTTAATATCTACTTTACTTAATTGACTTTCCCGCTATATAGCCGCTTGAAAAAGCGAACTGGATATTGAAACCACCGGATTCACCGACCACGTCAATTACTTCACCGGCAAAATAAACTCCGGGAACCAGCTTTGACTCCATTGTATCAGCGCTTATTTCATCTGTCGAGACTCCCCCGGCAACAGCCATTGCTTCGGAGTAAGACTTCGGGCCTATTACTTTTACATGCCAATTACGTAGTGTATTAAATATCTTTTCTATATCTTCCCGGCTAAGATCTTTGACTTTTGTCAACGGGTCAATCTCCATCTGAGGTAAAAGATGAACGGCAATTTTTTTTGGCAGAAAGCCCGAGAGAAAAGCAACTATAGTTTTTTCCGGCCTGAAAGAGAGCATTGCCTTAAGTTCAGGATGAATAAAATCTTCGTAAACCGGAAGCAGGTTTAAATAGACCTCTGCTCTCTCTTTAATTCCGTCAATTATAGAAAGTGAGGCATCCAAAGTAACAGGTCCGGAGATTCCATATTTTGTAAAAAGAAGCTCACCAAAGTAATCTTTTTTTTTCCCATTCTTTTCTATAAATATCCCGGCGTCAACATGCACACCCTGAAGCTTATGAAACCAGTTACCCTCAAGCTCAAGCGGGACAAGAGCAGGCCGGAGAGGTTTGATGGTATGACCGAGGTTTCCCGCCAGCTCGTACCCCGAACCGGTACTGCCAAGCTGCGGGTAGGCGGAACTCCCTGCGGCTATCAGTATATTTCTGGTTTCATAGACACCTCTACCGGTCTTCACCGTAAAGATATTTTCATTTTTTTCTATAGAAAGCACCTGCTCGCTGTTTTTGACCATAACTTTATTTACTGCAATCTCTTCCTGCAGGCAATCAAGGATACTTGCGGAACTCTCCGTAAAAGGAAGCACCCGACCGAACTCTTCCGTCTTTAATAGAACTCCTCTTTTCTTAAAAAAATTATCCAGAGTTTTATTGTTGAACTTAGCGAATATATTTTTCAGGAAGAGTTTGTTTCCAAAGTAGTTATCAGGAACCAGAGTAGAATTTGAAAGATTGCACTTTCCGTTGCCGGAGGCAAGCAGTTTGCGCCCGAGAGAGGGGTTTTTATCAAGCAGGAGGACATTTTTATTTTTTCCGGCTGCGGTTATTGCCGCCATTATACCGGCAGGTCCACCCCCTATTACAAGCAAATCCAGCACTTAACCCTCCACTCCTCTCGAAAGGCATGACAGTTTTCCCGGGTTTTTTTGAAGTGAAATAAGGCCGGCGCCGAGTCTTATTCTTATATCTATTAATCCGGAAATTGGTCTCATAAAGATTATCCTGTTTATGATCTGATCATTACGAGCATCATTTTAAATTTTGTAATGGATTTTAGCGCATGGGGCTTTCCTGCAGGAAGTATTATTGATTCCCCGTGTTTTACTATACAGGCTTTTTTTTCTATTGTTATTTTTACTTTCCCGTCAAGAACACAAACAAGCGCGTCAAAAGGCGCAGTATGCTCGCTCAGTCCCTCCCCTTTCGCAAAAGAAAATATCGTCACCGTACCCGTCTTTCTGTTTATCACTTCACGGCTCACTACCGCTGACTTCTGATACTCCGCAAACTCCTTGGTATTAAAAACTTTTCCGCGAATATCTGTTTTTTTGTTCATCTCTCCTCCCAAAAACAAACCCCGGCTAAAAAGACCCGGAGTCTGTCCATCTTCCTGCTTTCGAATTTCGAATTTAATGCTTCAAGTTTGCTTTATTAAAATTTCATCTGCATAGCCATCATTGTTGATCTTTTGAAAACATCTGCGGCGTCATCATAAGTTTGTCTCATTGTAAATAGAAAGATTACACCTGGCGCCATTTCCATACCGACTCTTGCGTAAGCTACCGTATTTGGACTTTTTATTGAAATAGTATCAATATCCTTTTGTTCGTAACCGACAGCAACTTCAGAAATCTTCGGAATAAATCTGCCTTTATAGCAGACCTCTGCCCTGACATAAGGCTTTGAGCCTTCATATTGTTCATAAGCCATAATCATGGTCAACCAGGAAACGGGAGCCGCGCTAAGCTGGCCAAAGATACCTTTTAATCTCTCTCCCAAAGGTAAAGCCGCAAGATTTATCGGCCGGCGATCTTCATAGATGTAGTCAAAGAGACCTGCTATAAAGTTTGATTGAAGAGATCTGTATTCAAGCTGATAATCAAATATTGCAATTTTTCCCATAACACCCGGCGCCGCAAAACCTTCCCCGCCATCGCGTAGGAGCGCATAATCCGCATAAACTAAAACACTTAAAAGAGGGGTTTTAATAAGAGAAAAACCTATGTCTACGCCATATTCAACAAGAGGTCCGGAGTCCGGTAAGGCAACTTTGTTGGTGCCAACGAGTTTAAATCTATCCTTATTCGGATTGAAATCATAAACCCCGGTAACACCAGCCTGAAGGAAGTTTGGTAGAAGATCCCAGTAAAAACGGCCTGCATATAAGCGACCCCACATAATGTCATTTGTAAAGCCTTCAAGTCCAAACGCGCCCGGTTTCACATCCAGCTCAAGACCAAAAGTGCGCTTGTAAACATCTATGCCAACATTTGAATACCTTCTGACAAGAAAACCGTGACCTAGAGAAGTACTATCAAGAACCCCGAGCTTAAGATAAACCGGCTCTCCCTTTACGCCATACCGGATATATTTAAACATACTCTGCAGAGACCTCTGCCAATCCTTCCAGTCGTCTTCTCTAATGCCGTCGTCATTCCACAGCAATCTTACGTCAAATCCTGCCGCGATTTTACCTAAAGAAAGCTCAAAGAGAAAGCTCATCATATAGTAGGTCTTGCCGTCTATAGAAACAGCTCCAAAACTTGCGCCGAGACCTTCTCCGGCGGGAGCCTCGGGCGCCTTTACCTCTTCCCTTGGCGCCAAAACCGGAGCTTCCGGAGCTTTTTTCTCTCCAGCCGGCTTCTTTTCTTTACCGTTCCATTCTTCTTCAAGTTTATCTTTTTCTTCTTGATTCATTCCTTCAGGGTTACCTTGGAAGGCGCCGGCATAAGAAGCCTTTTCTCCGGCCTTAACAAAGAGCTCTTTTTTTGTAAGAGAATCAATGAACGAAACAATTCCTTCAATTACCTCAAGAAAACCACCGTTAAAATCGGCATCAAGAACGAGGTCGGTACCCTTTACAGCCGCAACAATGTTTTTTGTCTGTAATTGAAAAGTAGACTTTTCTTTCTGAACCGTAAATTTTGCTCTTATCTTGCCGGCCCAGAGTTTTACCAGAGCGTCGCCTTTCTGCTCTTTATCTTTCATTTTAGCAAGCGACAAGGAGGTGCTGTCGCTAAGTCTTATTTTACTGCCGTCTTCGAAGGTTAACTCAGCTTTGCCTTCCTTCGTCCGTATATCTTCGCTTTCAGAGAGCAGCATATCCAATTTTGCGGGTAACCATACCTGTTCTTTCCCTGTTTCCGCAACTTTTGCCACTTCTACCACTCCTGTAATTGCGGTTATTTTTGCAGTCGAAAATTCCTCGCCGTAAAGCGCACAAGCAGAAATCATCCCAAGCATTAGCAGAATAGCTTTTTTCATAAATCCTCCGTACAGTTTTTGACATCTTTATTCAACACATTAAGTATATTATAGAAATGAATCTTTGTCAATCAGGCTTTTAGGCGGTTTTTCAATGTCAGGTCCGGAGTGTCTGTGTTTCATAATAATCTTCAACTACGCGATAATATGTTTTTTTCTGTGTTTTTACCGATTACCCGTTTTTTAATTTAATATTTCATTGAAATTTGCCCTTTCTTGCAATAGAATGGTTATGCGTCTTCTAATGCCGCAACAAAGGAGTTTTTATGGAGCCAGTTCTAAAAATTTTTCTGGTAATAAGCGCAGTTTGTGTACTTCTTGTGACCTTTGTAATTATTCTGGTCCTGCTTCAGCTACGAAAGACCATAAAAAGCATCGGTGTTCTTTTACATAATTTTAACGATTTGGTCGGGAAAGTTAAAGAGAACTTTCTGGAGATACTCGGAAAAGCAAAAGAAAATATTTCAAAAGTGGGCAGCGTGATAGCTGCCGCGGAAGAAGCCGTAAAAAGCGTAAGGACTTCCATTGAAAATATCAAAAGCCCGTTTACCACGCTCCTAACGTTTCTCGGGAGCCTCTTAGCCTTACTCCTGGAAAGATTCGAAAAAAGCAAGAAAACCTCTGGTGCGAAAATAAAAAAACAAGATCCCGTAAAAAGAAATAAGCACTATTGACTATCGATTAGTTGCTATTTGAGGAGTTTTATTCAATAAATATCACAGCGTTGTTTTCCCGTTAATAACAAGTTGTCATTCCTTAATCGTGCTTTTTTTATAAGTATTTCCAGAAACCTTTATTCTTCTCGTCTCTTACTCCCGAAAGTACAAGAAGGTCTCTCGCTCTTGTGACCGCAACATAAAATATTCTTTTTTCTTCTTCCTCTTCTTTTAAGGCCAGCTCCTTAAATTCATCCACCTGCTCTCTAATCTTCCTATCGGGACAGTAGAGAATTCCCGTACTCTCCCTGCCTTCATTTATCTTTATGGAGTCTCTGTCTTTTCTGAGCTCTTCCCCCATCCTTACAAAAAACACCACCGGAAACTCCAGCCCTTTGGCGGTATGCACGGTCATTATCTTAACCACATCCGTATCCTCGGTGTTCACGTTTGCTTTCGGTTCTTCATCTTTTTCAACTCTCGCTTCAAAGTAAGCCCTTATATCTTGAAAAGAATCACCCCGGGTTTCAAAATTCTGGACAATTTCAATAAACTTTTTAATGTTCGCTGCCCTCTGCTTTTCCCAGAAAATTTTCCACCCTTCTGTTTTTTCCATAAAGCTTTCAAGAATATGGCTAAGCGGAAGATCGTTAATAAGAGCTGCATGCTCCAGTATTATTTTTAATTTTTTATTTGCTTTAATCTTATCGTAAAATGTAAGCCCCTCCCGGGAGATCATCTCAAATATCTGTTCATCGGTTACGGAGAATATTCTGCTTTTAAGAAGCAAGTAGAGGTTGTAATCATCCGACGGCTCAAGCAAGGAGAAAAGGAGCGCTCTTATTATAATAATCTCCGGCTGCTGGTAAAAACCGAGACCGTTAACCACAACGTAATCTACCTTTTTCTTGGTTAATGCCTCTTCAAAATCTGCCAGGTGGGTACGTTTTCTAAGAAGAATCGCAATATCCCCCTGTTTGACCTTTCTTTTTACTTCCCGGTTATCCGCGCCTCTTACATATATATCCTCTTTACCGACCAGCTCGCCAATCCTTTTTGCCACATTTTCGGCCTCGTTTTGATTCTCATTTTCACCTTTTTTTGTTTCAAGAAGTTCCACCTTTCCTGTTATTCCTCTAATAGCATTAAAGCTCTCGTATTGAGTTCTCCATTTCGGCCCAAGCCGGCCTCTTTGCATTATCCGTGCAAAAGTTCTGTTAACAAAATCTATAATATTTATACCGCTCCGGTAGTTTTCCGCCACCTGCTGAAATATAAAGTCCTTCCCGTACCACTTCTGCATCTCCATAGCCGCCGTTTCAAACACCTCGACGTTTGCACTCCTAAACCCGAAGATGGACTGTTTCTCATCCCCTACAATAAAAAGCGTCGGCGTAATCCCGCCCTCCCTTTTACTTCCCTGCCCGGAGCGCCACTCCTCCGTCAGTTTATTTATTATCGCCCATTGCAGAAAGTTTGTATCTTGGAATTCGTCCACAAAAATATGGTCCGTCTGCTCGTCAAACGCAAAAAGTATATTATCCACTCCTTCGTGATTTTTAAGCAGATCGTACGTGAGGTATTCGAGATCATTAAAATCCAGAACATTCAGCTCTTTCTTTTTCTTTTTATATTCTGCATTACAAAAAATGAAAATATCGTAAAACCGGTTAAGCTCTGTATTATATGCGAACCTTTTAGCCTCATTATAAAGCACAAATATTTTTTCGTTAACAGTAAAATATTCTTCTTTGGTGATTTTAAGCTTCAAACCTCTGGGCGGCTGTTTTCTCGGAATCCCTCCGGTCGTAAGAAGGAGATCCTTAACCGTATCTACTGCATATATAATCTTTTCCGGAGCTTCTTCTTTTAGTAAATCACCGTAATTTTCTCTAAAATACTCCAGTTCCTTAATCGCCGTCACGGCAGAAAATAGCGCTTTCTTAAAATTGGAGATATCAAGAGGCTTGGGGCGCCCCACCAGAGTAGCAGGTCTTAGCGCAAATAACTTTTCCACGGTTTCTTTTAATTTACCCCAGCCGTACCTTGAAGTAAGTTCAAGAAGATGCTCTCTTAACACCTCCATATTATCCTCGCCCTTTTCTTTTTTCAGCTCTATAATTCTGGTAAACGAAAAGGAGAGCACGTTTTCGATAAGCCCGGAGTCTTTCGGATCAACTATTTCAAAGTTCGGATCCAGATCTAGCTCAAACGCAAACCGCTTTAAGAGTCCCAGGCAAAAACTGTGAATGGTAGAGATTCTCATCAAAAATATTTTTTCTATAATGGTTTTGTAAAGTTCCGGGTTTTCCGTTTTTAAGATACGGAGAATACGCTCCTTCATTTCAGCGGCAGCTTTTTCCGTAAAAGTAATGGCAAGAATTCTTTCGGGTCCCACGCCCGCAGATAGGAGTGCGATATACCGTCTGGCGAGTTTTTCCGTTTTTCCAGATCCCGCAGGAGCGGAAACGATGATGTTTTTTGAGATATCAAATATGTTGGATGAGGCGCCAGGCAAAAACACTCCCCTTCTATGGATTTTTTCTAGTAATAAATATCTCTTTTCCCTTGTCTGATATTTGCTAATCCTTCTTTTGCTCTTTGAAGAAGTTCCGGTTCGTCAATTTTATCCATGTAGTACCTGATAACATTATAACCTTCTTTTTTCAACTCTTCCGAAGCAAAATCTTCAAGGTACTCCGCAAAAGTCAGGAGACCGTTCGTGCGGCAGAACTTATGGATTTCTCCGGGTTTGGAAAGATACATAAAATCCTCTCCCGTCCTGCCCAAACGGTAGCAGGCGGTGCAAAAGGACGGTAAAAGCTTGTCTTTCAGTGCATCCTTGATCACTTCTTCAAGACTTCTCGGATCATGCGAAGTGAATTGTACGGAATCCATCTTCTTTCCATAACCGCCGGTAGAAGTTACCGAAGCTGCGGAAGTCTGGGAGATACCGATCTTAAAAGCTTTTCTTCTAATCTCGGGAGTTTCTCGGGTCGATATTATCATACCGGTGTACGGGACAGCAAGACGAAGTATGGCAATTATCTTTAAAAAATCTTCATCTGATACAGGGTGCTCCGGAATGTATTTTACCGTAGGCGCTTCACAGAGCCTTGGTACGGATATGGTATGCGGCCCGACACCGCCGACTTTATCAAGATGCTCCGCATGGGCAATAAGCCCGAGCACTTCAAACTTCCAATCATAAAGTCCGAAGAGAACTCCGAGGCCTCTGTCATCAATCCCCGCTTCAAGCGCTCTATCCTGGGCTGTAAGCTGTCTGTCATAATCACCTTTAGGACCTTTATGCAGTTTTTCATATGTAGGGCGGTGGTACGTTTCCTGAAACAGTTGATACGTCCCGATGTTCGTCGCTTTTATTTTTTTGTAGTTTTCCACGGTCGTTGCGGCAATATTTACATTAACCCTGCGGATGCTTCCTTTTTCCGTTTTCACTTTATAGATCTCATTTATCACATCAACAACATAATCGATAGGGTTTTCTTTTTGATCTTCGCCGAACTCAAGAAGCACTCTCTTATGCCCCATGTTGATAAGTATTTTAACCTGCTCTCTCACCTGTTCAAGCGTAAGCTTGCTCCGCTTTAGAGATTTGTTCGTCTGATGAAAATTACAGTAGGCGCAGTCGTTCACGCAAAAATCAGAAACGTAAAGCGGCGCGAAAAAAACAAGCCGTTCGCCGTAGATCTCCTCTTTAATTTTAGCAGCTGTGTCGAACATCTCTTTAAGAAGGCGCGGGTCCTTAAGATTTATAAGCACTCCGACCTCTTCGAGATTCAGGCCTTTTCTTTCTTTGGCTTTGTTAATAACACTTTCAGCCAGCTTAACATCAGGTTCTTTGGTTTTTTCGAGGACCTTAAGTATCCTTGCTTCATCTATAAAACTCATTTTTTTTCCTTCCTGCATACTTTGCAGTGTGAATTTCTTTTAAATTTTACCTTACGGAACTCCTGCTTCAACCCGTTCCACGTCAAAAGCTCGCTGTTCAGATTACTGCCGGCACCCGAAAGATATTTTATCGCTTCCATAGCTTGAAGCGAACCGATAACACCTGGGGTTGCGCCTACTACCGGAAAAACTCCTTTTGCCGGTGAACCTTCAAAGAGACAAGCCAGACAAAAACTTTTTCCGGGTCTTATAAAGGCAATTTGACCAAAATACCCGAAGATGGCTCCAAAAATAAGAGGCTTTTTATTTTTAAATGCGTATTCGTTAAGTACAAACCTCGTCTCAAAATTATCCAGACAATCAAGAAGGAGATCCGCCTTGCCTGCGTATTTATCAATATTTGCAGCCGTTATTCTTTCTGTGACAGACTCAATTTTAATATTACCGTTTAAGGCTCGAAGTGTAGTTTGCGCCGAGAGCGCTTTGTTTTTTCCTACCCTTCTAAATCCATGCAGTATCTGCCGGTTGAGATTTGAAAGCTCCACTTTATCGGAGTCAACAATTATGATTCTCCCGACTCCGCCCCCGGCAAGGTAAAAAGCAGCAGCGCTTCCAAGGCCTCCGGCACCAACTATAAAAACAGTTGATTTTTTAAGGTTTTTCTGCCCTTTCTCTCCAAAAAGCATTATCTGCCTTTTGTATATTTTTTTCTCGGTTACAGATAAATTCATCTTCATTACTATATTATATATGCTTATCAAACGGTTTTTCAATGATAAATGTCATACAGATTAAATATTTGTGTGATTTTTACGGTTTACATGAAAAAGGAAGCATTAAAAAGAAGGGCCGGTTTTTTGCCGGCCCCTGGAATAACATTTACCCTACCGCCCTATTTCGTTTTCTTTTCCATTTTTCTGAACTTATCCAGAATACCGGGGATCTTTTCCGGAACAAGTCTTACAAACACTTCATCATTTACCTGAACTACGGGAGAAAGACCGCAGCAGCCGAGACACCTTGTAATAGCAAGGCCAAATAGCCCATCGGGAGTAACATCGCCAAGCTTTATCTTAAGCTCGTCTTCGATACGTTCCAGAAGCCTGGCTCCCCCGGCCACATAGCAGGCTGTACCTTTACAGACATAAATCTGGTACTTGGCTTTGGGTTTAAGCGAGAAGAAGTTATAGAACGTCGCCATCCCATAAATATGAGCTGTAGGGACACAGAGTTCTTCCGAGACCACATCCATAGCTTCTCTCGGTATGTAGCCGAATATCTCCTGAACCTTATGGAGCACGTTCATTAACGCACCCTGTTTATCGTGGAGCTGTTTACCGGTTTTTATAAAATCTTTTAATTCTTTTAAACCGTCTTGTTTTTCTTTTTCTTTTAATTCAGGAGCGCAGGTACACGTATTCATTTTTTATTTCCTCCTTTAACCGATGCTCACGGTATCTCTGACTTCCGACGGCACGCCTTTCGGGCAGGCCTTGTGATAATGCGTATGAAGTAATTTGTGTGAAAGCTCTCCAAGCGGTTTCTGTAAAAATTCTTTATAGACAGCCGTTATATGCGGATTCTCGTGAGACTTTCGGAGCTTTTTCTTTTCATCAATATCATAAAGCCCGTCGGACCGCTGAGTGTAAAGATTTTTATCCATCGCTTCAATATCTCCCTGAGGATAGATCTGCCCGCCGCCGCCGATACAACCTCCGGGGCAAGTCATAACTTCCACAAAGTGATATTTACGTTTTCCTTCTTTTATTTCCGTCAGGAGCTTGTGCACATTCGCCAGACCGTTTACCACGGCAACGCTTACTTTAGTGCCGGCCACATCCACTATCGCTTCCCTGATGCCGTTTAAGCCTCTGACATCTTTAAAATCAATAGAAGGGAGCTCTTTTTTTGTTATAACTTCATACGCAGTACGCAGGGCCGCTTCCATTACTCCGCCGGTAACGCCAAAGATAGGAGCAGCACCCGTTGATTCACCCAGGGGTTCATCGAACTCACCCTTCTTCAATTCCGTGAATTTTATTCCGGCTTGTTTTATCATCTTCGCAAGTTCTCTGGTCGTGAGCACTACGTCAACATCTCTAAAGCCGCTCGAATTCATCTCCGGCCTTGCACACTCATATTTTTTTGCCGTGCAAGGCATTATGGAAACAGAGAAAATCTTTGCGGGATCAATTCCGACTTTTTTTGCATAGAAAGTCTTTATTAACGCACCCATCATCTGTTGCGGTGATTTGCAGGTAGACACATTTTCAATAAACTCAGGATGGAACGTTTCCAGATACTTGATCCACCCCGGAGAACAGGAGGTGAACATCGGAAGTTTTCCGCCTGTTGTAAGTCTTTTTATGAACTCGTGACCTTCTTCTATTATGGTAAGGTCCGCCGAGAACTGGGTGTCGAAAACAACTTTAAAACCCATCATTCTGAGAGCTGTCACCATCTCGTATGTTTTATCCGTACCGGGAGCAAAACCAAACGCCTCGCCGACTGCAACTCTTACCGCCGGGGCAATCTGAACTATACATACTTTATCCGGATTACTCAGATTTTTAAACGTTTCCTTAATGCCGTCTTTTTCCGTAAGCGCTGCGGTGGGACAAACCAGCGTACACTGTCCGCAGTTAATGCAAACGCTGTCTTTCATATCCATATTATAAGCGGGACCTACATTGGTTTTATAGCCTCTCGCAGATATGGAAAGCGCATTGACGCCCTGAATCTCGGAACAAACCCTTACGCATTTTCCGCAAAGGATACACTTATCAGGGTCTCTCACGATAGAACAAGAAGAGCTGTCTATCGGGAACTGTTTTCTTTCGCCGGCGTAAAAATAATCCTCCACCCCGAGGGTGGTTGCGAGCTGCTGCAGTTCGCAATTGTTGTTCCGCTCGCAGATTTGACATTCCTTCGGATGATTATCCAAGATTAACTCAACAACATCCCTTCTTGCTTCCCTTATGGCGGGAGTATTTGTTTTTACTTTCATCCCTTCAAATACCGCGGTAACACAGGATGCCGGAAAGTTTTTTGCGCCGTCTACTTCAACAACGCACACCCGGCAGGCGCCGACACTTGAAAGTCTCGGATGGTAACAAAGTCTCGGAATATGAATACCGACCGAATCCGCAGCCTGCATAACCGTTGAATCTTCAGATACTTTAACCGCTATTCCGTCAATTATGAGGTTAATCATTTTCTTTTCCATGTTATTCAACCTCCTTTTTATCGCAGCGTAAGCAGCGGTCACACTCTTCCATAGCCTGGCTCTTTGTATAGCCGAGTTCTACTTCTGTGAAAGCCTGCAAACGTTTTTCCATAGTGAGCTTAGCATGCTTTATTCTCGCTTTTTCTTTTACTTCTTTTGCAGGATCAATATACGAAACGACTTTTCTTTCCCCTTTAACCACAAAACGGTCTCTGAAAAGTTCATCGCCTCTTTTTCCCTGAAGGTACCTATCGATGGAAATTGCCGCCTTTTCACCGTCTGCCACAGACTCTATAACCGTACCGCCTCCGGTAACAACGTCCCCTCCGGCAAAAACCCACGGGATATTCGTAGCCAGAGTCCTTTTATCAACAGAGACCGTATCCCAATCCGTCATAATAAGTTTATCCTTGGAAAGCTCGGCGCAGTTGGGTTTGCCGCCGATGGCGCTTATGATAATATCCACGGGCAGAACAAATTTCTCTTCCGTAGGAACCGGTTTTCTTCTTCCGGTAGCATCGAACTCTCCCGGTTTTGTATGAAGGCATTCAAGCTCCTGAATCTTACCGAATTTGCCTTTAATATTATTAGGTATCAGAAGGAAATGCAGTTTTGCGCCCTCTTTTTCACACTCGTGAACTTCCTCGGGAATTGCTGGCATATCCGCGCGGTCTCTTCTATATACAACATGAACTTCGGAAGCACCGAGACGGAGACAAGTTCTCGCCACATCCATAGCGGCATTTCCGCCTCCGATGACTGCGACCCTTTGGCCCGTTACCGGCATATTATGTTCTTCGTCTATTACTATGGAGTAGACACCTTTAATCTTCACAATCTTTTCGGTGTTGTAGTTTTTAAGGAAAGAAAGAGAACCCATAAATCCAAAGAGATCCGTACCGTGAATTTTAAGCGGTACTTCTTTCCAGGCACCGATGGCAAGGAAGACGGCCTGGAAGCCTTTATCCTTTAGATCTTTCAGAGATATATCCTTTCCAAAATGCACGCCGGTTTTTATTTTTACACCAGCGCTTATGAGACGTTTAATATCCCGGTCTACTATATCTTTGGGCAACCTGTACTCCGGAATACCCAAAGTAAGCATGCCGCCGGCTACTTTTTCAGATTCATAAACTGTAACCTGATAACCTCTTTTTGCCAGGTGATACGCCGCAGAAAGACCCGCCGGACCGCTTCCGATTATTGCAACGGAAGCCTTCAAGGTTTTACCCTTATATTTTTCTATCGCAATACCTTTATCTCCGGCAGTGTAATCCGCTGCAAATCTTTTCAACATCATAATGGAGATAGGCTCTTCCATCTTCCCTCTTCTGCAGTTTGTTTCGCACGGATGATGACAAACCCGGCCGCAAACAGAAGGCAAAGGATTTCTTTTTAGGATCAATTCAATACTGTCCTTCAATCTGTCTTCTCTGATATTTCCTATGAAGCCGGGAATATCTATGTTTACCGGACAGGTATGCTGACAGGGCGACACAAAGAGTTCGCCGCAAACTGCGGATTTACATTTTCTGTCCCTTATGTGGGATTCATACTCATTTCTAAAATATTTAATCGTGGAAAGCACCGGATTCGGCGCTGTCTGCCCCAGTCCGCATAAAGCAGTTTTTTTTATGCTGTTCCCGAGTCTTTCAAGTTTTTCTATATCGCCTTCTTCGCCTTTTCCGCCGGTGATCCTTTCGAGTATCTCGAGCATTCTTTTGGTTCCTTCTCTGCAGGGTGTACACTTACCGCAGGACTCATCTTGGGTAAACTCCAGGAAGAACTTTGCAACATCCACCATGCAATCTTTTTCATCCATAATAATAAGTCCGCCGGAACCCATAATAGAGCCTGCTGAGATAAGAGAATCATAATCTATAGGAGTGTTAAGAAACTGGGTGGGAAGACAACCTCCCGAAGGCCCGCCGGTCTGCGCAGCTTTGAATTTTGCGTCAGTTTTAGTGCCCCCGCCGATATCAAAGATAACCTCTCCGAGAGTCGTACCCATAGGAACTTCCACGAGTCCGGTGTTCTTAATCTTTCCGGCAAGCGCAAATACTTTGGTTCCTCTCGATTTATCCGTGCCGACAGAAGAGAAAAATTCCCATCCGTCAAGTATGATTAACGGAATATTTGCCCAGGTTTCTACATTGTTAATAAGCGTCGGACGGCCCCAGAGACCTTTTACAGAAGGATAGGGCGGTCTCGTTATAGGCATTCCGCGCTTTCCTTCTATAGAATTGATAAGAGCTGTTTCCTCACCGCAAACAAAAGCGCCTGCCCCAAGCACGATATCTACGTCAAAGGTAAAATCACTTCCAAGAATATTTTTCCCGAGAAGGTTCTTTTTCTTAGCGATTTCAATAGCAATTTTTAATCTCTTTACTGCCAAAGGATATTCCGCGCGTATATAAACTATTCCCGCATTGGACCCGACCGCATACCCGCCTATGGCCATAGCCTCTAACAAGCTAAACGGATCTCCCTCTATCATACTCCGGTCCATAAATGCGCCCGGATCACCCTCGTCGGCGTTACAGATAACATATTTTACAGTATTATTCTGTGCGGCAACAAAGCCCCATTTTGTGCCGGTCTTAAAGCCCCCACCCCCTCGACCCCGGAGCCCTGATTTTATAATATCTTCTACAACCATCTCCGGTTTGTAAGCCGTCAGCACCTTTCCAAGTGCTTCATAACCTCTTACACAAAGATAATCATCGATTGATTCCGGATCTATCGCTCCGCAATTTCTTAGCGCCATTCTTTTTTGTTTTGAGAACTCTACCAGATCTCCAAAAATATAGGCGGAACGATCGGTCAGAAACTCATGTCCAAAATCCGCAGGCGCAGGAAGTACTTTATTGTTTCTCTTTACTTTTTTGTAAGCATACTCCGCTAGAATCCTTTTTACTTTCTTTTCATCGACATTCTCAAACTCTGCGGGTTTTCTTCCCGGAACAAATACTTCTAGCGTAGGTTCAACATGACACCTGCCTGCGCAGCCTTTTTCCGTTATACACACACCCTTAAGCTTTCTCTTCTTTATCTCTTCCTGCAGGGCGGCTAAAACTTTTTTTGAACCTGCGGCTATTTCGCAGGTGGACATACCAATACTAAACCGAATATCGGCGTTCCATTTAGGAATGTTGCTCTTTATTGCTTTTTGTTTCAGTACCTTTACTTTTTCAAGCGGACTGTTCATAGTAACGCTCCTTTTGAAAATATGAAATCTGATTTGACAGTTATTTTATTTGAAAGGAAATTGCCGAAGGAAAACCTGCGAATGTTTACAAAATAAAAAGAGAGACGGGAGTCTTGGTGTTTAAGGGTTAATCTCGTTTTTTTGTTTTTCGCCGCGCGCTCTAGCATTAACATAGTAGATAACGTTCTCCAGCTCTATAGCCAGACTGACGTTATTTATTACCATCCTTTCCGGCACCCGCAAAGTAACCGGCGCAAAATTTAGAATTCCTTTTATTCCCGCGGACACAAGGATCTCGCTTACTTCCTGAGCCACTGTTGCAGGAACCGCAAGAACAGCCACTCGCACCTTGTTGTTTCTGACATATTCAAAAACATCCTTTATCGGATAAACCTGAATATTGTTTATTTTACCCTGTTTGGCCGGATCGGCATCAAACGCGGCAACTATATCAATATCCTCTTTTTCAAAACCTCGGTACCGGGCAAGAGCGCTGCCAAGATTTCCGGCACCCACCATGATAACTTTCTGCACTTCATCTTTGCCGAGTATTGAATTTATCTTCTCGATAAGGTTATCAATCAGATAGCCGCCCTTTTTATTTCCGGAAATACCGAAGAGCGAAAAATCCTTCCTTACCTGGGCGGCGGTAACACCGGTTGCTTCTCCGAGATTATCCGAAAAGATCTTCACATATCCCAGTTCTTTAAGATCTTTCAAGGTCCGTCTGTATCTGCAAAGCCTTAATATACAATTCTTAGATTCCGACATATTGTACCACCTTTCACATTATATAGGATTTGTTTTTACCTGTCAATATTATTGTATTTTTGGTGTTTTATCTGCATTTGTCAAACCAAAATAAGCATTACAGAATAATACTTACTATATGGTTGCGCGCGTCGTATCACAATATATAGTCACTCTATCACTATAAACAAAAAAGGGCAAATTATGTGCACTATTATTCACGATAAATTTGCCCTTTTTATTATCTTACGTAAATCGGTCTTGCCTTATACTCGGTGTGACAAAGCTTATGAGATTTCTCCCCGAGTGGTTTTCCCAGGAAATCTTTATACAGTTTTTTTACATATACATTATTATGCGAACAGCGCACTGTTTTTTCTTTATCATCCTGGTAGATTGCAGAAGCTCTTTTTAATCTTAGACTGTCCGTTACATTATAGGGCTGACCGCCGCCGCCGACACAACCGCCGGGGCAAGCCATTACCTCAATAAAGTGATAAGGAACTTCTTTTCCTTCCTTCTTTGCCTGTCTCACTCTTTCCAAAACTTCTTCGACATGTGAAAGTCCGTGCGCAACGGCAATCTTGACTTTTGTCCCTTCTATGTCTATTTCTGCTTCCTTTATGAACTCCAGTCCTCTTGTGTTTACAAAATTGACATCTTCCAGTTCTTTTTTTGTAACAAGATTGTACGCCGTCCTAAGAGCTGCTTCCATAACGCCGCCGGTCGCGCCGAAGATAACACCTGCACCGGTATAATCACCGAGCAAACTGTCCGCTTCTTCGTCAGGCAGATTCATAAAATCTATTCCCGCCTGTTTTATCATGCGCGCAAGTTCGCGCGTTGTAATGGCAACATCTATATCCTGATAACCTGAAGCAAACATCTCATCGGATCTGGTAATCTCATATTTTTTTGCCGTGCAGGGCATTACAGACGCCATATAAATCTTAGACGGATCAACCCCCGCCTTCTCCGCATAATAAGTTTTAGAAAGTGTACCAACAATTTCGTGCGGGGATTTGCAGGTGGAGAAATGATTTATCATGTCGGAATGAAACTTTTCCATAAAGTCAACCCACGCCGGACAGCAGGAAGTAATCAAAGGCAGTTCGCTTTTTTTATGAACAAAGCGTTCTACAAATTCGCTTGCTTCTTCCATAATTGTAACATCAGCACCGAAGTTGGTATCAAAAACCGCCTTAAATCCCATTCTTCTGAATAGAGCATAAAGCTTTTTTGTAAGGTTCTTGCCTGTAGCACCAAACGCCTCGCCTATGGCCACCCTGACTGCGGGAGCTATCTGAATTACACAATATTTATCCTGATTCTTAAGCGCATCCCAGACCAGCTGTGTATCATCTTTTTCAAATATTGCGCCGGTAGGACAATGTGCTGAGCATTGGCCGCACTTAACACAGGGAGATTCAGAAAGTTTAATATCTCCGGCCGGGGAAATTCTGGTATCAAGTCCTCTCTCAAGAAAAGAGAGAGCCCAAACATCCTGCATATTCTGACAGACTTCTATACAGCGTCCGCAAAGAATGCATTTTGAAGGCTCGAGAACAACAGTACCGGTTGATGAATCTATAGGAATATCCCGGAGGAACTTTCCAAAAACATCTTCGCGAATACCAAAATCTGCCGCCATACTCTGAAGCTCGCAATTACCGTTACGACCGCATTTCAAACAGTCATTAGGATGATTCGAGATTATCAGCTCTAAAACAGTTTTTCTTACCTCTACAATATCCGGATCATTTGTGGTTATCTCCATCTTGTCTTCAAGCGGAGTACAACAGGCGCGAAGCATTTTATTGGAACCTTTCACCTTTACGATACAAAGACCGCAGGCGGCGGAAGGCGGAAGGTCCGGGTGCTTGCAAAGTGTCGGTATTTTAATCTGGACTTTTTTGGCCGCCTCCATGACTGTCGTCCCTTCTTTGACTTCCACGGTGATACCGTTAATTTTAGCTTCTATCATTTTATACATTTATCCTACTCCTTCATCACGGCTTTAAACTTGCAGACATCAAAACAAACACCGCATTTGATACATTTTTGCGAATCAACAATATAGCCGGCTTCGCGGCTTCCCGTAATAGCATTTGCCGGACAGTTTTTCATACAAAGCCCGCACTTCTTGCACTTTTCAGAAATTACCTTAAAACTAATAAGCGCTTTACACTTTCCGGCCGGGCATTTTTTATCAACAATGTGCCTTTTGTATTCTTCCTCAAAGTATCTTATTGTTGAGAATACCGGATTGGAAGCTGATTGACCCAAACCGCAAAGCGAAGCTTTTTGCATAGCGTAGGAAATTTTCTTTAGCCTGTTTAAGTCTTCAAGTTCTCCGTTACCGCCGGATATTTTTTTAAGTATTTGAAGAAGCTGGTAGCCTCCGAGACGGCAGGGCGCGCACTTACCGCAGGATTCGTCAACGCAAAATTCAAGATAGAACTTTGCCAGATCTACCAAGCAATCGGTATCATCTATTGCTATCATGCCGCCGGAGCCCATGATGGAGCCGAGTTTGCCGAGGTTTTCGTAGTCTACTGGAGTATCCAGAAACTCCTGAGGAATGACCCCGCCGGAGGGACCGCCGGTCTGAATCGCCTTAATGTCGCGATTATTAATTATTCCGCCCCCGATGTCATAAACAATCTCACGTAGAGTTATACCCATGGGAACTTCAACCAAACCCGAGTTTTTTACTTTTCCCGTAAGCGCAAATACTTTTGTGCCCTTACTTTTTTCTGTTCCGACTGAGGCAAATTTTGTTCCGCCGCCGGCAATTAACAATGGTATATTAGCCAGGGTCTCTACATTATTAATGATTGTTGGTTTTCCCCAAAGACCCTTAACCGAAGGATAGGGCGGCCTGGGATGCGGAGTCCCCCGCTTACCTTCTATTGAAGCAATCAGAGATGTTTCTTCACCGCAGACAAAGGCGCCCGCTCCCAGTCTTATCTCGAGCTCAAAATTAAAGTTACTCCCCAGAATATTATTGCCCAGAAGTCCTGCAGAAGTCGCCTGATCTATCGCTTTCTGAACCCTTTCCACGGCAAGAGGATACTCTGCTCTAATATAGAAGTACCCTTTTGTAGAACCGATGGTGTAGCCGGCTATTATCATACCTTCCAAAACGGAATGAGGATCTCCTTCAAGTACGCTCCTGTCCATATACGCGCCGGGATCTCCTTCGTCGCCGTTGCAGATAACATATTTTTCCGGAGAATTCATTCCCCGGGCAAAATTCCATTTCATCCAGGTGGGGTAGCCGGCGCCGCCTCTGCCGCGAAGTCCGCTTTTTTTAAGCTCTTCCACCACTGCTTCCGGCTTCATCTCCGTAAGAACTTTAACCAGAGCCTTGTAGCCGCCTGCAGCAATATAATCTTCCAGGCTTTCCGGGTCTATATACCCGCAGTTTTTAAGAACCGCTCTCAGTTGTTTTGATTTTTTTCCGCAAAGCAAATCCTTGATTATTTTGCCACCCCTAATTGTTTCTTCCACTATTTCTTTAACATCAGTGGTTTTTATTCCGCTATAAACAATGTTTTCCGGTATAATCTTAACCGCAACGCCTTTTTCATACAAGCCGATATCTGCTACTTTCACAAGCTGGACCTGCTCCAGAAGATTTGCGTCTCTCAGTTCATTTGAGAAGAGTGTAAAGTAGTCATTAATGCGTTCCTTCTGGGCGGAGTCCGTATCTCTTATATATATTATTTTCTTTTCCATAGCTCTCGTCCTTTTCTAATTAATTTCGAAAATATAATCATGTAGCAGTTTCTTATTCCTCACATGGCGCTCAAGAATGGTGACGGCAACGTCTTTGGTAACTCTACCGTAGAGAACTTTGGGCAGACCTTCCACGTTCACTTCCACCAGCGGCTCCACCGAGCAGGCGCCCTGACAGCCGCATTTTCTAATATCTATCTCAATATTTCTTTTTTTTGCTTCATCAATTAAGGCCGCATAGACTTCATCTGCACCGGCGGCAACTCCACACGTACTCATTCCGACCTTAATCCAGTTTTTACCCAGATCTTTTTTTGAGGGATCTACTTTTTCTATATCTTCTTTTGTAATTTTTTTCATATACTATTCCTCTTCCTTCACGTACTTGGATAAAATATCCACAATCTCGCTCTTCTTAACCTTTCCGTAGACTTTTTCGTCTATCATCATTACGGGAGCCAAGCCGCAGCAGCCAAGGCATCTCACAACATCCAGATGAAACATCCCATCCTTAGTGCTTTGACCTTCTTTAATGTGAAGGATCTTTTCGATTTCCTCTATTAGCGATGCTGCATTTTTCAGGTAGCATGCGGTCCCCATACAAACGGCAACATTGTGTTTTGCGGGAGGCTCTAACTTAAAATAATTATAAAAAGTAATCACTTCATAGATTCTTGCCAAAGGCACATCAAGAAGTCTGGACAATTTTATGGACGTATCCCTAGGAACATACCCGTAAATGTTTTCAATGCTATGAAGAATCATTATCAGGTTGCCTTTCTTGTCCTTCCACTTTTTGACAAGCCCTTCCAAATCTGCCTGCAGCTTATCTTTTTTTACCATAAATTCTCCCTCTATATTGTGATTTATGTCACAATTATAATAAATTGCTATATTAATGTCAATATAAATCTGTTTATGACTAAATGTTTACTGCAATAGCAGATACATGCGTAAAACAAGAGCTATATTGTGATTATCTTCACATTATGAGCGCTCAGACGAGAGTCACTAGACTTGCGCCCCTGACCGAATTAGTTAATATTATTTTATCAGCCGTTTTGAGATCATCTAGAAACAGCGGTTTTTCCAGGGCAGCTGTCTTCTTTATATAATAAGACCTGTAAACACCCGGAAGAAGTCCGGAAGATACCGGCGGGGTATAAGATCGTCCATTCTTTGCAATAAATATGTTTGATATTGCGCCTTCTGTTATTTCTTTGTTTTCGTTTAGGAACAAAACATCCAGTATGTCTCCTTTGACATATCGCCCTCTCTCTGTATCATATAACGATCTTTTTGTTGTTTTATGGTATAAATACGGGTCCTTGCTGTTTACGCGTATCGAGGATATCAGTATTTTTTTTGCGGTATTTTCCTTTTGTATTACAGCCGCCTCGAGATTAACTGCTCCGGTTTTTGAAACAAACAGACGTATTTTGTAAGCAAGATGTTTCTCAAACCTATTTTCTTTTTCCTTAAGTTTTTTCTTTATTTTATCAAGCGCCAATGGAAAAGAAAAATATTCGGCCGAAGCTTTGAGTCTTGATAAGTGTCCGGCAAGTAAGAAGTATTTATTTTTCCAAAGTATGGTTTCGAGCAAACAAAACTCTGCCGGCTTTACCGTTAGAAATTTTGACTTTAAAAGAGCTTCCTGATATTCGCTTTTCGGTGAAGAATCCCAAACAATGCCCCCGCCTATGCCCATTTCTCCGCAGCTGCGCTCTATTTGGACCGTTCTTATGGGAATATTAAATACAGCCCTCTTCTTCCCGGGGAAAATTATGCCAAGCGCCCCGCAATATATCCGTCTTTTATTCTTTTCAAGCATACGTATTATTTCCATAGTTCTGATCTTTGGAGCGCCCGTTATAGAACCTCCGGGAAAAATACTCTTAAATATATCGTAATAAGATGTACCCGGAAAAAGTTTGCCGCACACCGTAGTTACAAGCTGAAAGAGCGTATTATATTTTTCAACTTCAAATATTTTTGAGGTTTTTACCGAGCCATTGATGCAGATTCTACCCAGATCGTTCCTTATCATATCAACAATCATTATATTCTCGGCCCGGTTTTTGATGCTGTATTTTAGCTCTCTAATTCTTTTCCTGTCTTCAAAAATATCTTTTCCCCGGTCAATCGTACCCTTCATAGGTTTCGCTGTCAAAACACCGTCTTTCAGACTAAAATAAAGCTCGGGAGAAAGTGACAGTATTTTGCTTTGGTCAAGATTTAGGTATGCCCCGTAAGAGACTCTCTGCTTATTTTTGAGTTCATTATATAGGTCATAACTGTTTCCTTTAAACTTGAAATGTATTTTGTCCGTAAAATTCACCTGATAGGTATCGCCTTTTCTAATATAATTCTTGATCCGGTTTATTTGCTTTTTGTAGGAACCGTAATTTATGCCGATCTGCGGTTTTTCTACAGAACAGACATTTTCAATTTTTTTACTTTTGGTTAAAAGAAACTGCCGCAAGTTTTTGCTTTTTCCGGAAATATGATCAAAATAGGCGGCTTTTTTGTACACAAAGAACTCCAACAGGGGGGTTTTACTTGTTTTTTCAGGCAAAAATATATCTTCTTCAAAATAATAGCCGGCTTCGTAAGCAAGATAACCCGCAAGATAATACTTTTTGGAGTATTCCTCTATTTTTCGAAAGGCTCTTATCAGTCCGGTATGGTCATAGGCCCTTATAACATAATGCGGTCTTGAGAACAAATAACTTTTTCTGTTGGCTTTATCAGCGTAACCTGTTTCAAACAGAAGCGTATATTTTTCTCTTGAAAGTTTGAAAGGGTCAAGCTCTGGCAATCTTTTATATCTATCTATTTTCATTGCTTACTATTGTAATATAATTTAACGGTAAAAGCAAAGCCCATAAAAAACAGAGGATTTTGGCTTTTCAAAAAAAGAAAGGCATTGGAATGCATTTTCAATGCCTTTTGAAGTATCTGGTTGCGGGGGACCGATTCGAACGGTCGACCTTCGGGTTATGAGCCCGACGAGCTTCCAGCTGCTCCACCCCGCGATTTTATGATATTTAACAACGGTGTAACATTATACAAGTTATAGTGGCTGTTTTCAATACAATTCTTGCAACAATTCTTGCAACATTTGATTCTTCAGGTTTTTCCGGTGAACTCTTTAGCGTTACGGCTTACAAAAACTTGGGAATATAAGTATTTCAAGATTATTAAATAATTACTGCTATTTACGGAGAAGGACGGCACAGACAAGCAACAAGAGAGAATAGATTTAAAATTTTAAAATCTATACTTTGTAATTCCATTTGCAGATATGCCAAAACTTTTCAGCATTTTGGATAATAACTCTGTCGGTAAACCTACAATGTTTGTTCGCGAACCGTTTAAAACAGTGAGAAACTTATCATCCTCCTGTATTCCGTAGCCGCCTGCCTTATCAAGATTTTTCCGGGAAAGATATTGTATTTCAGTTTCTGACAGATGTTTCATTTTTATTTTAGAGACAGCAGTTCGAATCATTGTTTTTTCCGAATATTTATCAATTATGGCAACCGCAGTCCAGACGCTCTGCGTAACACCGCTCAGAGTTGAAAGCATTTTCACTGCTTTCTTTACAGTTCCCGGCTTTCCGTATACAATCCCTTTAAACACAACAACCGTATCCGCGGATATTATTAAACCTTTCTTTTGCTGTTTTGCTACCGCTGCCGCTTTTTCCAGAGCAACTCGCATAAGAGCTTTTCGCAAAAATGTTCTGCCGGGATTTTCTTCAATATTTGCAGGTCTAACTTTAAACCTTAACCCCATTCTTTTTAGCAGTTCTTTTCTTCTCGGGGAGGTTGAGGCAAGAACAATTGTTTTTTCCATAAGACCTATTTTACCATAATTATCTATGAAAAACTAATTGAGATGCAGGAGTCTTTATGTTAAAATTATCTTAATTAGCCAAAGAAGTCTTAGCCCTACAGGGAGCTTTTTATGGAGATAAAATTCGGTACGGACGGCTGGCGGGGAATAATAGCAAAGGATTTTACCTTTGTAAATTTAAGAGCCGTCGCACAAGCAACTGCGGATTACTTTAAGACCGTGTGCGGTAAAAACAGAAAAGCTATCGTAGGGTACGACCTGCGTTTTTTCTCAGAAAAATATGCGGCAATAACGGCTGATATACTAGCCTCAAATGGTTTTCAAGTTATTCTTTCCTCTGCTGCGGTTACGACGCCGACGGTTTCGTATGGTGTTGTAAGTAAAAAAGCTTTTTTTGGGATAATGATTACCTCCTCTCATAACCCTTACGAATACAGTGGTTTCAAAATAAAGACGGCAAATGGGGCTTCCGCTACAAAGGAAGAGACTAATGGCGTAGAGGCTTTCCTCTTTAAAAATAAAGTTAAAGAAGGCTTAAAGGCGCACAAAACGTCTGATTTAACGACCCCCTATCTTTCTTTTATTAAAACCTTCGTCGATATGAAGAAGATAAACAAGAGCAGCTTCAAAGTCATTATCGAGCCTATGTATGGTTCGTCCCAGGGTCTTCTGCTTGAAGTCTTAAAGCATTCAAGACTCAAACTATTTCCTCTCCATCACTTTCGGGATGCTATGTTTGGCGGAATAAAACCCGAACCTCTTGATTTTTTACTGAAAGACGCAAAAGACGCGGTAAAAAAAGAAAAAGCCGCCATCGGTCTGGTCACGGACGGCGACGGAGACAGATTTGCAATAATTGATGATAAAGGTATATTTTATTCTACCCAGCATATAATGCCTCTGCTTATGGAATATCTTCTTAAAAGTAAAGGCTTGCGGGGCGGAGTAGTCATAACGACCGCAACAACTTCAGCGGCCGAAGTTATTGCCAGGAGAAACGGCCTGAGAAGGTTTTACACGCCTATCGGTTTTAAAAATATCGCCGACCTGATGCTAAAAGAAGATATCCTTATAGGTGCGGAAGAAAGCGGCGGCATCGGCGTAAAGGGCTACTTGCCGGAACGAGACGGCATTCTCCTTGGCTTGATGCTCCTCGAGATGATCGCCGAGACAGCAAAGAAACCGAGTGAATTATTAAAAGATCTGGAAAATAAATATGGCAGCTTCTGCTATGACAGACTTGATATTAAGTATCCCTCGGAACAAAAGAATTATATTTTCAATACCATAGAAAAGTTTAACCCGACCACCATTCTTGGTAAAAAAGTAAAGAGTATCAGTCGTGAAGACGGTGCAAAATATACGATGGAAGATCTATCCTGGCTGGTTCTGCGTCCTTCAGGCACGGAACCCATACTCAGAGTTTATGCGGAAGCGGGAACAAAAAAAAGAGTTGTCGAGTATCTGACTTTCGGAAAAAAACTGACATTACGATAGAAATACGCTTTGGGTTCGGATTTTTTTGGCTGCATCACGGAGCGCTTGCTCTCAGCTCGAGACTCCGCAAAGAAGAAATTACTCTTCAAATAAAGCGCCGCACTGCCTGCCGGGAATGTAAATTCTATATTTCTTTCTTTCCTTTTTCCTTATAATTTTCAAGTATTTTACAAAGCAGCGCTGCTGTAGCAACTACATCTCCGAGAGCTCTGTGTTCGTCTTTTATTTCTATGGAAAATTGGCGTCTTAAGTCCGGAAGTTTAAAAGAAGGCAGGTGGGGCCATGTCTTTCTGGCAAGACGCAAGGTGTCCAGAGTGTCGTTTTCTAACAGCGGCTTTCTAAGCTGACTCAATTTTGCATTCAAAAAGCTCATATCAAAAGGCAAGTGATGACCCACAATAACCCCGGTTCCAATAAAACTTAGGAACTCCTCGCATATTTCCTTAAACCTGGGGGCGCTTTTTACCATATCATCTGTTATATTATTTACAGCAGAAGCACCCGGAGATATGGGACAACCGGGGTTAACAAGCTTACTGTATTTGTCTGTAATCTCTCCGTTTAAGAGCCTGACTGCCGCTACTTCACAGATATCATCACCGTATTTTACACTTAGGCCTGTGGTCTCAAAGTCGATAACTACGAACACCGTGTTTTCTATGTGTATAGGTTTTTTTTCCAAGTTACTTATTTGCTTATCCTTCTTTCATAATTTTGTTAACAGTATTTGTTCTGTATAATTATTTTCTGCTTCCTTAATATCGAGTTGATAATTTATTCGGATAAATTTATGTTTTTTGCTCTTAATGTTTTTCTGCCGGAGTTAATCCGTTTTTCCCGCAACACATTCTCTTTGGCCCTTCTGTTTCTTCTCTTTTTTTGTTTTTTTATTTTATACGCCAGTTTTGATTCCGCTGAAAGTTTACCCAGTAGTTTTGCTTCAATCTTATTTACAAGAATCTTCCTTGCAAAATACCTGTTCTTTGCCTGCGACCTTTCTTTTTGGCATTTTACTTCTGTACCCGTCGGCAGATGTTTCAAGTAAACACAGGTTTCTACCTTATTTACATTCTGCCCGCCTGGGCCGCCGGAGCGAAGAAACTTCTCAATAAATTCGCCCTCTTTAATACCGTACTTTCTCATCCGGGCTTCCAGAGCGTTTCTTTTTTCTATGCTCACTCCAAAATCACTCATTATAATATCCGATGCCCTTTATTTATATGCAGTGTCGCTTATCAATTATACAAGAAGGATATTAATTATGCCACTATATCTTTTCTCTGCGGCAGGCAAAAGTAAGAGTCTCCGGTATTTAAGGTCCTACCTTTTTCACAATTTCTGACATAAACTTCTGCCGCTTAGAGGATAGCATCAAAAGTGCCGGGTATGTACAATATCGGGTTTTTATATCTCCAATTCTAAATCCTGCGGTGGAAGAGATTTCTTGATAAATATTTTTGTTCGTGGTATTCTGTTTTACATGATTATAAAAGCTATTATTTCTGACCTGGGCAGGGTTTTTGTGAATTTTGACCATAGTATCTCCTGCAGAAGGCTTGCAAAGCTTGCAAAATGCGCGCCTGAGGATGTATATAATTTCATCTATAGAAATAAAACTGATATAAGTCTTGACCGCGGAGAGCTTGCGCCAAAGGAGTTTTACAGGCTGGTTAAAGAACGATTTGAACTTACGCTCTCTTATAAGGATTTTAAGGATATCTTTGCGGATATTTTTACTCTGATTGCTCCGGTCTTTAATCTTTATGTAAAGCTAAAGAAAAAATACAAATTTGTTTTTCTCTCAAATACAAACATCATACATTTTGAAACCGTCTTAAAGAAAATGCCTTTAAAAACAGTCTTTGAGACCGGGGTCCTTTCTTATAAGGAAGGTATTATGAAACCACACCCTGGAATCTATTTAAAAGCTGTCAAATTAACCGGGTACAAGCCGGAAGAATGCGTTTACATTGATGATATTCAAGAGTTTGTAGACGCCGCGGAACTGGTCGGTCTAAAAGCAATAAAGTACAAGAATATTAAGCAACTTCGCCGGGAACTTGCAAAACTGGGAGTACTGTAGAAAAATAATTGAAATTATTAATTCTTTATTTCTGCGGACTGTTCTACCTTATCATACACCGCGTGCGCGAAACTTACTTCAAACCATTTTTTAAACATCTTATAGGTGCGGTTTTTTGGCCAGTCGTTTTCGTTGGTCCACCAGGCTTTTAATTCCTCTTCAAATATTTTGGGAAAGAGTTCTTTTACGTGTTTCTCCATCATCTCGGGCGAGGAAACCGGGATAAGATAAACAGTATGGTCTTTTTCCGTACCGTTAAAACCTTTTTGTTCCGGCGGAATACCGTCTTCTATGGAGTTTGCCCACTCCCAGTACGGGGCTAAAGGCTTAATTATTAAAGCGCTTCTTTCTGTTTGAAAATGTTCAGGCATGTTTATTCCTTCTAAAGTTCTTTTAAGATAACCGCAAGGTTCTTAACGGAGTTTTTCAGCTCTTTTAAGCTTCCGTCATTATAAATCACCATATCCGCTTTTTTTATCTTTGTCTTTAAAGGTATCTGGCTTTTTATTCTTCTTAACGTGTCCGCTTTTGTATGGCCTTTTTTTGCGAATCTTTTCAGCTGGTTTTTTACAGAGGAGGCAACTACTATAATTATATCCGCAAGCTTTTCCATTTTGGCCTCAAAAAGAAGCGGCGCTTCAAAAAGAACGATTGTGGATCTCTTTTTAAATCTCGCTATATCCCTCTTCATCTCTGAAATGATTTCGGGATGCGTAATATTTTGAAGGCGTTTTCTTTTTGCAGGAGAGGCAAAGATACATTTTGCCAGAAGCTTTCTGTCCAGGGTGCCGTCTTTGGCAAGAATTTCCCGGCCGAATGCTTTTACTATTTTTTTATATGCCGGTTTACCCGGTTTCACTATCTGATGGGCTTTCTCATCGGCGCTTGTCAAGTATTTGAAATCTTTTCTTAGGAGCTGTACTACCGTACTTTTTCCGGTAGCCACCCCGCCGGTAACACCTATTACGATATTTTTATTTGCACTCAAGCCAGTTATCCCCCGAGTTAACATCCACTTTAAGCGGTACTTTCAGTTTTATTACTTCTTCCATCGTTTCTTTTACAAGCTTTTTAAGGCTCTCAACATCTTTTTCCGGGCACTCCAGAATAAGCTCATCATGCACCTGCAGAAGAAGACGCCCTTTCTTAACCTCTTTTTGCATTATACCGTAAAGTTTAACCATTGCAACTTTAATAATATCCGATGCCGAACCCTGAATCGGCGCATTAACAGCAACTCTTTCGGCGAACTCCCGGGTATTCTTATTTTTACTTTCAATATCCGGAATATACCTCTTTCTTCCGAGGAGGGTCTCGATAAAGCCCTGTTTCTTCGCCTTTTCTTTGGCCTCCTGCATAAACCTATCAACACCCGGGTAGTTTTCGAGATAACTGTCTATATATTTTTGCGCTTCCGTACGGCTTATCTTCAGTTGTTTTGCCAGGCCGAATGCAGAGATGCCATAGATTATACCAAAATTAACTGTTTTGGCAATGCGCCTTTCGTCACCGGTTACGGCGTCTTTTTTTATTTTAAATATCTCTGCCGCCGTCCGGCTGTGCACATCTTCGTCTTTTTCAAAAGCATCAATCAGATTTTTATCTCCTGAAAAATGCGCGAGAATACGCAGCTCTATCTGGGAGTAGTCCGCAGATATGAGCTTCCAGCCTTTTTCGGAAGCCGTAAAAGCCCTTCTTATCTCTTTACCGACTTCCGTTCTTACGGGAATATTTTGAATATTAGGATTAAGACTGGAGAGTCTCCCGGTTGCCGCGCCGGTCTGCTCAAACGTCGTATGAACTTTATCCTCTTTGTCGGCAAGTAACGGCAGAGAATCAATATAAGTATTTTTAAGTTTCGTTAACTGTCTGTACTCCAGCAAAAAGGCGGGAAGAGGAGATTTTGCGGCAAGCTCTTCTAAAACTTCTACATCGGTGGAGTTACCGGTCTTCGTCTTTTTTACCACCGGCAGTTTAAGTTTTTCAAATAATATTTTTCCGAGCTGCTGCGAAGAGTTAATATTAAACTCCTCCCCGGCCAGACCGTAGATGTTTTTAATCAGCCCCTCCAGTGTTTTCCCGAGCTCTACGGAGAGTTTCTTTAGATGTTGAAGGTCCAGTTTGATCCCGTGCTTTTCCATAGAAGCAAGCACCGGCACTAACGGCATCTCTATTTTTTCAAATAACTCCAGAAGCTTCTGCTCCTTTAACTCTTTTTTTAGCGCATCTTTAAGTTCGAGCAGAAAACAGACTTCTTCTTTTTCCGCCGGATTTTTTGCCAGATAACTGAATATTATCTCCCCCTGCATATAGCTGCCCCGGTCCGGATTTAACAGGTAAGCCGCAAGCCGGCAGTCAAAAACCTCACCCTTGGTAACTGCACCGTCATAAACTTTAAGAAACTCTTTGTAATCAAAGAAAGAAAGAGAGAGCTCCTTATCTGCAAGGAGAGTATCCGTTAAACCTCTGTTTACCTCTAATCTGTGCCCCTTACCCGCGGCATAAGAAAAAAGAATCTTTCCGTCCTGCAAACTTACGGCCGCTTTACCGGATTTTTTAATCTCTTTGTACACCTCAGCGGTCTGCTCTTTACCTGTTACTTCTAAAATATTTGACTCAGCTTTCTTCTCTTCGGAAAAAAGGTTTACTTCCCCGCTTTCTACCGGTGAAAAACCGAGTTTCTTAAACTCCTCCCGCATAGAGCCAAACTCCAGTTCGCCCAGCTTTGCAAGTACAGCTGCGGCATCCGGAATTTTAGAAACGAGCTCTTCTATGGTTATCTCCAGAGGAGGTTCAATGAGAGTAGCCAGCTGTCTGCTAAAGTAGGCCGACTCCTTACCTTTAAGCAATTTTTCCTTTAATTTGTCGCTTTTTACTTTTTCTATGTTGGAATATATATCATTCAGACCTTTAAACTCTTTAAGAAGCTCGGACGCCGTCTTTTCCCCTATACCGTCCACTCCGGGTATGTTATCACTCGCATCCCCGAGCAGAGCCAGAAAATCTATCATCTGTAACGGTTCTATTCCGTATTTTTCTTTTACTTTTGCAGCATCATAAATATAATCCTCTTTGTTTGCGCTCATAATTTTAATGTTTTCATTAACCAGCTGAAGTAAATCTTTATCCCCGGTTAAAATCAGCACCTCTAACCCCGCCTGCTCCCCTTTTCTTGCCAGATAGGTTATTATATCGTCGGCTTCATATCCCTGAAGTTCAAAAGAGGGCATATTAAAAGCTTTTATAAGATCTTTTGTTACAGGCATCTGGGCTATCAGATCTTCGGGCGGAGGCTCTCTGTGAATTTTATAATCTTTATAGGCCTTGTGGCGGAAAGTAGGTCCTTTAGTGTCAAAGGTAAAGGCGAGATACTCCGGTTTGTACACCTTAAGTATTCTAAATAAAAGACGCGCAAACCCGAATACTGCATTGGTCGGCGCGCCTTTTGAAGTCTTTAAATTTTTTATGGCATAGTAGCTTCGATAGAGGTAGGAGTTACCGTCTATCAAAAACAATTTCTTTTTTTTACCTGCCATTTATCAGCCCCGTGCTGCGAACTTAACCGCCCACATTTTGCTGGCAAGCAATGCATAGTTTTGCCTGCGGCAACGCAACCAGTCGATTATTATTAATCTTTTTACTGCAATTTTCGCAAACTCCGAAAGTTCCGGAGGCTATTCTATTAAGCGCCTCATCAATATCTTCAACCTGTTTTTTTTCGGTAGCGCTTAAGTTATGAAGAAATTCCGTATCATAGGTGTCACTTGCAAGATCTACAGAGTCTTTAACTTCATTAAAATCTATTTTTTTGCTGTCATTTAGATTTTTGTTTAACTCTTCTATAAGCTCTATCTTTTGAGCAAGCAATAGCGCCTTAAATTTTTTAATCTCTGCCGAAGCGAGTTTTATTGGCTTGGCCTTGACGACCTTTTTTTTCTTAAGTTTAGTGATTGTTTTACTCTTCTTCTTCATCTGATATCTCCTCGATATGGCAATCATTATAGTAAACGCATTTTTTACAGCAGCCGTCAAGCAGGGTTCCCGACTCGCTGCAAATTTCGTAGTGTGAGCATTCGTCGCAGCAAAAAAGCAATTTCGTATTCCTCCTTTCTATTAAATGTTTCGTTCGGGGTCAGCCAAATTAAATCTAACATCCGTGATTTTACAAAATGACTATCCTTTGTACCCTATTATCTTGCTAACTTCAAGTATATTATTAGTTAATTCGTGTTGTTGTTTAGCTTCTTGAACAACCTTGATAAAATTGAGATTTTTATCATCCTGACCGTTCATAATAGTCCCCATTTCCTTTAAAAACATAACATAATCATAGACTTCTTTGGTAATCCTTTCGCCGGGCGCTAAGAGAGGAATACCCGGAGGATACGGGCAAACCACTTCGGCGCTTATCATGCCGATTGAATCTTTAAAATGAACTTTTTTGGTAATGGAAAAAGAGGCTTCGCGAGGCGTCAAAACCACATCGGAAACAATATTTGGAAACTGAACACTTTTTATGGCATTTACAACTTTTTCATTTTTAACATAATTCTTTTTAATATCCTTAAGCGCATAGTTAAGCTTATATATATCATTTTTTGTGTTTCCCAGTGTAATTATTGCCAACAAACTTGTCGGGGTGGCAAACTCCACCTGAATATTGAATTTCTTATTAAGCAGCTTTTGCACCTCATAGCCGGTATTACCGATCCCGGTTGCGTCGATATTGAGTTTTGTAACATCAAGACCAAAAACACCTTCACGCCCGATTACTTCACGACCAAAACAGCCGATGCCCTGAGCTTTTATTCCTTTTCTTGCTTCTTCCGCCAAAGCAATTACTTTTGAAAGAATCTCTCTTCCCTGAGTCGCCATTTGCATCCTGGCAACATCCAGTGAAGCCATCAGTATATATGAAGGCGAGGTCGTGTGCAGAAGCTGAAGAATTCTTTTTAATTTCAGCAAGTCAACACTTTTTCTTGCAAAAAGCATCGAAGCCTGCGTCATTCCCGAAATGATTTTATGACTGCTTTGGACGCACATATCGGCGCCTGCTTCCATTGCAGATGTGGGCAGGTCCGGATGAAACTTTAAATGCGGGCCGTGTGCTTCATCTACCATTATTATTTTTTTATGGTTATGAGCTATTCTTACAATCTCTCTTATGTCCGTTGTAATTCCATTATACGTGGGATTGGTTACCAGTATTGCTTTCGCATCCGGGTGTTCTTTCAGTTTAGCCTCGACGTCATTTGCCGTAATATTTGTAATAATACCGAGTTCTTTGTCGAATTGTGGATAGACATAGACCGGGATGGCGCCGCTCAAGATAACTCCCGCTATTACGGATTTATGGGCATTTCTAGGAATTATTATCTTATCGCCCGGCATGCAGGAGGATAAAATCATAGCCTGATTGCCTATTGTCGTTCCGTTTACCAGTAAAAAGGAAAAATCTGCGCCGTAAGCTTCCGCCGCAAGCTTCTGCGCCTCTTTGATTACGGTTTTCGGATCCTGCAGAGAATCTACTTCTTCAAGGAGCGTAAGGTCAATATCAAATATCTTGGCGCCAACAAAATCTCTGAATTTTTTAGGAATACCGTCCCCGTGTTTGTGCCCGGGCGTGTGAAAAGATATTTTTTTCTTCTTGGCGTAGTTAACAACAGCGTCAAACAACGGGGTCTTTAGCTGTCTTTCATAAAAATCCATTTCAGCTCCCGCCCAAAAAGGGCAATATAAATATTTCTTATTTAGATATCAACTTTGTAGTAAAGTATATCACTTTGCAGAAGAATGTCAACAGTTTTTGAAGCAGACCAAGAAGCGTGGTCTGTTCCTATTTTATTACGGGATTCAAGGAAAGCACGACAAAAATAGCAGCATGCGCGCCTATGAAGACAGGCAAAATCTATTTTCATCTAATAAAAGAGCTGCCTTGTTTACCGAAAGACCGATGCTTATATTTCTAAATTTTGAAGATTACTATTTTTCTGCCGTTATTAAAAAGTAAATTTCAGCCCGGCATTCAAGGTTCTCCCCGGCATAGGATAATCTTCTCTTAGAACATAAGCAATATCCAAAATATTGTTAGCCGAAAAAACCAGCGCTATTTCTTTTATAATCGTCAGTTCTGCCTTTGCACACAGGGTAATAAAGCCGGGAAGCCGGGAACCCGAACCCGCCCGCCGTAAATCATAATACTCCGCATCTAATTTTATTTTCTGACCGCACAGGTTATAAGAAATACCAAGATTTGCTTTGTTTTTTGGCCTGTACATAAGCTCCAGGTCGGTAACCTTATTCAAAGTAACCAGCCAAGTGTGTCCGAAAAAAACACTAAGGTTTTCGGCGAATATTATTTTTAACTCCGATTCTACTCCATAGGTCTCCGCCTCTCCCACATTTGAAGGAGTCCAGTCAAAAGAGGTTAGGTAGGTAGGGTCTACAGGGGCCCACTCTATAAGATTTTTAATCTGGTTGTTAAAATATGTGGTTCTTAGTACTGCCGTTCGGCCAAACTCTAGGTTCAAGCCTGCTTCAAAAGAATAAGTTTTTTGGGGTTCAAGCGCCGGGTTTCCCGGACCGCCCATAGCCGGGGTTGCATAAAGCTCGGAGAATGTCGGAGCTCTGAAAGAAGAACCGTAAGATGTTTTAATCTGCACCCCGTCTTCGATGTTATAAACAAGTGCAAACATAGGATTGAAAGAGTCTCCGTAAACCGAATGACTGTCATAACGGGCGGAAGCCGTAAATATCCAGGAGCCGAGAAGGTCAAAAATGTCCTGGGCAAAAATAGCTTTTGAATTCGCATTATGATCACCCATAAAATTCTGCTCATTTACACTGTAGTTACCGCTCACTCCTGCCGTAATAATATTTATCCCGCCAAAATCATAAGTATAGGTGGTTTCCATAAAAACATTTCTCTCCTCGCTCAAAGTCGCGACTCCAGGCTGATAGAAATTCAAGATGTTTTTATTGCCGTTTATCTTTAGTTTAAGATCCGAATCCTCGGTAAGAGGGAGGCTATAGTCAAAACCTACGCTTGATCTTTCAAGCTGCTGCCGATCTAACGGCGTAAGCCAAGAAAGAGAACCCGGGGCTCCGCTGTCACTTTTGTAGGCAGTTAAAAATGTTTTTAAAGTATGCTTCTTTGTAAAGTCATAAGCAAGGGAAAGGTTTAGATTCTTGCTTAAAACATCGCTATTCTCTCTTTGCCCGGAAGCGGTGAGATAAGAACCGGAAACGTTCAAAGAGAGAGCGCCTATTTTATCCGCGTAAGAAGCCCTAAGGTCTAAGGTGCAAAAAGAACCGTACAAGGCTAAAAATTCCATCACCTTTTTTTCTGCACGGCTTTTTGTAATAATATTTATCACTCCGCCCGCCGCATCCGCGCCGTAAAGCGAAGAGGCCGGACCTTTTAAAACTTCTATCCTTTCTATGTTGTCTATCGGAAGCGAAGAAAAATCGACTAAACCTTGATAGGAGGAGTTTAAGCGCACTCCGTTTATCAGAACCAAAGTACCTTCCGATCCTATTCCGCGGATCATAACGCTTTGGGTCTGCCCGATGGTACCGACTTTTCCGGAGTCTACTCCGGGAATATCAGATATTGCCAGACCTACATTTTTATCTCCGCCATTTTTTACTCTGGCGTCATCGACAATGACCAGAGATCCGGGAGCCTCCCTTAGAGCTTTTTCTACTCTGGAGCCGGTAACCACAACATCATCCAGTTGAAAATAACTATTCTCGGATTTTATTTTTCCTTCCTCACCAAAAACTAAAACCGCAAGCAACAGTACGAGTAAAAACTTTTTCATGTTACAGCCTCCTTAAATAGATTCCATCGATTACAAGATTTTCTGATTCCACTCATAAAAATATTATTTTATTGTAAAAATTAATAACGCAACAGCTTCTGTGACTTCAACCGAAAAACCAAAGACATCTCCCGTGACGCCTCCCAATTTATTTTCAAAATATGTTTTTATAATAAATGCAACAAAAACTACGGCAATAAAAGCAACAAGACCTAATGGACCAAAAAGCATTAAAAAAAGAACGGTAAAGACGTTGAGGATTAGGAACTGTACACCTGTAACGTTTTTGCAGTACACTTTGCCGAGTCCCTGTTCTTTTGCATAGGAGGAGTATTTCATTAGAAGCGTTATTGAATACCGCCCGAGGACCGGAAAAAGTAAAAGCGCTGGATATAGCCTGTTTGACGGAAGCGTAATCAATATAATGGCTTTTAGAGCTATAATAAATACAACCCAGACCACGCTTTTTGCGCCGGTAGCGCTGTCCGCCATTATTCTAAGAATATCCTTTTTGGTCCTTCCCCCGTATAAACCGTCTACGGTATCGGCAAACCCGTCAATATGCAAAGCGCCGGTAATTAAAATATATACACCGAGCGTAAGTAAGGGCGAAATAAACTGTGAAAAGAAAACGTTAAAAAACAAGCAGGAAGACGCAAGAACTGCTCCGACAATAGCTCCGACTGCAGGGTAATACGTAACGGAACCGGGAAGCTCGGCTGCTTTAATATTTTTCATTTTAAAAGGAATACTTGTCAAAAACTGCAAAGCTATAAAAAAGCTTCTCACTTTTTTACCTCCAGCGGTACACCTGAAACGACAAAGTACATTTTTGCCGCCCGCTCCGCAAAAATCCGGTTAACTCTCCCCTGAATATCTCTAAAGTCCCTTCCTAATTTATTATCAGGGACGAGCCCCATCCCGACTTCATTTGAAACAACAATAACAGAAGCTTTTGCTGCCGCGGAGTACATTGTAATACTCTCCGCCGCTTTTAATATCTCTTTTTCCTTATGTCCTTTCATCATTTTGTTTGAAACCCAGAGGGTAAGACAGTCTATCAGAAGCACTCGGCCTTTCTTGTCATTATTTTTCAAAGCAAATAAAAGTTCAAGCGGCTCCTCTATTGTGCTCCAACTCGGGCCTCGCTGCTCTTTATGCAAAGCTATTCTTTCCTTCATCTCTTCATCCAATCCCTGCATAGTGGCAATATACACTCTATCTTTTGCTTTCTTCAAAGCCAGCTTCTCCGCAAACGAAGATTTCCCGCTCCTGGCTCCGCCGGTAATAAAAATAAATTTATTTTTCCGACAATCTTTCATAGTCTATTCTCCGATACAAATTTTGTTCATAACGTTTACTTGCTACTCACTCCCGCCCCTTCAAACGTTGCCATTTCGTTCAGTATCTTTACCGCCGCTTCAACAATGCTCATCGAAAGCGCCGCTCCCGTACCCTCCCCGAGCCGGAGCTCAAGATTTAATATCGGTTTAAGCTTTAAATATTCCAAAGCATAGCGATGCCCGTTTTCTACAGAGTTATGCGAGGAGATAAGATACTCTCCGGCTTTTGGTTCTATATTTACCGCAATAAGCGCCGCCGCGGTGGAGATAAAACCGTCTATAATTACCGGCACCTTCCGCATCGCTCCGCCGAGAATAACACCGGCCAAACCGCCTATTTCAAAGCCGCCGACTTTTGAAAGAACGTCCAAAGCATCTTTTTTGTCAGGCTTATTTAACGCAACACCTTTTTCTATAAGTTCTATCTTGTTTTTCAAGCTCTTATCATCTATCCCTGTTCCCCGCCCTGTAACGTCCGCCACAGGTTTATCTGTATATATAGAAGTAATAGCCGCGCTCGGCGAGGTGTTTCCTATCCCCATATCCCCGGTTCCCACAAGATCCAGCTCTTTTTCGGCAAGAACGACATCTATTCCCGCTTCTACGCTTTTAATAGCCTCCTCTCTTGTCATAGCGAACCCTTTTGTAAAACTTTTAGTACCCATACCGATTTTTTTATCTATCAACCCTTTTACGCCTTTAAAATCATAGTTAACTCCCATATCCACTATGATAACTTTCGCTCCGACATGCCTCGCAAGTACGTTTATCCCCGCGCCGCCCCCTATAAAGTTAAGCACCATCTGAGGAGTCACTTCCATAGGATAAGCCGAAACCCCCTCCCGTGAAATCCCATGATCAGCAGCCATTGTAACGATTGCCTTGTTCTTAAACACCGGATTCTTCTTTCCCGTTATAGCTACAACTGTTTTCGCAAGCTCTTCCAGCCGCCCCAAACTCCCAAGCGGTTTTGTAAGGTTATCCAGCCGCTTCTGCGTCTCCACCAGTAATGCCTTATCTATACCTACTATCTTCACATCGTGCCTTCCTATTTGCATACTTTCTCCCTTATAAATATTTCGCACTTTCCTATTTCTTTTTACTTCGTACTTTGTACCTCGTACTTCGTACTTATTAGTACTCTATTCCTTTCCTCGCCTCTACCCCTTTATTATACGGGTGTTTTATTGCCAGCATCTCCGTAACCAGATCCGCTTTTTTTATTATCTCCTGAGGAACACTTCTTCCGGTCAAAATCAGTTCAACCTCCGCCGGTTTTTCTTTCATAACTTTGAGCATCTCCTCCGTGCTAATAAGCCCGCCAAACAAGCAATTATTTATTTCATCAAGCACCACGAGGTCATATTTTCCGCCTGCTATTATTTCTTTTGCTTCCTTAAAAAGAAGTTCAGCATTTTTCTTAAGCTCTTCCATTCTTACTTTTTTATTGAACATCGGATGCGTCTGGTCATTTCTGAAAATCTTTACGTTTTCAAACTTCTCTGCAAGCGCAAGCTCTCCGGTGATGTTACCCTCAGCCTTCAAAAATTGGAATATCGCAACCTGAAAGCCGTTACCCGCCGCACGTAGAGCCTGTCCAAACGCCGCAGTCGTCTTGCCCTTACCTTCCCCTGTGTATATTTGAACCATTCCCTTCTTCAGCATCATAAAAGCACATTCCCCTTAATAAGATTTACGTTAACACCGTAAACATCTTTTATTATCTTTTTTTTAATTACTTTCTTTGCGCTACCTTCCGTATACACTCTCCCTTTTTTTAGGAGGACCAGTTTCTTACAGTACTTTGAAGCCAGATTTATATCGTGAGAGATCATAACCACCGTTATCTTTACGTTTTCATTAAGTTTTTTAACAAGTTCCAAAATGTCATACTGGTGGTTGATATCCAGATGACTCGTCGGTTCATCCAGGAGAAGCACTTTAGGCATCTGTGCCAGGGCCCGGGCGATAAAAACCCTTTGCCTTTCACCGCTGCTTAGCTCGTCAATATTTCTATCTTTAAAGCGGGAAACATCCGCAAGCTTCATCGCAGATTCCACGATATTTACATCCTCTTTTTTCTCCCAGGAAAATCTGTCAATGTACGGAGCGCGCCCCATCATCACAATTTCAAACACCGTAAACGGAAAGATTATAGTTTCATCCTGAGGAACCAGCGCAATATTTTTGGCAACCTGCCTGGTGTCCAGTTTAAAAATATCCTCACCCTTAAAAAAAACTACTCCGGATTCCGGTTTTAAACCCCGGCAGAGGGTTTTAAGCAACGTAGTTTTTCCTGAACCGTTCGGGCCTATTATCCCTATAAAATCCGCTTCGTTCACGGAGAGATTAATATTATTAAGCACCTGCTTTTCCCCGTAGCCGAACGTTATATTTTTTGCTTCAAGTATCTTCACTTTTTCCTTTTTAACAGATATAAGAAAAACGGACCGCCGAGTATTGCCGTTACAACTCCCGTAGGTATTTCGGAAGGCGCAATCACGCTCCGGCAAAGAGTATCAGAGAGAATTAAAAATATTCCGCCGCACAGAGCTGAAAACGGAATAAGTATACGATGATCCGGTCCTACTATCATTCTGGCTATATGCGGTATTATAAGACCTACAAACCCGATAAGCCCGCTGACTGAAACAGCCAAAGCTGTGAGCATTGAAGTTAAAACAAACAGAAGTTGTTTTACTTTTTCCGTTTTTACTCCGAGATAAACAGCAGTCTCTTCTCCTACAGCTATAATATTAAGGTCGTTGCTGAACATGTAAATTATAAACATTAGAATCAGGGCAGCGGGAGCAATATAAGGCAAAAGATCATAATTAGTATTGTTTAAACTCCCCATCATCCAAACCATAACTTCCGTAAGTCCTTTGTTTGAAAGCGTTATAAAGAGCATTATTAAAGCGGAGAAGGAGAAGTTAATAATAACACCGGAAAGGAGAAGTGTATGTAAAGAGATCTTTCCCTTAGTTCGGGCAAGAGCGTAAACTAAAAACATCGACAAAAGCGCACCCATAAACGCCGCAAACGGAACGACCGGAACACCAAAGAAGAAAAACGGCAGGCTGGAAAGTATTATTATCGCCGCGCCGAGCGCTGCACCGCTTGAAACTCCGAGAAGATAAGGGTCCGCAAGAGGATTCTTTAGGAGTCCCTGAAAAACAGCTCCTGCTACGGAGAGAGCTGCCCCGACAAGAAGAGCCAGTAAAACTCTGGGTATCCTTACTTTAAAAAGTATATCAGAAATATTATCCCCGCTCGTTAAAGGAAAATGCTCCGAAAGAAAAGGTGTTTTTGACAGCATTATCATAACAGCATCTTTCGGCGGGATGGAAACTCCCCCGATAAAGATACCGAGAAACACTGAGGCTATAAGGAGCAGTACCCCGAGCAGTATGTATGTTTTGAACTTACTTTTCACTTTCAATATCCTTTTTGTAGTTGCCTGATTTATCAGGCGCTCGATGAATCGAGCAACTACAAGTCATAATTATTCTAAATATTTTTCTGTTATCTTTCTTGTCCTAATCACTTCTCTCCGCCTGTCTTTCTCGGCGATTGTAATATCTTTCATATGCGGTTTAAGTTCCAGCGTCGCTACACAGCCTTTTGAAAGTTTCTTTGAGCCATTAAGTAATTCAAAAACCTCCGCATAATCCATATTGCCCCGCCCGAGCGGAAGGTGCGAATCCTCTTCTCCGTTGTTATCGTGCACATGTAACTCGACAACCGGAAGCGGCAGCGCGTTCACATATTCAGAAAGGTTCTTCCTGTCAATAATCCCTTTCTTTACAGCAATATGCATATGGCCGAGATCTAAAAGTATTCCGAGGCGTTTTGATTTTACAGCTTTACTTATTTTTTCAAAATCAGCAATTTTTGAATTGACCGTCCAATTTTCAATGCCAATCCTTATATTTTTCGTATGCTTAAGCGAAAATTTAAGTGCTTTGATAGTATTATTGGCATTGTACACCACGTCATGCCTTTTTCCAACTTCATCAAACGCCGGGTCAAAGCAGATGTTCAAAACATATTTCTCGAGTTTGTTCCTTTTGATAAACCCGTTAATATTGTCCAGCCGGATCTTAAGCTCTTTCAAAAACCACTTCTTACGCATAGAAAAGAAAGCAAGGTGGAAAGTAACCACAAGTTTGTTTTTCTTTATCGCCTTCGCTACAGCCTTTTCACTCTCCTCTTCAAAAGAGCTCCCGAGGAAACTAATAGCGGTGAAGCCCATGCGGGACAGATGGTTAATTGTCTCTACTATCGATTTCTTTCTTATGTTCCAGATTGCTATCCCGATTTTCAAAGTATTTCCTTTGTACGACCATCTGTCCGGTTGCGAGTTACGGGTAACGAGTAGCGGGTTAAAAACAAAAAGCTTTCACTCGTAACCCGTCACCCGCTACCCGTGACTGTTCTAAAAAATAAAACACCTCGTTCGCCAATTCTTCTTTGGCGAACGAGGTGCACCCTGATTTACTTGGCTCGTTCAATAAAAAACCCGCATCTCCTTTATCTCGAAGGGAGCGGTATTTCATTCTACGGTAAGGTTTTCTGACTCGAAGGTCTAACCTACTCTTCCGCCTTCCCGTCCTTTCGGACAGTGGCTCTGGAATTTCGTTCCTTCTTACAGCACCGGGAGTGCGCCGGATTTACACCGGCTTCCCTACACCGCAAAACAACTACTCTTATATTTTAGCCAACATCGCAATATTTGTCAATACATATTTAATTGGGAACAGTATATGTCACGGCTTCGATATTATTATGCTTTTTATTTTTCTCTTTATATTCGCTCTTCAAAGTATATTTATCACCCTTTAGTTCATATTTAAACTCTTTCCCCGTCATAACATCCTTGGGTACATCATAACCGGTGACTTTTTTGATATCCGAAAGCGAAGCAGGGTGTTTACCGGTTTTAAACTCGTATTTCTTTATTAATAATTTTGTTTCTAATATTTTTTCATCATTGCACGCTAAAAATACCGATTTTGTTGTTTCCCATAAATCCGCTATTATTACGCTGGTAAGTAACCCATACCAGGGGATCTTTACTTTTCTATAGTTTTCAATTAAATATTCCTGCTTTGAGGCCTTGATCGTGGATAACATTGATTCGTTATACAATGTCTTTTCCTTTATCCTCAGCGGTTTAAACAAATAACTGTAATATGTCATCACTATTGCCTTATTACCCAAGCTAGAATCTAAGGTATTTCTCGCTGCCGTACCGCTTTTAACATATTCCGGATCAAAGAATATGCTCATGCCGGCTCTTTCAGTATTTAAGGCAATAATATAAGCTTCTTTCTCCCTTTCTGTATTTTCTTTTAACATTTTTATCAAGTCATCACATTGTTCTGCCGTAATATTATTATTTTTTGCTATATCTTCCACCACCGGAAGGATCAGTCCCGAAATAGCTTTTCCAATCATTGTCGAAATCAATACTCCTGTTTGTCTAAAATTCATAATCCGATTAACATAGTAGTACTTCTTTATGCCGGCAATTGCCTCATCAAGCCTGTTCGCTCTCTCTTTTAGCGCAATATCCAGACAAAGCATTTCAAAGGTTTCCCGGGTCTTAAGCAAATCTTGAAGCGGCGTTGCAATAGGATTATTTTTATCCATTTCTATATAAAAACCTTTGCACTTAGACATTTTATTTATTAATTCTATCGCACTTTCGCGCTTTGCTATGTATCTTTTTAATAGAACAATTTCTTTTTCACTCATTTTTTCAAGAGACATATTGTGCACGGTTAAATACTTCTGATACGTATTGTGCTCCAATAGCGCTTCCATGTTATAAGCATGTCTTGGCAGATAACTTTTCAATATTGAAATTTCTTTAGCAGTAAATACATAGTCATTTTTATAACTGAATTCATAGAATGCTTTTAAATCTTCTTTGTTATTAACAAGCACTGAAATATACGCTCTCAATTTGTATATTGTTGCACTATTAAGCTTACTAAGGTCGTAATCCGCCTTTATAAGATTGTCAAACGCTGTTGTCTCTAAACTGTTACCAAAATTTTCATTTTCTATATATTTTTGCGGTGTTTCCGGCCAGGCGCCATCTGACCACCAGCCGATATCCCGATAGGGTTTAAGCAATTCTACCGCATTTTCCTTCGGTAAAATCTTTCTATCCGGATCGTTCATTATGATCTCTTCCAGTGTAACAGGTAATCCGATATCTTTGATCTTTTTTAAGCTCTTTTCATAGTTTTTAGTCGCAACTACTAATAACACAGTGTGAATAAGAAATATAATCAGAACCACCCCGGCAGTTGTCATGGAAATTATTTTTCTTCTTCGGGGTGTGCTTTTTTTTAGTATTATATAAAAACCAGAAGTGACTATCAAACCTAATAAACTTGCGACAATAATGCTATCCTGCATAAGCACCTCCTTTAACTCTTTGCTTTAAAAATTGGGTTGCTAAGCATTCCCTGTGCCCTCGCTATTCCTATAATCTCCATCTTGCATTCTGTGTCAGCGCTGGCACAGGCGGAGTATTGGGTTACCATCAGGTTTTCATGAGACTTATTTGTGTGAATATTTACAAAGATCAGTACAGCAAAGGCGGCAGTTATTAAACTCCAATAAATGCGTACAAAACTAAAATTGTCAAAAATTGATTGCCCGGGCAACTCTTTTCTTATATTAGCAAGTATCTCTTTTTTTAAACCGGGTCTTAGTTCTTTGAGTTTTGTATTTTTAAAATATTTATCCATGGCTGCCCCTTGTTAAACTCTTTTTTAATTTTACTAAGGCGTATCTGTATCTGCTGTTTGCAGTGTTTTCGGAAATATTTAGTATTGAGGCGATCTCTTTAAAGGTAAACCCTTGATACTCTTTCATGAAAACTACTTCTCGTTGCTCCAGCGGGAGCATCAAAAGAGCCTTTTCAAGCTCTTCTACTTCGTCACTCGGCAGAAGTTCTTTATTTGTACTTTCAAGCATCTTCAGGTCAATATCTTCTTTTTCTACATCTCTTTTGTTCTTTTGAATAAAGCTCATTGCTTCATTCCTGGCGGAAACAAATAAATAGCCCTTAACATCTTCCATCTTGATATTTTCGTATAACCGGCTTATTTTAAGGAAAAGATTGTGTAAAACATCTTCCGCATCCTCTTTCTTTTTCAGGATGGTCAGGAGGTAATAGAATATTGGTTTTGCGTAGAGATCATACATCTTCTCTATATCTCCTATGACGTCTTTCGTTTTATTCAATTTACCCTCTATTAATAGGACTATAAATCCGTACGTTTCCGTCTAAATATTATTAATAATGAGAAATCAGCGATTTTGACGTGAAAAGATACCCATTTTCCCTTAAAGAACAGTCAGTACAATCGTTCCTATTATCAGCAAATAAATGGAAAAATAGTATAGTTTTTGTTTTTGGATAATGTTGACGAGAAGCTTTGTGCAGAAGAAGCCGGTTATTGCCGCTACTAAAAGTCCTGCCAGATATACCACTATATCAATATTGAGCATATCAGCCTTTGTCAGATGCCTTGATTCCAGTACGGCAGCACCTAAAACGGCTGGTACGGATAGGAGAAACGAGAACTCTGCGGCAAACTTCCGGTCAAGCTTGGCAAAAAGCCCTGCAGAAATAGTAGAACCTGACCTGGAGATACCAGGGATTATTGCAACCCCCTGAATAAGACCTATAAATAAAGCCTGCAGCCAGTTAATTTCTTTTTCCGTCTTGTTCCCGGGTTTTACTCTCTCCGCAAACAAAAGGACGATAGCGGTAATAATAAGTCCTGCGCCGATCAGGCGGACGTTTGAGAACATCGCTTCGAAAGTATCTTTAAAAGTATATCCGATAACACCCGTGACCGCCGTCGCAGTAAGAACTAAACCGAGCAGTCTCAGGTTTTTAAATATTTCAAGTAGCCTCTTCCTAAAATATATTACGACCGCAATAACTGTCCCGAGATGGAGCGTCACATCAAAGAGCACCCCCGGCTGTTTAAAATCTTTTATAAAACTCTGCACAATAACAAGATGCCCCGAGGAGCTGACCGGAAGGAACTCAGTCAGACCCTGGACAATACCCAATAATATCGCTTCCCAAAATCCCATAAGACCCCCAGTAAGAACAAATTTGAAATCTGAAATCGAAACTAAAACTGCTAAAACAAGCAAAGAACTACTTTTGTCTTTTTTGTTTCGAATTTCGAGTTTAGTGCTTCGAGTTTATCTTCTATATGTTCTTTAAATTACTCTCCATCCTATTTATGCACTCCGCAGAGCCGAGAGCGGGGAGAACGTTTGCTAGCTCTTCTCCGTGCTCCTGACCGGTAATGGCGATACGGATCGGCATAAATAAGTCTTTGCCTTTTACGCCGGCTTTTTTTCCGGCTTCGGCGATTAGCGCTTTGCAGTTTTCTTTTGTTATCTCGGTTGCTTTTAACACTTCGATGAAAGCGTTAATCGTAGCTGCCGCATTGTTTATTCCGCTCCAAACATTTGCGGCTTCCTGATTTACAGCCTTTGCTTCAGTGAAAACAGAAGCAAGTTCAGGTATCATATTAAAGGACTTCACACCTGTCTTTATTTTTAATAGTACATCTTTCTTCCACTCTTCACTCTTATCAATCTTTGCAAGATACGGAAGTGCATTTTTGAGATAGGCATCATCCGGCAACTTCATAATGTATTCATGGTTCACCCAGATAAGTTTTTTCTCGTCAAAGATAGAGCCGGAGTGCCCGACGTCTTTCAGGTCAAAGTTTTTGCAAATATCTTCTTTTGTTTTTATCTCCACGCCGTCTTTCGGGTACCAGCCGAGAAGAGACATGTAGTTGAACATTGCTTCCGGCAAAAAGCCCTTGTCACGGTACGCAAGAA
>JAPLKO010000029.1 GCA_026388015.1 Candidatus Firestoneibacteriota bacterium | reverse complement strand
GCATCATCCTGAATTACGGTCACACCCTCGGCCACGCTATCGAAGCCGCAACAAATTACAGAAAGTTCCACCACGGTGAAGCCGTCAGTATAGGAATGGTATTAGCCGCCAAACTCGCAGTCAAACTCGGACTCCTCTGCTCCTGTGAAGCAGACAGAATAGAATCTCTTTTAATACGTACAGGCCTCCCCGTCTCAGCCCGGGGAATAAACCCCGAAAAGATAATAGCCTCAATGAAACGCGATAAGAAATTTGTTGCAGGCGTCAACAGATTCATCCTTCCTGTTGGGATTGGAAAGGTTAAGATTGTTGAGAGTATTTCGGAAAAATATATTACCGGTGTAATTGCCAATAAGTAATTCCGGCCCCTTACTTGTGAAACTGAAAATAGTTAAACGTTAAATCTCTTCTATAAATCAGTACGCATACAGCCTTCCGTACGGCCTTAGCGAGAACGGGGAAAGTTTTATGAACGGACTGCTCAGTATCTTGTATTTTTCTTTTTCCATATCAAAGGTGGCGCAGAAGTCACATTTACTGCCTACTTTTTTATTTTTGAGATCCGGCTTAATAGCGCCAAAAGGACACACCATAATGCACATCCAGCAGCCCACACATTTATCTTCATCATGCAGGACTATGCCGGCATTGAAGAGCAAACGTTGTATACCCCTGTTCTTCGATAACAAGCGAAGAAAGCGGCGCCCCGCCGGAGGACTTGAACGTCTTAATAATATTCTTCGAAGGCGAGTGCGCCGTAGCGCAATGTATCTCACAAAGCCGGCAACCCAGGCAGTATTCCTCACGTATTACTATCTTTTTCATATTTTCCTCGCTGATGTTAATAACAGTCCATAAAGTTTGTAAGGTTCATAAGGTTCGTAAAGTCTTTTTATAATACTGCGAGAGCTTTTCCCCGCATACATTATCTATTTTCTATTCTCTGGTAATTTTGCTCACAAAATTACCAGGCTTCTCCTGCGTGTTTTATCCCCAGCAACTCGAGCTCCATCGGGAAAAGATACACACCGCTAAAGTTTTGGTTTTTCAACAGGCGTAAAATCCGTTAAAGATGTCTTTTCAGGATTAACCCTATCAGAAAGAAAACCAGGAAACTCCTCCGCCCTGACAGGCAATAAGAACAATGTAAACACCAAAACTGCGACAGTAACCACGCTGTAAATTCTTTTGCTAATTTTTATTTTCATTTTCCCCATTATTTTATTTTTTTTATGCTCTCAAGCAGCTCCAAAGACTTTTCGACAAACATATCCCCCCATACCGCGCCTGACCCAGTAGTTAATATTTACCACGCAAATAACTATAAAATGTTATCACGCTCTCTGCGGAGTAGTCAAGCAGCGCGTCAACCTGCTCCGGAAAATCGTAAAAAAAAGGAAAGACCTAAAATAATAAAAAACAGCTCTAAACTTGATAAACAATTAAACAATAATAATAAGTAGTTTAAAGGCATGATTATTATTAATTAAGAGTTATCTTTCTCAACTATCCAACTAATCCATCCTGAGTAGTGTTTGCCAGGAGGAACAATTACCAGACCTGATTCGGTCTTATAGCCTTTGTTATACAGATTGGGAGCATCAGGCGAGGCGGTAAGATTTTCAATGCAAATGGCAGGCAGGTCTTTTGGAACATACCCAATCATATGAGTTAACTCGGGCGAAGCGTCTATATTTAGACGAAGTTTATCTTTTTTCCAGTGTATTCCACCCTTTTCATTATTTACTCTTCCGTAGAATGATTGGTCGATGTGCACCTCTGAAAGTTTTTTCCAGTTCCTTAGGTCATACTCAGTATTATCAACCTTAACCATCCTGCCGGTAGGCACCAGATCTTTCAGCTCCGGGGCAAAGTTACAAGGCACTTTAATCTCTATATCTCTTCTATCCCCGTCTATTTTCCAGTACGGATGCACGCCAAAGCAGAAAGGAGAAGATTGACTTCCTTTATTCTGATAATCGAAAGATATTTTTAAACCATTTTCCACAATTTGGTATTTCAAAAGTAGCTTTGATGGAAAGGGATATCCTTGATATACGGGATGTTTTTCATCTATTTCAATAGAGGCCTCTATAAAATCCGCACCTCTTACAATATTCAATACCTCGTCTCTTATAAGTCCGTGTATCGGGTAATCTTTTCCGTTCTTTCGCTGTCTTATCTCTCTTCCTTCAAAATTATACCTTGCTCCCGTCAACCTGCATAGCGTCGGGAACATATTAAAGCTCCCGGAATAAGCCTGCTCTTTTGAAAGGAATTTTTCTTCAGAGAAATAAAGCAGCTCTCTGCCGTTTACGGAGAATGACTTAAGCTGCGCTCCAAATTCAGGCAAAACTTCAATTTTAATCTTACTGTCGCCTTCTCGTAACTCAAGTACCGTCGAGCTCAATTTTCTCTTCATATATGTCCCCTTTTAAACTTCAGTCAGTTGCATATTCAAGAAATTACTATTTTTTCATTATTTTAGCTATTCTGTCCATTTTTTCTTTTATCCCCTCAAAAGATGAATCTATTTTTAGGGCCATTTCATAGTTTTCATAAGCTTCTTTATAGTTTTCATTTATTTCTTGAATTAAAGCCAGATTATACCTGGCATCAGGATAGTAGGGGTTTTGCGCCACCTCTTTTTCGAACTCCTCCTCAGCCGCTTTATAGTTGAGCAGTCTATATTGTATCTGTCCAAGATAGAAATGCGTTCTTAAGTCAACCGTATTTCCAGCAAGGTCTCCGCAAACTAGAGCAGCTCTCGCGTTTATCATTGCCTCTGAAACTTTTTTCTTTGCCTCCAGCTCAATAGCCCTTCCTAATTTAAAGTTGGAGTAAAATATTAATAATTGATGCGGGACAGCTATTAGAAAAAGCAGCACGCAGGATGAAAATATCACAGCTCTAATATTTTTCCTGCCAAGCTCAGCCTCCTGAACTCCGTAGATTGAGGCCAGAAGACCCAGGAAAACAAAAAACAATACTGCTGACGGCGCTATCTTAAGCGGAAAATTGAAAAACATGTGAACCATAAAAGAAAGCAAAGCAGAAAGCAGGCCTATAGAAATTATTTTTATGTCTTTCTCCTCTTTCAAAAGACCTCTCACCGCTCCAAAAACAACACTGCCAATAAAAAGCAAAAACAACAGGAGACCGGATATTCCCAGCTCTGACCCTATTTGCAGATAATCATTATGCGCATCTTTTGTGATTAGATGCGGATAACCTTTGAATTCCTCTGTCTTAAGAAGCTTTGCCTCATATTTTGTAAACTGTGTCCTAAAAGTACCTGCGCCGAAGCCTGCGACCGGTTTTTCTTTTATCATTTCCAGGGCGCTCTTCCACATTAGCCAGCGTCCTTTCTCTGCAAAAGTTTTGAACTGCCCGATTTTTGCCAGTTTTCCGATGGCTTCCTCGGGTTTAAAAGAAAAAACAAGAACTGAAACCACAGCTGTCATGACTAAGGCGGTGATTAACACCAGTTTTCTATACTTAGGAATATAAACTACAAAAAGTATTCCAAACATACACCCCCCCAAGGCAAGGCCCAGCCAAGCATTCAGGGTTTGAGTAAAGAATAAGGCAGTGAGAAGTATTATTGTATTTAGACCGTAAATTAGCCTGTATAGATTTTTTCCCACTATAAAAAATAAGGCCAGTGATACCGGAATCAAAAGGATCAGATAACCTCCGAGAAAATTCGCATTCCCGAGTGTTGAGGAGATTCTTCCCGTAAAATTTGAAACTCTAAATACAAAGTCCAAATGGAAGAATTGAAGAATACCGATTATTGCGACAGAAAACCCTGCAAAAAGCGCCACATTTAAAAGTCCAAAGAAAACATTCTTTCTGCCGTGAGCAATCTGTACTACTGCGGCAAAAAGACCTGCATAAAAAGAAAACTCAAGAGCCCACCTGAAGGATATTGACGGATTGACCGAGTAAAATACGGAAATAAAAGCAAGGATGGCAAAGAGCAGGAGGAAAATAGAAGCAGATATATTAAGCTTAACCTTGCGAAATAGGTAATTAAACGACATTATTATAAATACGATACTCAATATAATAAAAACCACTGCATTTTTTGGCGCAGAAAAGGCCTCCTTACAAAAACGCAGGTACAGGAGCGGACTTATAAACAACATTGTGGATATCAAGAGTAAAAGCATTTTGCTATGATACTATCTTGGCCGCACTTTTTCAAGTCCGGATAAAATAATAGCCTTTGTCAATCAAACCGGGAAGTTTCTTACCGCCCGTATCGGATTTTGGGTTGAAGTTATACTTTTTTAATGCTACAATTTTAACATGAACCAAATTATCAGGTTTTTATATCCCGGGGTTCGCTTAAAACGCTGGATACTTCTCTTCCTCCTTTCTGCATTTGTTTTTTTGACGGGTCTATCAGGTGTTATGGGCAAGCTGCTAAGCGGCATAAAATTGAGTGTTTTTAATGTCGAAAAATACTTAAATCCGTTGAGAGATTACATTACGAGCTCGACAAAATGGGTAACTATAGATATTATTGCCATCTGTGTAGGCGCGCTCGGTCTTTACTTAGGAATACGCTTTTTTTTTAGAGCAGTAAATACTCTGTATCCTTCTAATATCGATATTGTTAAGGTGGCCTACGATTCCTTGAAGCTCAGAAAAGGACCTCGTATTGTCACGCTGGGAGGAGGAACCGGACTTTCAACACTTCTTAAAGGGCTCAAAGGTTTCTCCAGTAACCTTACAGCCGTAGTAACGGTGGCAGATGACGGAGGTTCCTCCGGGAAGCTTCGAAAACAGTTAAAGATGCTGCCTCCTGGAGATATCAGGAACTGTTTGGTTGCGCTGGCAGATTCCTCGGGTATTCTCGGGCGGGTCTTCCAATACAGATTTAAATCAAAAAACAAAAATTTAGACGGGCACAGCTTTGGCAACCTCTTTATAGCCGCGCTTACAAATGTCAGCGGAAGCTTTGAAAAAGGCGTTCAGGAAGTGAGTAAAATTCTCGCCATAAGAGGAAGCGTACTGCCGGTAACTCTGGAAAAGGTGGTTCTAGAAGCTAAACTCAAAAACAAAAGAACATTAAAGGGTCAGTATACAATTTCTCAGAGCAAATACGCCATTGATAATATTATTCTTGTGCCAAACAACCCTCTTCCTTCGGCCGGCGCGCTAAACGCCATTAGAAAAGCAAAACTAATCATACTCGGTCCCGGCTCTCTTTACACCAGTATTATTCCAAATCTTATTATTAGGGAGATTGCAGAAACCGTCTATCACTCCAAGGCCCCTGTAGTATACATTTGCAACATTATGACCCAGCCCGGCGAGACAAAAGGCTACCGTCTAAGCGATCATCTGAATGCTCTGGAAAAACATATCCCGTTTAGAAATTTTATAAACTATATTATTGTTAACAACCAGCAAATTCCAGAGAGTATCCTTACAAAATATGCAAAAAAGGATTCTTTTCCTGTTGAAATTGATTCTGCAAGCATGAAAAAATACGACTCAAAGATTATCAGGAAAGATCTGGTTCAGATAGTGGACGGACATCTGGTAAGGCATGATCCGGAAAAGCTCGCAAAAATAATACTGCGGCTAACTTTATAATAAAGGAGAATTATGAGCAGTGACAAAGTAACCTTAATGATAGGGGTTTCAGGAGTAAGAGGCATCGTAGGAGAAACTTTGACTCCTGAGCTAATTACCCGTCTTGGCGTCGCTTTTGGAACTTATATGAACTCCGGCCGCATCGTGGTAGGCAGAGATACAAGGGTTTCCGGCTCAATGATAAAACACTCTATACTTGCCGGACTCATATCTACAGGCTGTGAAGTTATTGACTTAGATATAGTCACCACCCCCTCTTGCTCTCTAATGGTAAGAGAACTAAAAGCCGCCGGAGCAATAATTATCACGGGCTCTCATAATCCTATAGAGTGGAACGCTTTAAAATTCTTAAAAAGCAACGGGGTATTCTTAAACGAAGACGAAGGCAAACAGCTGCTCAATATATATTATCAGGGGGCTTTCAAGAAAGTACGCTGGGACGGTCTGCATATAGTAACAGAAGACCATACCTCCGCAGAAAAACATGTCAAAAATATACTGGCGAACATAAACCTGCCGCAGATTCGCAAGAAGAAGTATAAAGTCGCTCTGGACAGTTGTAACGGTGCAGGCTCAATAATTACCCCTCTATTTTTGAAAGAACTCGGCTGCGAGGTTGAGACTATTTACTGTGAACCAAACGGGGTTTTTCCTCATAATCCCGAGCCGATATTCATTAATCTGCAGGAGCTCTGCAAAAAAGTTAAAACAAGCCGAGCTAATATAGGTTTTGCCCAGGATCCAGACGCAGACAGAGTCGCAATAGTAGACGCAAACGGACATTATCTTGGAGAGGAGTACTCCGTTGCTCTGGCATCTTCTTACATTCTAAAGAAAAACCGCGGCGGCACCGTAGTCGTAAATATGTCGACCTCGAAAATGATGGATGATATTGCAAAAAAATATAATTCAACCCTTATCAGGACCAAGGTAGGAGAGGTCCACGTCGCTGAACGTATGATAGCAGAGAAAGCGGTTATCGGCGGGGAAGGCAACGGCGGAGTGATGTGGCCCAAAGTCCATCCTGTCAGAGACTCCCTGGTAGGCATAGCTTTAACTCTGCAGAATATGGCAGAAAGCGGAAAAACAATAAAACAGTTAGCGGACGAACTTCCCAAATATTACATTGTGAAGGAAAAAATAGCCTGCCCTCAAAAAGATTCTTTCGGTATTATGGAAAAAGTAAAAAAGCTGTACGAAAAGGAAAAAGTCGAGACCGTGGACGGGATCACAATAACAAAGAACGGAATAAGGATAAGCATACGACCTTCAAACACGGAACCTATATTCAGAATCTTTGCAGAATCTAATTCACATAAGAAGTCCTTAAAAGTCGCGCTGGAGATAAAAAAGGTCATTGCGGGTCTTCTTAAAAGAATTGTCTAATAATCTATAGTGTTTGAGTTAATGAGTATTTTTTCAGAGTTAAACACTATTTTAGAAGGGCTACCACTGCGACAACATGCCGGTGAGATACCGAATAGTCAGTGACTATCTTTTTTACGCCTTTTTTCAAGGCTAGTTTTGCGGTTTTGCCTGACAGAGTAATAACGGCTTTGTGCCCTTTTAAACCAACGTTTATATCACAAAAATTAGCATACGCATTCCAGCCCATACCGAAAGCTTTAAGAACTGCTTCCTTTAAAGCAAATACAACGGAACATTTCAAATGAGAGTTTTTTTGTCCGCAATGCTTTTCTATTTCAGAGGGGTTTAATATTTTTTTTAAGAAAAGTTTGGACGAAGCTTTAGCGAGCGCTGCTTGCATCCTCTTTTTTTCAAAAATATCTATACCTACGCCTTTAAGATTATTCATAAAAGAAAAAGGGGCCGATATAATCCGGCCCCTATAATTCTTATTTACCCTGCTCGTCGCAGGCTTTTTTTATAAATTTTACCGCATCACCGACATTTTTCACCGAAAGGGCTGCATCTTCTTCCATCTCGATATCAAAGGCAACTTCAAATGCGGCTACCAGCTCTATACTTGCAAAGGAGTCTGCGCCGAGATCTTTTACGAAATGAGCCTTCGGAACCACTTTGTCTGCGCTTATCTTAAGTACTTTAACTACTACTTCTATTACTTTTGCTTCTACTGCGGCAATATCCATTTTAATATCCTCCGGCTTTAAGTATCCTGTCTATTAAAGTACTGTGGTTTTTCTAACCCAGTATTTCACATCTTCTTTTAGCATATCTTTTAATGCAAGTATATATTTTTCTTCTTCTACACCCATAGCACATTTTCTTCTGCCCATGGCATATTTCGCAGTCTCCATACTCTTTTGCGCCTTAAAAAACCTGTCGTTCATCATCCAGCTGAAGGAAGGAATGTATTTCGGAGCGACACCGCCATTTCCGACAACATTGCTCATCATTCCGACCATAGTACCGGTATTCAGCAGGGTACCTATTGATGTTTTTGTATGATCTCCGATAAAACAGCCTACTTTGCCGTCGCCGGTGTCCATTAACTCGCCTTTTACTATAAGAGAAACAGGCCCGTAGTCATTTTTAAGATCAGAGTTTGTGGTCATAGCCCCGAGGTTAACCCATTCGCAAAGATACGCATGACCCAGAAAACCGTCATGGTATTTGTTGGAATGCCCGTGGATAATGGCATCTTCCACTTCTCCACCCACCCTGCAGACCGGGCCGATAGAAGAACCGGTCCTTAAGTTGGTGCCAAAGAGCTGTGTCTTTTTGCCTACGGCGTTAGGACCTTCTATTCTTGTGAACGGAAACACGGTAACATCTTCATCTATGATAACCGGTCCGGCCGTAACGTCAATACAGACAAACGGTTGAACATCTGCGCCTTTGGCTATATACAAATTCTTTTTGTCACCCAAAACAGAGGCCATAGGATGCAGGTTACCCTCTATTACGCCGCCTTTTCCTATTACCTTAAAATCATCTTCAATGGCAAAGGGATTTTTCTGGACCAAATTCCAGGGCCATTCTACAAGATACGCTTCGGATACTGCTTTTTTAAGCGCAGTCTTTAGATTAGAAAGCATTTTCGTAATATCAGCATCATAGGCTTTAGCTACAGTCGCTTTATTTGCCCGCGCATAAATAACATCGCCGTTTGCCGCGACGGCGATTTCTTCCCCGCCATTCAATTCCAGTTTTATATCGGCGGTGAGAAGCAGCGCACCGTTCACAAACAGGGTATCTTCGCTTTTGATTTGATTTGCGTTATTAATAACATCCGAACCCATTTTCTCCTTCATGAAAGCCGCTATCATAGCCCTTACAATATAAGTGACCTTTGTACCCTTGAACCTTCTTACAATTTTTTCGTACAACATAGTATGCCCGCACTTCAGCATAAATGTCGGCCTCATATACGTAAGCGGATACAGATTATCAAACTTTGCGTCTTCGAATACCACTACCTGCATATTACTATCCTCCTTTTAAAGTTTTATTACATTTTTCTTATTCTTTTACAGAGAGCTCGGATATTTTCCTTTAAGCATTGAAGCAGCATCTTTATCTATTACTAGTATACAATTCGCATGAGACTGGATGAAGGAGGCCGGTATCATATGTGTAATCGGGCCCTCTACAGTTTTAGCGATAGCATCCGCTTTATTTTTTCCGTTTGCGAGGAGTATTATTTTTCTTGCTTCCAGTATAGTCCCGATACCCATAGAAACCGCAAATGTAGGCACATCAGATTTCTTAGCAAAAAATCTGGCATTATCCTGTATCGTCCCGTCAGTTAAAGCAACTTTTCTGGTCCTTGAGTTTTTTCCGGAAAGTGGTTCATTAAAGGCGATATGCCCGTTTGTACCTATACCGAGCACCTGGATATCTATTCCGCCCCATGCCACGATCTTCTTTTCATACTCCGCGCAGGCCGCAGGAATATCCTTAGCCAGCCCGCTCGGAACATTTGTATTTTTTTTGTTAATATTAACATGGTCAAACAGATTGAAGTTCATAAAATATCTGTAACTCTGGTCATGAGTTTCGGCTAAACCCGCATATTCATCAAGATTGAAAGACCGCACTTTAGCAAAATCAAGTTTCCCAGCTTTGTGCATCTTAATCAATTCCTGGTACATCTTTACCGGAGTGGATCCTGTCGCAAGACCAAGCACCGGGTTTTTCTTGGAAAATATCACTTCGGCTACTATCTCCGCTCCGCACCTAGACATTTCTTCAACTGTGTTTTTTACTATAACTTGCACTTTACTCCTCCTCATAAAATATTTTTTTCTTTTACGCCTCTATAATCATTCCGCCACAAAAACTTTATCATTATAGCGGGAAAAAAGATCCCCGCCGCTTTCCTTCTCTACGTATACACAGCCTTTTCGATATCATTTTTCTATTTTGTCATAAAGCGGCTGAGGAGTTTTATACAGACTGCGGCTCTTCTATCTCCAGTTTTACGGCTGTTACGAAACAGTATCAAATATTAACATACTCTCTTTAGTATTGTCAAATCTTTACATTTATTCATCAAAGATTTATTTCTATTCGTTTTCCTTATGCTATTTGTTGTTAATTTTTGGTCTAAGTATTATAATAATTAAAAGTTATTTCCGCAGTCGCCATTTTACGGTAAAAAGCATAGTCTTCACTGGATGCTTTGCTCCCCTGAAAGACCATATCCAGACCGTTCCAGATCGAAAACCAGCCGGCAGGCTCTAAAAGCACGAGCATTACGGCAGCATTCAGCGAATCTTTGTAATAGTAGCTGATAATTGCGGCGCAGGCGGTAAGAAAGAAGCCCATAACTGCTATTAGTATCCCGTTACCCACCTTTGTACTTCTCTCTTTTTTTAAAAGCCGCATATGTTTATGAAAATGGTCGTGTAAACGCTTTTTTATTAAAGTTTCTTTCACTTTATCGCATAGTTTTTCTGGCATCATAAATTCCAGCTCCAAGCCTGAGACTTTTTCTCTGGCGGCTCTTTTTGCTTCCAGTAAAAAGTCAAAAGACAAAACTCTGTTCTCGTAAGACCTCGGATCAAAGTCGGAAAAAATATCATCATAGGTGTCAAGCACCAGGGATATTTCGGACTCGTCAAGAAGCTTATTTCTGTTATCCTCCGCATGTGCCGTCACAATTGCACTCTCCTTTTTTCTCGGATTTATAGAGAGGCGAAAGCTTTCTTAATCTGTCAACTATTTCTGAAAATTTTAACAAAACTGCATCCATATCTTCCTTAGTGGTATACTTTCCGAGTGTGAACCTTACGGAGCCGTGTGAAAGCTCGTGAGATAAACCTAACGCCCTTAAAACGTGTGAAGGTTCCAGAGATCCGGAAGTGCAGGCGGAACCTGAAGAGGCGCAGATTCCCTCCATATCCAGATTAAGGATCATTGACTCCCCCTCGATATACTTCACGGAGACATTCACATTGTTTGGAAGCCGCTTTACCAAAGATCCGTTTAATTTGACCTCCGGGATTTTCTTTAGCAGGTCTGATATAAATAAATCTCTAAGTCTTGAAATTCTTTTTATTTCTTTTTCCATATCTCTTGCCGCTATTTCGCAAGCCTTGCCAAAACCGACGATGCCTGCTACATTTTCAGTCCCGGCTCTCCTTCTTTTTTCCTGCTCCCCTCCGTGCATATAGGAGACTATCTTTGTACCCTTTCTTATGAATAAACCGCCGATACCTTTGGGTCCGTAAATTTTATGCGCAGAGACAGAAAGTAAATCAATATTCATTTTTTCCACATCAACAGGGAGCGAGCCGAACATCTGAACGGCATCAGTATGAAACAGTATCTTCTTTTCACGGGCTATTTCTCCTATCTCAGCTACAGGTTGAAGAACCCCTATTTCATTATTCGCAGCCATTATTGAGATAAGAATTGTTTTGTCCGTGATGGCACTTTTTAAATCCTCAAGGTTAAGCAGACCGTCGGCACCAACAGGAAGATAAGTTACTTTAAAACCCTCTTTTTCAAGAAAATGACAGGTTTCAAGCACGGCGTGATGTTCAAGCTTGCTGGTTATGATATGATTTCCCTTATTTTTATTTGCATAAGCTACACCTTTAATAGCGTGATTGTCCGATTCCGTTCCTCCGCTCGTAAAAATAACTTCTGACTGATCTGCGCCTAGCAATCTTGCAAAGGCTTCTCTTGCTTCTTCTATAGCCTTTTTGGATTCACGGCCATAGTAATAAATTGTCGAAGCATTTCCGAAATATTTTGTAAAATAGGGTTCCATCGCCCTAAAAACCTCGGTATGTACAGGGGTAGTGGCAGCATAATCCAAATAAATTCGTTTCATTGCTCTCCTTTTAAACAGCTCCCATTTATTTAAACATTATTGAGGGCTTTTTACAATTTACAGTCTGCCACAGCATTATTTATGACAAACCAAAAAGCTTATCAACTTAATCATTTAAAATATAGCAAATTATTTTCCCGCACACATAAAATTGTGAATCGTTTTTCGTAATTTTATTTAAGAAGTTCTTTCGCGTGAGCAACTGCTGCTTTATTATCGGAACCGCCGAGCATTCTGGCTACTTCTTTAATCCTTCTTTCTTGTTCTAATTTTTCAATCTTAATAAAAGTCTTGTTGCTTTTTACTCCTTTTTCAATGCAAATATGCTGTGCCGCCAGAGCAGCTATCTGGGGGAGATGTGTAATGCAAATGACCTGTCTTGACTTGGCAGCTTCTTTCATCTTTTTTCCCGCAGCGAGACCCATATTGCCGCCTATTCCGGTGTCAATTTCGTCAAAAACAAGCGTCCCCACCTTGTCAGAACTTCCCGTAATTACTTTCAGAGAGAGCATAACCCTGGACATTTCCCCGCCTGAAGCAATCTTATTAAAAGGTTTTAGTTCTTCACCAATATTGGAAGAAATCAAAAACTGTATTCTATCAACACCCGTCTTATTTGCCAAATATTTTTTCCCGTTTAATTCAAGCAGCCCTTCCGCCTGTTCTTCTTTGGAAAAATCAACTTTGAACTTTGTCTTTGCCATGCCGAGATCAGAGAGCTCTGCTACAACCCGCTTTTCCAGTTCTGACGCCGCGTTCTTCCTTTTCTCTGAGAGCGCTCCGGCCTTCTTTCCCGCTTCAAGTCTGAGAGTCTCAATTTCAGCATCTATCTTCCCGAGCTCCTCTTCATTTTGGGTAATAGAATTTAACTCAGCTCTCTGTTCTCCCAGGTATGCAATAATTTCGTGAATGCCGTTTCCGTATTTTTTCTTTAGTTTTAGCAGTAAATCCCTCCGGTCATCCATCTCCTCCAGCCGGGCAGGATCAAAATCCATTTTTTCTTTATAGGAGGAAACTTTTTCAGCAGTTTCTTTCAGCTCTATCACAGTATTCTTCAGAGACTCCGCAGATGTTTTCAAGGAAGGGTCAATCCCGGCAAGAACTTCCAATTTTTTTCCTGCTTTTTCTATTCCCGCAACAGAAGAAAAAATATTCTCATCTCCCAGGAGGAGTGTATATACTTCCGCTATGCTTGCGGATATTTTCTCCGAGTTAACAAGAATATTTCTATTTTTTTCTATCTCCTCGTCTTCTCCTTCTATTAGTTTTGCTTCGTCTATTTCTTTAATTGTATATGCCAGCATGTCTATTTTTCTTTGCTTTTCCTGCTCGTTCAGAACAAGAGAAGCTCTCTTTTTAGAAAGTGCCTCCAAAGAAGCGTAAACCTCTGAATATTTAAGGCGTTCATTTTCAAGCTTTCCAAAGGCATCAACAAATTCAAGCTGGTTTTTCGGATTTAGAAGAGCCTGATGCTCATGCTGACCGTGAATATCAGCTAAATATTCCGATATCTGTTTCAAGGTATTTACTGTGACCAGACTGTCATTAAGATAACAACGGCCTTTACCTGTTCTATTAATTTCTCTTTTTATTAAAAGTTCTTCGGCAGGCTCAAAACCCGCTTCAAGAAGCATTGCCTTTACTTCTTTATTTATATTATCAAAGTAGGCCTGAACTTCTGCAGAATCCTTACCGCTTTTTATAAGTTCCACAGAGACTCTTTCCCCGAGCGCTGCATTCAAGGAATCTATAACAATAGATTTTCCGGCGCCGGTCTCACCAGAAATAACATTAAAGCCCGGGTCGAACTCCACGGAAGCTGCTTCAATTATGGCAAAATTCTTAATCCTCAGTTCCTTTAAAGGCATTACCTATCTCCAATTTAATTTTTGACGCAGAATTTCGTAAAAACTGTTCTTTGCCGGCACTACAAGCTTTACCGGAGTCTTCGCTTTCCGTATTATTATGGGACTGTCTTTCGCTATCAGGCATTCACTCTGCCCGTCAGCTGTGACTTTAACTTTATTTCCGCCTTTTACTTTTACAAATATTTTCAATACGCTGTCATCGGGAACTATTATCGGTCTATTGCTTAGCATATGCGGGCATATCGGGGTAATAATTATTCCGTTTAATTTTGGGCTTACAATAGGCCCCCCTGCAGATAAAGAATAGGCGGTGGAACCGGTAGGGGTGGAAATAATAATTCCGTCTGCGCGGTATGAATTAAGATATTCTTCGTTTACGTGCACATCAAGAGTGATAAGTCTGCCTTTTAAAGCGGAAATCACAGTGTCATTAAGAGAATGCAGTGTCTTAACTTTTCCGTTCAAGTCTTCTATTTCTGTTTCCAATGTGCTTCTTTCATCAATTTCGTATTCACCTTTTAATACTTTATTTAGGGCGGATTTCATATCTTTCAACTTAATCTCTGTTAAAAAACCGAGCATGCCTGCATTGATGCCGATAAAAGGCGCCTTTGTAGGACGCGCCTGCCTCACTAAAGACAGGAGAGTACCGTCTCCTCCCAAAGCAATAAACAAATCAATCATGGAAAGGTCTATCTTGACAGCTTTTCTTCCGGCAGTTTTTGCGGCAGAACAGTCAAGCAGCACTTTTACTCCCTTGCTCTTAAGCCACTTAACTAGTGACAAGGTTATCTTTTTTATACCAGGTTTACCTTCATTTATTTTCAGGTATACAGTTTGCATAGCTCACCCTTTAACGGCTTTTATAATACTCTCTTTTGAAAGGCCGTATTTTTTAAGCAGTATCTTTCTGCTTCCATGCTCAATAAATTTATCCGCAAGGCCGAGCCTGACAACTCTGACCTGCTTGCCTTTTTTATTGTAATAATCCAGCGCCAGGCTTCCATAACCTCCTGAAAGCAGATTCTCCTCGACAATTATTATCTTCCTAAAACTCTTTGCGACATAATCCAGCATTTTTGTATCTAAAGGATTAATAAATCTCGCATTAATTACCGCCGGAAATATATTTTCTCTCTTAAGCTCCTCCACCGCTTCTAAAACTTCAAGTAATATTGTCCCTACGGCTATAATACATGTTCCTTTGCCGACTCTTATTTTTACTGCTTTACCGTAGATAGTTTTTTTCCCGCCCAGACTCCCGATAACTATCTCTCCTCTCGGATACCTTATTGCCGAGGGTCCTTTAAGTTTAAAAGCCATCTCGAGCATTTCTCCGAATTCCTTCTCGTCCGCAGGAGACATTATAGTGAGATTTGGTATATGACTCAAGTAGGAAATATCAAATACCCCCTGATGGGTCTCTCCGTCATCTCCTACAATCCCGGAACGGTCAAGCGCAAGCACCACCGGAAGGTTTGGCATGGCAACATCATGTATTATACAGTCATAAGAACGCTGCATAAAAGTAGAATAGACGGCAACAACAGGCCGGAGCCCGGAAACTGCAAGTCCTGCCGCAAAAGTCACTGCGTGTTCTTCCGCAATTCCTACGTCAAAAAATCTGGCCGGATACTTTTGCTGAAAGCCGTCCAGTCCAGTTCCGGTCGGCATAGCCGCCGTAATAGCGACTATCTTATCGTTCTTTGCGGCAAGTTTCAAAAGAATATCGGAAAAGGCTTTTGTATAGGATTTTCCTTTTTTAGAACTGACCTCGCCGCTCTCCACCTCAAAAGCCGGAGTTCCGTGAAAAGAAGTAGGATCATTTTCGGCATGCGCATAGCCCTTTCCCTTTTTTGTCACTACATGCACCATTACAGGTCCCTTGAACTTCTTAATGTTTTGAAAAGTTTCTACTAACTGGGGGATATTGTGTCCGTCCACTGGACCAATATAATGAAAGCCGAGTTCCTCAAACATTATGCCGTGAGAAATAATACCTTTCAGCCCCTCTTCAATAACTTTTGCGATTCTCATGACCGGAAGTCCGAATATTGCTTTTTTGGAGATAAAGTTCTTTGCTTTTTCCTTTGCCTTGTTGTAGAACTCTCCCGTAATTATCCTGTTAAGGTGCGCCGAAATAGCTCCCACATTAGGCGCGATTGACATTTCGTTGTCATTTAGTATAACTATAAGATCCTTCTTCAGATGGCCGGCGTTATTAACAGCCTCCAAGGATATACCGTTTGACAGACTTGCATCCCCGGTAACAGCGATAACTTTATGATTTTCCCTCTTTAGATCTCTTGCGGCAGCCATACCAAGCGCCGCTGAAATAGAGGTGCCGGAGTGCCCTGTTTCAAAAGCATCGTAAACACTCTCACACAATTTGGGGAATCCTGAAATTCCCCCAAACTGGCGAAGTGTATGAAATTTATTTTTCCGGCCCGTAAGTATTTTATGTATATAAGACTGATGACCCACGTCCCAGATTATTTTATCCTTTGGCGCATTGAAAACATAATGCAAAGCTACGGTCAACTCCGCTACTCCGAGGTTTGAAGCAAGATGACCTCCGGTTTTTGAAACTACATTAACGACAAAATCCCGGAGCTCATTGGAAAGCTGCTGTAACTCTACCGGTGATAATTTCTTAATATCTTTAGGGTCGTTAACCCTATCTAAAATTGTCATTATGAGTCCCTCTCTTTTAAATAGTCAACCAGAGCAAGTAACGCTTCTGCTTTTTTTCCAAACGGTTTAACGGCTGCTTTTGCCTTCTCGCACAAAAGCTCAACCTCTTCTCGTGACTGCTTTATGCCAAACAAAGAGGGATATGTCACCTTTTTCCTTTTTTTATCGGAGCCCACGGCTTTGCCAAGTATTTTTTCATCGCCCACTACATTAAGAATATCGTCAACAATCTGAAAAATCAAACCGAGATGTTCCCCGTAAACCCTCAGCGCCCTAAGACTTTTTTCATCTGCGTTACACAGCACCGCACCCGTAAGTATCGAGGCTCGTATCAGAGCCCCTGTTTTATGCGTGTGGATATACTGCAACACCGGCCCGCCAACTCTCTTGTTTTCGGAAATAATGTCAACGATCTGTCCACCGACCATACCGCGTGTTCCCGCACCTTCCGCAATTATTTTAACAACCCGGACAACATTTCCGGGAATCACGCCTTTTAGCTCCGCATTTTTTGCGACAAGCTCAAAAGCAAAGGTTAAAAGTCCGTCGCCGCAAAGTACCGCCATGTTTTCGCCGAACACTTTATGATTTGTAGGTTTTCCCCTGCGAAAATCATCATCATCCATACACGGCAGATCGTCATGGATTAAGGAATACGTATGAACAAGCTCAAGCGCACAGGCAGCAGGCATTACGCGTCCTGCCTTGAAGCCAAGGGCTTCCGCCGCCATGATTGCCAAAACCGGTCTAACCCTTTTCCCGCCCGCAAACACAGAGTATCTCATCGCTTGATTTACGATTGACGGATATTCCTCTTTCCCCGGCAGCATTTTATCCAGTGCTCTTTCGACCAGATTAGATCTGTTATTTAGGTATTTAGTAAAATCCATAGTATTCCTTGTTTTATAAAAGCTTGCTCTGCTCCTCTTCATTTTTAAATGGCTTTAAACCTGCGACCTTCCCGCTTTTATCTTTTACGAGAATCTCTATCTTCTTCTCCACCTCTTCAAGTTTTGCCGTACAGAACCGGAGGAGTTTTATTCCTTCTTCATATTGTTTAATAGACTCATCCAGACCGATATCTCCGCTTTCTAATTTATCAACTATTTCTTCCAGCTTTTCTAGAGCCGACTCAAATTTCACTTCTTTGTCCGCCATAAGGCCTCCATTCGCTACAATTGTAAATTAAATAATTAAACAGCAGATCGCTACTCTTCCTTTTTTACAACATTTCCAATAATACTTCCTTTATGCAGCCGCACACTTATCTCATCCCCGGCTTTTAGTTCGCAGGCATTTTTGATTATCTTTCCGTTCCTGGTTGTAACACTATATCCTCGTTCAAGAATATTTAAGGGGTTCAAGCTTTCCACTTTCCCGCCAAATATCCTTACTTCATTCTTTCGGTTTTCAAGAAAATGTTTTATCGACTTTAAGAGCTTTGCTTCATATTCATCCACTTCCTGTTTCAGCTGGGTTATTCTTTCTTTCGGCCTCGTAAAAGCTGGGCTTTTTGCCGCATTTCCAATCCTTTCCTTAAAAATATCAAGAGTTCTTTTCAGACCCATTGCCAGACCAGATTTTTTTATCCAGTCCAGTTTTTCTTTGAAAACCAGATACTTTTTCTTTAAATCCTGAGTTAATCTCATTTCATAAGCACTCAGTTTTTGCACAAGATCTGTTTTATTGGCAACAACAAGTTCTGCTGCCGCTGAAGGTGTAGGGGCCCGCAAATCCGCAACAAAATCCGCTATCGTAAAATCAATCTCGTGTCCCACTGCAGAAACAACAGGTATTTTTGAAGCAAATATTGCCCGGGCAACAACCTCTTCATTAAACGCCCAGAGATCCTCCAGAGAACCGCCGCCCCGGCTTACTATTAGAACATCATAACTCCCGTCTTCACTCATTTCTTTGATAGCTGCTGCAACTTCATCCGCAGAGCCCTCGCCTTGAACTCGCACAGGGTTTAAAACAATATGAATGTTCGGGAATCTTCTTTCAAGTACGTTTATCATATCCCTGATAGCCGCGCCGGTCGGGGATGTAACTATCCCTATCTTTTGCGGAAGCACAGGCAACTTTCGTT
>JAPLKO010000032.1 GCA_026388015.1 Candidatus Firestoneibacteriota bacterium | reverse complement strand
GGCTCCGTTTGAAACAGCAAGACGTTCTAAATCACTCTTTCTTTTTTTCATATCTGCAAGATATTTCCCGGGGAAATCTTTACCTACTATTCCGACCAGCCTTACTCTGTTGAAATAACTCGCAGCATAAGAAAAATAGGTGCCGGATCCGCCGAGAGCATCCACCGCTGTTTTAAACGGATTAATTACAGTATCCAAAGCAATAGAACCAACAACAGTAAGACTCATTTTGCCCTCGCTATGCTTACTCTATTTCTTCCCGACGCTTTTGAAATATACAACCCTTTGTCCGCAATATTAACAAGATTTTCCTCGGAAGTCCCGTCTTCCGGATACGTTGAAACACCCAAGCTTACGGTTAATTTTCCTCCGGGTTGACCGGCCGCAAATTCAAAAGGGTGATTTTCAATTGTTTGCCTTATACGTTCAGCCAGCATCATTGCGCCATTTTTTTGCGTAGAGGGAAGCATTATAATAAACTCTTCCCCTCCGTAACGGGCTACCTTGTCAACTTTTCTCGTTAAGTCTTTGAGTATTTGTCCAACTTCAACAAGCACGGAGTCTCCGGCCTTATGTCCGTTTGTATCGTTATAATGTTTAAAATTATCAATATCCAACATTATTATTGAAATAATACCGTCCTTTTCATAACGGGTCATTCTTTGAATTTCCGAATTTAGGCTTTCAATAAAACACCTGTGATTATACACATTAGTAAGCCCGTCTCTAATCGCAAGGTACTCTACTTTTTCGTAAAGTTTTGCGTTCTCTAAAGTCATTGCCACTTGATTCGCAAAAGACATAAGCGGCACCAGATCAAGCTCTTCTAAATGTCTTTTATTTATTATATTATCGGCAAACAGTACGCCGACCAATGTATTTTTTGTGACCAAAGGAACTACTGTAAACTCTTGCAGTCCCAACATGGCTACAAATCCTTGAGAACACCGATAATCATCTTTGGCATTTAGAATGATATAACCTTTGCGCTCTACCGCCACCCTCGGAATAATGTCCAGAGCTTTGTCAAGTTTGAAAATATGTTCCTTTATCATATTATAATCAATACCATAAGCTGTAATAGGCTTTAATAGCTCCTTCTTCTTTTCATCGGTTTCAAGCGAATATATGATAACTCTGTCATAACCTAATTCTTCCGTAAGATTCTTCATAACAAGCTTTAAGACATCCTCGGTCTTGGTAGAACTTCTTAAAGCCGTAGTCAGCTGCTCTATGTAGTTCAATTGCTTATTAATCTTTGTAAGATCTCTGATTTTAATATTATTCCGGTAATCAACATGGATAAAATTAAATGCAGTGATTAAAATCCAAATGAAAACAAATTCAATTCTTACAGGAGTGGAAAAAATAAAATAAATTATCAAAATTGCCGTCAAATATAAAGTGCCGAAAGAAAATAATTTATTTATAAAGACTGTTTCCACAGCTTTTCTTGAGGCAAGCAAAACATCTTTCTTTGTTTTATTACTGCTCATTATTTATTCCTTTGCGGCCGTTACTTTTCACGGCTGCAATAAATACTTAAAACCCAAAGAGCATCTATCTGCCGGTCAACGCTGCAATACCCGGAAGTTCTTTCCCTTCAATAAATTCCAAAGAGGCCCCTCCCCCTGTAGAAATATGGGTAATTTTCCCGGTAACACCCGCTTTTTTAATGGCGGAAACCGAATCCCCCCCCCCTACCACGGAAGTGTTTCCGCTTTCCGCTATTGTTTTCGCTATAGAAATAGTACCTTTGGCAAAAGCATCAACTTCAAACAAACCGAGCGGTCCGTTCCAGAATATTGTCCTGGAGGCTTTTACAACATTTGTAAACTGTTCAAGAGATTTTGGACCTATATCAAAGGCAATCATATTATCAGGAATATCTGTAACGGTACGGATATCTTTCGGATTATCTTTTGTTTCCGCAACAATATGATCTACGGGCAGATAAAGTTTTACGCCTTTTTCCACCGCTTTATTTAGTATTTCTCCGGCAATATCAATTTTATCGGCTTCCAGAAGCGACTTGCCCGTCTTTTTGCCTTGCGCCCGCATAAAAGTATAAGCCATACCGCCGCCAATAATAATATTATCAACTTTACTTAGCAGATTATTAAGCAAATCAATTTTTGAGGATATTTTTGCGCCGCCAATTATGGCCAATATTGGTCTGACCGGTTTTTCCAGTATCATACCCAGGTATTTTATCTCTTTTTCCATAAGAAAACCTGCAGCCGCCTGTTTTACGAACTTTGCAACGCCTTCCGTTGAAGCATGCGCTCTGTGCGCCGTGCCAAAAGCATCGTTTACATATATATCGCAGAGCCCTGCAAGCTTTTTTGCAAAAGTCGGATCATTATCTTCCTCTTCCGGATGGAATCGTACATTTTCCAGGAGCAAAACATCTCCGTCTTTCATGCCGGCGACCAGTTTTTCTACATTTTCTCCTATACAGTCATCAGCCGTAAGCACATATTTTCCCAGGAGTTCTCCGAGCTTCTTTGCTATCGGAGCCATTCGCATCTTTTCTACAACTTTGCCGTCCGGTCTCCCGAGATGGGATATTAATATTGCCTTTCCGCCATTGTCTATAATGAATTTAATAGTTACAAGGGCTTCCTTAATCCTTGTATCATCTCTCACCTCAAGTTTTTCATCCTGGGGGACATTAAAATCCACCCTAACAAGTACTTTTTTACCTTTTACTTGAATATCTCGTATAGAAAGCTTAGCCATATTCACAACCCCCTTCAGTATAAATAATTACGAATTGCTAACGAAAAACTGAAATATTAGCTATTATTATACCAATCCCCGCGCGGGTAATTTATACCCGCGCGGAAACGCAACCGTTTTTTTATCAGTTAAAGTTTCTTAGCTACCATCTGAGAAAGTTCTACAACCCTGTTTGAATAACCCCATTCATTGTCATACCAGGAAAGAACTTTTACCATGTTCCCTTCTATTGACATTGTTGACATAGCGTCAATAATGGAAGATTTCGGGCTGCCACAGAAATCTATGGAAACCAGAGGCTTATCGCAATACTCTAAATACTTTCCCATAGGTCCTTCGGAAGCTTTTTTAAGGGCTGCATTTATTTCTTCGACTGTTGCATTTTTTTCGAGCTCGGCTACCAAATCCACAACAGAAACATTGGGAGTAGGAACCCTCATAGAAAAGCCGGTCAGTTTACCTTTCATTTCCGGTAAAACCAGACCCACGGCTTTTGCAGCGCCGGTTGTAGTCGGAATCATAGAAAGAGCAGCGGCCCGGGATCTTCTCAAGTCGCTGTGCTCAAAATCCAGTATCCTCTGATCGTTAGTATAGGAATGAATAGTGGTCATTAAACCTCTTTTCACGCCAAAGTTCTGTATAAGAACTTTAACCATCGGAGCCAAACAATTTGTAGTGCAGGAAGCATTTGAAATGACATGGTGCTTCGAAGAGTCGTATTTTTCTTCGTTTACACCCAGAACTATGGTGATATCTTCGTTCTTAGCAGGAGCTGAAATTATTACTTTTTTTGCTCCGGCGGCAAGATGCGCGACAGCTTTTTCCTTGTCAGTAAACCTTCCGGTGGACTCAATAACAATATCTACACCGAGGGCTTTCCAGGGAAGATTAGCGGGATCTTTTTCTGAAGTAATTTTTATCTCCCTTCCATTTATGGAAATTGAACTGTCAGTGTTCTTGACCTCTCCCGCAAACGTCCGGTGCACGGAATCATACTTGAAAAGGTGCGCTAATGTACCGGCTTTCGCAAGGTCATTTACTGCAACTATCTCAAGATCCTTCCACGCCTCAGGATTCTGCGCTGCGGCTCTCATTACGAGACGGCCGATTCTACCAAAACCGTTTATTGCTACTTTCTTTACCATAATACTCTCCTCCTTTAAAATTTATTTCTTATAATGAAAGACATTTCTGTCCCGTTATATTCTAAATATGTTTTTACTGTTTTTTCATTTGCTGTTTCATGAATATTTCCTATTATGGTGCCTATGACTGCTCCAAGAAAAACATCCGAAAGCCAATGCTTTTCCTTGTAAATTCTCGCAAAACCGGCGCAGGCTGCCAGCGGGTAGGTTATCAACCCTATGTTATAAGCTTTTGCAAGTACGGCAGCAGTAGAGAAGGCAACAGCTGTATGACCCGAAGGAAAAGAATCATTTTTCAAGCCAAAGGGTTCAAATGCAAAAGCATCAAAACCACTATCCGGTCTTCTTCTTCCAAAACCAAGCTTAATTACTCCGGTTATCAGCCCGGTTTCGACAAAAGACTCTACTACGCTAAGAGCCGTCTTTCTTTCCTTCTCTCCGCCGATTAAATAAAGAGCAAGAGAGGCGCCTACCGTAAAATACCCGTCCCCAAAAATATCCGCATTTTTGAAGATATCCAGATTCCCGGCTCGCAAACCCGTTAAATTTTCATTTAGAACCTTATCACAAGCAAAAGAAACAACACAAACAGATAAAACTTTTGCAAGTGTTACAGCCCCCTCTTCATCCAGTCTCAAAGGAAAAGTAACCTCGGAAGAAATGTGCTCCGAAATCTTACAATCGCAACAAGACGCAGTGTTTTCAAAGAACAGAACCAAAGCAAACGCGGCTATAAAGAATTTAAACCTTCTCAGCTTTCTTCCTCTTATCTTCTTCCAAAACTCGTTCGTATATTTTGAGCATTTTTTTTGAAATATTTCCCGAGGACATTTCTACAGCTCTTGCATGAGCCTCTTTTCCTTTTTTTTCGTAAAGATCCCTGTCGTTAAGCACCAGGGCCACCTTCTCCGCAAAATCACAAACATCATCTTTTGTAAGAAAACCGCCTGTTTGCTTTTCAAAACCCTCCAGCATGTCGATAACGCCCATTTCCCCGACACAGACAACCGGCTTACTGAAATACATAGCTTCCAGGAGTACCAGACCCTGTGTTTCTGTTTTTGAGCCAAAAACGAAGATGTCTTCCGCAGCATAGGCATCCACCCAATCGCGATGATCTAAGAACCCCAGAAAAAGTGTCTTTTCGTGGACTCCGAGCTTTTTGGCCAGGGTTTCCAACTCCACTTTGGCGACGCCTTCTCCTGAGATAACAAGCCTGGCCTCCGGTATTTTTTTTATTATCAAAGGCATTGCCTTTATCAAAAAATCAATATTCTTCTCACGACCAAGACGGCACATACAAAACAGCATTTTCTCGTCTTTGCCAATATTGTATTTCTTTCTAAAATTATCCCCGTTTGGATTATCAAATTTGTCAAGGTCAATTCCTGTAGGCATTACCTCTATAGGAACCCTGACTCCGTAAGAAATAAGAGCCTCTTTCATTTGAGGAGAGGGAGATATTACTAAATCACATTTGTTTAAGACCCATTTTGAAAATACTTTGGTTATCCAGGATAACGGTTTTCGGAGCCATTTAATATTCATATATGTGTTTATATATTCCGGATAAAGGGTGTGATAAGTATTAATTACCGGTATTCCGAGCTTTCTACCCCAGGTAATTCCGTGAAAGCCCAAAGGAAAAGGAGACTGTGAATGAATTATATCCAGCTTCATGGGCTTCCAGTCAATTTTAGTCTGCCAGGTGAAAGTCAGACGATATTTAGGGGGAAACGGAGCTGAATACGATTTATATCTGATTATATCCGGCTCTTCATCCTTATAAAGAACCGAGGGATTATGAAAATCGGGGTATTCGGGGCAGGGGATATAAACTCGATGCCCTAATTTCCTGAATTCCTTTGCATAGGCTCTTATTGAAGTGACTGCTCCGTCAGTTGACGGCAGATAATCATCACCGGGTAAAGATATATTCATTTAAACTCCTATCTGTTCTTAACGGACAAGACCTTTAAACTCTATATAGCAACTATAGACTAAAGACTTTTTCCATAATACATGCTATTGTTCACATCTTTAAATAAATAAAAAAACCAATTTTCTGCAAGAAAACTGCATTTTAAGACTGATTAAATATTATACTACAGTCCGCGAGCTAAAGTAAATACTCTTATTTGGCTGGCCCCTGCTTCTAAAAGAGCTTTTGAGCACTCATCAGCAGTTGCCCCAGTGGTTAAAAGATCATCAATTAGCAATACAGAAGCCCATTTTATCTTCTCGGAACACAGGACTTCAAAAACCCCTCTGACATTATTGAATCTTTCTTCTCTCCGGAGTCCAAATTGAGCCGCAGTATCTTTTGTTCTAAATAATACATCCTTTAGTACCGGCAAATTATATCGTTGTCCCACCAGCACTGCCAATATTTCAGACTGATTATACTCTCTCTTTTCTCTTTTATTTTCAGAGATAGGTACCGGGATTATAAAATCAATATCGTCCAGACCGCCACGCTCTTCAATGTAATCCGAAAGGAAATCCCCTAAGGCTTTGCCAAGGCTTTTTTTTCCTTTATATTTAAATTGATGCAGAGCTTCTTTTAGCGTTCCTTCGTATATTCCTGCGGATCTGTTATCAATGTAAGAAAGGCGCCTTTTTGTACAAACCGCACAAAAATGCTCTTCTGGAATTATCAGTTGCTTTCCGCAATATATGCAAAACGGGTCGCGGATGGTTTTTATAGCTTTCCAGCAGTCGCCGCAAAAGCATACTTTTCTATCACTCTTCATTTTGTTGCCGCAGCTTTTGCAATTGGCCTGGAATACCAAATCCAGCAAAAGCGTAATTATCCGGTTCATCAAAATACCGCGCTTACTTTAAGATTGAGCCCATAGGCGTAGTAATTGTTGACACTGGAGACATTATCTATAAAATAATTAAATTGCAGTCCTATATCGGCTCTAATATTTTTTGAAAAACCGTATTGCACAAAAGCTCCGGCGGTGTAGTTGTCAGTATTGATATTGGAAAGAATTGCCGTAGTGTTAGCGGTGTTTCTGACCAGAATCAGATTTAATTTGTAATTGATTCTAACGGTCTGATCTATCTTGATTACGGCGCCCCCAAAAATAAAATCCGGTAATTTTATAGGATCGGAAAAATTAAGATTTTGAATAATGTCAATGCCGGGGCTAAAACTCCTGTTCATATAAGTTACGTTATTTTCCAGCCGGTCTTCAAGTATGGTATTAAAAGTCAAGGAACCGTTGAAAGCCTCCGAAACTTTAAACGGCATAATTAAATAGCCGGAGTGAGAAAATGAATTTGATATTATTATATCTCTCGCATCTCTTCTGGCGATATTTTTAAAATCATATTGCACGTCCAGATTCGACGGATTTAGAAACCCGAGTAGCGGAATCGGCGGATTATCCACATTGACCCCGCTTCCCAGAGAGTACATATTTGTTTTTGTCAGAAACTGCGCCTGTCTGTTTCCCTCATAACTGATACTGCCTCGCGGATTAAAGGTAATTGATGCGATTTTGAATCTGCCGGTGGCCGTGTCGGTTATCAACTGAGAGCTGTTAAACGAATAGTTATCTGCCGGGACAAGCCCCCAGATATCAAGAGTAGAAAGATTGTTTAGAGGATCGCCGGCAGCTCCCTTGCCGTATTTGTCATATAGCGCATTTGCCGAAATTCTGTGATTGATATTTAAGGTCGGCGCAGCCGATGCAAAAAAGTCAAACCATTCAAACAAGCGGAAATCAGAACCAATATCCAGAGAACTTCCGGTCCGTAACTGGCCCGCATTATAATCTCTGTCAACGACTGCATTATAATTTATTCTTGGAGAACAGCCCGGCAATTTACTGTAGACTGCGCTAAGGCCAGCCCCCTTTCCCTGCGTCTGGGGGCTAAAATCATTTAGAAACGGGATCGATGTGCCGCCTATAGAAGAATTATAAGCATAAACATTTCCTTTCCTTTCAACTTCTCTGATTTGATAAAAAGGATTAATATTCAAACCGGAGAGAATTTCGTAGCCTCCGCTCCATTTTCCGAATGTTTCCCGTATGGTAGAATCAGAATTTCTGCTTTTATCCGCAGAATGTTCTATCTGATCGGTGGCATACTTAAATTCAGCCTCAAAATTATTAGAACCAAGAGGCAACAGCCCCAGTAGTTTTGGAGGAAGAGCATAGGTAGCCCTCGAAGACACATTATAAGTCTTAGACCTGGTATTATCCATGGTGCTGACGGCATTTGGCAAATACTGAATATCTTCAGTACGGTAATTTGCGTTTAAATTAATATTAAGAGGATTAAACAGCGAAAAATTGAGCCCGGAACTGTAGGTGTCGCTCGCTTTTTCAGGGAAAGAAATATAATTCGGATTGGCCTTGTCCGCCGCGCTTGTAGTCAGCTCATCTCTCCTGTAAGTCACATTGAGCGGCATGAAATCAGCAATTTTTAGATTGGAAACTACCGAGTAATACATCTGGTTCTGCTTTACACTGGCATACGTCTGGGCTACAGATAAAGAAGAATTAACGCTGGCATCTTCAAAAAAACTGAACGTGCTGTCAATTTTTTTATAATCAACGGCAGTCGAGAAAAAGTCGCCGAATTTTACGGAACCTCCCAATCTCGAAGCCATGCCTTCTCTCAAATCAGGATCAGCCAGGCGCAGGTTATTCAACCATAATTCGCCGTTAGGTCCGTTACTTTTGACACCCATACTTATTATCTTCACATTGCCCAAGAAAAAACTGCTGCCGGTTTTGCTTGCCGGAGCATTAAGCGGCAGAGTTACAGCCTGCCAGCCGGTATTTAGAGAATCAACCTCCACCAAATATTCCCAGTAGTTACTTTCATCGCTTCCTATGCGCAGAAAGAATTTATCCCCAGCTATTGCGGTCTTTTTATAGATGTCCAGCCGGATATTTTTATATTCGATAAAACTAACGGGTTTTGCCAGGTTTTTATAGATGTACGGCATACCCACCGTCGAAGTGCTGCTGTTGGTGTTTTGATACAAAATACTTAGTGACTGCTCTCTGTTTAGATCCGCAGTAGTATTAACAATGAAAAAATCGTTAGTTAAAGGCAAATAACTCGGGTCAAGGAGTTTATTAATGGCTTTTACATCTAGGGTTGTATCGGCAATATCTCTTCTTTCCCATTTATTCCCCGTAAATTGCAGGGATTCAAGGACTATGGATCCAGCGGCTCCCGTACTGCTCGTAAACCAAACTCTCGCATGTTTTACTAAGGACTTATTCGGCACGCCGGATTTGGCAATAGTAGTGTCAAACAGCAAAGGTATCTTAATAAGTTTCCAGGTGCCAAGCGAGTTAACAACCGTACCGGCGACATAAGAAAGAGGAATACTCCCTGTGTTAAAAGTGTACCTGTAGCAATTTTCTCCGATATCCAGTATTCCGTTGTTGTTAAGATCTTCTTTATCCAGGCGGTTATTGCTTATTCCTGCCTGAGATATACCGCCGATATTTGGAACCGTGATTCCCGTGTCCTCTCCTGCGTTCAGAACTCCGTCACCGTTGGCATCCTCGGTATCCAGTATTGCGTTTGCGTTAATATCCTCGGATACCTCGCCTATATCCACATTGAATTCAACATTTTTTGACCAGTCATCCATATTCATCCAGATTTCCAGGTATCCGTATTTGCTAAAATCAGACCCGTTTGAAGAAATAACATATCTTATTGCATCCCAGTTTCCGGCAGGCAAGTTATAGTCAAGTTTTAACATCTGTCTTTTTGTGGTAACAGACGGATCGTGACTATATTCATCATAACTGGAAAGTCCCAAAAGTGAGGCGCGACTACTATTAAAAAAGCCGGTAGAGGAGGGGATACTTGAAGCAAACCAGGCGGTAAAATCTGTTCCCAGGCCTGCGATGTTATCTGAACTTTCCATTCCATCGAGCATTGCAACTCCGCTTTCTCCGGAATTAGACTTGAAAATATTCGGATTAAATGTACTTTTGGCCATTTCCGCAGAAAAAGATATTTCGGTAGGCAAAAAAAAGACCCGCCCGAAAAGGGAATCCATCATACTCTGGGAAATCGTGGCTTTGGCATCAATATCCAAAAGACTCAGACTCGAAGGAGTAGCGCCTGCCGCCGGAACATCCTGAGGCGTCTGACCGCCGGTATATAAATACGTGGACCCGATTGCAAGCGGATCCAGTTTTAGCTCTGCTCTGGCTCCAAAAAGATTACTCTGAAAACCCCCGCCAAACGGCATATATTCATAGGTAACATCAATAACTGTTTTTTCCGTAATCCTATCTTCATTAAAGAAGAAAATAAAACCGGATTCATAATCTATGGTGTAATCGGCATCCCGAATAAGCTTTACTCCGTTCATAAGCAGGGTTTCGCTGTACTTAACTATACTGAAATTAGGCAATTGATAAGTCTTAAATTTATATTTATACTCAATATGCATTTTGTAACGGCTTTGCGTAAGAACCGAAGAGCTGTCCGGATAAGCATTGGGCTTAGGCGCAGGAGAAAAGGGTTTTTCTGTATTGGTAGTAACGGTTGCAGCCGCATTAATATAAAAATAACCGCTGTCTAAATCCATAGAGTAGCCGTAATTTGTAATGGGCTGCTCAGCGTTATTCTGATCGTAGATTTTAAAAACAAACTCCGGATCGTACTGCGGAGTCAGTATCTTCTTGTTTCCCAAAGCATAGTAATTCATCAACTGCCTGTCGTAATAAGCCGCCTCCCCGAGCAGCGTTTGGAGGAACATTTTATTGCCGGAATAGTTATTATCATTAAAATCAAAGATTGTCCCGTCATAACCCGAAGCGCCTCCTGAATATTTATAAGCAACAACTATCACATAGTTTTGCTGAATGGCTTTGATGAAGGTTACGACACCTGTTGTATAGTCTATAGTATAATCCGTCCCGGGATGCAGATAATCAATAGAATATTTTCCCGTAACGGTCTTTTGAGTATATTTTGTGACATCCGGACCCCTGTCAAGATAGTTAGATGTGTTGTAATAGTTATTATTGTAGCCGTTTAGATCATCAATCCAAATCTGCTCGCTTCCCGGAATTATCGGAAGATGTGATACATCCGACTGGAGCTTGTAGTACTTCTGCTTAACAAAGGAGGTATCATAGAGATCAATTTTCTGTTGAGAATAGCCGCCGGTAAACTGGACAGTTTTTGTTTTTCCTTTGGTCTGCGCTCCTATTGCCTTTAACGTAAAATCTTTATATTTCAGCTCTACCTCCCCGCCAAATATACTCTTACTGTAGCCGGTGAATTCCGTATTGGGCAAGGAGAGCATTACGTCGCCAAATCTGGCTTGTTGAAGCAATTCTCCGGGTTCACCTTTATAAAAAAGTGTAATATCGCGCTGTTGTTCTTTGGTATCATCAAAATCAACATTAACCGTCACTCTCTTGCCGACTGTCCCGGACAATCTTACCTGCAAATCCTGGGTTAAAGAAAAACCGCTCATAATGCCGCCGGCAGAAACGCCCCCGGTATTGGGAATACCAACCGGAGGATTAGTCCGAATAACATTGCCATAGTTTAGCGAAACTCCTTTTCTGCCTGTAATTTCTATTTTGGATTCCAGCGGAAGTTCCAGCCCGATTTTGCCAAAACCTTCGGGAAGAACAGCCTTATTACTCGCGTCAGCAGTAATTGTGGCGCCGTTATCTGATTGAAACAGAGAGTCAAATAACGAGTTATTTCGAGGTTTTAGAGCCCTAATGCTTATTTCCGGGGTCACCTCCCCGTCTACCACGGGAAAAAAAATAAAACAATCCGTAATACTTCTGCGTTCCGGCGTAATTATTTCTTTTGACTGTGTTATTATTACTGCATTGACGGGTAAAACCACGTTTTCTCTTGTAACCTCTTGAATAACACCTGGCAAGACAGACATTTTTTCGGCTGTTATTTCGTTTTTTTCGGGCGTAATATCTTCTTTAGCCGGAGTAAGCGCAGAGACTGCTTCTGAGGTTATCAGTTCTTTCGCTAAAATGATATTTTGAGCTATGCAGAAGACAGGAAATACAGCAACGGTAGCAGCGATAATAGCTGCGGCGGCAATAAGGCTCAAGAAAGAGAGGAGTTCCTTTTTTTTATTCAAAACATCTCCGTACTCGCTTTTTCTAAATATTTCCTATATTTCATGTATCAATAATTGCCTTGATTTTATCACAAAAACTATTGTTTTACAATATGGAACGGCAGAAAAGAGAATTGATATTATTTTTTATTTCATATACAATGTAATATGAAGATATTACCCAGATATATCCTGAAGGAAATCGCTGGACCATTTTTAGGCGGTTTCATTCTTTTTACCTTAATATTCTTAAGCGACAAAATGACAATGCTCGCTGATTTAGTCATAAATTGCGGCATAGATTTTCTTACAACGCTTAAATTACTGGTTTATATAATGCCTGCATTTATCGCAATTACCATGCCTATGGGGGTTTTGGTCGGAGTACTGGCTGCCTTTAACAGATTAAACTCTGACAATGAAATTATTTCCATGAAGATAAACGGGGTCAGCGTTAGGAGCATTATTCTTCCTGTTCTTGCTGCAAGTCTTTTGTGCAGCTTATTTATGATAGTCTGGAATAATAACGTCTTGCCGCGGGGCAACACTGCGTTTAAGAATTTAGTTTATAAGATAACCAGTGAACGGGCTTCTATCGCCATTCAGCAAAAGGTATTTGTTACTGACTTTGATAAATTCACCTTTTACGTCAATGAAAAAGACGGAAAAAGCACCTTTAAGGATATTATGGTTTTTACACGTGAAAATGAGACAGATCCTTCATATTTTATCTCAGCAGTTTCAGGTTCAGTTTTTTCTGATCCCAAAGAAAAGGCGGTTTATCTCCGGCTGGAAAACGGCACGCTTCATCAGGTCAATCCAAAAGACAGCAAGCTCTATTCCAGAATACAATTCAGGAGCTACGACATAAATCTGGATCTTAAAAACAGATTGTCAGGTATGGTATCAAACGAGAAATCCGCCCGGGAAATGAATCTAAAGGAACTGGGGAGAACCATTAGAGATTCTTTCAAGAAGGGCATCAACACCAATAATTTAAAAATAGAGTATCATAAAAAAGTTGCCATTCCTTTCGCTTGTACTGCTTTTGCAATAATAGGCATTGCACTCGGTATATCCATAAAAACAAAGGGCCGGTCCTTAAATTTTATAATATCACTCGGTCTTATTCTTTTTTACTATTTCTTCTTAATTGCCGGGGAAATAGCAGGCTCTGAAGGCTTCCTTATTCCCTGGTTTGCAGTGTGGCTGCCTAATATTGTAACCGGCGCTGCAGGACTTTTCCTGCTATATTTTGCCGCCAGGGAGAAGGTCACTTTATGAAAACTCCCAGGCTGATTTACCGGTATATTGCTCTAAGATTTCTGAAGAATTTTATTTCCTCTTTAGCTGCGCTGACATTAATATCTTTCATTATAACCGTTACTGATGAGATACGCTCTTTAATTGAGCTTAGAACCGGCTTGGGGCTTTTGCTTAAATATTTTGCATACAAAATACCGTATCAATTGCTGTACATGTCGCCTTTTGCCTCTCTTCTTGGCACCTTGCTTACTTATGCCGGGTTCAATAAAACTAACGAGCTTATGGCCATGCGCACCAGCGGAATAAGCACAATGAAAATTATTCTACCGGCGCTGCTGCTTTCTTTTTTGTTGTCTTTGACCGTAATTATTCTTAATGAAACAGTCGTAACAGCTCTCTATGCCCGCTCCACGGAAATAAGAGTCAGGGACATCTTTCATTCCGTTCCTTCGGGGGCGGAACCGCGAAATAATTTTATTTTCAAATCCAAGGAAGGCTGGGTGGCTTATATAAAGTATTTTAACGGAGAACGCAACACTATGTCGGGTCTTACGTTAATTTATCAAAATCCCGACAGTACTGTAAAGAAAAGAATAGATGCCGAGAGCGCGGAGTGGAAAAACAATAAATGGTTTCTCTCCAAATGCTATATCAGGGATTTTACCGGTTCTAACAATGAGACCGCCGCCTATTTTAAGTTTTATCTTTCTTCTATAACTGAAACACCCGGGGAACTCTCCCGCAGGAAAAAACATATTGACCAGCTGACCCTCCGCGAACTTTACAAAGAGATAACAGCCCTGGAGGTTCGGGGAGAGAAAACGGAAGAAGAAAGGGTGTTTTTTCATTTTAAATTATCTTATGCTTTTTCTGTTTTTATGTTATCTTTTCTAGCGCTTCCCTTTGGCTTGAACACCGGAAAATACAGCGGTGTTATACTCAGCTTTGCCATAAGCTTTCTAATAGGTTTTGTATATTGGCAAATACTCTCTATAGGCAAAGTACTGGGAATGCACGGAACTGTAGCTCCTTACGCGGCGGCCTGGGGCGGGAACTTACTATTTTTTATTTCAGGTTCCATAATGCTTCTCAAGTTAAAAAAATAACTATCTTTCCTCCAAATTCATAACGGCAATACTCTGCAAAGTCTTTTTGAAGACGCTCAGATCCGAAATCCTGTCTACTAATTTCTGCAGCGCTCCCGCTATATCCTCGTCCTTCCGGCATCTTTCCATATCCGCTATAATT
>JAPLKO010000021.1 GCA_026388015.1 Candidatus Firestoneibacteriota bacterium | reverse complement strand
ATTTCGCCCTGGGTGGTTGCTTATGTCTATCCGGACGGAGGGCTCCGGCCCTGCCAGGGTCCGGGTTTTGTCGCGGGCAATATAAAAAACACCCCGTTTTTTTCCGTCTGGAACGGAGAAAAAATGCGCGCTTTCCGGCGGGAACTCAAAAAGCAGAAGTATTTTAAAGTTTGTCCCAAATGCACCGAAATGTACCGTTACTGACAAATATTGGAGCGGCTATGCAGCGGAAAAAAATACTACATATTGTTACCCGGCTCGAAAAAGGCGGCGCGCTTTCCAATATTCTTTCTCTTGCGGAAGGCCTTGCTGCCGGTTATGAACTTGTCCTTGCGCTCGGGGAGCTGGACAGCGAAAAAGAGCTGGTGCTCGCTTCCGCCGCGAAAGCAGGCTACCGTGTGGTCTGGCTGCCGGATCTGGTTAGAGAAATCTCTTTGCTTAAAGATTTCCGGGCTTTTCTGGATATCTTAGACCTCCTGCTCAAGGAAAGTCCTTATGTTTTACATACGCATACTTCCAAGGCGGGTTTTCTCGGGCGGCTTGCAGCAGGTCTCACCGGCTTTAAACAGGTAATACACACCCCGCACGGACACGTTTACTACGGCTATTTTGGCGCGATAAAGAGCGGTTTTGTGGTGCTGCTGGAACGCTTTGCGGCTTTATTCACAAAGTCCTATATTGTCTTTTCTGAAGCAGAACGGGAGGACAATTTAAAAAGAAAGATCGGGAAAAGCCGGCAGTTTGAAATAATACCGAACGGTATTGCGGAAGCGCCCTATGAAACAGCTGTTTCTGCCGAAAGAAAGAAAGAAGAACTGGGTCTGCCAAAAGACAAAAAAATAATAGGCTATGCCGGAAGATTTGCGCCCGTTAAAGGCGCTGATATATTTATTGAAGCCCTAACGCTCCTTTCTAAAAAGCGCTCCGATTTTATAGGCGTCTTAGCCGGTTCGGGCGCGAAACCGGACGAAGACAGAATCAGGGAGCTTTCCCGGGAGCTTGAAAAACAGGGGTTGGTCAGCTTTATAGGTTTCAGAAGGGACCTGCCGGAAGTGCTTAAAGTATTTGATGTCTTCGTACTCCCCTCGCGCAATGAAGGATCTCCCCTCGCCGTTTTGGAAGCGCAATTTGCCGGGGTTCCGGTTGTGGTTTCTGCAGTCGGCAGTTTAACCGCAATTATCGTTGCGGGCGAAACAGGTATTCTGGTGCCGCCCGGCCAAGCCGCGCCCTTTACGGCGGCCATAGACGCCGTCCTGAATGAGCCGGCGCTTGCCGCAAGGCTGAGAGAGCAGGCTAAAAAAAGAGCGCGTGAAAACTATAATTACAAAAAAATGCTTATTGCGGTTAAGGAACTCTATGAAAGACCTTAAAAGCGGGGACCTATGAAGTTAGCGGTGCATCAGCCGCAGTACCTGCCCTGGTCCGGCTACTTTCACAAGCTGGCGCAATGCGGCACTTTTGTCTTTCTGGACAATGTGCAGTACAAAAAAAGGGAGTTCCAGAACAGGAATAAAATTCTTGCAAGTACGGGTCCGCTCTGGCTGACCGTGCCGGTAAAGACAAAGGGTAAATACACGCAGCTCCTTAATGAAGTGGAGATTGATAATTCGGAAAACTGGAGAAAAGATCACTTTGAGTCGCTCCGCGGCAATTACGCAAAAGCGCCATTTTTTAAAGAACATGAGGCTTTCTTTGCCTCGGTCTATGCGAAAGAATGGGTCAGACTTGCCGACTTGAATGTTTTTATTATTCTCTATATAATTTCATATCTTGAAATCCCCGTTAAACTCTTGTTTGCCTCGGCTTTGGCTGCGGAAGGGGTTAAAACCGGCAGGCTGATAAGCCTCTGCAAAAAAACAAACGCTTCTGTTTATCTTTCCGGCAGGGGCGCAAAAGCTTATCTGGAAGAAACCAAATTTCAAGAAGCAGGAATTGTTCTGGAATATCAAAACTATGAGCCCTCCGTTTATCCCCAGCTCGTCCCGGGCTTTGTACCGTATCTTTCTGTGATAGATTTGCTTTTTAATAAAGGTAAGGACAGTATTTTTATAATAAAAGGGGAGAAGCGATAAAAAAATACAACCATAAAGTTAACAGCTGTCTCAAATAATAATGTATTTTTCCTGAAACCCAAGCTAAAATCACGCCTTTCCCCGGAAAAACCTTTTGAAAAACACCTGTTTTTCTGATATAATCAACTGATTTGGATGATTTTTGAAAATATTATTTGAGAGTCGAAAATTGAGAATAGACCGAAATCGAAGTTATTTTCGAATATCTGTTTTCGATTTCTCGAATTTTACCGTAGGTAAAATTGGGCCCGTAGCTAAAATGGATATAGCAGTGGTTTCCTAAACCGCGCGCTGGAGGTTCAATTCCTCTCGGGCCCACCATTTTACGAAGCAATAAAGTTTGTAAAGTTATCAGGTTTTAAATTATTGTGGTATAAATATAATAATAGCTCAGTTGAAAAAGACATTATAAACTTTTAAAACTGAGAATAATTCACGAGGTGAATTATGAAAATGATCTCCTTACATAATCACACAATACACTCCGATGGAGAGCTTCTTCCTTCCGAACTTGCGAGACAGTGCGAGGAGATAGGGTATTCTTTTATTGGTATTACTGATCACGGAGACTCTTCCAATCTGGAAGCTTTGGTGTTAAATACGGTGCGGGTTTGTACGGATATTAATAAGTACTTTGCAAAAATCAAGGCGGTGCCGGGGGTGGAGCTTACCCATGTAGCGCCGAAACAGATTGCGGGACTTGCGAAAGAAGCAAGAAGGCTGGGGGCAAAACTTGTGCTGGTTCATGGAGAAACTGTCGTAGAACCGGTAAGGGCGGGAACAAACTTCGAAGCTCTTAACTCTGATATTGATATACTGGCGCATCCGGGGCTTATCACAAAAAAAGAGATGGAGTTGGCAAAAAAACGCGGCATTTTTATTGAGATTACTACCAAGCCGGGACATTCCCTGACAAACGGGCATGTGGCTAAACTGGCGTTAGCCGTCGGGGCAAGAATGGTTCTCAGTACCGACGGGCATCGTCCGGGCGATTTTGTCACTTTTGCGCAGGGTTTAAAAATAGCTATGGGCGCGGGGCTTACACAAGCTCAGGCGCTTCTGCTTTTAAAAAATTCGGAACAACTTGCCAAGGAGAAATTAAAATGAAAAAAGAGAAACAGGAGTTTAAGAAGGCTTTGCATACAGACGGGTTGGTTTCTTTCACTGCCAGAACCGTGGAGTATTTTAGAAACCCGGCCAACACCAAGAAATGGCTGGATATTCTTTTTTACGCGGTTATTGCCGTTGTTGCGCTTTTTATGCTGAATAACTGCCGGGTGAACAGGAATAATACGGTCAAAAATAAGCTGGTGCCGGCCGAGATGAAGTTTTTTGCGGGGGATTACGAGGGCGTGCTTCCCTTGCTTAAGGACATTCAAAAAGACTATCCAAATACGAAATATACCGGAGAAGCTCTTTATTATCTGGGGGAAGCAAACTGCAGGCTTGGAAAATATGAAGAAGCGGTAAAGGTCCTCGAAGAGGCAAAGATAAAGAGGATACCTGACGCTATGAAGCCGCTTGTATATTCAGCGCTGGCTTATGCTTGTGAAGAATTAAAGGATTATACAAAAGCCGCCGCTGTCTATGAGGAGGCGTTAAAGAAATTCTCTTCTTATTACAGACGGGATGAGCTGCTCTCTAATCAGGCAAGGTGTCTTAAGCTTTCCGGTAAAGCGGAAGAAGCCAAAAGCAGATATGAAGAGATAATAAACAAGTATCCGACCTCTCCCTATCTTGAAAACGCCAAACAGAATCTTGGAAGGTAAAACCTTTTAATGGACGGAAGCAAGATCTATATAGCCTTTATCTGGCATATGCACCAGCCCTACTACAAGGATCTGGTAACCGGAAAATATGCAATGCCCTGGGTGCGGCTGCACGGTATTAAAGATTATCATTTTATGGCGGAACTCCTTGACGGTTATCCTAAAATCAGGCAGACTTTTAATCTTGTTCCTTCACTTGTTGCCCAGCTGGAAGATTATGTTAATAACAACGCAAAAGATTATTGTCTGGAAGTAACGGAAAAAAAAGCGGAAGCGCTGAATCCGGAAGACAGAGCCTTTATTCTCTGGAATTTTTTTATGGCGAATTGGGACAATATGGTGAAACCCTACCCGGGGTATTTAGAGCTTCTCGAAAAGCGCGGGTATTTCATCTCCCAGAAAGAACTTCCGGAGCTCGCGGTAAAATTTTCGGTTCAGGAATACCTGGATTTACAGGTCTGGTTTAACCTCACCTGGTTTGATCCGCTCACAATAGAGAAAGAACCGGCGCTTAAAGCCCTGAAAAAGAAGGGGAGAAGATTTTCCGAAGCCGACAAAATTCTTGTTCTAAAAAAACAAAAAGAACTGCTGGCGAAAATTATACCCAAATACAAAGAAGTTATGTCCCGCGGGCAGATAGAATTAACCACCACGCCTTTTTACCATCCGATTCTTCCTCTTGTGTATGATACCGCAATCGCCAAAGTTTCTTTACCCGGACATAATATGGGTTTTAATTTTTCCGCTCCGGAAGATGCCCGTCAGCAGGTGGAGCGCGCCGTTAAATATCACGAGAAGACATTCGGCGTTAAACCGCAAGGCATGTGGCCCGCGGAGGGAAGCGTGAGCGAAGATATTATACCTCTCATTTCCGGTTGCGGCCTCAAATGGATCGCAACAGATGAAGAAATACTTCTGCATTCGCTTAAAATACACGATAACAAAAGTAATTATATCTGCAAGCCCTATACCGTAACAAAAAACGGCTCAAGGCTGAATATAATATTTAGAAGTAAAGAGCTCGCGGATGCGCTCGGTTTTATATATTCAAAGTGGGAGCCCGAAGCAGCGGTCAATGATTTTTTGGTGAATATCAAGAAGCTGGCGCAGTCTGCGAATATTAAAAACCCCTTAATAAGCGTTATCCTGGACGGGGAAAATGCCTGGGAGTATTATAAAAACAATGCGCTCGACTTTTTTAATGCCCTGTATGAAAGGCTCTCTAAAGAAGAGGGAATTCAAACAACCACGGTCTCTGAATATCTGGAAAAATTTCCTCCTATGGAAACCCTTCCGTACCTTTACCCCGGCTCCTGGATTAACCATGATTTTTACATCTGGATAGGTCATGAGGAAGATATTAAAGCCTGGGATTATCTAAACCGGGTCAGGCAGGATATGAATACCTGGAAAGGAGAACTAAAAGAAAAGGCGCCTGCTTCTTATGAAAAAATTACAGAGGAGCTGCTTATTGCCGAAGGGAGCGACTGGAACTGGTGGTACGGCGATGATCATTCTTCCGTGCAGGAAGAGGAGTTTGACAAACTCTTCAGACGGCACCTTTCCAATATTTACGAAATTGCCGGCAGGGAAGTTCCGCCTTTCCTCTTCATTCCGGTCATTAACGATACCAAGGCGGTCATTCCCGAGGTCGCAATAACCGGCTTTATCAAACCGGTTATTGACGGCAAGATATCCCATTTCTACGAATGGAGCGCCGCCGGCGTTTTTGAAGTAAGCAAGGCAAGCTCTGCCATACACCGGGCGGAAACCATAACTAAAAAAATACATTTCGGCTTTGATACTGCCACTCTCTACCTGCGGGTAGATTTTAATAACTCCCCGGTGGTTGAAAAATTAAAGGATTTTAACTTTGAGGCGCTAGTGTTCGGCAAAACTATTTATAAGCTCAGCTTTGATCTGCAGAAGCCCGGTGGGGAGGTCGTCTGTAATTTTACCGGACAAGCGGAGGATAAAGTAACCTGGGAAAAAAGAGATTTTGGGGGAATTGCGGTAGCCGCCGATAAAATAGTGGAAATCGCCGTGCCTTTTAAGAATTTAGACCTCAAAGAAGGCGACCGGGCGGCAATTTCTTTTGTGGTAAAAAAAGCGGCAAACGAAATAGAAAAATGGCCGGCAATGGGAAATATTGCTATTACGGTCCCTACGAAGGAATTTGAATCCATTAACTGGCAGGTATAGATGATAAAAACTATTATTATTTTTGCGATCTCGATTTTGCTTCCGGTCTGCGCGGCGGGCGCGCCTGTGGACGGCGGGGAAAAGACGGCGGAACTCATTGGCTTGAGCAAAGAAACAGACGGGCTTGAGCTCCAAAAACCGGAAGAAAAAAACCAATTATTGAAAATAGGCGTTCTTTTGCCCTGTTTTGAGGAATCGGACGATTACAGCCAGAAGGTGAAAAGGGGAACGGAACTGGCTCTGCGCGCATATAATCTGAAGCGTAAAACCACAGTTACCGCAGAGTACAGCGCTGCGGAAACTGATGAAGTAAAACTGGAAGAATTTTACAAAACTTCCGCGGCTGACCCCCGGCTCGCAGGGATTATCGGGCCCCTTAAAAGCAGCTCTATGAAAAAAGTCAGGAGTTTGGCCGAGAAGTACAGACTGGTAACGGTTGCCCCGTTTGCGGCAGTTTCGGAATCGGACCCCGGCAGCGAGTATTTTTTTTCGTCCGCAATCCTTCCGCAGGACGAAGGGCGCAGTATGGCGGAATTTACGGTTAAAACTCTGAAAAAGAAGAAAGTAGGCGTCCTTTATCCTGCCAATAATGCCTACGGCGCGGCGTGCGCCCTTGCTTACAAAGAAGAGCTTGTAAAACTTGGCGGGGAAGTCACTAAAGAAGAAAAATATGAAGAAGGCTCGTACGATTTTAAAGAACAAATGCTCTCTCTGGGGGGTGTTGCTCCGCATCTTACAAAAGAAATAATGGCGGAGGACAAAAACAACCTTGAAGGCCTTGTTTTAAGACTTGTAAATCAGCTGCGGGCGCTTTTACCTTTGGGTACGGAGAAAAAGAAAACCGAAATAGTGCTTGTTAAGCTTGAAAATGCCGGCCGGGCCGGTCAAAAGCTGAGCGACGCAAGAGACTACGGGCAGATTATCTCTGAAAAATTAAGCTACGGGCTCGGGAAAAACAAGGATACACGGCTTCCCAAACTTGCCGAGGTGCAGAAATATATTAAAAGGTCCGGCTTTAATAAAGAGCAGTTGGCCCGGCATTTTGGCGCGAATATAATCATCTCGGGCTCGGTTTTCGAGAAGAATCCTTTGAGTTATACTGCAAAGCTTCTTGTCGAAGATTTAGAAAAAAACAGCACGGTCGAGGTGTTGTTTGATTTTTCTGTTACGGACAATATTGTAACCAATCCGGGCGGACTGGAGGCGGTCTACATACCCGCCGGCTTGCTTGAGGCCGAGAGTATTATTTCCCATCTGCTTTTCTTTGAATTAAAAGTCCCGTACCTGGGTAATACAAAACTTAATGACCGGAAGTTTATAGCCGGCATCAAGCAGACAGACAGTAAACTGTATTTTACGGCGGATTTCTATCCGGAGAGCGCAATACCCGAGGTAGACGAGTTTGTGCGGGCTTATAAAAAGGCTTACTTTGAAGAGCCGGAGTATTCTGCGGCAGCCGCTTTTGACGCCGTAAATATTATACTCCACACCCTCGGCAGGGGAGCGGCAAATAAGGAGGAAGTCCGGAATTCAATAAGGAATATTTCTTATATTGATCTGATAACCGGAGCGGCGGCTTATGCGGAGGGCAGGTTCAAAAAAAATCTCCGTATTTTAGGCCTGTACGAAAGAGAGCTTCGGGAGGTTAAATGACCGCTTTAAGAAAGTCAGCAAGCTGGCTTCCGGCAGCGGCCTTTGCCCTGGGCATCTTTTATATGTCTTCACAATCAAATCTTTTGGGCGCCGGTTGGTTTGACTTTATACCGAATATTGATAAGCTGGCGCATACTATTGAGTACTTTATCCTGGCGTCTTTGATTTGTTTTGCCCTCAGAAACGCGCATCAAATGGAGCTAAAGAGAGCGCTTATTACCGGCGCGATACTTGCCGCGCTCTATGGAATAACGGACGAGTACCATCAAAGTTTTATTCCACAACGCAGTATGGATATTTTTGACTGGCTGGCAGATCTGACCGGAGCTTTTGGCGCTCTTTTGGCGGGCTTGGCGCTTGCCCGGCCGGCTAAAACCGCGCCTAAGAAGAAGAGCAAAACAAACCTTTACGGTCTTGTACTTGTATTTTTACTCAACGGTTTCTTAAACGCGGCCTGGCCGCAATTCAGGGGTAACTCCGCGCAAAACGGAGTGGCTGCCGGTAAATTTCCGGAAAAGCTTAAAATATTATGGACTTATGAGGCAAAAGCTGAGATAAACTCTACGCCTGCCGTATCCGGTAATTTTGTATATATAGGGACCGGCGGAAAAAAACTTCTCTGTCTGGATCTTTTGACCGGGAAAAAAATATGGGAGTTTGTTGCCCGAGGCGCGATTTCCTCTTCTGCTCTGGTGCTTGACGGAAACGTGTACTTTGGGGATGAAGCAGGAGTTTTTTATGCGCTTGAGACCGCCGGCGGAAAAGAGCTCTGGAGATTTAAGGCCGAACAAAAAATAATCTCTTCCCCTAATTATGCGTCAAACGGCGTGCTCTTCGGCAGTTATGACGGTAACCTGTATTTCTTAAAGAGAAAAACCGGTGAAATAATCTGGAGTTTTGAAACAAATTCTCCCGTGCATGGTTCTCCTCTGGTCTTAGAGGACAAAGCGGTTTTTGCAGGCTGTGACGGCGAACTAAGATTTATAGAGATCTCTTCGGGCAAGGAACTGTTCAGTGTTATGCTGGAGGGCAATATCGTAAGCTCGCCTTCTGCTTCCGAAGGTAAAGTGTTTTTATCCGACTTAAAAGGGACGTTCTTTTGTGTGGAGACTGCGGAGAAAAAAATACTCTGGCAGTATGCCGAGGAAAGCAATGAACAGTGCTACTCTTCACCGGTCGTGAATAAAGATAAAGTAATATTCGGCTCGCGGGGTAATTTTTTGCGGTGTCTGAATAAAAAAAACGGGAAGCCTTTATGGTCTTTTACCGCAAAAGACGGTATTGATTCCTCGCCGGTAATCACTGGGGGCGAAGAAGGTGAAAGAGTTTACTTTGGCAGCAGCGACGGAAAAGTATACGGGCTTAAAGTCTCGGACGGTAAAAAAATATTTGAATACGACACCGGAAGCGCGGTTACGGGTTCTTTAGCCGTAAGCGCCGATAAGATAGTGTTTGGTAACAACGGCGGAATGATCTTTTGTTTTACGGGAGCAGCTGAAAAATGAAATTAAAAAATATTGCGGCGGCGCTCACGGCTTTAGTCATCCTGTCTCTTGGCGGAGGAATATATATTGCATGGCTAATGAAAGAACCGTCGGCGGATATTGCCTTAAGAGTTCCTTCTGAAGAGAGGATAGAAGGGCTTTTTAATCCTTCGGCAGGAATTAAAGCCGGGGAAAGCACCGGTAAACTTTACGGCGGAAAAGGCGCGGCCTCTCTTGATGAAGGGGGCTGGCTTCAGTTCCGGGGCAATGAAAGGACAAATATTGTTGTTACCGGGGAAGGATTATTCAGAGAGGCTCTTTCAGAACCTGCGAAAGTGTTATGGCGCGAAAAAACAGGTGAAGGGTATGCGGGAGTTGCGGTTAACCGGGGAAAAGTTTACCTTATCGATTATGACCAAAAGAGCAAAGAGGATTCCATAAGATGCCTTTCTCTTAAAGACGGACGGGAAATCTGGAAGTATAATTATCCCGTAAAAATAAAAAGAAATCATGGGATGTCCAGAACTGTACCCGCGGTGACGGATAAATATCTGGTGACTTTAGGTCCTCTGGGGCATCTGACCTGTCTGAATTCTACAACAGGAGAGCTGATTTGGAATAAGGATCTGGTAAAGGAATATGGCGCTAAAATACCGGAATGGTACGCCGGGCAATGTCCTCTGATTGACGGCGAGCTGTTGATTATCGCCCCTGCGGGCAAGGAAGTCTTGATAACGGCGCTTAAGTTAAAGTCCGGGAAAACGCAATGGTCAACAAAAAATCAAAACAGCGCGCATAAAATGACGCATTCCACTGTGGCAATATTTGATTTTCCGGGAGAAAAACAATATGTTTACTGCGCTTCAAACGGAGTGGTTTCTGTGGCAGCAGGTGACGGAAGGGTGCTCTGGACGGATCCGTCGTGGAAAATAAATATCGCCAATGTCCCGACTCCCGTACCTGTGGACAGGGAAAAAATATTATTTAGCGGGGGGTATGACTCCGGCAGTAAATATTTAAGAGTAATTAAAGAGCAAAAAACAGGAATATATAAATTAGAGGAAATCTTTAAGGTCAAGGCCTCTGTTTTTGCCTCGCAGCAGGCTACCCCGATTTTTTACAAGGGTTATTTTTACGGAGTGCTTCCTGACGGACAGCTTGCCTGTGTCGATGAAGCCGGGAAACAGCTCTGGAAAAGCGGAAACGAAAAAAGGTTCGGTCTCGGTCCTTTTATTATAACTGAGCCGAAGGGAATGCTTTTTATTTTAAACGATATGACCGGGATTCTTTATCAGGTAAAGGCAGAACCTTTTAAGTATGAGGAGCTCGGCAGTATGAAGATAATGAACGGTCATGAAGCCTGGGCGCCGCTGGCTCTGGTAAACGGAAAGCTGCTGGCGAAAGATTTAACGGAGCTGGTGTGTGTGGAACTTAGGTAGAAATAAGGACAAAGTACATATACAGGGCGGATAAATGGAGCAAAGAAAAATACTATATAGTTTACTGGTTCTGGCGGTTGGCCTTCTCCTCGGGCTCTTGGTTGAGAGCCATTTTATTCCTGAAAAGAGTAAAACCGGTTCAGCTAAAGAGGAGTTACCGGATAAGTATAAATATAATATTGATGAATACAAAAAAGTTGATTCCGGGCTGGTTATATACCGCGAGATAAAAGTGTTTAAAACAGGTTTTACAGAGGCCGCCGGGCTGGCCATAGACAAGAACGATAAAATATTCATCTGCGGTGATAAAGGGGTGCGCGTAGTTGACCATAACGGTATTTTGCTTAATGAAATCATAAGCGCGGAGAAAATTACGGCGGTGGCAGTTTCGGGAGAGGGAGTCATTTATGCCGCAGCCCGGGACAGAATCTTCTTTGGAAAGAAGGATTTTGGCAGAGATTTTGGAAAAAGAGGCAGGGGAAAGGGAGACTTTGAATACATTACCGGCCTAAAGACAAGCGGGGACAAGCTTTTCATTGCTGACGCCGGAAACAGGAAAGTTGCGGTAGCCGATTTACAAGGTAAATTTATTGCGGATATTGGCGGTAAAGATGCGGCGAAAGGCATAAAAGGATTTATAGTCCCGAGTCCTCATATGGATCTGGACATAGATAAAGTCGGGAACATATGGGTGGCTAATACGGGTCTGTTAAGATTGGAGAAATACTCTGTTGACGGGGTTTTTGCGGGCTGCTGGGGAAAGGCCGGTGCAGGCCTGGATGCTTTCATCGGATGCTGCAATCCGTCTAATTTTGTAATAGATAAAAACGGCGATTTTGTTACGAGTGAAAAAGGCTTGCCCAGAATAAAGCTTTATGATAAGACAGGAAAGCTGAAGGGTGTCGTAGCGCCGCCTTCGGAGTTTAATGAAAAGTGCGTTTATATGGCTCTGGCCGTGGATTCAAAAAACAGGGTTTTCGCGCTGGACTCGGTAAAGAAGATGGTAAGAGTGTTTGAGAAGAAGCAGAAATAGCTGTTGCCGGGACAGCTTAGTTTGATTTTCAATTGCAAAGAAGAAGCGTTATCATTGAGGAGGAAAAGTGAAAATAATTGTTTTGAGTATGCTATTTGTTTCGAGTTTTCTTGCGGCGGATTACCCTCAGTTTTTGGGGGCGGATAAGAACGGCATTGCAAAAGAAGAGAAGAATTTGTTAAAAGTGTGGCCGGCGGAAGGGCCGAAAGAGCTCTGGAGGATAAAAGTCGGCGGCGGTTACGGCGCTCCGGCTGCTTTCGGAGGCAAATTATACCTTCTTGACTATGACCTTGAAAAACAGGAAGAGGTGATAAGGTGTCTGGAGGCGAAAACTGCAAAAGAAGAGTGGCGCTTTGCCTACTCTGCCAAGATCAGTAAAACTGAATACGACTATACTAGGACGATGCCGGCGGTAACAGAAAAATTTGTTGTCACCTTCGGGGCCCGGTGCGTTGTAAGTTGTGTTGAGCGAACCACCGGAAAACTTGTATGGCAAAAAGACCTGGCGAAAGATTATGGGACAAAAATTCCTAAATGGGAAGCAGGCGAAAATCCTTATATTGACGGGGATAAATTGGTCCTTGCGGTCTGCGGCAACACGGTTCTCGCCGCGGCTTTTGACCTTGCAACGGGCAAAGCAGTGTGGGAAACGCCTTGTACTGAGAACTACGGGCTGACTCATAACTCACTTACCGGGATGAAATTTGAGGGAGAAAACATATATATTGGTTGCGCAAAAATAGGGATTTTTGCCGTCTCGGCGGCAGATGGCAGGCTGCTTTTTACACATAAAGAGTGGACCGTGAAGCCGGCAAATATTCCTACTCCGGTTGTTATAGGCGAGAATAGGGTGTTCTTTACGGCAGGGTATAAAGCCGGAAGTTTGATACTTGTACTTAAAAAAAATGGGAAAGAGATAGAGGTTACAGAAGAAATCAGGCTTAAGGAAGAAGAATTTGGTTCACACATACAAACCCCTATATTATACAACGGTTTTTTGTACGGAGTAGGCACCTCAAAAGGAAAATGTCTGTTTAAATGCCTTGATCTGAAAGGAAAGATAGTGTGGACCGGCGAGGATAGAAAGCTTGGCTACGGGCCGTATCTTATTGCAGACGGCAAAATCTACCTCCTTGCAGAAAGAGGTGATTTTTTCCTGCTGGAAGCATCACCGGCAGGGTACAAAGAGATATCCAAAGCAAAAATATTTAAAGGCTCAAAGATTTGGGCGCCGCTTGTAATCTCCAACGGAAAAATATATTTAAGGAGTATGGACGAGCTGGTTTGCCTGGATGTGGAAGAGCGGTAAGAAGAGTAAGTACTGAAAAAACCGGTAAGGGAAAGAAAAAAGTGAAAAAAAGCAGAATAATTTCGCGGAAAGAACTGTTGGAAAGGGCGGCGCGGTACTCTTTTTTAGGAGTGCTTGGATCGCTTGCGGGCTTTCTTGCTTTAAAGAATATATTTAAGACGGAAAAATGCCGCAAGTATGACAGATGTGAAACCTGTAAGGATACGAGTAACTGTTCCCTTGCAACAAAAGAAGAGTTTAAAAAGAAGTGGAAAGGCAAGGGTTAAAATAATATTTTGTGTTTTGTGAAATTATCGGAAGAAAATAAATGCCGGGTAAAGGAATAGTTTATGGGGCAGGAAAACAAAATATCACGTATGGAATTCTTAAAAAAAACAGGCCGCGGGCTGTCTGTTCTGGCGCTTGGCGGTATTGCCGGAGCCGCTCTCGGCCGCTCTAAACGTAAAAGAGAATCCGTCTGGCAGATAGACCCGGATAAATGTACGCAATGCGGGAAATGCGCCACCGAGTGTGTTCTTAGAGTTTCTGCCGTCAAATGCGTTCATAACTTTTCTATTTGCGGTTATTGCAATCTTTGCTTCGGTTACTTTGCCCCCGGGCAAAGGGAGCTTAACACCGGCGCGGAAAATCAACTTTGCCCTACCGGGGCTATAAGAAGAAGATTTGTGGAAGAGCCCTATTATGAATATACCATTAAAGAGCCTCGCTGCGTGGGGTGCGGAAAATGCGTTAAGGGTTGTACGGCTTTCGGTAACGGTTCTTTACAGCTCCAGATACGGCATGACCGCTGCAAGAACTGCAATGAATGCGCTATAGCGAAAGCCTGTCCCAGTAAGGCTATTTTTCGTATACCGGCGGCTAAAGGGTATATAACAAAAGAAAACAATGATAGCAAAATATAGAATTATTGTTCTGGCAGGTTGTTTTATCCTGTTTGGAGCAGGAAGTGTTTTTTCAAGTTATAATTTTCCTCCTCCGGAGTTTGACAGTAATTATATAAAACCTGTAATGGAGAAACTGCCCGCCGGCGCAGACTGGCTTTCTTATCTGGATATAGTCGTACTGCTCGGAGCAATATTACTTTCTGCCTGGGCTTCGCTGAAGAAACGTTCCAGAAGCGTAATTGTGATAATCTCCCTGTTTTCCCTGGCTTATTTTGGTTTCTATAAAGAAGGCTGTATTTGTCCTATCGGTTCTATCCAAAACGTGGCCGCGGCTCTGGCCAACCCCGGATATTATCTGCCAGTTTCCGTTATTTTGATATTTTCCCTCCCGTTAATAGCCGCGCTATTTTTTGGCAGGGCTTACTGTGGAGGCGCCTGCCCGCACGGAGCGCTCCAGGACCTTTTGCTCATAAAAGAAATCAGCTTGCCGAAAGGGCTTGACCGCTCTCTTTCCGTTGGCGCCTATCTTTACCTGGGCCTCGCCGTACTTTTTGCAGTTAACGACAGCGGGTTCCTCATCTGCCGTTTTGACCCGTTTGTGCCTTTTTTCCGGCACACCGGCCCTTTCTATATGTTTGTTACAGGCGGGGTGTTTATCCTGCTCTCTACATTTATCGGGCGGCCCTACTGTAGATTTCTCTGCCCGTATTCCGCGCTCTTAAAGCCTCTGTCATTGGTGAGTAAAAATAAAGTTACTATTACTCCAAAAGAATGTATTGTTTGCAATCTTTGCGCGGCTTCCTGTCCGTATGGAGCTATAAACGAACCGGCAGCCAAAGCGCCGGACCAAAAGAGGCCCCGCTTTTTTTATATAGCTTTCTTCATCGCAGCCCTGCTGCTCGGGTCTGTTCTCGGATATTTCACCGGAGGTTTTCTTTCCAGGTATGACGTTAATGTTAAAACAGCTCTGGAAATACACAATTATTATAATACCGGGACAAAGTCTGCCGTAATTTTATCTGAAAACGCGAAAGAGTTCATAAGAAAAGGAGAGAGTAATGAGATCCTTTTCACTCTGGCCGGAGAAACCGTAAGCCATTATAAAAGAAGCGGAATATTCCTTGGTGCTTTTATACTTTTTGTGCTGTTTTTGCAGATAGTGTATTCCTTGCGAAGACCCAAAAGAGAAATCTACGAACCGGATAGCGCCCGCTGTGTATCCTGCGGCAGGTGTTTTAGGGACTGTCCAATTCACAGAAAGGCAGCGCAAAAGGAAAATGAAAACAAAAAATCTTAATACTTTGAGTCTTGTATTAAAACAAACGGCCGTAGCTGCGGCGGCGCTGTTTTTTCTTTCTGCCGGCGGGCTGGTCTATATATATTCTTCAGGGACGGTTGCGAATATCAAAGATTCCCCGGCCCTGGAGCGTCTTAAGCAAAAACTGGAAAAAGAGCCCGCCAATGAAGCCTTGATAAAAAGTTTCAGGGAAGTAGACCTGCAGGAACGAGCGCTATATTTTGGAAAATCAGAACTTCTGGAGACCGGCGCAAAAATTTGTCTGGTTTTTCTTATGCTTTTTTTAATAAGTCAAAGAGGGTATTCTCTTTTAAACGGTAGAATACCAAAAGTGAAAAAGGGAAGCGAGTCGAATTATCACTTTGGCGGCAGCTTCAAAAGTCTCCCGGTTTATGCTTCTGCTTCTCTCACCGGCATTCTTGTTGTTATGATACTCTTCCTTCTTTCTGTAATGGGTTCCGCCCGCTTTCCCTGGCAGGCCGAGAAAAGCGCTCCGGTAAAAGGCGCTGAACTTAATAAACAGTGGAACGGTTTTAGAGGATTAAACGGCCGGGAGTCCGCTGCTGCGGGAAATTATGCTTCAATTTGGAATATTAAGAGCAATAAGAATATTGCGTGGAAGACGAGCTTACCGGTCAAAGGTTACAGTTCTCCGATAGTTTATGAAGACAAGCTTTTCATTACAGGCAGTGAAAACAAAAAACTCAAGGTTTTATGCTATGCTGCAGCAACCGGAAATTTAAACTGGTCTTCGCCCGTGCTTGTTACTTCAAAACAGGAAGAGGCGGAAGTTATGACGGAAGAGGAAGGCGGTGCCGGCTATTGCGCTCCGACCCCTGTTACGGACGGAGAGTATGTTTATGCGTATTTTGCCACCAATAAACTTGTTTGCTTTAATCTGGCAGGAAAGCAGCAATGGCTCAGGGATTTCGGCAAACCGGAAAATATTTACGGGCTCTCTGCTTCTCCCGTGCTCTTTGAAGATAAAATAATTATCCAGGCGGATCAGGGAGAAGAAGGGCTGTCCAGAATCTATGCGGTAAATAAAAAGACAGGAAAAATTGAGTGGGAAACAAAAAGGCCTGACGGAGCGTCCTGGGGTACTCCTTTAGTTATAGATTACAGGGGTAGAAAAGAAATTATTACCACGACCAAGCCTTGGGTGATTGCTTATGCTCCTGCTTCGGGAAAAGAACTCTGGAAAGCGGAATGTCTTTCCGGGGAAGTCTCTACATCGGCGTCTTTTTCTGACGGAAAAATATATGTAATGAGCCCGGATTCTCAAACCTCGACCATTGCTTTGCTTCCCGGCGGAACCGGGGATGTTACCCGGACCAACATAGCTTGGAAGATGCAGGAAGACTCTCAGGCTATAAACGCGCCCGCTGTTTTGGATACAAAAATAGTAATTGCTCTCAAAGATAATATTGTTATGCGCGCTTCGACTGACGGAAAAATTGTTTGGCAGTATAAGACGGAGGATGAGTTCTGGGCCTCCCCTGTTATTGCCGGTAAAAAACTTTATCTTTCTTCCCGGGGCGGCAAAGTTTACGTGCTCACTCTTGAGGGAAAGCTTGTCAATACAATGGATATGGGAGAGGAGATATCTGCGTCCCCGGCGTTTCAAACGGATAAAATATTTTTAAGAACTAATAAAAATTTATACTGTCTAAAGGAAGAAAAAAAATAATATGCCTGCTAAAGAAAGGGAAGACATAGAGCTTGAGCTTATAGAAAAAATAATCAAAATAAAAGGCAAGGAAAAAAGCAGTCTTATTCCTGTTCTTCAGGAGGTTCAGAAGCTTTACAGGTATCTGCCGGCGGAAGCTCTGCTTAAGATATGTGAACTCACGGGGCTGTCACAGGCGGAAGTTACGGGGGTGGCAACTTTTTATACCCAATTCAGGCATAAGCCGGTAGGAAAGCATGTTATTAGCGTCTGTCACGGTACGGCCTGCCATGTAAAAGGAGCGGAGCACATAACGGATACCCTGCGCCGCTATCTTGGACTGGAGGCAGAGAGTGATACGGACTCCGAAAAAGTATTTACGGTTGAAAAAGCCGCATGCTTTGGCTGCTGTACTCTGGCTCCCGTGGTTAGAATTGATGACATTACCTATGGTAAAGTGACAAGCCGTTTTGTTCCGGAAATGTTGAGTCTCTTTATGCAGACAAAGTTAAAAAAAGAAACGAGAAAAGAGATTGAACCGGTAAAGGAAACAGACAAAGGAAAGGTAATTATAAAGATAGGGCTTGGTTCCTGCTGTGTCGCGGGCGGGAGCCTGGAAGTAAAGAATGCTTTTGATGACTATATAAAAAAGAACGGGTTTGCCGCAGCAACAAAAAGAGTCGGCTGTGTGGGCATGTGTCACAGTACCCCGTTTGTCGAGGTTGTAGCGCCCGATAAGGAGCCTGTGTTTTATGTCGGAGTCAATAAGAGCGATGTTAAATTAATCTGCGATAAACATCTTAAAGCGTTAAAACCCGTAAAAAAACTCACGAATACAATAAAGAGGGGGCTGGATTTGCTTTCTTTTGATTATTACGACGGGACCCTGGAGGTGAAAGAGTCCGCTATGAAAGAAGGTCCCGCCTGCGCCTTTCTCGGACCCCAAAGAAGGATTGCGCTGGAAAATTACGGGGAAATAAATCCCTTAGACCTTGAAGAGTTCAAAGCGAAAGGCGGTTTTACGGCGCTTACAAAAATTATTAAAGAACGGGATGGGAAATATGTAATTGAAGAGATAAAAAAAGCAGGGCTCCGGGGTCGCGGCGGCGCCGGGTTTCCCTCCGGCATAAAATGGGAGGCCGTACGGCTGGCAGAAACTGCCACGGGGAAAAAATATATTATTTGCAACGGCGACGAAGGGGATCCCGGGGCTTTTATGGACAGAATGCTTTTGGAATCGTACCCGTATAGAATTATTGAAGGCATGGTGCTGGCTGCTTTTGCTATGGGAATTAACGAAGGTTATTTTTATATAAGGGAAGAGTATCCGATGGCGCTTAAAAATATAAAATTTGCGCTGGGGGAATGCGAAAAAGCCGGTTTGCTCGGAGAAAACATACTTGGTTCCGAATATTCGCTCAAACTGCATATCTTTCAGGGCGCAGGCGCTTTTATCTGCGGGGAAGAGACGGCCTTAATCGCCTCCATTGAAGGCCGGCGCGGTATGCCGAATTTCAGGCCGCCGTACCCTGCAACGAAAGGTTTGTTCGGCTCTCCGACAAATATTAATAACGTGGAAACCTACGCGGCGGTGCCCTGGATTATTACTCACGGCGCAAAGGAGTATGCTAAAATAGGCGCGGAAAAAAGTAAAGGCACAAAAGTTTTCGCTCTAGCGGGAAAAATAGAAAGAGGCGGACTTATTGAAGTACCTATGGGAATAACCATCCGTGAGGTGGTAGAAGGTATAGGCGGCGGTGTAAAGAAAGACAGAAAGTTTAAAGCTGTTCAAATAGGCGGGCCTTCCGGCGGCTGTGTACCGGAAAGCCTCGCTGATATGCCGGTGGATTTTGAAAGTATAAATGAAACCGGCGCGATAATGGGCTCAGGCGGTCTGGTGGTGCTTGATGATTCGGATTGTATGGTGGATTTTGCCCGCTTCTTTCTTGAGTTCACCCAGGATCAATCCTGCGGAAAGTGTACTTTTTGCCGAATAGGAACAAAACGCATGCTTGAGCTTCTGGAAAAGCTGTGTAAAGGGGAGGGGACAGCAGAAGATCTTGTCAAACTTGAAAAGCTTGCGGAAGAAGTAAAAGCCGGCAGTCTTTGCGGACTGGGAAAAACGGCGCCGAATCCGGTGCTGACAGCGTTAAAATATTTCAAAGAAGAATACATCGCGCATACCCTAAAAAAGTGCCCGGCAAAAAAATGTAAAGCACTGATAAAGTATTCTGTGAACGATAAATGTATAGGCTGTACGCTTTGCGCTCAGGTTTGCCCTTCTGACGCAATTCTTCAAAAACCGTATGAGAAACATGAGGTACTGCAGGAGAAATGTATTAAATGCGACTCCTGTAAGTCGATTTGTCCTTCCGAGGCTATAGATGTCACAACTTAAAATTAACGGTAAAACATATTCTTTCACCGAGGGAGCCACTATTCTCTCTTTAGCTCGTGAGCACAGTATTCATATACCAACTATGTGTTATCTAAAAAAACTCGGAGCGCTTACCTCCTGTTTTGTATGCGTGGTGGAGGTCGAGGGGAAGGCTAACTTAATCCCCGCCTGTTCTGCGCCGGCAGAAGCAGGTATGATTATCACAACAGATTCAGCAAGGGTGAAAGATGCGAGAAGGACGGCTTTGGAACTTCTACTTTCCGATCATACGGGAGATTGTCTTGCTCCATGTCATCTCGGCTGCCCTGCTCTTATAAACATCCCGAAATTCATACAGGAGTTGAGAAACAAAGATAACAGAGCTGCAATTACTACTATCAAGGAAAACGTTGCTCTTCCGGCTGTTTTGGGCAGGATATGTCCTGAAATATGCGAAAGAGTCTGCAGAAGAAGGAGAAAGGACGCTCCGGTGGCAATATGCCATCTAAAACGGTATGCGGCAGATGTTGACTTGTTCTCGGATACGCCCTATACACCAAAAATTGAAAAAAGTTCAGGAAAGAAAGTTGCGATTGCGGGCGGTGGAACAGCCGGAGTTACCGCTGCGTATTATCTTTTGAGAATGGGACATCAGCCGGTTATCTTTGAGAAATCGGATAAACTTGGCGGCGGTCTGAGGTCCGGGGTCAGCAGGGACAGGTTATCCGGAGAGGTTCTTGACAGAGAACTCAATAACATTATAAAACTCGGGGTTAAAGTAGAATTTAATAAAGCGCTCGGGAAAGATTTTGGTATAAAAGAACTTCTTGATAAATTTGAGGCCGTATTTCTTGCGACAGGCCTGGATGCCGCGGATAATGCGATGCTGAAAAAAGAAGGACTCTCAAGCAGTGAAACCGGAATCATTATTGACCGGCATACAAATGAGACAAATATAAAAGGTGTTTTTGCCGGAGAAAAGACTACTCTGGCCGTCAGAGCTTCGGCGCACGGCCATTTTAGCGCGCTGGTGATTGATAAATATCTGAAAGGTCTGCCTTTAAATCCTGTAAAGAGGCCTTTCTCTGTCAGAATGGCGCATTTTTCCGACGAAGAGTTTGAAATAATGATCCGTGATATTTCGAACGAGGGTAGGGTTCTGACCGGCATTGTGGATACGAAAACAGTAAAAAACAATCCCGGAGAGGGAAGAGTTCCTTTTACTTCAGATGACACTCTAAAAGAAGCCGGAAGGTGTATGAGGTGCGACTGCAGAAAAGCCGCTTCTTGCCTGCTGAAAGCTTACTCGATAGAGTATGGTTCAAAGGTGGAAACCTACAAAGGTGAAAAACGAGGTTTTAAAAAGGAAAGCGGCGCCGCCGGGCTGGTTTTTGAAGCAGGAAAGTGTATTATGTGCGGTATCTGCGTTAAAATCTGCGAGAAAAACAAAGAAATTAAAGGCTTTTCTTTTGTAGGTCGGGGCTTTGTAACCCGGGTAGAGCTCCCTTTTGACGGAAGAATTGATATGATATCACTAAAAACGGCGGAAGAGTGCGCAAGCCTTTGCCCTACAGGGGCGATAAGCACAAGTACGAAGGACAGGGCGCAAAAAGAGAAGTAAGAATATAAATTAAAAAGAGTTAAGAGGAAGATATTTTATGAAAATTTACTTTATTGCGGCCGGGGCGGGGGAAATGATCTGCGGGGCTTGCATGCATGATATGCTTCTTGCGGGCGGGCTTTTGAAAAGAGGGAATACTGTTGAAATGTTTCCGCTTTATACTCCGGTTAAAATCGACTTCGACCTTCCGGTTCGAGAAAAAAAGATCTACTTTTCCGGTATTTCAGCTTATCTGGAACAAAAATATAAAGTTTTCAGGAGCTTAAATCCGGGCATACTGGATAACCTGTTTGAATCCCCATCTTTCTTGAAAATGATGATGTCTTTTTCTATGGATGTGGAACCTTCAAAGCTCGGGGCTCTTACGGTGTCTGTTTTAAAGGGAATTGAGGGCTTTCAGCGAAGGGAAGTTTTAAGGCTTGTATCTGCGATGGAGAAAAAAGGAAAGCCGGACCTGGTTATCATAACCAACTCTATGCTGATTTCTATAGCTCCAGTTCTAAAAGAAAGGTTCGGTGTTCCTGTCTACTGTCAGCTTATGGGGGAGGAGGATTTTCTGGAGAATCTCCCTGCGCCTTATTCTGAAGAAGCAAAATCTTTACTTCGAAAGCACGCCACTTCGGTAACAAAATTTTTGGCTCCCTCACCGACTTATGCTGCAGAAATGGCCTATTTTCTTGCCGTCGACAGAAAGCAAGTGGTACCTATAGTTTCAGGAATTAACTCTTCGTATTACAATCCTCTGCCTGAGCGAAAAAGAGAGCCTTTTACAATAGGATTTCTTTCAAGAATAATGTATGCGAAGGGGCTGGATGTATTGGTTGAGGCGTTTGTCCTGCTTAGAAAAAAATATAATAAAAATGCCAGACTTGTGGTGGCAGGCGCAATACTCGGCAACAAAAAACTGGAGTATTTTAATGAGCTCAAAGCGCGGCTAAAAGCCGAAGCAGTTTTACAGGATTTTGAATACAAAGGAGCTTTGGATCTGAAAGAAAAGGCTGAGTTCCTCAAAGGTCTAAGCGTTTTTTCCGTTCCGAGCCGTTTTGCCGAATCCCGCGGTTTTGCCGCTCTTGAAGCAATGGCTTCAGGAGTACCGGTTGTCCTTCCTGATTCCGGAATTTACCGTGATTTTGTGAATAAAGGTAACGCAGGTATTCTGGTAAAACAAAACAATGCCGAAGCGCTTGCGGAAGGAATACTTAAAATAATGAATGACCCGGTGAAAGCCGATGAGTTTGGCAAAAACGCACGCCTTGCCTCGTTACATACGTATTCCCAGGAAAAGATGATAGAAGAAAATGTGAAGTTTTTCGAAGATGAGATAATGCATTCCAGATAGAGATCTTATCTGTGCTTAAATTCTTCATTATTGAAAAGCCCGTAATCTTCTGTTAAAATCAATTATAATGCATTGTTTACAAGGTAATATTGGGTTACAGGAGGAAAAGTAATGGATTCTGATATAAAAATAGTTGAGGTTACGCCGTACTTTTTGCCGGTGAAAACCAGAGTTCCTTTAAAATTCGGTGCTGTGATGCTCCGTGAAGTAACTTATGCGCAAGTTAAGGTAACAGTAGAGAACAAAAAAGGCGCCAAGGCTTCCGGCTGGGGAGCAATACCGCTTTCCGATTTCTGGGCATTTCCGACCAAGAATATAGACCACTTGATAAAAGAAAAAGCGATGATAGAAGCCGTAAAAGGCTTTTGCAAGATAGTTGCCGGCTTTAAAGAGTATGCGCATCCGGTCAGAATATTCGTAGAAACCGAAAAAGATTTGCCGAAACTCTGTAAAGAAGTGACGAAAAAGTTTAATCTGACCGAAGAGTATCCGTTCCTTGCCGGTCTTGTTTCTGCCTCCTGTGTTGATGCTGCAGTCCATGATGCCTTTGGCAATGCAAATATGATCTGTACTTATGACGGTTTTGGCAAGGATTATATGGATGACCTTTCCAACTACCTGGGCCCGAAGTTTAAAGGGAAATATATCGGAGATGTGCTGGAAAAAAAGTATAAAGACAGAGTATCCGTATTTCATCTTGTAGGCGGATTGGACAAATTAACAACCGCAGAAATAGATGCAACGGACGTTAAAGACGGTATTCCGGTTACTTTGGATGAATGGATAAAGAGGGATAAAGTATTTAATCTGAAGATAAAGCTTAAGGGTACGGATATGAAGTGGGATCTGGAGCGTACCAGAGCCGTTGTAAAGATAGGACATGAGAACCATGCCCCGGGGCAGAAACTTTACTTCTCGGCAGATACCAATGAACAGTGTGAAAGCCCTGAGTATATTATAGAATACCTTGCCAAATTAAAAGCTGAGGATAAAAGAGCTTTTGACGAGATACTATATATAGAACAACCGACTGAGAGGGATTTGAGATGTCACAAGTTTGATATGAAGAAACTATCGACTATTAAACCGGTTATAATTGACGAGAGTCTTATGACTCTGGAAGATTTTGACCTGGCAGCAGAGCTTAACTGGAGCGGTATTGCGCTTAAAACCTGCAAATGTGTATCTATGGAGCTTTTAATGATCAGCAAGGCGGTGGAGAAAAAGATTGTGTATACTCTGCAGGATCTTACAAATCCCGGTCTTTCTCTTATTCATGCCGTAGGTTTTGCGGCAAGAATCAGCACGCTCAACTCCTCTGTAGAGGTGAACGCCAGACAGTTCTACCCGGCATTCTCTGAACCTGAAGCGAAAGTGCATACCAGAATGTGCGAGATTCGGGACGGCTATGCTTATACGGATACACTTAAAGGTTACGGCCTTGGTTATCAGATAGAAAAAATAGACAGAGAAATAAACAAAAAATAAAAGGTGAGAAGATGAAACCTAAGATTTGGATAACACTCACAGAACCGAACTACAAAAGATACATTAGCGCGGAAACGGAGAAAAAACTGTATTCTATTGCGGAAGTGATAGACAGTAACAAGATTAAACCAGATGCGGCAAAAGTCGCTGAACTTATCAAGACGGTTGATGGGATTATTACGTGGCGCGGGGGTTTTAGTCTTACTCCCGAACAGGTAAAAAGCTCTCAGAATCTGAAGATGATAGGGTTTATCGGAAGCGCGGTAAGACACGTTAGCACGGAAGCGGCTTACGAGAAAGGAATTATAGTTACAAACAGCGCAGGCGGGATAGGTTACACTGTTGCCGAGTTTACCGTTGGGATGATGATAACTGCACTGCATAGAGTATATGAAAGTATGAATCATGTTAGAATCGGGAAGTGGAGTGAAGGTGTTCAGATGGGGAAAGACCTGCAGAGCAAAAACATCGGGCTCATAGGCGTCGGCGCAGTGGGGGCTAACGTTGTAACACTCCTGAAACCGTTTTACTGTACTATCAGGGCGTATGATCCGTACCTGCCTAAGAAAAGGGCTGCAGAACTTGGAATTACATTAACTTCGAAAGAAGAGGTAATTAAAACTTCGGACGTTATTTCTCTTCATGCAGGCTTAACGCCCGAGACCAAACATATGCTGGGTGAAAAAGAGTTTGCCATGATGAAACCCGGAGTACTGATAATTAATAACGCGCGGGGCGGGCTTATTGACCATGATGCTATGTTAAAAGCGCTTAAAGCTGATAAGATTCAGGCGGCGCTGGATGTCTTTGATCCGGAGCCTCTTCCCGAGGTTCATGAGTACAGGACCGTGAAAAACTGCTACCCGACGGCGCATACGCCCGGGAATACAGTTGATTCCTCCATGAGGGAAGGAAAACAGGTTGTTGAAGATTTTGAGCTGTTCTTTAACGGGAAGATGCCGTTAAACAATATAACGAAAGAGAAACTTGCGAGAATGACATAAGCCCTGCAGTGTAGGTCTCTTGTCGAGATACTAAAGAGATGGCAATGATATAATGAAGAAGCTCTATGACCTAAAGTTATAGAGCTTCTTTTTTTTAGGCAGAGTCGCGGATAATGAGCTTGGAAGGAAGAATTATATTTTGTGGCTTTTCTTTCTTGATGCAAGAAAGGATAAGCTCTGCTGCTTTTTTACCGCATTCGAAAAACGGATTTTCAATAGTTGTGAGTTTGGGAGTTACAATTCTGGTTACATTCATATCATCAAACACGATAACTTTAACATCCATTGGCACCCTTATCTGAAGCTCCTGAAAGCCTTGAATCAGCCCGCACGCGATACGATCGTTGGCGCAAAAGATAACCTCAGGAAGTCCTTCAAGTGCAATCTTTTTTGCCGCAAAGACTCCGCTTTTTATTGAGAAATCTCCGTCTATTATCCCAAGGTCGCTGAAAGAGTACTCTTTTATCAGTTTTTTGTAAATAGCCGTCCGGTCCAGCGCGTTTCTGAATGCGTTACCGCCGCTTACCAGCATACATTTGTTTAGGCCGTTTGATTTAAGATACTCCATCGCTTCCCGTAATCCTGTTTCGGCATTCGTGTCTACGTAGGGGTAGTTACGCCCGGGTTCATAATGATGAATAAAGATAAAAGGTATTTTTTTGCGGTATAACTCCGAAAATCTTGTATCTCCTCTTCTAATTCCGAGGAAAACCAGACCGTCTACGTTGTTTGATTGTACGTTATGCGCAAGTTCGGAAGCAGAAAGGCCGCTGTCCGGTATAACCGTTACAGAATAATTCTTCTCCATAGCAGAGAGCATAAGCCCGTATAAGAATTTAGAAAAGTAATCAGAAGGAAGAGTTTGTATCCGCTGGTCAAATTTGTATGGGATGACACAGCCTATACGAAAACTTTTTTTCTGAAAATGACTCCTACCGAGTGAGGAGGGGATGTACCCTAAAGCTTCAGCTATTTTCTTTACTTTATCCGCTGTTCTTTTGGGGATACCCGGATGACCGGAAAGCGCCCTCGAAACAGTTGAAGGCGCTACCTTTGCTTTTTGAGCGACAAGCTCTCGTGTAATTTTAATCTTTGCCATAGGTTAGAACATCTTCGCAGAGTTTTTGTAAATTTCCGAGGTCAACCCGTTCTTTAAGGCATAATCTTTTCCCTCGGCTGCATAAAGAAGACCGCGTTTCATCAGTTCAAAAGCCTCCGGTGTTTCAAAAGCATCGTCATGATGACCCAGAGAAGAGTAGAAGACCCTTCCGACACCCCATTTTTTAGTCCAGACAACCGGCATATCCACTACCCCGTTGGAAGAGTGATACCATTTTACGGTAGGGAAGCGGGTGACTGCAAGAACCTCTACCGCCGGATCAACGTGAAGATAGTACTGTTCTGATTTGACCTTGAAACTGTTAATGCCGAACGTTAAAGGGCTGGAGCTGTTCTTAATATCTACCATATATTCAACCTGGTCAGAACCGGGATGTGAAACCCAGTTACCGCCGGTCATAAACTGCCAGTTAACGCTTTCTCTGAAAGCATCACACATACCGCCATGACAGCCGGCTATACCGGTACCGTTTGCGACAGCTTCTATCACCGGATTGCACTGTTCCTTGGTTATTTTCCCCATGGTCCAGACCGGGACTATCAGGTGCAGATTTTTAATCTTTTCTGCATCAAGAAAAACGTCAAGATTGGTAGCAACCTCGACTTCGAACTCCTGTTCTTTAAGGAATTTTTCAAATCTTTCTGCTACTTTTTGTGGTTCATGTCCGTTCCAGCCGCCCCAGACTATCAATGCTTTTCTCATTTTGTCACTCCTTTAGCAGTTTTTAAACAGTAATGCACGGTAATTACCTGTCAAGAATACCTTTTTTCATCTTCAGAGGGAACGCCGCCGGTTTTTCACAGGTACTTTTTAACATGATATGCTTTCCGGTCTTGTACGACTCTTCAAAGGAGAGCATAGTTTCAAGAACGTGATAAGCCAGTTCGCCGGAAGCCCGGTGCTTTCTTCCCGAAAGTATTCCCTGCGCCATATCAGCAAGGCCAAGACTTCTTGTGTTTTCTCCGTAGATGAATCTGAGCGGGACTTCCTCCCAGATCTTCTTTTTCCTGTTAAAAAGGCTTATCGGGCCGCCGAAAGTATTTGGATCCGGGACTATCATACTGCCTTCCGTGCCGTGCACCTCTATTCTCGGGAGTGTGCTTTTCCAAACGTCAAAACTCATTATCAAAGTCGCAACGGCTCCGCTTTTGAATTCAACAGCTCCGGTAAGATGGGTGGGGGTCTCTACTTTGAAGCGTTTACCGAATTTAGGTTTACTTGTTATTACCCGCTCTTTCATTGATCTGACCGCAACACCCGCCGTTAATTTTGCAGGTCCAAGAAGATTAACAAGCGCTGTCAGATAATAAGGACCCATATCGAGCATAGGACCTCCGCCTCTTTGATAGTAAAACTCCGGTGACGGATGCCAGTGCTCATGGCCGTGTCCAATCATAAAAGCTTCAGCTGCCACCGGTCTTCCGATAAGACCCGAGTCTATTATTTTTCTGCAGGTTTGAATACCGGCGCCAAGGAATGTATCAGGCGCTGAACCGACCCGAAGTTTTAATTTTTTTGCTGTTTCAAGAATAGTTTTACCCTGCCCGAGGTCAATTCCGAGCGGTTTTTCACCGTAAACATGCTTGCCGTTTTTTAAAGCAGCAAGATCCACTTCAAAGTGGGACTTAGGTAAGGTAAGATTAAGCACTATGTCAATATTTCTGTCGGCGTAAAGTTCTTTAGGCGTCATCGGGACAAGATTGTGAGCCTTTGCCTTTTCCTCGGCCCTTTTCATATCAAGGTCCGCACAAGCGCATACGTTCAAGACCGGAAAGATCTTGCTCATCTTGAAGTATATCTCCGAGATGTTCCCGCACCCAACTACCCCCACATTCAAACTCTTCCTATTTTGCATAGATACCTCCTCACTCGCAATGCACTATAGTGCATTATGACAAAAGACGGATTTGTTGTCAAGTGTGAACTTTAAAACAGTGTGCAGAGTGGTAATATCGAATTCAAAAAAAACGGGCTCCTTTTATTAAAAGGAGCCCGTAATGTTTTAACCTACTTTCCCTTTACGTCGAAGACGAAAAGGTCGCTTTCGTGCCTTAAGAAGAGCATTCCGCCTATTACTACGGGATGGTTCCAGAAAGGGTCGCTGCCTTCGCTTGCCAGTTTAAAATTGCCCGTTTCTTTGTAACCTTTAGTTGAGGCTTCAACTAAAGCCACCTGACCGCCTTCGCTGTAGCAGTATAGCATTCCGTCGGCGTAAGTTACCGAACCTTTACCGACGCCTTCGGCTTTCCATAGCTCTTTGCCGCTCTTCATATCGATACAATGCCAGCCTTTATTCTTGTCTCCGGCTCCGTAGATGTAACCGTCAAGCATAACAACTCCGCCGTGATGGTTATCAATTTTTTTGCCGGTCCAGAGTTCCTCGGCTGAAGTTCCCGCATCATTTAGTTTTAGTACTTTATCATCCGTGCCATACCCTGAAGTGATATAAACCATCCCGTCCTTATAAACCGGTGTGGTCGCATGCACGAAATAAGATGTCTTGTATTCGAACTTCCACATAAGCTTACCGTCTTTAGGATCTATGCCGACAGCGTAATTTGCGCTCATCGTTAAAAGCATGTTTTTGCCTTTATGGTTTACTATTATACCGGAGCAATAAGATGCATTGTCCTTGATGCTTTCCGTTGCCCAGACTTGTTTGCCGGTCTTTTTATCCAGAGCTACACAAAGAACATTCGGACCGCCGGGCATACAGATAAGATTGTTTCCGTCAATAGTTACGGACTCCGAGAAACCCCAGGTGCCTGCCTTGCCTTTCAATTCTTTGCTCTTAAAATCAAAGTTCCAGACCTCTTTACCTGTCTTAGCTTCGAAAGCGCCGAGGCGACCGCCGCCGCTTATCTGGTACACCATACCGTTGCTATATACCGGAGTACTTCTGGTCCCGGGATAACTTCCGGTCCAAGCTTTACCGTTTTCAGCCTGCCAGAGTATTTTCCCCGACATGTCAAAAGCAGTTACAATAGTTTTGCTGTTGGAATCGCCTGCTGTAAAAATTATTCCATCCGCAATTGTAACAGCGGCGTAACCTTTTCCGCCTTTATTTGACTTCCAAAGAAGTTTTGGCCCTTCTTTTGGCCAACTCTTAAGTAAACCCTTATCCATAGAGATGTTATCGTGTTTCTCTCCGTTAAAAGCAGGCCAGTAGACAGTTTCAGCCGCAGTACAGGCAGAAACAAACACCAGTACCCCCGTCAAAATCGAAACCAACATACTTTTCTTCATTAAAATCCTCCTTATAAAAATAATTACGAATTCTACTTTACAATAATAGCATTATTAAATCATACTTACAATACACCTTTAAAGGCGTTCGATTGACAGGATATCGGTATATAAATATATTTTATATTGTTGTATAATAACTTAATAAAGCTTGGTTATTTGATTTTGGAGGTGTTTTAATGCAAAAAACAGGTTTGCAAGTCCTGGAACTGAGCAAAAGTTATCAAAGCGGAGGGGGGGAGAATAAAGTCCTAAAAAAAATCTCCTTTACGGCTAAAGATAATGAAACTGTTGCCATTACAGGGCCTTCCGGCTCGGGCAAGAGCACCCTATTAAGCATTCTTGGCAGCCTGGAAACGGCAGACAGCGGCGAATTGTGGCTCGGGAGTATAAATGTTGCCCGCCTTGCCGGTAAAGAACTTTATAACTACAGGAATAAAACAGTCGGCTTTGTATTTCAGGAGCATTTTTTACTCCCGCAGTGTACTGCGCTTGAAAATGTTCTTCTTCCCGCTATCCCGGCCGGAGAAGGTAGAAAGCTTAAAAAAAGAGGAGGGGAGCTGCTTGTTTTGCTCGGACTTTCAGGGAAGCTGGATTCTTTCCCGTCGCAGCTGTCCGGCGGCGAAAAGCAAAGGGTGGCGATAGCACGCGCGCTTCTTAACTCCCCTAAACTCCTTCTTTGTGATGAACCCACGGGGAATCTGGATGCCGTAAACGCAAAAAAAGCGGCGGATATTTTTGTAAAACTTGCGGCAAAAGAACAAGTGACGGTTGTCATGGCAACGCACAATAAAGAATTGCTGAAAAACTTTACAGCTGTTTATGCTATTGATAACGGTTCGTTGAAAAAGGTGAAAAATTGAATATTCTTATAACGGCTCTTAGAAGCCTTAGGTACTACTGGAAGAGCTCTCTGGCTGTCTCTGCGGGTTTTGCCGTTGCCATAGCCGCGCTTACCGGTTCGCTCCTGGTCGGTAACTCCGTAAAAAGAAACCTCCAAGAACTCGCTCTCGGCCGCCTTGCAAATGTCGCAGCTGTCGTGCGGACGCACTCATTTTTTACAGAAAATTTTACAACAGCAATAAGGAAGAATCCCGGGGATGAAACTTTTTCCCAGCCTGCTCTGGTTCTTTCCGCTGCCGTTACGGCTCCGGATAGCGGCTTAATAATACCTGAGGTCAATATTTTAGGTGTTACCGGCTCTGTCTTGAAGTATGCTCTTGGAGCGGAGGTTCAGGCTCCGGAAGGACGGGAAGTTTACTTAAGTGAGATTTTAATCCGGGACCTGCGGGTGAAGCCGGGAGATTTTCTTGTTATAAAAATAAATAAATCAGGAGCCGCTCCGGTAGAAACTCTATTCGGGCAAAAAGAGCTGTCGGAGAACCTGTCTTCTTTTTCCGTAAAGGTAAAAGGTGTCATCCTGCCGGAAAAAGCCGGCAATTTTAATTTAAAAAATGAAAATGTAAAACCCCTCAATATTTACATCTCTCTGGCCGCTCTTCAGAAAGAACTTAAAAAAGAACAGAAGATAAACACCGTGTTCATCACTAAACCTTTTTATGATGTTGAATTGATAAAAGACAGCCTGACCCTGGCGGATCTGGGACTTGCTTTAAATATGGAAGGGAGAACTGCATATCTGGAAAACAATGAACTTGTTTTTACTCCCGGTGTTTTGGAAGCCGCAAAAAAATCAGCGGACACTGCGGGGTTAACCTGGGAAACTGCCTCAGTGTACATTTTAAATTCCATAAACGGCAGGGCTCCGTATTCGGTGATAGGGGGTGTGAAAGAACTGTTGAAAGACGAAATCATACTGAGCAACTGGGCAGCCGAGGATACCGGAGCAAAAGCCGGGGATAAAGTTTTTACCGAGTATTTCGAACTAACCTATGGCGGAGAATATATTAAGAAAACAAAGGAGTTTACGGTGAAAGGTGTTCTTGCCACCGAAGTTATGTTAAAACTTGTAAAATCTCCTTCTTTTGAAGGAATTACGGACGCAAGAAGCATCTCCGGCTGGAAGACTCCGTTCCCTGTAGATATGCGAAAGATAAGAAGTAAAGATGAACTTTTCTGGGAAAAATATAAAACGGCCCCGAAAGCTTTAATATCGCTTGAAGATGCAAAAAGCTTCTGGCCCAAACAGTACACCGGTGTTACCTCCGTAAAGATTAATCTTTCTGCCAATAAAGATATAAACAGTTTTACTAAATTATTTCTCAGAAACTTCAAGTTTTCGGACACAGGCATTAGAGTGATTCCTTTGCGGGAGGAAGCGCTTAAGTCGGCTCAGGGTTCCACGGATTACTCTATGCTTTTTATATCCCTAAGCTTTATCCTCGTTCTCTCTGCGCTCTGGCTGACAGCCTTTCTGTTCCGCCTGCTTCTTGAGGCGAGGAGCTCGCAGGCCGGAATATTCTTAACCGTAGGATTTAGCATCAGGAAAGTGTTTTTTGTATATCTGATAGAAGGCGGGTTGATAATTCTTATTGGCTGCCTAATTTCTATGCCTATAAGCATCTACTACGCGGAATTTATCCTGAACTTTCTAAAACCGCTTCTGGGCAAGAGCACTGAATTTAAACTTTATATCGAAGCTAAAGAGATATTAACGGGCTTATTATCGGGGATACTGCTTTCCTTTGCCTCGATACTATTTGGTGTTTTGATGTTTAAAAAAATAAGTGTAAGGTCTCTTCTTGGAAAACAGTTTCTTGCGCCGGCAAAAACGGGTTCTAAACCCGGGGTAAAAGGCTTTTTTTCTCTGGCTCTCCGATCTTTGCAATACTCCGGAAAAAGAAGTTATCTCACACTCGGCCTTTTTGCCGCTGCCGCTTTTATAATAATTATGACAGCCGTAAACAGACCGGAATCTTTCCGCTTTAACACGCTTGATAAAAACTCCGGTTCAGGCGGGTATAACCTTATCGCAAAGTCTGCTCTGCCTCTTTTTGGAGATCTGAACACCCCTGCGGGAAGAAAGAATAACGGCATTACTTCTTTCGATACTTCTGTCTGGAATGATGTGAAATTTACCGGTTGCCGTCTGAGCGGAGAGGGAGAGGATATAAGCTGTCTGAATATAAATCAACCCTCTCTCCCGAAGGTGCTTGGTCTTCCTGATGAAGTTATGAATGAAAATGGATTTATCTTTTCAAAATATAAAGAGTTCGGCGGCGGAAAGACCCCCTGGTTTGGACTTAATCTGAAAGAAGAAAACGGGGTTTTTCCGGCATATGCGGATGCTAACAGTCTTGTGTGGATACTGCATAAAAAAATAGGAGATGAAATACTTTTATCCGGAGAAAAAAAGCTTGCGGTGAAAGGAACTTTATCACAAAGTATATTTGCGGAAACGCTGCTTGTTTCCGAGGAAAACTTTGTCAAGCTGTACGGCAGTAAAGGCGGGCATAATTATTTTCTGATAAGGACAAAAGAAGGGAAAGAGGAGGAAGTTGCCGCAGAACTGCGTAAAGAACTCGGGAGCGCAGGCTATACCGTCACGAAAACCTCTGAACTTCTGGCCGCTTTTGCCGGAGTTCAAAACACATACCTTTTTACATTTCAGATACTTGGAGGTATCGGGTTTTTGCTCGGGACTTTCGGAATAATTGCCGTGCTTCTGCAGAACGTATACGAAAGAAGGCAGCAGTTTGCCCTGAAAAGCGCGCTGGGTTTTTCGAGAGGTTTCTTAATAAGACTGATAATATTTGAAAACAGCCTTCTTCTTGTAGTTGGTCTTATTCTCGGTACTTTGCTTGCAGTTGCGGTTTCTCTGCCATATAAAATCAGTATGCATAATCCGGTAAACCTTACACTGCCGATACTCACGCTTTTGGGCATGCTTGTTCTGGGTCTTCTTTCTTGCTCGATTACGGCATATTATTCAATAAGAGGAAATCTTGTATCAGCCTTACGTTTTGAGTAGACTAACTATAAATATTTGGCAAACAAAGATTAAACACTTGTTTTTCTTTGTTTTTCCCGATAAAATAATTATATGAAACTTGAAAAACTCCTGAGCGTCATATTTATGTCTGCGGTTATCTGCTTTTTTGCAGGGCTTGTTGGGTTGGTTTTTAATATCTTTAATCCTGGCGGATTTTCTCTTATTCCAAAAAAAGAGCCGGCGCGGACAAGAGTAATAAAGCCCCTGCCGGCTGAAGCAAAAAACAGGGAAAAGGTTGTAGCGGCGAAGAAGGCCGTAACTGCTTCTACAAAAACGCAAACACCTGCCGTTAAAACCTTACAAAAAAAGAAAATCTTTTCTACGGAGGTTGCGCCGGTGTTGACTGCAAAACTTAAGTCTGTAACAGCCGAAATTGCGCCGGTTGAAGAAACAAAAATTACTCTCAAAAAAGCCAAAAGTTATTTTGACGAAGGTAAAGCGGTTTTTATTGATGCCCGTCCCGAATATGTTTACGTCGAAAGACATATCAAAGGCGCGGTCTCCCTGTCTGCGAGCCGTTTTGTTGCGCAGTACGAGAGGATCAAAGATGAGCTAAAAAAAGAAGCTTTGTATATAGTCTACTGCAGCGGCGGTTCCTGCCTCTTAAGCGATATGGTCGTAAAAAAACTTGCGGAAAATGGATTTGAAAATACAAAAATATTCAGAGGCGGCTGGGATGAATGGCGTAAAGCCGGTTACCCGGTTGAGGGCCTTCAAATAAAAAAAGAGACCGTTGCAAAATGATAAAAAAATTGCTCTCAAATAATAAAACTATGCTGGCGTTTCGCTTGCTAATGGGCGGTGTGTTTATTCTTGCCAGTATTGATAAGATTCTAAGTCCGGCAGGTTTTTCTCTTATTCTAAAAGAGTATAGACTTATACCCGAGATTCTTACTCCTCTTACTGCTCTCGTTCTTCCCTGGATAGAATTCTTTGCCGGTTTTTTTATGCTGCTGAATGTCTTTACGCAATCTAATGCTCTTATAATGATAGGTCTCAACACAGCTTATATATTAGGAATGGCTATTAATTTGTCCTGGGGGCTGGTCCATGAGTGCGGGTGTTTTACTATTTTCGGGTGGAGCGAGCCTATCGGCGGAGCGGCAATTTTCAGAGATATTATCTTTATTTTGCTTTGTCTGCCGCTGTTTATTTTCGGTACCAATGAGATTAAATGGAAAGAAAAACAAAGACAGATACTGCCGTCTTGATAAGGGGTGAAATATGAGTAAATATAGCTGCAGTGGAAAGACGTTTAGCGCCAAAGAAGACCTGAAAGCTTTAGGCCTCCGCTGGGATGGCCAGAATAAATGCTGGGCCGGCGAGCTTGCGGATGATAAGCTGGATAAATTAAAAGAGCTTGCGATGCAGTTTAGCTTCAATATTTCTAAAGACGGAATAATTGTTTTTGGAGATGAGAAGTAAAAAGCGCGGTATCTGCGGCCTTCCATTATTTTAGCCCAAAATCCAGTCAGGCTGCGCATTTTATCTGAGCTTGTCAGAGCAAATGCCGGCCTGTCAGGATTTTGAGCGATAATCCTGCCTTTAATATGATATAATCTAACCTATGATAAAAATCTACAACACCCTTACACAGAAAAAAGAAGAGTTTTTACCTCTTGCGCAGGGGAAGGTTAAGATATATAATTGCGGGCCCACAGTTTATGGGTATTTTCATATCGGCAATGCCAGGAACTTTATTGTTGTTGATGTTATCAGAAGGTATCTTGCTTTCAGGGGTTTTGAAGTTATTTTAGTACAGAACGTTACGGATGTGGATGACAAGATAATAAATAAGGCCCGGGCCGAAAAGCAAACGCCGTCTGCGGTGGGTGAAACGTTTACAAAAGCCTATTTTGAAGATCTCGAAGCGCTCGGGGTAAAGCTTCCGGATATTAACCCTAAAGCGACAGAACATATTAAAGAGATGCATGACATTATCGGGTTACTTATAGAAAAAGGTGCCGCCTATGCGAGCGAAGGCGATGTCTATATGGATGTCTCCAAAGTAAAAGATTACGGGAAGCTTTCACACAAAAATATAGAAGAGCTCCAATCCGGCGCCAGAATAGCGGTATCAGAAAAGAAAAAATCTCCGCTGGATTTCGTGCTCTGGAAGAAAGACAAGGGCGAAGGTATTTCCTGGGATTCTCCGTGGGGTAAAGGCCGTCCGGGCTGGCATACGGAATGCTGTGTTATGAGTCAAAAGTATCTGGAGCATCCGTTTGATATTCACTCCGGCGGAATAGACCTGGTTTTTCCCCACCATGAAAACGAGATAGCGCAGGTGGAGACGGCAACAGGGAAAAAACTTGCTAATTACTGGGTGCATAACGGGCATTTAAATATCGGCGGCGAAAAGATGAGTAAATCTCTGAACAACTTTCTTTTGGCCCGGGATATTTTAAAGAAATACAATAAAAATATAATAAGGTTCTTTCTTCTTTCCGCGCATTACAGAAGCCCTCTGGATTTTACCGAGGAGAACGTAAGTCATGCCGTTAACGGGTTCTCGGAGCTCGGAAATACGCTGTACCGTGTCGCCGGAATATTGAAGAAATCCCTTGCCGAAGGCGGAGCTGCGGATGATAATCTTGCAAAAAAGGGTAAAGCCCTGGAAGAAAAGTTTGTTGCGGCTATGGATGATGATTTTAATACTGCGCTGGCGATTGCCGCGCTCTTTGATTATGCAAATGAAATAAAAAATACGATTAAAAAGAAAGAGTGGAATTTGAACCATGCGAATCGCGGGGCGCTAAAAATTGCGGGGGAAAAACTGGCGGCTTTTTCAACAGTTTTAGGCTTTAAAATAGATGCAGAAAGTATTCCGGAAGAAATTGAGGCGCTTGCTCTTGAAAGAGAGACGGCGAGAAATACCAAAGACTGGGCAAAGTCGGATCTTATTAGAAAAATGGTGGAAGAAAAAGGCTTTGCGGTTGAAGATAATCCAAAAGGTCAAATTATAATGAGGAAAATAAAATGAATAGAACAATATTTGGTAAAAATGCCTGTTTTGAAGTGTTGAGATCAAAGAGCCGGCTGATCCGCCGTATGGCTATTGCAAAAGAAGCAAAAGCTGAGCTAAAGGACTTGCTGGCGCTGGCCAAAGAAACGAGCACGGCAATGCAATACCTTTCTAAAAAAGATATGGACCGCCTGGCAAAAGGTACCGCGCATCAGGGCGTTATTATCTTTACCTATGCAAAAGAGTATGTCGAGATAGAGGATATTCTGGAGGCGGCTGCGCTCAAGGGCGAAAAACCGTTTATTTTAATTCTGGATTCCGTGCAGGATCCCCATAATCTTGGTGCGATAATCCGTACGGCAGAATGCGCGGGGTGTCACGGAATAATAATTCCGAAGCAGAACTCCGTGCATGTCACCACCACGGTGGAAATGGTTTCGACCGGGGCAACCGAATATATGCTGATTTCTATGGTGAGTAATCTAAATTATGCCGTCTCGCTCCTGAAGAAACATAATGTGTGGATAACCGGAGTTGAAGCGGATGCTTCCAAAAACTATACGGACGAGGATTATAAAAGCGGCACAGCTCTTGTTTTCGGAGGCGAGGGCGAAGGTGTCAGAAAGAGCTTGAAGGACAATTGCGACTTTCTTGTTAAACTTCCGATGAAAGGCTCTATTCCTTCTCTCAATGTCTCCGTCTCTGCAGGCATTATGATGTATGAAGTGCTGAGACAGAGAAGTGTAATTACTAAGGACAAATGACGCTTGACGTTTTAGGAAGGGCGGGAAAAAATCCCGCTAAACGGGTGTGAAATGAAAAAACTTCTATTTTTGTTTGTGTTTCTTTCTGTTTTTGGCGGTGTTGCTTGCCGAGCGGAGGATGATTTTCGTCTGAAATACTCCGAAGCCTTCCGGAAAATGCAGGAATTTCATAAAGGCCTTTACCTGAAAGAAGCAATGGAAAGAGTGGGAAAAATCGGGGTTGGCATCTCCGGAAATTTTCTGTTTGACATTGATTGGCTTAATATACGCCAGACCGAACTTAGAGCAGGTTTTGTTTCTCTAAGCGCCGACTGCCTGCTGAATCCTGTTTTTAACCTCGTTATTGAAGGCGGGATCAATAGAACTGCGGCTCGCGAGGTTTGGACCGTTTCAGCTCTGCTGCAGCTGGTTGTGCCGGCGCCGGCGTCCCTGGAAAACAATCCCGGCGGGACGGGGCTGGAAATTGGCTTTAAGAGTTATCTTTCAAATATTTCCGGAGAGTCCGTCACCGCTTTTAAGATAGGAATATGCAGTTATAGTTTTATCAGTAAAAATATCGCCCTAACCTTCGGCACGGACTGGATAACCCCGGCCTTCTTGTCAAATAGTTTTGAAATAAGAGGCGGGGTAAAGTACTACTTTCTTTAGTCAGAAAACACTGTATCATTCTCTAAGTTCAGCTGCAGGGCTGTGACCCTGAAATATGAACGGTTCATAGCCGCAAATCAAATATTACTTTATAACTCCGAATCTTTTTAGCCGGCTTTCCGCGTACGTTCTGTTCAAAGGTTCTGAAGGGTGCTCGTACATCTCTGCCCAGAGTTTTATTGCTTCTCCCGTCCAAAAGTTCTTCTGCTCCGGTTCTTTCCCGGCAAGTTTAAGATAAATTGAACCCAGTATACGTTCCAGCATCGGAGGATGGTCCTCCTCTTTTATAGCGGCTTTTATATATAATGCAGTCATTCTTAAATTATCGTCTTTGGAGTAGGTGTATGCCGCAAGGTAGAGTTTTAACTTCCCGTAGTCGGGATTATTCTTGATGCCGAATTTAATAAACTCTATTGCGGTATCTTTTTCCCCGAGCTCGAAGAAAAGAATACCGCTTACTGCAATGTAGGGGTAGGTAAAGTTGGGGTCCAGGGTTATGATATCTTTTGCTTTTGGATAGATTTGTTTGTATTTCTCTTTCCCGTTTTCTCGGTCCCCGATATATTGAATAGCGTCCATCCATAAAAAATCGGCAATCAGCGAGCGAAACCCGGAAATTGAAGCTAGAAAAAGATAAAAAGGCTCTTTCTTTGCTTCTTTAAAAGGAAACTCCTTGAACTGCTGTTTGTAGTAGGAGTCTTTGTGTATCAGAGTGATGCTTCCGGCCAGGAGAATAAGAGAAAAACCGGTTATCAGCCAAGTTTTTAGGGTCATATCAGAATTCTTTTTTCTTGAAAGCTTTTATGCCTATATAGAGGGCCGCAAATACATAAAGAACAGCATAAAGCGTTATCTGTAATATGTAGTACGGGTCAAACGTCCCGCCGGCCAAATACAGCTTATCTTTAAGATTAAATAGCTCAAAATTAGGCGCCAAATAATAAACCAGCGCTAAAGCGGTTTTTGCCGCTATTCCGGTTTGCGGATTTTCAATTACACTTTTTAAATGCTCGGTCAGGTGCCCTATAATGAAAAGAAGAGAAGAAAAAATAATACCGGTGGGAAGATTTGTAGCTATGGTTATAAGCGTAATTGTGAAAGCGGCTGTCATCATTAAAGACAGGGACATCGCAGCCGGGACAAGCAGGTAGTTAATATTCAGATGGACCTTGCCGGTAAGCGTCAGTCCAAAAACCACCAGGAACATAACGGACATGGTAAGGAGGAGGACCAGAGAGATCCCGAAAAACTTCCCGAGGAGATAACTTGTTCTGGAGACGGGCTTTGTTATCGTGAGCCAGAGGGTTCGCATCTCCACCTCCTCAAAGGTGATGATAAAAATAGAGAGCATGACTGTAAGAAAACCGAAAAGCTCCATATTGGCGTAGGCCACGTTTATAAACGTGCGGCCCTCGGCGCCCGGGGAAAGCTCTTCAATGAGCAGCGAGCCTCCAATAAGGGCGCCGGCAAAAATAAAAAGAATATTGAATATTTTATGCCGGATGCATTCTTTCAGAACATTTTGAGCTATCGCAAGAATTTTAAGAAGCTTATGCTTTTCCATTGTTTTGCACCCTCTTCACAAAAAAACTTTCCATAGAGCCTTTGATATTTTTAACTTCAATGTCTTCTATTAAATGACCGTTGTTTAATATGCCGATTCTGTCGCAGATCTGGTTTACTTCATTTATCTGATGGGTGTTCAGAAATATGGTCTTGCCTGCTTTTTTTAATTCCAGGATAATATCCCGCATCTGTTTTGCAGCTAAGGGGTCCAGACCGTAAGTAGGTTCATCCAAAAAGTAAATCTTTGCGTTGTTCAGCAGAAGCTGCGCAATGCCGACCTTCTGGAGCATACCTTTTGAAAATTCTTTCAGCTTATGTGTTCTTTTTTCATAGAGCCCCACCTTAACAAGAGCTTCCAGGGTTTTCTTTTTTCTTTCTACAACCGGGAGTTCATACAGTTTGCCGTAAAAATCAAGTATTTCGAGAGGGGTCAGATATCTCGGGAAATACGGCATCTCCGGAAGATAAGCGATTTCTTTTCTTGTTTGAATATCACCGGCCGGTTTACCGAGAATAACGGCTTTACCAAAAGAGGGCAGGAGGAGTCCTATCAGGATCTTTAGCAGGGTGGTCTTGCCCGCGCCGTTTAACCCTAAAAGACCGAAGACCTGCTTATTCTTAATCTTCAGGTCAATGCCGTTTAAGGCCGGTGAAGATTTTTTGCTCCAAAAATGCCCGCTGATATAGGTTTTGGTTAGCTGCTTTGTTTCGAGAGCGTTCACTTCGTCCTCCTGTTATTTTTTTGTTTATTATACCGATTTCTGCGCTTTTTTACGGCGGGGCTAAACTCAATTGTTGAGGGCGCCCTTAATTGCAAGGATACCGAGTACAATAAAAAGCGCCCCGGACGCGAGGTGAATATATTTTATGGGAATATACTTTGTAATAAAACCGCCAAGATAGGCGGCAACCACCGTAAGAATCAGAAAAGCTGCCATCGCTCCGATTATCACGGAAATAGTGGATTTTGACTGCGCCGCAAAGCCTAAAACTGCAAGTTGTGTTTTGTCCCCCATCTCAGCCGTAAGAATTGTTAAAAACGCAGCAATCATTATTTTCCAGTCCATAATAAATTCTCCTTTTCTCCTCTGCGGGAATGTTTGTTTTTTGTGCTTAATAATTATACAGCCAAAAGCAGTCTCTTTCAAGTCCGGAAATAACCAAAATCTCCAATATCATTTGAAAAACGGCGGGCAATATAGTACAATACTAAGAAATCGGCAATTTCAAAACAGGCAGGTATAATATGGAAAACGAGATATTTCAAGAAAGAGCGGAAAAGGCCAATAAGCTAAGAGAAGCGGGGATAAATCCATATCCCTACAAGTACGAACCTACCGGGAAGACCAAAGAACTTACTGAAAAGTATAAAGACTTAGAGATCGGCAAACATCTTGAAGAGGATATCTACGCCGTTGCAGGCAGAGTAATGAGTTTGCGTGAACATGGAAAATCCGCCTTTGGGCACATAAAAGACGGCACCGGCCTGCTGCAGCTTTATTTTAAGATGGACCTGCTCGGAGAAAAACAGTGGGAGCTCTTTAAGAAGCTGGATATCGGGGATTTTATCGGAGCGAAGGGTGATATTTTTAAAACCAGAACGGGGGAAGTGACCCTCCGGGTGAGAGAACTTACGCTTCTTTCAAAAGCGCTTCTGCCGCTTCCGGAAAAATGGCACGGGCTTAAGGATGTCGAGATACGCTACCGGCAGAGATACCTGGATATGATTGCGAACCCGGAAGTCAAAGATACTTTTTACACCAGGAGCTGCATTATTAAACTTATCAGGAAATTTCTGGAAGAAAAACACTTTCTGGAAGTGGAAACTCCCATGATGCATTCCATACCCGGGGGCGCGGCGGCCAAACCGTTTAAAACTTTTCATAACGCGCTCGGTATAGAACTTTTTATGCGCATCGCTCCTGAACTATACCTAAAACGGCTTTTGGTCGGCGGGTTTGAGCGGGTGTTCGAGATAAACCGTAACTTCAGGAACGAAGGAATCTCCATTAAGCACAATCCGGAGTTCACGATGCTCGAACTTTACCAGGCGTATGCGGATTATAACGATATGATGGACCTTACGGAAGAGATCTTTGAGTATGTCGCAAAAAATATATTCGGAACGACCAAAATTGTCTATCAAGAAAAAGAAATTGATTTCGCGCGGCCGTGGAAGAGAATTTCTATGGCGGACGCCGTTAAGGAAGTTACGGGGATAGATGTTGCAAATCTCTATTTTGAGGATATTAAAGCCGCCTGCGCTGCAAAAAATATTACCACGGCGCCGGTCGCTACAAAAGGGCAGCTTATTAATGAGTTATTCGAAAAATTAGTGGAGCCGGAGCTTATTCAGCCTACGATTATTAAAGATTATCCGGTTGAGATCTCGCCTCTGGCGAAAAAGAAAAGAGACGATGACTTGCTGGTGGAAAGATTTGAAGTGTTCATCTTTGGCAGGGAAACCGCCAATGCCTTCTCAGAGCTAAACGACCCCGTGGACCAGAAAGCCAGGTTCTTAAAGCAGGTGGACCATGAAAAAGAAGCGGAGCTTAAAAAAGTTGACTATGACTATATAACCGCGCTGGAACACGGTATGCCTCCCGCAGGCGGGCTCGGCATCGGGATTGACCGCATGGTGATGTTTTTTACGAATGCTCCTTCTATCAGAGACGTGATACTCTTCCCTCAAATGAGGCCAAAAGATGAAACGGGCGTATGAACTATTTATCAGCCTGAGATACTTAAGGGCGAAGAAGAAACAGGCTTTTTTCTCTATAATTACGTTTATTTCCCTTGGCGGTATTACTCTTGGCGTTGCCGCTCTCATTATCGTATTGGCAGTTATGAACGGTTTCCAGAAAGATCTGCGCGAAAAAATACTCGGCACGAAAGCCCATATTGTTATCTACGATAAAACCTACAGGGCAATTCCTGATTATCAAAAAAACATAGAGGCCGTTAAGAGCGTCGGCGGGGTGGTTTCTGCGACTCCTTTTGTTTTCTCCCAGGGAATGATGAAGCTCGGCTCAACCACAGAAGGCGCGGCTATTTGGGGGGTGGACCCTCAGCAGCAGCCCTTAATCTGTGATGCTTCTACCGCTCTTCTTCTTCCTGCGCCCGGCAGAAAACCGGGTGTTATTCTCGGGAAAGAGCTTGCGGCCAGACTTTATGCGAGAACGGGGGATGAAGTGGTCCTGGTCACGCCCATATTTAAGACAACCCCGTTAGGGATGCTTCCAAAATTTGCAAAATACGAAGTAGTCGGCACTTTTAAATCAGGAATGTATGAATACGACGCAACCTTTGCGTATATTTCTCTTCAGGCCGCGCAGCAGCTTTTTGAGATTCCGGAAAAAATCAGCGGCATAGATATCCGGGTTACGGACATCTATAAAGTTAAAGAAATCGGCAGGGAGCTTAAAAAACGGCTGGACAATAACCTCGGAGTTTATGACTGGATCGCAATGCACAAAAACCTTTTTTCGGCGTTGAAACTTGAAAAAATAGTTATGGGGATCATGCTCACGCTAATAATTCTTGTTGCCGCTTTTAATGTGCTGGCCAGTTTGATTATGATGGTTATGAGAAAGAAAAAGGATATAGGGATTATAAGAACCCTGGGCGTTTCGCAGCGCGGGGTAATGAAAATATTTATTTATCAGGGGATGATAATAGGTCTTGCCGGCACTCTGCTCGGCGCTCTGACCGGAATAACGGCTTCCCTCCTGCTTAAGAAATATCAGTTCATTAAACTTGCGGGGGATGTTTATTATATAGATTATATTCCGGTGGACTTAAAAGTGTTTGATATCGGCCTGATAATCGGCGTATCCTTGCTGTTAAGTCTTATCTCTACTGTTTACCCGGCCCTGCAGGCGGCAAAGCTGGATCCGGTGGATACGGTGCGCTATGAGTGAAAAAATACTTATTGCCAAAGACATACACAAAGCTTTTACTCTGGGCGTAAATCATATAGAGGTCTTAAAAGGTATTAATCTGGAACTGGAAAGAGGGGAGCTTGTTACCCTGCTCGGTCCTTCCGGCGCCGGAAAATCAACGCTTATGAATATACTGGGAGGTATTTCAAATCCCACTATTGGAACTGTTTACCTGAACGGCAGCGACCTTTATAAATTGAACGACAGCAATCTTTCTCTGATGAGAAACCGGAAAATAGGTTTTGTCTTTCAGTTCTATAACCTGCTGCCCGACTTTACGGCCCTGGAAAATGTCCTTTTGCCTGCAATGATTGCGGGAAAAGATGAAACAGAAAGAGCTAAAGAATTATTAAATGAACTGGGACTCGGGAGCCGGCTGCAGCACCGGCCGGGGGAACTTTCAGGCGGGGAGCAGCAAAGAGTCGGAATGGCGCGCGCTTTGATTAACAACCCGGATATTTTGCTTGCGGATGAACCGACCGGAAATCTGGACACGGAAAATGCCAGACGCCTGATAGATTTGTTTGTAAGGATTAATATAACCAGAAAACAGACTGTTCTTTTGGTTACGCACAATATGGAGTTCGCCAGGCTCTCTAAAAGAATAATTGAAATGAAAGACGGCAAAGTTGTATAATCATGAACCGAAGGTTCAATGCCCCTGAGCCCGAACACAGGCTTTAGCCGGGCATCAGAGAACGGAGCAGAGTGAAGTAATTTTTTTTAACAGGGAGGAATTTTATGGGTCTAATAATTAACCTAAACGGAAAATTTGTGCGCAAGGAAAAAGCGGTTGTTTCCGTATTTGATCACGGTTTACTGTACGGAGACGGGGTCTTTGAAGGTATCCGGTCTTATAACGGACGGGTTTTTAAACTTGATGAGCATATTGAACGGCTTTATACCTCAGCCAAAGCCATCACAATGACTGTTCCTGTCTCAAAAGAAAAAATGAAAGCGGAGATAATCGCAACAATCCGGAGGAATAAACTTAAGGACTCTTATATTCGTGTCGTAGTTACGCGGGGCGCCGGAGACCTGGGCTTGAATCCGTTAAAGTGTCCGAAAGCTTTTTACTTTATCATTGCCGCAAGTATTACTTTATATCCGGAGAAATTTTACAAAGAGGGACTGGCGGTTATCTGCGCTTCCACCAGGAGAAATATTCCCGAAGCCGTGAACCCGATGATTAAGTCGCTTAATTATTTGAACAATATTCTGGCGAAACTTGAAGCCAATAATGCCGAAGTTTTAGAGGCGATTATGCTGAACCGCGAAGGGTATGTCGCGGAATGCACGGGCGATAATATATTTATTATAAAAAACGGAGAACTTATTACTCCGCCTACTTATATCGGAGCGCTTGAAGGTATAACAAGAGACGCAGTCATAAAGCTTGCGCGGGAGCTGGGTTACAAAACGTCGGAAAAGCCTTTTACTATGGTGGATATGTATATTGCGGATGAATGTTTTCTGACCGGGACCGCTGCCGAGGTAATACCTGTCATAAATATTGATACGAGACACATCGGAAACGGAAAACCGGGGCCGATTACCAGAAAACTGATAGAAGCGTACAGGGAAATGACGGGGACCCAGGGAACGGAAATATATGCGAGCTGAAAAGGCTTGCCGCCGGCACGGCTAAAGAAAAGAGATAGCGCAGATAAAACAAAAAGAGCTTGGTAAAACGGGCTCTTTTTTTTATAGACGGTTATGGACATTTTTTGCCGTATCGTTTATACTATCTCTTAGCATTATGTTAAACATTATAGAACTTGCGGACTAGTTCATTCAACAGGCGGGGAAATATGAAAAAAATTAATACCGTAGCAATTATAGGAGCTGGCCTCATAGGCGGGGCTTTTGGAATGGCTCTTCTAAAACAAAAAATGGCAGACAGAGTAATAGGTCTCGGGCGGAATGAAGCCAGATTGAAAAAGGCCTTAAAGCTCGGAGCGTTAACCGAATACTCTCTGGATTATTGGATTCTGGGTGAAGCTGACCTCGTGTTTATGGCTACGCCGGTCAATAATATAAGAGAGCTGCTTTTTGGAATAGGACCGTACCTGAAGGCCGGGGCCATCGTTACCGACGGCGGAAGCACCAAGGCGGAGATAGTATGCGCGGCAAATAAATATCTGCCGCTATATACATATTTTATAGGCTCCCACCCGATAGCCGGTTCCGAAAAAAGCGGTGTGCAGTTCGCCTCTGCGGATCTTTTTAAAGGTTCTGTCTGCGCCGTTACGCCTGATAAACTTACTAATAAAATTGCGCTTAAAAAGGTTTCTAATATATGGAAAGCGCTCGGGGCAAAAGTAGTTATGCTCTCTCCGGTGGAACATGATAAGGTTCTGGCTTTTACCAGCCATCTCCCGCATTTTGTAGCGGCGGCTATGTCTCTTTCCGTAATTAAGAGAGACAAAAACCGGCGCGCGCTTACCGGCAAGGGCTTTAAAGACACGACCAGGATTGCGGCGTCAAGCCCTGAGATCTGGGCGGAGATTGCGCTTGCAAATAGAAAGAATATCTGCGCGAGTCTTAAGAATTTTCTTTTGCAGACCTCAAGGCTTGAAAAAGCGATAAAAAGAAGGAAGTCAAAAGAAATAGTCAGGCTGCTCCGGCAGGCAAAAACAAAGAGGGACAGCCTCTGATGGAGTACACTAAAGGGAAGTTAAAAAATATCTTCGTATTAAGGATGAACGACGGCGAAGATGTACTCGAAAGTCTTACTAAAATCGCAAAGAAGGAAAAGATCAGGGCGGGCATAATCCACTTAACCGGCGGCATTAAGAACTGCAAAGTCGTAACCGGCCCCAAAAAAACCTGTATACCTCCAGATTGTGTCTGGCAGAAAATAAAAGATGCGCATGAAGTTCTCGCTTTCGGCACTTTGTTTTTAATGGGTAAAGAACCCAAGATTCATATTCACCTCGCTCTAGGCCGGGGCAAGAAGACCTATATAGGCTGTCTCAGAACCGGCAGTCAGGTCTACCTGGTCCTCGAAGGCGTAATCATTTAATCTTCTAAAGATTCTTGGAAACAAATAGGTGTTTATGGAAAAATTAGTTGTACATAAAGTAAAGAAGTTGTCCGGTTGCCTGCGCATTCCGGGAGATAAGTCAATATCGCACAGGGCCGTTATGTTTGGTTCTCTGGCCTGCGGGACTACAAATATTCGGAACTTTTTGCAATCCGAGGACTGTCTTTCTACTCTGGAGAGTTTTAGAAAGATGGGGATAAAGATAAAAAGAAAGGGCGATAAAGTTACTGTGTTTGGAAAGGGGCTCTACGGCTTAAAACCGTCAAAAAGCACTCTAAATGCAAATAACTCCGGAACCACCACCCGTCTAATGCTTGGAATACTTGCGGCTCAGCCTTTTACCTCGACTATCACGGGGGATAAATCACTCTGCAAACGGCCTATGAGAAGAGTTGCGGATCCGCTTAGAGTAATGGGTGCGTCGATTACGGGAAAAGACGGAGGCAATTACGCGCCGCAAACCATAACAGGCGGGAAGCTTAAAGGAATTAATTATAAATCA
>JAPLKO010000041.1 GCA_026388015.1 Candidatus Firestoneibacteriota bacterium | reverse complement strand
CTTTTCAAATAAAGAGACATCTTCAAAGCTCTTCGGTTTATCCGAGTTCTTTGCCGCACCCAGAGTAAAATCCGCACCTTTCGGCTGCTTCACCTGACAGTTCTCGCATTTTTCAAGAAGCTTATTCGAACGTTTATCCAGCACACCGTCACAGGCGACCCCGAGAACAATAATGTTTTCTCTTTTAACCTGTTTTTCCCGTACAAGCTCGAAAACCGTAGCAATGTCGCAGCCTTTACAGACAACAGCCAGCTTGTTTTTCTTTAATTTTGTAAGGTATAATCCCAGGTTATTGATGCAGTATTTATTAAAAATTAAACGGGTGGTGTCCGCCGGGTCATTTACAAACGCCGGACGCGTCGAAAATTCGTCGTAAGCTTTCTCGTAACCTACAGCCCACTCCACTTTTTTTTCGGCTAAAAGTTTCTTTATCAGTTCCTGTAATTCTTTATCCATTTTCCTGCCAGTCCTTTACTTCAGCAACCACTTTTTTAACAACTTCCGCGAATTTTTTGCCTTCCGAAGCCGACACCCAACTAGCGTGAAACCTTCTTTTATCAATGCCGAAATGCTCCAGCAAGCTCTTCAAATGAGGATAACGTCTTCTCCAGTAAAAATTACCTTCACTATAATGGCAATCCCCCGGATGACAGCCGGAAACCAGTACTCCGTCTGCTCCGTTATGAAACGCTTCGATTATCATCATCGGGTCCATTCTTCCCGTGCAGGGGATACGGATAATCTTGATATTGGACGGATACAAATTCCTACCGAGTCCCGTCATATCCGCGCCTGCGTAAGAACACCAATTGCAGAGGAACCCTACCACATTAAGTTTTTTCTTATCGTTTGCCATTTAACTTAAACACCTCTTACTGAAATTAATATATTCTCTTTATATCGTACTTTGTAATTTGTCCTTTGTACTTAATTCCTGAGTCGCCGCCTCTATCTGGTTCATAACCTGCCTGTCCGAGAAACCTTTAAGATCCACTGCCTTACAGTAGCAGGAACCGACGCAGGCGCCACAGCCTTTACAGACGCTCTCAATAACTTTTGCTACGTGCCGCACGTCACCGCGCTTTACTTCTTTGTCTTCCATCTCTATAGCGCTGTAGGGACAGACATTGTAACAGGTTTCACAACCTGAGCAGGTCAACGGGTTAACTGCCGCAATCAACGGCTCAACTTCCATTTTTTCTTTTGCAAACAAAGCGCATACCTTCGCCGCCGTCGCCGAGGCTTGAGCCACGGTATCGGGGATATCTTTTGGTGAAATACAACAACCGGCAACATAAACACCGGAGATGGCAGTCTCAACCGGAGCAAGCTTGGGATGAAGTTCGTTATAAAACCCGTACTGGTCATAAGACATATGGAAAAGCTGGGCAAGTTCCTTCGCATGACTTCTCGGTTCCAGACCGTTTGCCAGCACTACCATATCGGCTTCTACTTCCACCTGCGCGCCCGATAATGTATCTGCGCCTTTAACTATTAATTTTTCTCCCCGTTCAAATATTTTTGAAACACGACCTCTAAGATAAACAACGCCGTAATCATTCTGCGCCCGCTGTACAAACTCTTCGTAATTTTTACCTGCAGACCTGATATCTATATAAAAAACATAAGACTGGGTTTCCGGATAATGATCTTTTAAAAGCATCGCCTGTTTCGCAGTGTACATACAGCATACCCTGGAACAGTAGGGACGGTGTTTGGCTTCATCCCTGGAGCCTACGCACTGAATGAAGACCACATTTTTTACTTCTTTGTGATCAGAAGGCCTTACAACATGTCCGTCTGTAGGTCCGGAAGAATTAAGCAGTCTTTCAAACTGCAGACTGGTAATAACATCTTTGATTTCGCCATAACCATACTCACCGTAATTTGAGTGGTCATAAATATTAAAACCGGTGGCCACAACAACAGCTCCAAATTTTTCTTTTATAATTTCATCCTGCTGGCTATACTCTATGGCGCCCGTAGGGCAGACTTTCTCACAAATCTTACATTTCCCTGTCTTAAAGAAAGTACAGTTCTCTCTATCAATTACCGGAACATTCGGCACGGCCTGCGGAAAAGGCGTGTAAATTGCTTTTCTTGGCGCAAGTTTCTCATTAAACTCGGATAAAGACTTTTTATTCGGGCACTTCGTTATGCAGACTCCGCAACCGATACATTTTGAGTTAACGGATTTTGCTTTCTGCTTGATCTTAACATCAAACTGGCCGACGTAACCGCAGACCTCCACCACTTCCGCATAAGTCATGAGAGTAATATTTGGATCTTGCGCAACAGCTACCATTTTGGGAGTCAAAATACAGGCTGAGCAATCGAGAGTCGGGAAGGTTTTGTCAAGCTGCGCCATCCGACCGCCTATCGAGGGTTCTTTCTCCACTAATACCACTTTGTAACCTGCAGCGGCTATATCAATTGCGGCCTGGATACCGGCAATACCGCCTCCGATAACCAGAGCGCGCTTTTCTATAGATGCGTACATCTTAGAGAGAGCCTCACTGCGTCTTACTTTGGCGACCGCCATCTCCATCACTTTCATCGCTTTTTGCGTAGCTAACTCTTTGTCATCACTGTGCACCCACGAAACGTGTTCGCGGATATTGGCCATCTCCATTAGATACGGATTAAGACCGGCTCTTTCCATAGTCTTACGGAAAGTACCTTCATGCATCCTGGGCGAACAGGCGGAAACGACTATCCGGTCAAGATTATATTTTTTAATCGCTTCAATTACGGTATTCTGCCCCGGATCGGAACACATATATTTATAGTCAATAGAAGCTCTGACACCGGGTAAGGACTCGGCGTATTTTGCAACACGAGCAACATCTACAACTCCAGCTATATTAGTGCCGCAATGGCATACAAATACTCCGATTCTTGCCATTAGATTATTCCTTTTGCTTTAAGCAGCGGTTTTGGGTCAATAAAATGTTTATTTAGCATTAAATCCATATAATCGTAGCCCATCGCCAATCCCATAACCTGGGTAAAATACAAAACCGGTAAATTAAAATTAGTTTTTAACAACTTTGAAATCTCAGGCTGCCGGGCATCAAGATTGCTGTGACAGAGCGGACAGGCGACCATTACAAGATCTGCCCCGCAAGCCTTTGCATCCTTTAATATTTCGCCAGTAAGTTTGCGTACAATTTCTGTCTTTGTTAGAGAAAACGCCGCCCCGCAGCACTCAGTTTTGTAAGCCCATTTTACAGGTTCTGCTCCGAGCGCTCTTGCCAGATTATCCATTATCATAGGATTTTCCACTCTGTCGTTTTCGCTGACCTCAGGCGGTCTGGTCATTAAACACCCGTAGTAGCTCGCAATTTTAAGGCCTTTCAACTGTTTCTTTAGCTTTTCTTTTATTTTTTCAATACCATATTTTTCAAGCATTACCCGGGTAAGGTGGAGAACTTCCGCTTTGCCGTTGTATTTCTCCCCTGTAACTTCTTCAACTTCTTTTTTAAGTTCAGCGTCTTTCTCCATATTTATATGAGCCATTTTTAAACGGGAAAAACAGGCTGAACAAGGCGAAGTAATGGTCATATTATGCTTTTCCGCCCAGATTAGCGACTTTGCAGGTAATGCCGACGCAGTAAGTTCCGAAGTAATATGGGCAGTAGTAGCTCCGCAACAAATCCATTCCGGAATCTCAACTAAATCTATTTCCAGATCTTCACAGACCAGCCGCGTGGCAACATCATACTCTTTTGCGGTAGAGGAAAGCGAACAACCCGGGAAGTACGCGACTTTAAACATTTTTTTCGTAAATCCTTTCCCTGTCTTTTTTTCTTATTTTTCTAAACATCATGATATTTTTTATCATTTCCAAGGGATTGTATATCAGATGAGGAATAAAACTTATCTTGCCCTTCAAAATCATCTTGACGCCCATCGGGAAAACATCTTTAAACGGGTTCAGGGAAAGCATGTTGTAGGCGCCTATCATTCCAATTTCGTATATTTTTCCGGTTAACTCTATTGATTTCAAAAAAATCCAATCAAAAATTGGTACTTCGTTGTCTGAGACTTTGTATTTTCCCGCTTGAGCCATAATCTTTAAAGTATCCATTACCTTTGCAATATCTATTTCACGGGGACAGCGGGTAGTACAGGTTTCACAGGACACACAAAACCAGGAGGTGTTTGCAGACATCAGCCGGTCATGCATCCCGAGCTGGATCATTCTCATGGCCATACTCGGCGGATATTCCATAGCATAAGCCACAGGACAGCCTGCAGAGCATTTGCCGCATTGATAACAGTTAGATATCTTTTGTTTGCTTAGCCTTTCGACATCTTTCCGGAATCCTTCTTTTATGTTCTTTAATTGGAGCTCGTATTTCACAAACACCCTTTAAAAACAAGAATAAGTAATGGAACTTTAGTATTTTACCACAGAGTACCGTCAAAGTCAATTTAGAATAAAGCAGCTATTATGCTATTTCTACCATTCTATCTATTGCTTTTTTGGCTTTAAGGCGGATCAGCTCGGGGAGAACTACTTCGGTTTTCAGCTCTTCTAAAGACCAGAGGACTTTTTCTAAGGTGTTTTTCTTCATATTAGGGCATATGGCCTGCTCTGAAACCGGAATAAATGTTTTTTCCGGTAGTTCTTTTCTTAATCTGGTCAACATACCAACTTCTGTCCCTATTATAAGCTCTTTTACTGAAGTGCTTTTGGCATAGCGAACAAAACCCTCTGTGGAGGCAACCTCATCGGCCAAAGCACATGAGTCAGAACGGCATTCGGGGTGAATCAGGACCTTGGCGTTTGGATACTCATTTTTTTTAGCCATAATGGCTTCAGGGGTAATGTTTAAGTGCGTGGGACAGTAGCCTTCCCAGAGTATCATCTCTTTTTTAAGTATTTTAGATATATAAGAACCGAGGTATTTGTCAGGAACAAAGATAAGCTCTTTGTCTATTAACTTTGCCACAACATTTATTGCGTTAGCAGAGGTGCAGCAGTAATCCGTCTCCGCTTTAACATCGGCCGTAGAGTTAACATACGCCACTACCAAAGCACCGGGATGTTTTGTTTTTAACTCCCGTAACTGTTTTGCCGTTATCATATCCGCCATAGGACAACCTGAAGCAGAATCCGGAATAAGAACTTTTTTTTCCGGGGAGAGAATATACGCCGTCTCCGCCATGAAATAGACCCCGCAAAACACTATGACCTGCGCATCAGTTTTTGCCGCTTGTCTGCTTAGACCCAGGGAGTCTCCGACAAAATCCGCTATCTCCTGCACTTCCGGTAACTGGTAGTTATGAGCAAGTATAACCGCCTTACGTTCTTTTCTCAGTTTATTAATATCTTCAATTATTTTTTTTATGTCAGCCATACAGTCTCCTCAATTACTAAAAAAATATCGGCGGTTGTCCGAGCCTGTACTATACAGAACTTGCCAATTTACCCGATATTATTCCTCCGCCCAATACTTTTTTGCCTTGATAGAACACTACCGCCTGACCGGGAGAGATAGCCCACTCGGGCCTGGCAAATTTTACGCGGACCCCGTTCTTGAATCTTTTTATTACGGCCTTGACCGGTTTACTGCTATATCTTGTTTTAACCTGCACTGTCATAGGTTTAGTAAGTTTTGAAACAGCTACCAGGTTGACAGCCTCTGCATACAGGGCTTTACCGAAGACCGCAGTTTTACCTCCTACTATAATCCTACTTTTGCAGGCATCAATTTTGTTCACATACAAAGGTTCTTTAGCGGCAATATTTATCCCTCTTCTTTGACCTACAGTGAAGTTGAATATTCCGGAGTGCTTTCCGAGTTTCTCTCCTCTTACATCTACAATATCCCCTGACTTCGCTTTTAGCTTAAAGTTCTCTCTCAGAAAACGGGCATAATTATTATCAGGAATAAAGCAAATTTCCTGACTGTCTTTTTTCTCGGCAACAAGAAGACCAAAACGTTTTGCGAGTTTTCTAACTTTTTCTTTTTTCAATTTGGCGAGAGGAAAAAGAGAGTATTTTAGCTGTTTTTGCGTCAAAGAGTAAAGAGCATATGACTGATCCTTCCCGCAATCCTTTCCTTTCTCAAGAATATATCTTCCGGTTTTTGCGTTGTAAATTACGGCAGCATAATGTCCTGTGGCCAAATAATCAGCTTTTAAGGCAAGCGCTTTTTGCAAAAGAAGGCCAAATTTAATATAGGCGTTGCACCTTACACAGGGATTTGGCGTTCGCCCATTGACGTACTCTGCGCAGAAATCTTTTATAACGTACTCAAAAAACTCTTTTTTTAGATTTATAGTGTAATGCGGGATATTTAATTTAAACGCAACTTTTTTTGCGTCGAGCACGGCTTCTGCCGAACAGCAAGACCCGCAAGCCCGGTTGTCGGGTACCAGCTTCAAAGTAATACCTATGACCTCATACCCTTTTTCTTTTAAAAGAGCGGCTGCAACAGAACTATCTACACCCCCGCTCATCGCCACCACAACCCGTTTTGTTTCTTTTACTTTGCGCTTTGTACTTAATACTTTGTACTTTGTACTACTCATTATTTGAGTTCTTCAGGTAATTCGTGCATGCATTGGTGTCCGGCATCCTCTTCAGGCAAACCTAAGCCTTTCCCCGTGGTCTTTTTTAAATAATCATCGACGGCTCTTTTTAGCGCCTGCTCCGCAAGCACCGAGCAATGAAGCTTTACTTTTGGAAGACCATCTAAGGCGTCTACGACTGATTGATTAGTAACTTTAAGCGCTTCTTCAAGGGTTTTTCCTTTTACAATTTCTGTCACCATACTGCTCGTCGCTATTGCGGCGCCGCAACCAAAAGTCTTAAACTTTGCGTCAGTTATAATATTATCTTTAACCTTAATGTAAAGTTCCATAATATCCCCGCAGACCGGATTTCCAACGTGTCCAATACCGTCAGGTTTTTCCATATCACCAACATTCCTAGGATTTTTAAAATGCTCCATAACTTTATTGCTATAGCTTTCCATTGTGCCTCCTCATTTAAGCTAAGCCAAGCTTCTCGGCGGTTTTTTCTATATTTTTAATACGTCTTGATAATGTAGGATGCGTACTTAAAATATTAATCATCCAGCTTTCCTTATAGGGATTTGCAATAAAAAGACTCGCCGTCGAAGGCGCGCCTTCCCGTATAGGGGCCTCTTTTGCATAACCATGTATTTTTTCCAGAGCCGAAATCATACTGTTTGGCCTATTGGTCACAACTGCGGCTCCGCTGTCAGCTTCATATTCTCTGGACCTGCTTATTGCCAGCTGAATTATCATAGCTATTATCGGTGTGATAATTGCGAGTAAAAGGAGAACCAGCGGGTTTCCGCCCTCGTCGTCATCACCGCCGCCGCGGCCGCCGAAAAAAGCCGCAAAATGCGCCAGATTTGCGAGCATTGAAATTGCCGAAGCAATCCCTGCCGCAAGTGTTGCAATCAGAGTGTCTCTATGCTTGATATGAGATAACTCGTGCGCAAGCACAGCTTCAAGCTCGTGTTTGGAAAGCAGATTCATTATTGAAGGACTCACCGCGACCGCTGCATGCGCGGGATTACGCCCGGTAGCAAAAGCATTGGGAGCCTCCATGTTTATTATATAAACTTTCACCATGGGCAGATCCATACGGGATGCCAGGTTTTGAACCAGACCGTAAAGCACCGGGTTATCTTTTGCTTCTATGGGTTTTGCTCCGTACATGGAAAGTACTATTCTATCGGAAAACCAATACATCACAAAGTTTAGCAACATACCTATTGTAAAAGCAACCAGGACTCCGCTTCTTCCTCCGAATAGACCTCCAAAAAGCATAAACAAACCCATCATTGCCGCCAACAGAACCGCTGTCTTTATTGCATTCATCTTACAGCCCCCTTTCAAAAATAACGCCTATTTCAATTTTATTACCCCTTGCATAGGCTTCAATATCCATTTCCTGCCTGCCTTCCGGTTTAATCCTTTTTATTAATACTGCTCCGCTTCCCGCAGCCACAACCAAACCTTTTCCTTTCTCTACCTTAATAATCTCTCCCGGCCGTCCTTGTAGAATACATTCAAAGACTTCCGTCTTATTAATTTTGATCAATTTACCGTGTAATCTTGTGGAGGCACTTTCCTCAGGAGCAAGTCCCCTCACCAGATTGTGTATCTCTGCCGAACTTCTATTCCAATCAATCTTACCGATATTTTTAGGCAATTTGCCGAAATAGGATACCCTGACTTCCGGTTGTTTTTTTCTGTCTGCAGTGCCAAGCTCAATTTCCTTCACCGCCTCTAATAGCAGTTTTCCGCCGGTTTCTATCAGTTTTTCAAGAAGCGTCCCGCCATCGTCACCGTCTTCTATCAGCACTTCTTCCTGTAGTATAATATCACCGGCATCCAATTTCTCTTCTACATACATAATAGTTACGCCGGTTTTTTTCTCTCCGTTTATCAGCGCCCATTTATACGGGGCAGCCCCGCGATATTCCGGAAGTTTTGAAAAATGCAGGTTTATAGTACCTTTTTCCGGAAGAGAAATCAGTTCGCAGCTTAGCAATTTTCCGAAGGCAACAACCACGCCAAGGTCATATTTATTACTAGAAAGCTGCTTTATAAAAGCTTCGTCCTTTACATTTTTAGGCTGGTAGCTTTTAAGGCCCAGCTGGTCTGCAAGACTTGTTACCTCGCAAGCTCTAACTTTTAGCCCGCGCCCTCTGGGCTTATCACAAGAACTTATCACTTCTATTTGATGCTTCCCTGTCTCAAATAGTTTTTTTAGAACTCTTCCTGAAACATCCGAAGAACCATAAAATAATATTTTCATCTGTTTTCTTTTTGCAATACTTTGAGCCTTTTACTTAAAAGCAGATATTTGATTTTACTCATCCGGTCAATAAAAAGCACTCCGTTTAAATGATCTATCTCATGCTGTAAAACCCTCGCCAGTATGCCTTCCGCAACTAGATCCCTGGCTTCGCCCTTAAGATCTTTATAGCTCACTTTTACTTGCGCAGGTCTTTCTATTTCTGCGTATATTTCAGGGAAAGAGAGACAACCTTCTTCAAAACTTACTTTGCCTTCGAAGGAAACAATCTTGGGATTTACCAAACAGATTATTTCCCCTTTAGTCTCTCCGCGTCTAGTGTCAACCACGCACAGCCTCTCTGCTATTCCGACTTGATTTGCGGCGAGACCTATGCCCTTTGCCGCACGCAAAGAAGATATCATAGCTTCCGCTATTTTCTTTATGCGCTCGTCAATCTTCTCAATACGTTGAGCTTTTTTTCGCAATATTGAATTTCCGTATTTTAGTATCTGCATATTTCCCTGTATCAATTATGAGCTTTAATTGTTTATTTGTGTATGACTTTGGTCATCTTATAAGGTGAATTTCTCTCCGAGGTAAAATTCTTTTGCTTTCTTATCCGTGGCAAGCATTTTTGCATCTCCGGAAAGAAGAATTTTACCTTCAAATATTATATAGGCTCTGTCAGTAATAGAAAGAGTTTCTCTCACATTATGATCGGTTATAAGAATTCCGAGTCCTTTTTTCTTAAGTTGAAATATTACCTGTTGAATATCCGCCACTGTAATAGGGTCTATTCCAACAAAAGGTTCGTCTAAAAGCAGAAAAGACGGATTCGTAACCAAGGCTCTTGCGATTTCTACGCGTCTTCTTTCCCCGCCGGAAAGAGTATAAGCCATATTTTTTCTGAGATGAAAAATGTTAAACTCTTTTAGCAATTCTTCCATCCGCAGCAGTCTTTGAGCCTTACTAATATCCAAAGTTTCCAGAATTGCAATTATATTGTCTTCTACGGTCAGCTTTCTAAATATCGAAGGTTCTTGCGGTAAATAGCCCACACCAAATTTTGCCCGCTCATACGTCGGACATTTTGTTACATCATTTGCACCTATAAAGACCCTGCCGGTGTCGGGTTTTGTCAGTCCGACTATCATAGAAAAAGTAGTACTCTTTCCAGCACCATTGGGGCCCAAAAGACCTACGACCTCGCCTTTGTTGACCTCAATATTCACCCCGTTTACAACATATCTTTTCTTATATTTTTTGGTAAGACCTTCAGTTTTTATCAGCATTTTTTTTCTCTTCAGGATATATTTTAGCAAAAACATTTGCCTCGGCCACAAGTCTTCTTTGCCTGACAAATATTGTAATTTTGTCACCCCGATACATATTTACACCTTTTTTTACCTTTGGCTCTGCTTCCAGTATTATTCTTTCTAGTTTTCTGTCATAATCAGCGTTACCGCAATTAATCACTATATCCGCGCGCTTTATTTTCACATCACCGCTTACAATCGCTCTTTCGCCGGAGTTATACACTTCTATGATTGCTCCTCTTATATCCGTCTTTACACCGTCTTTATCAGAAAACACCAAAACCGCCTCTTTTTTCATTGTAAGCTGACCGGTATCTTTCAGGTACTCTGTGTATTGCCCGGTTATTTCCACCTGTCTGTTTTCACTTAAGAAAGTAACTCTGTCCTCGGCAATTATTTTATTGCTTCCGGGTAAGAGAGTCAGCTTTTCGGATCTCAGTATATTGCCGGAATGCTTCAGCAAAACATTGCCTTTGTAACTGACTTCTCTCGTCTTGCTGTTCCCTGTAACTTCATTAGCCGTTATTTCAAGAGGAGTCTCTTTACTTATTTTCATCTCCAGAGCAGAGACGGCAAGACAGTTAAAAATAATTATCAATGCCACGGCCAGCTTTCTCATTGTCACTTTATCCTCTTAAACTCATCGATGTCGGCTATCTTTGTAATAACTTTCTTGATGAGAACTCTCTCAAGCATAATATCCGACTGAAAGCCCACACCTTCCATTACATTATCTCCCCGTATTACTTTCACATACTCATCAGTATGAAGCTTATTTTTTTTGCTGTCCCAGGAAAGACTGGAAGTTAAAAGTTTCGCATTGTCTCTGGTTGTTAAGACTACTTTACCTTTTACCTCGATATTATTTGTATCAGTATAGATAACACCTGTTTCTGAAGTTAAATTTGCAATTTCCTTATCCTTTTCAAAATATCTGGTTCTAACATTTGAAAATCTCATTTTT
>JAPLKO010000040.1 GCA_026388015.1 Candidatus Firestoneibacteriota bacterium | reverse complement strand
GGCGAAGGGAGTACTCAGGGAAACGGACGACTCAGAACTCATACTATGTAATCTCATTGTAAAAGCTGATGAATTCAAAGAGCACGGCAGTTTTAATGAAAAACTGTATCCAAATGAAGAGAATGAGTTCATATACAGGCTTAAAAGTACCGGGCACCGCATTCTTTACTCTCCGGGTTTAGCGGTAAAACGGTCCCAGAGAGAAACCGTTGGCGCATTCATAAAGATGATACTTACATACGGGCGCGGAAGGGGAGAGCAGACGCGTGTTTCCCCGAAAAGTTTTACTCCGGCACTGCTTCTTCCTCTTTTGTTTCCATTTTTATTTATCGCTTCGCTTGCGGCGGCTGTATTTATCTGTAATCCCGTGTTTTGTTTTGCTCCGCTTGCTTTCTTTATCCTGCCGGTTTGCTCCTGGCTTCACGCGGGGGCTTTAAAAGTTAAAAAATCTTTTTATGTGCCTCTATTAGTATTTCTGGCGCACATGCTTTACGTCTTTGGATTTATCTCCGGGTACTTTTCAAAAGTGTACACAGCCGACCAAAAAGAGTTCGCTTGCAAGATAACGGAGGTGGAGTAAAATGCCTGAAGTAATTATAAGAAAATGCGAAAGTTATGACAGTGCGCTTTTAAAGAAAACCGCCGTAGAAATATTTGAAGCGTTGGGTGGAGTTAATGCAATATATAAAAAAGGAAGCCGGGTGGCTGTTAAGGTTAACCTGATACTTGGTTCGGCGCCGGAGACGGCGGTTACTACCAATCCTTTTCTGGTCCGGGCCTTCTGCGACCTTCTTCTGGAAAAAGGGGTGAACCCGTTTATAATTGACAGTCCGAATGCTGCGATAATGTACAATCCTGAATCCTTGAAACAAGTGTACGCGCTTTCGGGGTATCCGGAAATATTTAAAGAGAACAAAACGGAGTTCAACTACGACTGTTCCTTCGAAAGTGTAAGTATTAAAGATGGTGTAGGGATAAAACAAGCTGAAATTCTGACGCCCATACTGAAATGCGACGGAGTCTTAAATTTAGCCAAAGGCAAGACTCATGCGTTTACTCAGGTGACGGGTGCGACGAAGAACTTGTTTGGTTGTATTGCCGGGATGTACAAAGGCGCATATCATACAAAACTTCAGAATGTTGCTAACTTTTCAAAGATGCTTGTGGACATAGCTGTCTTTATTAAACCGGCTCTTTCCGTTATCGATGCGGTTACGTGTATGGAAGGTAACGGCCCTTCGGGCGGAGAACCCAGGGAAGTCGGTTATATTATCGCCTCAAAAGATACTTTCCACGCCGACAGTGTGTTTTGCTCGCTTATCGGACTTGCTCCGGAAGCGTATCCTGTTCTTATCGAAGCGGCGGGTAGGGGTATCTTTAAAAAAGAAGAGTTGAAACTGAATGGCAGCTATGAAAAAGTAAAAGGTTTTAAACTTGCCGATACCGCAGCGTCTACAATAGACGGTTTTGTCGGAATTAATTTCAAAACAAGGATCTTCAGGGCTCTTGCAAAGCAGCTTTTTACCGTAAGGCCGGTTATGAATTCAAAATGCATCGGCTGTGCTGCTTGCGCCAAGGCGTGTCCTGTAAAAGCCATTGATATTGTTAATAAGAAGGCGATAATAAGAAAGAAAGATTGCATAAGGTGCTACTGTTGTCATGAGGTCTGCCCGCATAGAGCGGTGGATCTTAAGAAAAACCTGCTTTTTAGAATGAGGGAGAAAATAATAAAATAATTTATGTCCTTTTTAAAGAAGATTGCCATAGGTTCATCAATAGCCGGCGCCAAGATGTTTGGACAACGCGCTCCGGTCATTCTTAACTGGGCGGTTACCGGGAAATGTAATCTCCGGTGCAAACATTGTTACGGCTCCTATGGCAGGGTGCAAAACGAAGAGCTCTCTTTTGAAGAGGCGAGAAAACTTGTAGACGACGCAGCGAAAGCCGGAACAAGAAGAATGACTCTGGAAGGCGGAGAGCCGCTGGTACGTCCCGACATCTGTGAACTTATCGAATACATTCACTCGAAAGGTATTGAGATGAGTATTTGTACTAACGGTGTACTTTTACCAAAGTTCGCGGAAAGAATTAAAGATAAAATAGATCTGGTGGTTTTTAGCCTTGATGGTATTGAGGAAAGGCATGATGACCTGCGGGGTAAGGAAAGTTTTAAAGCGGTTATGGAAGCGGCGGATACTGCGGTCAAATACGGGATGCGCTCGCTATTTTTCACCTGTCTGATAGATGAGAATATAAACGATATAGATTTTGTCCTCAAAACCGCGGCAGAAAAAAAAGGTTCTTCCGCATTTAATATAGTAGTTTCAAAACTTTCAGGGGAGAAAGACAGGACGGCGCTTCAAAAAGCTCCTGATCTGAAACTCCGGGAGGCTATGGCAAAAATCATTGGGCTTAAGAAAAAAGGGCTTCCGGTATTTTACTCCGAGCAGAACTTCACACAGGCTCTCCTTTGGCCTGATTTTAATAAAGAACGTCTTTACGCCAAAGATATTGCCTTGCTTTCCGCCAAACAGAAAAAAACGCTTATCCCCTGTCAGGCGGGAAGGCATTTCTGTTACGTTGAGTCCGGCGGGAATGTTTATCCCTGCTACCAGATGGTAGGGCTTATGCAAACGGGAAACGTGAAAACGGAAGGATTTAAAGAAGCGTTTAAACAGTTAGGCCGGGCAGAGTACTGCAGGGCTTGCTATAATATAACCCTGAGCGAGCTCAATCTTCAATGCGGGCTTTCTCTGGAGTCCGTCTTAAAGGTGGCAGGTAATTATCTCGGCAGATATTAGATGAAGGATATTAAAATATCTCGAATAAATAATTACAGGAGAGCAAATGATTAAAAAAGGCGAGTACCAGGGAAAACCCGTAATTTCTTTGCTGAAGAAAGAGGATGACAGATTTCCTTTCACGTTCGGTCACAGCAAAGCGAAGATGATTCTTGAGAACCTTGAAGAGATAAAAGCATTTGTCGCTGAATGCGAAAAGACAGCACCTCAAAAATAATCTTCCTTAAATCGTACTTAGTACTTTGTTCTTACTTTTATAGTTTAAACAGCGGTATGACCGCCAGCCCTGTTACTATGCCGCTCACCAGAAACGGCAGGCTTATATCTATCGGGGCCAGGGCGCCGGCGATAAAGGGGGCGAAGACGGCACCAAGGGAGGCGAGGGCAATGGATTCGCTTACATCCCTTCCGCGGGACTCTTCTCTTGCGAACTCCTGAATGTAATGGCTTTGAATCGGGGACCAAAGAGAGGCCCCAAAAAGATCGTGGGTAAGCCAGACCGCAACCGCCAGCCAATAATTCGGTATTAATGCCGTGGCTCCAATTGCCAGGGCTTCGTATGTCATCGTTACTATATATATAAGTTTCAGGTTCCTGCCTTTCATAAAATTTCCGTAGATAAACATCGGTGCTCCAAGAATAAACCTGTGGAGCATCAGAATTACTGCGGCTTCCGCGGCCGGGATGTGGAACTTCTGCATGAAAAATAGGGGCATGATAAAACAATGGCTTATGTTCATCCCGAACGTCATTATAAACATAGCGAGCGTCAGATTTCTTAGCTTCGGCGGCAGATTTATTTTCAGCAGATTCTTTAATTTTAGCTCCGCTTGTTTGCTTTTTGCGGGTTTGAAATCCTCTTTAAAAAATATTGTAAAGAAAAGACAGGAGGTAAGAAGAGCGGCGCCGCAGGCGAAAAAGGCGCTCCTCGTGGCTATAAGACCGCCTATCATAGTACCGACACCCTGCAGGAAAAACTCCATACCTATTGTTTTTGAGATAAGGCTTAAGAAATTCTTTCTTCCGTTTTCAAAAACGAGCAGAGAACGCATAGTGTCCCGGACTATTAGCGACGCTTCTCGCACAGTTTTTATCGCAGTAAGAGGTATGATGGTAGTGAAAACCGGAGCAAAGAAGTTACCAAGGGCGCTGAAGAGAAGCCCCACCGCATAAAAAGGCTTTCTGCCTATTCTGTCTGAGTGTACACCGACGTAAATACGGAGAAAATAGATAAGTATAGAAGAGATGCCGAAGATAATCCCCATATTCGCAAAAGAGACGTTTATCTCTTTTAGGTAAATAGGCATTACAAAGTCATAAACACCCATGCAGACGGCAAAAACAGCCGAAGTAATGATAATAATCCAAAGATTGCGGTTCAAAGAGGCTCCTTTCAAAATCTTAATATACTATATTTAATCCCGGAAATCTACAATAGAAGTATCCGGTGGAGTTTTCCTGTTTTCTGTGACTTGTGAGCAACGTACAGAAATTTGTAGGAATGTTCGGAGTGAAGGCTGAATTGTTCGAGCAAAGCGAGTTATTCAGCCGCCGAACATGGAGATAAATTTCCTCCAGTTGCGAATCGGAACAGAAAATGGGGAAACTCCACTATATAGAGGCAAAATAGAGTGGAAAAGTATGTTCCTTTTAACGTAAAATACATCTTATGAAAACAATCTATCAAACTTCCGATATCGGGCAGATGACTGTGGTAAAAAGCGTTCTTGAATCTGCCGGTATTAATTGCGTTCTTTTGGATGAGTACACCCAGATTCTCCGGCCTGCAACACTTCAGTTTTCCGGAGGCGGGCGCCTTGCGGTAGAGGATGAGAAGGAAGAGGAAGCTTTGGAGTTGCTTGCGGATTACTTGAAAACGGTAAATACAGAAGAAGAAAGCATAAATAACAGTTCGAAATGCCCTGAATGCGGAAGTACGGAGTATGAACCCGCTTTCTGGAGCGTCTTTTTCAACGGGAATAATTTTAAATGCAACAAATGCGGGGCGAAATTCAAAATCTGATATTTTTCAAAAGAGGATAATGAAAATATTTTTCTGTGTCGGAGATGCTTCAGCTGATGTTTATGCGGCTAATCTTGCCCTGGAGCTTAAAAAGAGAGTTCCGGATGTACAGCTGGAAGGGAACGGGGGAAAACTCCTTGAAGGCGCCGGAGTAAAATTGTACGTGAACCTTGTAGAACACAGCGTGATGGGGATAACGGAAGTAATTAAAAACTACTCACGCCTTGTAAAGATTGTTGACGATACGGCGAAATACATAGCCGACAATAATTTTGATCTTGTAATTCTTATGGATTATCCGGGATTTAACTTGAAACTTGCCGCTAAACTCAAAGAAAAAAACATTAAAACAGTGTACTATATATTACCCCAGCTTTGGGCATGGGGGAAGGGTAGAATAAAGAAAGTAAAAAAGTTTATTGCGAAATGTTTTGTGGTTTTCCCTTTTGAAACTGCAATATACGAAAAAGAAAATATACCGGTGGAGTTTTACGGTCATCCGCTTGTAGACCTCGTACAACCTTCCGCCGGTAAAGAAGCTCTGAAAAAGGAGTTTAAGATACCCGCCGGGAAAAAAGTTATAGGTCTATTTCCCGGAAGCAGAAAAAACGAGATAAACAGCCTGCTTCCTGAGATGCTCGAGGCATCCAAGTTAATTGACAGCGCCGAGTTTGTTCTCTGCCAGGCAGTTTCGATAAGTGATAAACTCATACAACCTCTCATAAAAGCGTCCGGAGCGAAAGTCACCATAGTCAAAGCGCGCGCGTATGATGTGATGGAAGTATCCGATGCCGTTGTTCTTGCCTCCGGCACGGTTACCCTGGAAGCGGCTCTTATGGAAAAACCGATGGTGATAGTTTACAAGCTCTCTCTTATTACAAGGTTTATCGGGAAACTCATTGTAAAGATAAAATATATGACCCTGCCGAATATTCTTGCCGGAAAACTTATCGTGCCAGAACTTCTGCATGATCAAGCAAACAGCGCTAATATTAATCTGGAACTCGAAAAACTTATTGAGAAAACCCCGGAAAGAATAAAAATGCTGAAAGAGCTAAGAAAATTAAAGCGCGGGCTCGGGGAGAAAGGCGTCAACGGGCGTATTACTGAAGGGATAATAAGCTGTCTTAGGTAGAGCTCGTCTCGGGTTTGTACCAAAAAGAGACAGCTATTTGAAAAGAATGAGCCGGCCAATTTTAAGGTTGCAAGAATCTGAAATTACGGGTAAAATAAAGTATAATGTAGAGAGAATAGTCAGCCGGGTTAAGATACTCGGTGGTCTAAATTATTAAGCCTAAAAACGGCGTTGAAGGGTAAAATACAAATGGCCATATTCAGAAGAATACTTTCCTTTGCAAAACCTTACAGATCCAGGTTGCTGACGGCTGTTTTTTTTATGGCCGTTGTGGCGGCGTGCGGCGGATCTTCCATGTATCTCCTGAAGCCTCTTTTTGATGAAGGTTTTAATAAAACTAATCCCGAAGCCGCTTTCGCAACTATAAAAAACATAGCTCTAATACTTGTAGCCATCTATTTTGTCAAGGGCATCTCCTTCTATATTAAGGATTACCTGTTGAATAATGCGGGCCAGCGGATAATAATGGACATCCGGAATACCGTATATGAACATGTACAGAATCTTTCACTCGATTATTTTTCCAGAAATAAAACAGGGCAAATCCTTTCCCGCCTGACCAATGATGTCGTCAATATGCAAAACGCCGTGATGAGCCTTACGGGAATAGCCGGGGAGTCTATGAATTTTTTTGGTTTTCTGCTTATCGTATTTTTGATGAACTGGAAACTCGCCTCTCTGGCGCTGCTCGGTATTTTGCTTGTAGTCTATCCTATCTATAATTTCGGCCGGCGGCTCCGTTCCATCAGTGTGGATACGCAGAACAAACTCGGAGAGATAACTTCCATCGCGCATGAAGGCATCTCGAACATTCGCATAGTCAAAGCCTTTGCTATGGAAAAATACGAGCATGGAAAACTGGCGCAGGCGAACCGGTCTTTTTTTGACACCTTTATGAAAGCTGTCAGGATTACCGCCATGTCCCAGCCGATTAATGAATTTATAGGTATTTTTGCCATCTCAATTTTGCTTTTAGTCGCAGGGTATCAGATCAGCCGCGGAACGCTCAGCGTCGGTGAATTTATTGCTTTTGTCGGCGCGCTTTTTATGCTCTTTAATCCCATAAGAAATTTAAACGGCGTCAATATTCAGATACAGCAGGCTTTATCCTCGGCGGAGCGTATTTTTCAGCTCCTGGATTCTCCGCAAGAAGTAAAAGACGAGTCCCGGGCTGTTGTTATGCCCGTCTTCGAAAAAGAGATCTCTTATAAAAATGTAGCTTTTGAATATACAAAAGACCGGCCGGTTCTGAAAAATATTAACCTAAAGATAAAAAAAGGGGAAATTCTGGCGATAGTCGGCCCTTCGGGTTCCGGCAAATCGACGCTTGCGGATTTGCTTCCCAGATTTTACGACGTAAATGCCGGTTCTATAGAGATTGACGGTGTTGATATTTTAAAATATAAGATGAGTTCCCTGCGGACGCAAATCGGGATTGTAACCCAGGAAACTATACTCTTCAACGACTCCATAAAAGGCAATATCGCCTATGGCCGGGCTGATATTCCTATGGCTCAGATTGAGAGTTCCGCCCGGGCGGCAAATGCGCACAATTTCATACTTAGAACCCAGCACGGTTATGATACCTTAATCGGTGAAAGAGGGGTAAAGCTTTCAGGCGGGGAAAGACAGAGGCTTTCTATTGCGCGGGCTATTTTAAAGAACCCCCCGATACTTATTCTGGATGAAGCGACCTCGGCGCTGGATACGGAGTCGGAAAAACTGGTCCAGGAAGCGCTTAATAACCTTATGAAGGACAGGACTACCATAGTCATTGCGCACCGTCTTTCTACGATTATCAATGCAAATAAAATAGTTGTTTTAGACAAAGGGATTATCGCAGCAGAGGGCGGCCATGAAGAATTGCTTTCTTCCAGTCCGCTGTATAAAAAGCTTTACGAAATGCAGTTTAGCGCGACTGCCAAAATTTAGAAAAAATGCGGCAGTTTTTTTACCGTTTCTTAAAAAGGGGTTGTTATGTTAAAAGTAGGTATTATAGGTTTTGGCAAAATGGGGCGCAAGCACCTGGAGAGCTTTAAGAGAATTCCGGGGGTCAGTATCTGCGGGATTTTTGATGCTTCCCCCGGCAAAATTCAGGAAGCCGGCCTTAAGACCTGCCCGGATTACAAGCATCTGATAAAAGAATGCGATGTTATATGTATTGCAACGCCGACGGACACGCACAAACAGTACATTTTAGAGGCCATAGCCGTAGGCAGACCTGTCTTCGTAGAAAAACCGCTCTGCCGCACGGTTGAAGAAGCGGAGGAAGTAATGCAGGCGGTTAAAAAATACAAGGCAAAAGTGATGGTCGGGCATGTCGTCAGGTATTTTAACCAGTATGCAGCGATAAAAAAAGCCATTGCTGACGGTTGCGTGGGCAAACCGGCTGTAGCCAGGATAACGAGATGTTCAAAATTCCCCAAAGCCTCCAACAACTGGTTTAATTCGCGCGAGAAAAGCGGCGGGGTTATTTTAGATCTTATGATACACGATATCGATTTTTTAATATGGTGTTTTGGCGACGTGGAAAGAGTTTATGCCAAGGATATAGGCCGGGAAAAAATTCCAAATATGGATTATGCGCTGGCTGTTATCCGTTTTAAAAACGGGGTGATAGCGCATCTTGAAGCCAGCTGGGCCCTCTCGGGCGGTTTCCGCGCGCGGGTGGAAGTTGCCGGTACCGAAGGTCTGGTCAATTATGACAGCCGGCATCCGGCTTCTCTTAAAGTCGAACATTCTGACGGGAATGTTATCAGGGAAAATCCGGTGGACGAAAATGCTAACCAGATGGAGATAAGAGAATTTGTGGAGTATGTGTTGAATGACGAACTTCCTAAAACAACTCTTCATGACGCCTACGAAGCTTTAAAGGTTTCTTTGGCGGCTCTCGAATCGGTTAAGTCGGGCGCGGTTGTTAAATTGCGAAGGGGGAAAAGTGAATAAAATAAAAATCGGCGTAATGAGTTTCGCGCATATGCATGCTTTCAATTATTCTAAGTGTCTAAAAAAAATTCACAATGCTGAATTTACCGGGATTTATGACGATAATGCCAAAAGAGGCAAAGAAATGGCCGGGTTGCTGGGCGTCAAATTTTTCAGCACGGAAAAAAAATTCTTTGCGGAAAAACTAAACGGGGTGATAATCTGTTCTGAAAATTCCAAACATCTTTCAATGACGGCGTCTGCGGCCGGGGCAAAGGCGCATATACTCTGTGAAAAACCCATATCTGTAAATTTAAAAGACGCAAATAAAATGATTTCGCTCGCAAACAAGGCCGGGATTAAGTTTATGACCGCTTTTCCCTGCAGATTTATACCCTCTGTCGTGAAGGCAAGAAGGCTGCTGGACAGCGGGGAGATTGGCAGGATTCTTGCAATAAAAGCGACTAATCACGGCTCCCTGCCCGACGGGTGGTTTACGGATAAGAAATTGTCCGGCGGCGGCGCGGTACTTGACCATACGGTGCACGTGGCTGATTTGCTCCGCTGGTTTACGAGGCGCGAGGTGCGTACTGTTTACGCGGAGATTGACCGGAGTATTTATAATAAAAAGATTGACGATTGCGGCACCCTTTTGTTTGAGTTTGAAAACGGGGTCTTTGCTTCGCTTGATCCTTCCTGGTCCAGACCAAAATCCTTCCCGGTCTGGGGGGATTTAACTATGGATATAACAGGGGAAAAAGGGAATATCTATATTGATGCTTTCTCTGAGATTATAGATGTTTATGACGATAAAACCGGAAAACATTCCTGCCGCAGCTGGGGCTCGGATGCTTATATGGGTCTGGTAAAAAACTTTGTGGATATGATTCTTTATAACAGGACTCCTTTTATTTCGGGTTATGACGGGCTCAAGGCTCTGGAAGTAGCGCTGGGCGCTTATGAATCCGCAGCCAAAAAAAAAGTAATTGAATTGCCTCTAAAAGCAAAAAAATAAGGCAGCTGTTTCTTATAGCATTTCAGGAGGTGGCGTATGTTTAAAACAATAAAACCGGCGGATGCGGATTCCCGGTTGACCAAAGGCCGCAGCCTGGCTTTTTTGGGAAAGCATCTGGAAGCGTTAAGATGTTTTGACAAAGCTCTGGAAATCAATCCTGCCTGCGCCGTGATCTGGCAAAGCAAAGGTGAAAGTTTAGCTTTTCTGGGAAAGCATGAAGAGGCAATAAAGTGTTTCGATAAAGCGATAGAGCTCAATCCCAAGTATGCCCTGGCCTGGCAGAACAAAGGTGAAAGCTTATCTGCCCTGGAGAAGGAAGAAGAGGCCATAAGGGCATTAGGACGGGAAGAAGAAGCGCTGAAATGTTTTGCTAAAGTTATGGAGCTGAATCCCAAGGGAACAACTGCCTGGAAAGACGAAGGCCGGAGTCTGTCTAAATTAAAAAAACATGAAGAAGCCGTGAAATGTTTTAATAAAGTGCTGGAAGTTAATCCGCGTGATGAAGAGGCCTGTTTTTGCAAGGGCAATACTTTGTATATCCTGGGAAAAGAAGAAGAAGCACTAAAATGCTTTGACAGGCTCCTGGAAATTAATCCTAAAAACGAACAGGTTTATAACAGTAAAGGTCATATTTTATCGCTGTTGGGAAAGTATGAGGAAGCGCTGAAGTGTTTTGATAAAGCCCTGGAAATAGAGCGCGCGGCGGACACCTATAAAAGCGAGAGCGGCGAAAAAAAGGACCCGCCGCATAATCCTTAGCCTTTTGCAAGGCTTCTGATATTCCAAGGGCGTCCGGACTTTACAAAAACGCGAATAGTATTATGTTCTTCGTCATATTGAAAAATCAGAGGTTTCATGTTATAATTTATAAAAGAATACTTAGGGCGCGCGAGCCCTTTATGATTATTAATAAAAATACCGGAAAATTATTATAGGGAGGAAAAGGTCATGAAAACAAAGTTAGTTCTGGGTATTGCAATTGCCTGCGCTGCTCTTTTTGCTGGCGGTTGCTCAAAAGGGTTCAACGTATTTGCGCCCTTTACACCGTCTCCTGGAAGTTTGCCGGCGACTGTTGCCAATGCAGCAAACTCTTACGCAGCTGGAGATTATGCAGGGGCGATGGCGCAGTATAAAGCAATAGCTGACGCCGATCCGAGCAACGTGGAGGCTCGTTACGGTTATGTTAAGGCTTATGTGAAAAACGCGGGTTTTGATATTGCCACTTTTATTAAAAACGGTACCGGTAACTCTGCTCCGGCGGCGCTATTTTCTCCGGCTATGAAAAAAGGTCCTATTTTAGATGACAGATTTTATCCTTTTGGCGTTAATGTTCTGGCGATGGAAGGTATCTGCAATGTTATTATTCAATACCTTAAACCTATAGCAGATGGTACATATACCGGCAGTATTCCCAGTAACGATGTTGGTCTTAACACTACCCTTGCTTTTGCATATCTGCTTCAGGGGGTGTTTACAATCTGCGATCCCGGACTTGACGGATCATTGGATTACAACTTCTATGACAGCAACGGTACTATTAAGGTTGTCATTTGGGGAACTGTAACTGAACCAACTGCAGGAACTTTTAACACAGTAAAACAAACTGCCAAGGACGCCCTTGATAATTCGATTAAATATCTGAGAGTTGCCAACACAACGTCCGGAGGTGGCACTATCTGGGTAGATGTAGAGAAGTTCTTGTCAGATATCAGAACCAAATTAAACACTATATAGTCTAATATCTCAAAATAAAGGGGGAATAGAAAATGAAAAAATTATTAGTCCTGTTCTTTACGCTCGCTGTGGCGGCGTACGGCGCGGTTGTTCCGTCAACTTTCTACGAGACTTCAAGAGCTCTTGGTATGGGCGGCGCTTATACCGCAGTTGTCGATGATTTTGGTATGCTTATGTATAACCCTGCCAATCTTTCAAAGAACCAGCCCCTGCATATAAGTCTCTTAAAGCTGGAAATTGAAATCAACCAGAAGACTTTTGATTTTGCCAGCTGGCTTGTTGATAATTCCAGCAAACTGAGCGGCAATTTCACTTCCTGGTCGGCTGCAGATATCAACCGGCTTATCAATGCCGGTATCTTCCTGAATGTAGGGGATAACTTCTCGGTGACAGGTATCAATACTCCGCTCGGCAACTTTGGTGTTGGCGCGTTTATTAAAGCAACCGCTAATGTGGCTATTAGAGAGGAGATTCTGGATATTAAGGCTCACCTTGCTGCAAAGGTAGATGTTACTGTGCCGATTTCTTACGGAACAGAACTCAACTTGCCTTTAATTAGCGACGTCTCGAACATTCTGGGCGGCGGTAAATTTGGTTTTGGCGCTACTGTTAAACTCATTCAGAGATACAGCGCAGTTGAGGACAAGTCGATACTTTCTCTTACCAGTTTTGACCCGCAGGATATTATTAAAAAACTGTCAAACCCGCAGACAGGCATGGGCTTTGATTTAGCTCTTAACTACAACCTGCCGTCTTGGGCTTCAACTTTCTCGTTTGTGGGCAGAGATTTGTTCACTACTATTGGCACTGACACTGTTTATTCAAACTGGGTATTTGGTTACGCTCTTCAGCCAAAACTGATACCCGGGGTGCCTCTTACCATATCCATGGATGTTAATGATGTTTTCGGCAGCACCACGCTTTTAAGCAAGGTCAGCGTCGGCGCGGAACTGAATTTGATAGGTATTGCCGTAGTTAGGGGCGGTTTCTATCAGGGCTGGTCCAGCTTCGGTTTCAGCGTTTTCGGCTTCCTGGACTACGCAAACTACGGAGTTGAGCGCGGTTTGTATGCCGGAAATTTTGAAGAAAGATTCCACAGAATTTCAATTACTTTAGGTCTGTAAAAAAAAATAGCAAACTTCGGGGTGTCCGTCCGCAATGCGGCGCGAGACTGAGATTAGACCCGTGGAACCTGTTTGGGTAATTCCAACGAAGGGAAAGTAAACGGAAAAAGAAAAGCCGTAATTTCTCAAAAAGGGATTACGGTTTTTCTAATTATAGTGAATTATTAAACGGGAGTTTATGCTGTTAAGTCAAAAGAAATGTATCAAAAGAATTCTGGATGTAAATATTAACCGGGCGCGCGAAGGCCTGCGCGTTATCGAAGATTACTCGCGTTTTGCTTTGAATGCCAGGAAACTGACTGCGGGGATTAAAGAGGTCCGGCATCTTATTTCAAAAGCTGTGGACCGTTTTGACCTGGTGGCCGCCAGAGCTTCAGAAAAAGATATCGGCAGGTCTCCTGCTTTTGACAAGAAGATAAAAGCCGGGACTACGAAAAATGTCATCATAGCCAATATTATAAGAGTTGAAGAAAGCGCGCGGGTCTTGGAGGAGTTCTCAAAGGTTGTCTATCCTAAAAGCTCGGCGACTTTCAAAAAGGCAAGGTTCCTTCTTTATGATCTCGAAAAAGAGTTTATCAAAAAAGCTAAAAGGTCTTTACGTAATAATTGATCCCGAAGTCTGCGCTTTTGCAAAGAATGTTCCTTTGTCTGTTGCAAAAGTATGCTTAAAGGGCGGAGTTAAGGTTATTCAGTTAAGGTATAAAAACGCGGCGGATAATGCCGTGTTGCTTTTGGCGGAGAGAATAAAGAAAGAATGTAAAAAACACAAAGCTCTTTTTATTATGAATGATAGAGCTGATTTGGCGGCGCTTTGCGGCGCGGACGGACTCCATCTGGGGCAAGAAGATCTTTCCGTGCATGACGCAAGAAATATCTTTAAAGGCTTCATAGGTGTTTCAACGCATAACGCCGCGGAAATAACAAAAGCGCTTAAAGATAAAGCGGATTATATCGGCTTTGGTCCGGTTTTTGCAACAACTACAAAAAAAGGCCTGCCTGATACCGTGGGAATAAAAGAACTCTCAGCTGCGGTAAAAAAAGTTAGCGTACCCGTGGTTGCCATCGGAGGAATAAACGGAAACAATATCGGAGAAGTTTACGGCACCGGTGTGAATTGTGCTGCGGTGATTTCGGCGATATGCGGCAAAAGAATCCGGAATAAGAGCGTCAATTGTAAAATCTCGATCGCAAAAAGCAGTAAAGGAGCTTTAGAATGACTCAAATAGAAATTGCGCGGAAAGGTAAATATTCAAAGGAAATGCTTGCTGTTGCCAAATCCGAGAACGTCTCGAAAGAGTACGTCAGGACCGGTGTTGCCACGGGACGTATCGTTATCACTTCCGGCTTGCTCCATAAACCAAAGAAGGTTTGTGGAATAGGAAAGGGGCTTAAGACAAAGGTTAACGTAAATATCGGCACTTCTCCGGACAGGTCCACTCTAAAGCAGGAGCTGGCAAAGCTAAAGGTTGCCATAGAATGCGGGGCTGATGCGGTAATGGATTTAAGCACCGGCGGGGATATGGATAAAACAAGAGCCGCGATAATCAAGAACTCCCCCATAGCTGTCGGTACTGTTCCGATCTACCAGGCTTCCGTAGAGGCTATTAGAAAAAGAAAATCGGTAGTTGATATGACCCCCGAGGAGATGTTTGCCGGCATTGAAAAGCATATAAAAGACGGCGTCGATTTTATTACCGTGCATTGCGGCGTTACCAGAGAAACCATAGGCCGTCTAAGAAAAGAAGGACGAATTGCAAATATTGTAAGCAGGGGCGGAGCTTTTCTTACCGAATGGATAATGCATAACGGCAAAGAAAACCCTCTGTTTTCCGAGTATGATTACCTTCTGGAACTTGCAAAGAAATATGATGTGACCTTATCCCTCGGCGACGGGTTCAGACCCGGTTGTCTGGCTGATGCTACTGACAGGGCGCAGGTACAGGAGCTTGTAATCCTCGGAGAGCTGGCGGAACGGGCGCTAAAAGCCGGAGTCCAGGCAATGATAGAAGGCCCCGGGCATATGCCGATCAATCAGATAGAAGCAAATATTCTCCTGCAAAAAAGACTTTGTCACGAAGCGCCTTTTTATGTTCTCGGACCTCTTGTCACCGATATTGCGCCCGGCTACGACCATATTACCTCGGCAATCGGCGGAGCAATTGCGGGTACAGCCGGCGCGGATTTTCTATGTTATGTAACTCCGGCGGAGCATCTCGGACTTCCGGATATTAATGATGTTCGCGAAGGCACAATTGCTTCAAAAATAGCCGCTCATGTTGCCGATATTGGGAAAGGTCTTCCCGGCGCAATGGAGATTGACAAACGAATGGCGTTCTACAGAAAAAATCTTGATTGGGACAAGCAAAAGAAATGCGCTCTGGATCCGGCGAAAATCACAAAATACAGAAAAAGCGGAAAAGGCGACAACACCTGTACGATGTGCGGTGAGTTCTGCGCCATGAAACGTATAACCAAATACTTGGGGTAAAGGTCAGCTGTTATTCTGCTGTGTAATTGTTTTTTTTAGACGGGTAATTTCATCCCTGATTCCGGCTGCTTCTTCATAGTTTTCTTTTTCTATGACTTCAGTCAGTTTTGTCTGCAGATTGTTCAGTTGTTTTGTGTTTTCGTCCATATTGTGGTGGGGGTGCGCGTCTTTTCCTGCCAGGTCTATTATACTTTCTGCCACCAAGATTGGCGCTTTTGTTCTAAGCGCTATTGCTATAGCATCCGAAGGGCGGCTGTCTATTTCCTTTTGCTCGCCGTTTACTTCAACAGTTATCGAGGCGTAAAAGGTGTTATCTCTAAGATCATTGATATTGACTTTGACGACGTTTGCCTTTAAATTATCAAGAATTACCTTTATTAAGTCGTGAGTCCCGGGTCTTGCATGCTTTACGTTATCCATTTCGAGAACGATAGACTGGGCTTCAAAAGGGCCGACATATATCGGAAGCCACTTGCTGTTTAAAGCATCTCTAAGAATAACCGCAAAACCCCGGTTAACCGGATCCATGACTACTCCCTGCACTATTACGGACACCATCTTGTTCATAGATGAATTATAAAGGAAAAACAGACAAAAGTCAAAATATTATTGAAATGCCCTCTCTCATGTGCTAAACTTTAAATGGAATTGGAAGGCGTCTTACATAAAAGGTTTCAATTAATGTAATATGCAGCAACAAGGAGGAATATATGAATAAGCTGATTGTAACGGGTTTTGCTCTTGGGCTCTCGCTCCTGCTCACTGGTTGCGGCGGAAGCCAGTATTTGCAGGACGGAAAAATAAAGAGCACTCTGGATCAAACAAACGAGACAGACAAATATCTTGTTGCTGTAGGACTGGGTGCCTCTTCAAAAGATGCCACGGATTCCACCCAGAGAAAGGCGACTTCAAGAAATGCAGCTATAGTTGCTGCGCAGTATGATTTAGTCGGCAGAGTCAAAGGCGTTAAGATAGAGGGCGGTATCACCATTCAAAAGGCCATGGAGACTGACTCGAAAATCAATGCCCTCGTAAATGACAGTATTCTGGGCGCAGAGGTTTCCAAGACGGAATGGACTGCGGATGACGGCTGCGTCATCACTATGCGCTTGGATAAAGAAAAACTGGCTAAACAGCTTAACAAAAAAATAGAATAGCAATCAGCCTCCGCAAAAACGGGAGAGTCTATCATTCCTTTAAAGCCGCCGGCGTTTAATAGCTCCGGCGGGTCTCTTAAAAATAAAATATTGCGGCTACACGGAGTAATTATGTTTAAAAAAATAATCGCGCTCGGGCTTTGTTTTATTTTTGCCGGTTGCGGCGCCGCAAAGCAAGTCGTAAAAACTGAAATCTCCGGGGAAAAAGAAGTTCTTATAGAAGTGGAAGCGGAAAGTCTTATAGTTCCGGTAGCCGGCAATATTCTGGCGACCAAAGAGCAAGGCGTTGAAGCCGCAAAAAGAAACGCTCTGGAGAAGGCAATTGGTGTTTGGGTTACGGGCCAGCAGATTGTGCAGCAGGCCGTTTTGATAGAAGAAAAAATATTTTCTAAAGTCGGCGGCTATATCAAGGATTATCAAGTGACCGGCCAGGGACCCGAGGGTGAGTTTTATAAAACAAAACTCCGGGCGAAAGTAAAACAGGCAGATATAAGAAAGCAGATAGATGATTTAGGCCTCCTGCTTCAGACAAAGACTGTGAATAACCCGCGAGTGGTGGTTATTATTCAGGAATTTACAAATGAAAAGCTCTCTGAAAAACAAACTGCGGCAACCGTTATTATGGGTGAGCTTGTAAACAAAGATTACAAGGTGGTTGACCGGGAGCAGCTTGAAAAGATAAACAAGGAAGATGTTTTGCTTGCAGCGCTAAGAGGCGATGAAAAGGCCGCCGCGCAAATCGGAAAAAAATTTGATGCCGATGTTTCCGTAATCGGCAGTTTCTCGGCTGTTACCAAAGCAAATCCTTCGGAATTTCTCAAGGATACAATACTTTGCTCTGTCATTTACAATATTAAAGTAATAAAAAGTACGACCGGAGATCTGCTTACTGCTGTTTCCGGCACCGAAAGCACCTGGGATCTTTCCGCTGAAGCTGCTGCCGCAAAATTGACTGCCAAAGTTGCCGAAGCAGCCGGTAAAAAGTTCGCCTCGGAAATAGCCGCCAAGTTGTATGAGAGCGTAACAGTATTGTTAAATGTAAGAGGAATAACAAGCCTGAGCAAATTAGAAGAATTCAGGAAAGCCGTAAGATACTTCGACGGAGTTTCTGATACCAGGACCAGGGATTACGTGGATGGTCTGGCGCAGGTGGAATTGACCCTGAAATACGGCAATGCCCAGCTGATAGCCGCAAAACTTGAAACTCTGAAAGACTGGAAGATAAAGGTCGACGAAGCCGGCGGTCATATAGTGAATTGCACCGTAAAGTAAGATTGCCGGTTGCGAGGCTGAATGCAGGTGTTAACGGTAAATTTTAGATAAAAGGAACGAGAACAATGGCAGAGCCAAAGAATATAAAAGAAGTACACGAACTGCTTAGAAGGATGCAGGATAATAAAAAGGTGGATCCTCAAGAAGTGGCCTATTATCTCAAAAAGGCTATTACCAAAAAAGATAGTCACGGGGTGTGGGTAAAACAGGAAAAAGAAGGAAAGGATGAGTCCCTCTCCGTTGTGAGAGTGGATTTTGAGAAAGAACTTGTGGCGATGAGGCTGAACGGAAAAAAGAAAGGGCGGCCGTAAGTTAGGGGTAAGACTAAAAACGGAGTCCCGGTTAAGATTTAAAGCGGGGAACAGTCGAAAGAGGGTTTTTTGTACAACCGGAAATGACTGTTCCTCTTTTTATATCCGGAGAAAGAAGCAGACAGGGTGAATATGCTTTACAAAGAGTACGGCAAAACAGGTAAAAAAATATCCGTCATCGGTTTTGGCGGGATGCGCTTTCTGAAAGACGGCGAAACCTACGATCTGGATAAGTGCGCGGCGCTGCTTCAAAAAGCAAGTGAACTCGGGGTGAATTATTTTGACACCGCTCCCTCCTATAACCAGCATATGAGCGAAGTTATCTTCGGACACGCTTTTAAGAATATGCCCAAACCTTTCTATGTCTCCACAAAAAGCAACGCAAGTGACGGGGATAAACTTAGAGAGAATCTTGAAACCTCGCTTAAAACCATGAATGTTCAAAAGATAAATTTTTTCCATATTTGGGGAGTCAACACTCTGGATATCTATAGGCAGCGCATAAAAAAAGACGGAGCTTATGATACGGCTCTAAGAGCAAAGAAAGAAGGACTAATAGAGCATCTTGTATTCTCTACGCACTGTAGAGGAGATGAAATAGCAAAAATTGTACGGGACGGAGTTTTTGAGGGTGTTACGCTCGGTTATAATATACTTAACTTTCCTTTTAGACAGGAGGGTTTAAAGGCTGCCTGCGAACAGGGTCTGGGAGTTGCAGTTATGAATCCTTTAAGCGGGGGCGCCATACCCAAAAAAGCGGAATATTTTGATTATATCCGGAATCCGGATGATGCTACTGTAACGGCGGCGGCGCTCAGGTTTCTACTCTCTCATAAAGAAATAACTGTGGCGCTTTGCGGGATGGCGACTATAGAAGAGGTAATTGCCGATACGGAGGCGAGAGAAAACATAAAAGAGTTCCCGGAAAGCAAAAAGGAAGAGATTAAGAAAAACCTAAGCTTATCTATGGATAAGCTTTGCACTGGGTGTAACTATTGTGAAGGGTGCCCTTCCGGAGTTGACGTTGCCAAGCATATGCTGGCGTACAATCAGGACATACTGGTCGATCGGGAAAGATATTTCGGGTTTATGAAGTTCCATTGGGGACTGGCGCCTGAAGCCGTTGAGGCGTGCACGGAATGCGGGGAGTGTGAGAAAAAATGCACCCAACATTTGAATATTATAGAGCGTTTTAAAGAAATAGCAAAATGGGCGAAAGAACAAAAAAAGTAAAATAACTTGCAGCCCTAGACGTAATTAACAAGTATTTTCTTGACCTGTAGGAAATTTCTGATATAATACATTATAATACAAGGGGTTGCTGAAATAATCACAAAACGCTAATATCTTAACTCTGTACGTTTATTGAATTTATTGGTTATTTTGCCTAATGTCTTGTGCTCAAGGGGGCACTATGAAAATCGTTTACTTATTTTTATTTATTTTTATATTTGTATTTGAATTGCCGGCCCTGACCGGCTGGACTGAGCCCTCCCCTATAACTAGTGCCGCCGGAAGTATACAAGATTTTGCCTATTCAGTTACTGCTGATAAAGGAACCGGCTTATTTTCTTATGCCGTTAACGGGGGAAGCGCAAATTACGGGATTTACTTCAAAAATTCCACAGAAAATATGCTGACCTGGTCTTTTAATATTTTTCTTTCGACGGAAAACAATGATGCGGTTTCTCCTTTTGTTTGCGGGAATAACGGCTTTGTTTATAATGCGTGGCTGGATAATAATAACGGGGTTTACCGGGTCTTATTCAAGAGAGATTTGACCGGCGACAAGATAGAGCTTAGCAACGGCGGAAACTGTTCTTTTGTAAATATTTTTGCGGGCGGCAGCGGGTTTGTTCATGCGGTATGGATTGAAGACGGCGTTGTTTATTATAAAAAAGGCTTTAATAACGGGACGAACTGGTCCGCTTCAAAAACAATAGGCGGTCTGTCTTCGGAAAATCCTTTTGTGTGTGAAACCGGCAATACTTTGCTTATCCTCTGGCAAAACAACGCAACAAATATCGGGAAATACTCTACCAGCAGCGACGGAGGTCTTACTTGGAGCGCCGAGAACAGTTTTTCCTCCACAGGTCTTGCTTCTCTTTCCTGCGCGGCAGATATTTCTGGTAAAGTGTATGCGGTCTGGGAACAGTCCGGCAAAATATACTTTAGAAAATACATAGCTTCGGGCTGGGAGATGGAAAAGACAGTTTCGACAAATAACACGGGCGCAGCAAAGAATCCCTCTGTCGCAGCGGATACAGACGGAAAAATAAATATAGTCTGGTCGGATGATAGAACCGGCGGGCATAAAATATATTTTTCGGAAAGCAAAGACGGAGGAGTGACTTTTTCCGCCGAAACCGTGTTAAGTGAGCTCACTCTGCCCGGCAGGCTCCTCCTTGTCGCCTTTAAAAGAAATCTGCAGCTGCTTTATAAAGAAGCGGGGCAGATAATGTTTAGAGTAAAGGATTCCACTGCTCCGTCTCCGGTTCTCATAAAAAGCACCACCTCTCACCCCTCCGGGGACGGCAGCAATAATAATTGCCCCATGTTTTTGTTGGAAGCTTCTGATAATGACGGAGGCACAGGGGTAAAAGGGTTTAGCTGGGTTTTTGATAATAATCCGGCTACGGTCCCGACGGAGCTTATTAACTGTACCTCGGGTTCCCTTGTTTTTCCCAAGACGGAAAACGGGAGCTGGTACCTTCATGTTAAAGCCGTGGACGCGCTGGGTAACTGGAGCGCAGCTTCACATTTTAGTTTGCTCATCAAAAATACTTCTCTTCTGCCGGAAAGCGAGGTTTGGTCCGCGCCAAATCCGGTCAGAACCGGACAAAAACCGGTTATCAGGTACTTTGTCTCTGATTCTGCAAAGGTGGAATTGACAGTGTTTAATGAAGCCGGAGACCTTATTGCTGCCTTAAATAAAGAAGCTTTTTTAGGTCTTAACGAAATTACGGATCTGGATATCAACGCTTGGGCAAACGGCGTTTACTTCTACCGGCTGAAAGCAAAAACTTATCAGACCGGAGCTTCTGCGCAGGCAGTTAAAAAAATATTACTCATGAGGTGATTATGAAGATCTTAATATTATTGTTTTTTTCTGCTTCCCTGTTGCAGGGTGTTTGTTCCTCTTTAACTTATGATTTATATTTCGAAGGTGAGAGCAGCGGGCGGATATCTGCAGCCTCTTCTTCAAATTATATTGTCAGCGGTGATCTTGGGGCGTTTGGCGGCGGGTTTTCTTCCGGGCATTATGAAATTAATAATGGCTGGTATTTTACGGTCAACATTGACGATACGCCTCCTTGTGCTGCAAAAAATATTGCTGCCGAGACCCTGCTAAACGGGAATATAAGGCTTACCTGGAATAGCGCAGTTGATAATGAATCTTTTGTAAAAGGTTATCGTATTTACAGGTCAGTCCGGCAGACGGAGAATGGAAGCCTGCTCTCGGAGCTCGACAATACGGCGTTTACTGATACCGCCGGGCTTATTTTTGGAATCACATATTATTACAGAGTGCAACCCGTGGATTTAGCCGGAAACGAAAGTGTTTTGGGAAATACTATACTTCCTGCGCTTTCAAAAAGCTTAAGCACCTCCGTAACCTCGCTAACGGCAGTTTCAAAATCCGGCGGAAAAATAGAACTTAGCTGGCAGCCCTTGACCGGAATATCTTATTATAGAATATACAGGTCGGAAGACTTTGGGAACAAAGGAAGCCAGGTAAATCCCGAAGGTAATACAATTGCCGGAATTTATTCAGAGTACTTAAGCAACGGCCTGGCAGACGGAAAAAAATACTACTACACCGCTCAAGGAGTTGATAATTCTGCCAATGAACAACAGCTCGGCAATAATCAGGCAAGCGCGGTCTGCGATGCTGTGCCGCCGACTCTGCCGGTCCCGGGTTCCTCCTCGCATCCTGAGGTTTCCGTAAGTGCCGATAACAGCCCGGATTTTTTCTGGGTGGAAGCTGAGGATCCGAAGGCGCCGGCCGGAGGGGCGACAGGGGTAAAAGGTTATTACTATATTCTAAACAGAAATCCGGTGGAAAGCTTTAGCGGTAACTGGTCGTTTAAAAACGGGCTTGTGGTGTCTTTCGACAAAATTGCAGACGGGGAATGGTATCTGCATGTTCTTGCTGAAGATAATGCGGGTAATCAAAGCGCAACGGCTTCGAAAAAGATAAGCATAAGCACCTCCGGTGTAATTTGCGGCAGGGTGTTTGATACAGACGGGAAAACACCTCTGCAAGACGCCCGTTTGGAGCTTATGGCCGGTCTCTTGGTGTTTAGATCAGACCGTACGGATAAGACGGGAAATTATACTTTTAGTAAGGTGCCTTTTGGAAACTACAAAATAAAAATATATAAAGCAGGCTTTAATCCTTGTGAAACTGAAGTTGCCGCGCTTTCAAAAACTTCACCGTCAGTAACCCTGGATAAAACAATAAGTGCTCTTCAGAATGTAAGCGCGGACGGGCCGGCCTCCTATCCCAATCCGTGCCGGACGGGAACTGTTACTTTTGTCTACAGGGTGGAGGTTCCTTCAGAAGTGGTTATTGATATTTATGACCCGGCAGGCGAAAGAGTTGCTGCTCTCGAGTCCGACCAGACGTTAACCGGTTTTCGTGAAACAAGCTGGGATGCTTCACGGGTTCCGACCGGCGTGTACTATTATTCCGTAAAACTCCGAAACAAAGGGAATACTATAAAGTTCCCGATTAAGAAGTTATCCATAATAAGGTAGGCGACGATGCTGAAAAAAAATATATACCTTGCTCTCATGCTCGGGTGTTTTTGCTTTGCGGAAACTTCCGGCTCGTTTTCATTTCTCTCGGCAGGAACGGGTGCTAGAGCCCTGGCGCTGGGCGGGGCTTTTACCGCTCTTGCCGATGATACTTCTGCTTTGTATTGGAATCCAGCCGGTCTGGTAAAACTGGATATTTACAAAACGCATTTCACGGGAATGTTCAGCAATATGGAACATGGCCGTCTGCTTGGCTATGCCGGGATTTATGAAAAAATGGAAAATGGAGCAGGCTCTGCAGGTATAAGCTTGCATTATTTTAGAGTGAGCGGCATAGACGGCCGGAATGCTTCGGGTTTCCCGACGGGAGATATTGAGTACAATGCGGGAGTTCTTTCCGTGAGTTATGCAAATATTTTGCCGGCGGGCGTGCAGGCAGGCCTCAGTTTGAAATACTACTACGCCTCTGCGCAAGATATCACAGGCAAAGGTTTTGGCGCAGATCTTGGAATGATCTGTAAACCTTTTGGCCCGTACTTCTCGGCAGGTCTGACCATAAAAGATATTAATACGGGTATTATCTGGTCCGGCGGAAGGACAGACTACGTTAAAACCCTTTTTGTTTTCGGCGCGGCGCAGAGTATTATCCATGAAAAAATATCTGTTTCTGTGGATATAGAAAGTGATACTGTTTTGACTTTTAGATACAGGCTGGGCAGTGAATATATGGTAAATGAAAATTTTGCTCTCCGTCTCGGAATAAATAACGGAGATTTGACCGCAGGTTTTGGCGTGGCTTATCAGAATTACATAATAGATTATGCCTTTGCAATGGACAATGACGGCTTTGCGGATGTACATAGATTCTCTTTTTCTGCCGGCTTTTGACCCGTCAATTCTAATTATCCCGCTATTTTGTAATGGTAATAAAATAAAGAATCGTTTATAATCAAACTAAATAAATTATCCGGGGAGGGAAAGATGGGTATAACAAGTCCGGAAAATATCTCAGGCGGGATGCTGGCGATGCTGGGCTCCTATTTTTTGTTTTTTCTTTTTGCGCTTTTCGCGGTTTATGCTTTTATAGCCGTCTGCCTTCAGTTAATTGCCAAGAAGACCAGTACCGAAAACGGCTGGCTGGCCTGGATTCCTCTGGTAAATATTTTTTTAATCGCTAATATTTCAAGGAAATCTGTCTGGTGGGCGCTGCTCTGCTTTGTTCCGGTTGTGAATATTGTAGCCTTTCTGGTGCTCGCGATAGGAATAGCCGAAGCCCGGGGTAAAGAAAACTGGTTAGGTATTCTAATGATGCTCCCGGGTGTCAATTTAGCAGTGCTCGGTTATCTGGCGTTTTCAAAATAACAGGAAAATATGCCTAAAACAAATACTAAAAAATCAGCTTACAAAAGAATTATTAAATATATGTATCTCAAAATAGTAAGGGCAAATGATACGCCCTCTAAAGTCGGCGCGGGGGTTGCTGTAGGTGTTTTTCTCGGTATTTTCCCTACTTTTGGCCTGGGTTTGCTTCTTGCCTATGGTATTGCCGTGCTTTTTAAAATTAATAAGGCGGCGGCTGTTGCCGGAAGTCTTATTATGAATCCCCTGACAACACCGTTTTTCTGGATGCTTTCCGCCATTATTGGCAGCGGCTTGATTGGCGCGGAAAGAGAGTTTATTCTTGCGGAACTTAAAACCGGCAGGATCTTTAAGGCGCTCGGCCCGGCTTTTTACGCCTATATGCTTGGGAATATTCTGATATCTCTTGTTTTTTCGGTTGTTTCCTATTTTATAACGCTTGAAATAATACGCAGGCATAACAAAGGTTAGTTTCGTTTCATTTTGCCGCTTTAAAACCCCCTCAATTTCTGGTAAAATAAACATACGGTTTTATTGCTTTTTAAAGGGGAAATATTATGAAGAATGATATAAAAGTAGGTCTAATCGGCTTTGGGACTGTCGGAGCTTCGGCGGTGAAAATAATCAATGAAAATAACGCCAAAGTAAGCCGGCGCGCCGGCGGGAAAATAATTGTCAAGTGGATTGCGGATAAAGATATTACTACGAGCCGGGGCATAAAGATTGACAAAAAAATACTCACCACGGATGCCTACCGGATAATTAATGATCCGGAGATAGATATTGTTGTCGAACTTATCGGGGGAGTTGAACCCGCTCACAAGTTTATCATAGATGCCTTGAATAACGGTAAGCATGTCGTAACTGCCAATAAAGCTGTACTGGCAAAATACTGGGAAGAGATAATGGAGACGGCGAAAAAGAACGGAGTGGATGTCTATATTGAAGCTTCCGTAGGAGCCGGGATTCCGGTTATTCAGGCTCTTCATGACGGTCTGGCGGCAAATAATATTAAATCCATCTACGGTATTGTGAACGGCACAACTAATTATATTCTTACACGTATGCTCGAAGATAAAAAAGATTTTGCCGAGGTCTTGAAAGATGCCCAGAAAAAAGGTTATGCCGAAGCGGACCCCTCCACCGACCTTGAAGGGAAAGATGCGGGGAATAAGCTTGCCATACTTTCTTCTATCGCTTTTGATACGGTGGTTGATCTCAAGGATGTCTACGTTGAAGGTATTTCACGTATAACCAGAAAAGATATGCTCAATGCAAGAGAGCTGGGGTATGTTATAAAGCTCCTTGCAATTGCCAAAGCCGCAGACGGAGAGCTTGATGTCAGGGTGCATCCTGCTCTTATCTCCTGTGAACATCAGCTGGCTGCTGTGGATGATGTTTATAACGCTGTTTATTTTGTCGGCGATGCTGTCGGCCCCGTTATGTTCTACGGGCAGGGCGCCGGCGGAGCTTCAGCCGCTTCTGCGGTTGTAAGCGATATTATCTACATCTCCAGAAATATTATTAACGGCATCGCGGGAAGAGTCCCGAGTGTCTTTTTTGAAAAAGGAAAGTCAAAAATAAAGATTAAGCCCATCGATGAGATAAAGTTCAGGTATTTTTTAAGATTTATCGTTCTTGATAAACCCGGCGTTTTTGCAAAGATAGCCGGAGTTCTGGCAAAATACGGTATTAGCATCTCTTCAGTTGATCAAAAAGAGCAGGATTCAGGGAGTAAGGTTCCGGTAATTATTACCACTGACGAAGCAAAAGAAAAAGAGATGAGAAAAGCCCTGGCAGAGATAGACAAACTTTCCGTTACCAAAGAAAAGACCCTGGCTCTGCGCATCGAAAAGGGGGAGTAATGAACGAAATAAAAATTTACAAAGGCTTGATAGAAACGTGGAGGAAATTCCTCCCGGTCAGTAAAAAAACACCCGTTATTTCTCTTTGCGAGGGGAACACCCCGCTTATCAGGGCTTATAATCTGGAAAGAAAGATAAGCAAAGATATCGAACTTTACGTTAAGTATGAAGGTATGAATCCGACAGGTTCTTTTAAAGACCGCGGTATGACTATGGCTATATCCAAAGCAAAAGAGGAAGGTTCCAAAGCCGTTATCTGCGCCTCCACCGGAAACACCTCTGCCTCTGCCGCAGCTTATGCGACCAGAGCCGGTATGAAATGTGTTGTAATCCTTCCTGCGGGAAAGATTGCTCTCGGAAAGCTTACACAGGCGCTTATGCACGGCGCAACCGTACTTGCCGTTGACGGTAACTTTGACGATGCTTTGAATGTAGTAAAAGAAATCTCGGCAAAATACCCTATTACGCTGGTTAACTCCATAAATCCTTACAGAATAGAAGGTCAGAAAACCGGCGCATTCGAAATCTGCGAGAACTTTGTTCCTGACTTTCACGCCATACCCGTAGGTAACGCCGGAAATATAACGGCTTATTGGAAAGGTTATAAAGAGTTTAAAGCTGCAGGCAGAATAAAAAGAACTCCTGTAATGCTCGGCTTCCAGGCTGAAGGTTCTGCTCCGATTGTCCGTGGGTACCCGATAGACAAGCCTGAGACCCTGGCGACCGCTATAAGGATAGGCAATCCGGCCTCGTGGAAACAAGCAGAAGCCGCAAGGGATGAATCCAAAGGTCTTATTGATATGGTGAGTGACGACGAAATAGTCGCCGCTTATAAACTTATAGCAGGTACCGAGGGCGTTTACTGCGAACCCGCCTCCGCCGCCTCCATAGCCGGAGTCATCAAACTTTCCGGACAAAAGTACTTCTCAAAAAGAGCCGGCAGTAAAAAACTAAAAGTAGTCTGCATCCTGACCGGCCACGGTCTAAAAGACCCCGACCGGGCCATAAAAGTCTCCAAAACCCCCATAACAGTAAAACCAAACCTCAAAGAGTTAATGAAACATATATCACTGTAATAACCAAATACAGCGAGATTCGGCTTATTCTACAAGCAGTTATTACATTTGAAAAAAATATCTTAAAATGGTAGAATTATAATATAAGGCAAAACCGCCTGTTATGGGCGGTTTGTTTTTTCGTTTAGAGGGTTAATCATTGTGATGACAAAAGAAAAAAAGATAGGGCAGGCGCTTCTTTATATCGCGTTGGTATTTATGCTTGGTGGGATTATCGGTAACAGGTTTACTAAGGTTATTGGTGATGTGGTTGCTATGTTTGGAATGATTACTTGCGGAGTCCTTCTTTTACTTGATAAGGAGCAGAAATAAATGGGTATTTTGCTTGATGAAGCACCATATATATTAGAGAAGTTTCCCGGCGGCGGGTTTGTCATAACTTCTGCGGACTGGTTTATTAACTGGTCGCGGACGAACTCACTCTGGCCTTTGACGTTTGGTCTGGCTTGCTGCGCTTTTGAAATGATATCTGCAAATATGTCAAAATATGACCTGGACAGGTTCGGGGTGTTCCCGAGACCGACTCCCAGGCAAGCGGATCTTATATTTGTAGCGGGCACTTTAACCAAGAAAATGGCTCCGAGGCTCAAAAAACTTTACGACCAGATGGGTGAACCCAAATACGTTATCTCAATGGGCAGCTGTTCCAATACAGGCGGCCCTTTCTATGATTCCTACTCTGTGGTAAAAGGCGTGGACAAAGTAATTCCTGTGGATGTTTATGTCGCAGGATGTCCGCCCCGTCCGGAAAATCTCATACAGGGCATAATGAAACTTCAGGATAAAATAAAAAAGGATACCATAAAAAATAA